>NZ_RDBF01000031.1 GCF_003674095.1 Aeromicrobium phragmitis
CGATTCAGGCCAGGTGGCCTCGATCGCTTCGGGGAATCCGGTGAGCCCGTCGCAGCAGACGATCAGCACGTCGCGGATGCCGCGGTTGGCGAGCTCGGCGCACACGGTGGCCCAGAACTTTGCTCCTTCGACCGCTTGGACCCAGATTCCCAGCACGTGCTTGACGCCGTCCATGTCGACGCCGACGGCGATGTGAGCGGCTTTGTTCCTGACGTGGCCGCCGTCTCGGACCTTGACCACGATCGCGTCCAGGTAGATGACCGGATAGAACATCTCAAGCGGTCGGCGCTGCCACGCGAGCACGGCCTCACCGATTTCATCGACGATCTTGCTGATCGTCTCGTAGCTGGTCTCAACCCCAATCGTTGAGACGAGGTGATGCTCGATGTCCCGCAGCGTCATCCCGCCGGCATAGAGCGAAACGATCATCTCGTCCAGACCACCGAGACGCCGCGAACCGACCGGGACGAGACGAGGCACATAGCTGCCGTCGCGGTCACGAGGGATCGCCAGATCGATCTCACCGACCTGCGAGGCGACGGTCTTCGGATAGGAGCCGTTACGCGAGTTCGGATGCAACGCTGCTTCCGGATCGCCCTTGTCATAGCCCAAATGATCCGAAAGCTCGGCCTGAAGCCCGCGTTCCAGACCCGTCTTAATCAGCTGCTGGATCAGCCCATCCGAGCCCTCCAACTCGATCTCGCCCGCATCGATCTTCGCGAACAAGTCATCAAGCACACCGGACTCAGCGAGCCTTCGCGCACCCTCCGCCTGCTGCCGGCGACGCTCAGCGCGAGCATCCTCATCTGTCATGGTCATCAGTGTCGTCCTTCAATCAGGAGACGAACCACTTACACAAACCATCTGACACGCCC
>NZ_RDBF01000301.1 GCF_003674095.1 Aeromicrobium phragmitis
AAAGGCACCCAGATAACAACCCACCAGCCCCACCTCACCGCCATCGCGGAAGAAATGAACGACCGCCCCCGCGCCACCCTCGGGTACCTCACCCCACGCGAAGCCTTCAACCGACTACTCGTTGCTTCCACGACTTGACACCGCCCCCAGCTCCACGAGCTGGGGCCTTCGTCCTGCATGTGTTCAGTTGGCGGCGTTGTACTTCTCGAGAACCTCCGCCGGAATTCGCCCACGAGCCGGCACCTCAATGCCCTGCTCCTTGGCCCAGGCGCGCACTTCCTTGGCCTGC
>NZ_RDBF01000302.1 GCF_003674095.1 Aeromicrobium phragmitis
GCCGTACACTCGTCTCGTGGACACGGACGACGACATCGACCTGGAACGGGCCAAGAAGCCGGCCGTACGCGCCGTCTCCTGGATGGCGATCGTCGGTGCCGCATTGGGCATCGCCGCAGGACTGCTGGGAGCGACCGTGTTCACGGCGACGGGCATCACCGGTGCCGATCTGCCCCCGCTGAACGCCACCCCGAGCCCCTCGGCGACGCCGACACCCACGCCGACCCCGACGCCGACCGAGACGAGCGAGCCCGGAGAGCCCGAACCGCAACTCTTCGCCGAGAGTGA
>NZ_RDBF01000303.1 GCF_003674095.1 Aeromicrobium phragmitis
GCCGACGGGATGCCAGGACCACGTGCCCACCAGTCCGCGGACGCCTTCGGCGGGGTACGGCATCGGCAGCATCGTCGAGTCGAGGTCGTCGACCGCGATGCTGATCTCCTCCACGGTGCTCTCGATGTCCGGATCGATGTCCTCGAGCGGTTGCTCGTAAGGGAGCCCGTCGGGATCGTCGATCGGCGCCCACGTGCCGCCCTCCATGTCCACCAAGGTCGCGACCTTCAGGTAGGGCGGTTCCTCAGCGGTGGTGATGGAGCGCAGCACTTCGACCGAGTCCCC
>NZ_RDBF01000304.1 GCF_003674095.1 Aeromicrobium phragmitis
AACCGGTGCAGAGCACGGTCGACACCGTGCAGAACGTCGCTCGCGATGCCGCTTCTGATGCTGGTCACAAGGCCGCGGACGTCGCGAGCACCGTGAGCGACAAGGTCACCGAGACTGCGAGCGACGCAGCGAGCGCGATGACCTCCAAGGTCAAGAGTGCGGCGGACTTCGCCTCCGAAGAGCCCGGTGACGCGGACGCCGCCCAGGCGAACGAGACCTGGAACCGCGCCGACGATCTCTCCGCGCAGGCGCAGGCCGACTATGCCCGTGCCGACGCTGAGGCGA
>NZ_RDBF01000305.1 GCF_003674095.1 Aeromicrobium phragmitis
GCGGCGTGGACGCACGAGTAGTCGAACTCGATGCCCTGGCCGATGCGGTTGGGACCGCTGCCGAGGATCAGCACGGCCGGACGTTCGCGCGGCATCACCTCGGTCTCCTCGTCGTACGAGGAGTAGTGGTACGGCGTGCGGGCGGCGAACTCGGCGGCGCACGTATCGACCGTCTTGTAGACCGGACGCACTCCGAGCGCGTGGCGGACGCCGCGCACGACATCCTCGCGCATGTCGCGCAGCTCACCGATCTGGGCGTCGCTGAACCCGTGCCGCTTGGCGAG
>NZ_RDBF01000306.1 GCF_003674095.1 Aeromicrobium phragmitis
GCTGGCGCAGATGGTCGGCGCGGGCGCACTCGTCGCGCTGCTGCTCGGCGTCGACAGCCAGGCGGCGAAGAACATCACGATCGTCTCCGTCGGCGTGCTGATGATCTTCTACGTCGTCGTCGGCGGCATGAAGGGCACCACGTGGGTGCAGATCGTCAAAGCCGTGCTGCTGATGTTCGGCACGCTGCTCATCAGCGTGCTCGTGCTCGCCAAGTTCGGCTTCAACCTCTCCGATCTGCTCGGCACCGCCGCCGACGCGAGCGGCAAGGGCCAGGCCTTCCTC
>NZ_RDBF01000307.1 GCF_003674095.1 Aeromicrobium phragmitis
GACGCCCTCAGCCCCGCCCGCCTCGACCCTGACGCCACGATCCAGCTGTCGGGGACGATCGAGAACACGGGCACGTCGGAGTGGACGGCCGTTCAGGCCTATCTCGTGATGGCGCGCTCGCCGTTCACCACACGCGACCAGGTCGAGGCGGTCGCGACCGACGACACGACGTACATCGGCGACCGGATCATCACACCGGGGCTGTTCGACGAGGTCGGGGACCTGGAGCCCGGCGAGTCAGCCTCCTTCGACCTGGAAGTGCCGCTCGCTGAGGTCGGGGTCA
>NZ_RDBF01000308.1 GCF_003674095.1 Aeromicrobium phragmitis
CGGTCGAGAGCGGCCCGCACGTACGGCATGACCCGCCGGGAGGCGTAGAACTCCTCCCACGTCGGCAGCGGGCGGTTGGGCAGCGGCGCGAGACCGATGTAGCCGTCGCGGTCGGCGCCGAAGTGCGGAGCGCCGGCGCGGTGGGTGACGGCCAGCTCACGGCCGAACTGCTCGGCGAGCTCGGGGGTGGGCTTGCCCGGCTCGACCCAGGCGAGGACGAGGCACTCGTCATCGACGCCGAGCACCTCCGGCACCGGGACGCCGCCGGCCTCGCCGAGCCAGC
>NZ_RDBF01000309.1 GCF_003674095.1 Aeromicrobium phragmitis
GAGCTTGTCCGGCTCGTCGATCTGGTCCCCGAAGCGGCGGCCGGGCGGCGTGTGGAAGGTCAGTGTGATCGTGCGACGACTCTCGGCCATCGCCTTTCCCGTCCGCAGATAGAACGGCACGCCCGCCCATCGCTCGTTGTCGACGTAGGCCTCCACCGCGACGAACGTCTCGGTCGACGAGTCCTCGTCCACGCCCTCCTCGTCCCGGTACCCCTCGTACTGCCCGTAGACGACGCGCGACGGATCGAAGGGCCGCATCGCCTCGAACACCTTGGCCTTCTC
>NZ_RDBF01000310.1 GCF_003674095.1 Aeromicrobium phragmitis
GACCGGCAGATCGCCTTCTACTCCCTCGACCTGCGCAAGTGCGGGCGGTCCCTGCGCGACGGGCATACCGCGCACTACGTCTCGGACTTGGCCTTCTACGACGCCGAGCTCGAGGAATCGCTGCGGATCGTGCAGGAGGAGACGGGCGTGCCGGTGTACCTCGCCGCGCACTCGACCGGCGGTCTCATCCTGCCGCTGTGGCTCGACCGGATGAACCGCTCCGGAGGGACGCGGGCGCGCGGCATCGCGGGCCTCATCCTCAACAGCCCGTGGTTCGACCTG
>NZ_RDBF01000032.1 GCF_003674095.1 Aeromicrobium phragmitis
GAATCGACGTACCCCGGCCAGGACGGCGGGTTCGAACCCGTCGCCGTGGCGGACGGCCTCGACCGGTACGCAGGACTGAGGGGAGCGGAGATCGCCGGTGTCACCGGCTTCCCGTGTCTCAGCTTCGAACCCGAGACAGGGCGTCCCGAGCCCACGCCCACGCTCGACCGCGTGCAGGCGGCCGCGAAGGCGATGCGTGAGGCGGGGATCGACCCGGTCGTGTCGCTGCCGAGCCACACCAGCGTCAGTTCCATCCCCGAGATCGCGCGACTGGGTGGCGCGTTCGGTGAGCCGGGTCATGCCCTCACCGGGACGACTCCTCAGCATGCCGTCGACATGGACCTGCGCGAAGTGCCGGCGCTCGTGTACGTCTCCGAGATCGCCCAGCTGGGCACTGCTCCGAGCGTGTTCGGAGGCGGCTTCTACCACCGCGGACATGCCCGTCACGTGATCGTCGCGACGCCCCGAGGGCGGCGGCGTGCGGTACTGCACAAGGCCCCGGCAGCGAGCATCGACTACTACCGGCGATTCACCTGGGTCGATGACGGTCCCGAGGCCACGATCGGTGACACCGCCGTCATGGCCCTCCGGACGCAGATCTTCGTCACCCGGTCCCGGGTCGCGGTGGTCTCCGGAGTCGGGACCGGACGGCCGCAGCTGGACGGCATCTACGACCCCGTGGGAAGGCGTGTGGCATGACCGCTGGCTCGCACCGATCGGCGACGATCCTCGTCCTCGACGGTTTCGGTATCGGCGCGATGCCCGACGCCGCCGCGCTGCGCGTTGAGGACGCGTCGGCGGACACCCTCGGGGCCGTCGCCGACTGGTCGCTGCGTGAGCGCGGCCGGCCGCTGCGCGT
>NZ_RDBF01000311.1 GCF_003674095.1 Aeromicrobium phragmitis
CTGCACCGCCTCGCCGGACTCCATCGCCCAGGTCAGCAATCGCCAGGCGTCGGTGGAGTCGGCGGGCACGATCTCCTCGACGTTGAGCTCGATGGCGCTGATCCGCGCGGCGGCCACGACCTCCTCGGCCGTGGGGGCCCCGGGGACGCGGCAGGCGCGGTAGCCGATCTCGACCGGTTCGCCGGTGAGGATCGTGTACATCGCGGCGGCCCGCTCGAAACGCACGGACCCCACGTACGACCACGCGTCGACGACGTCGACGAAGACGGTCGCCTTCATGCC
>NZ_RDBF01000312.1 GCF_003674095.1 Aeromicrobium phragmitis
ACGACCTCGTCCGGCTCTCGGTCGGCATCGAGGACATCGACGACCTCGTGGCCGACCTCGAGCAGGCGCTCGCCTAAGCCTCGAGTCGGACGTACGCGTCGGGGGCGAGCCGGTCGAAGCGGCCGGGCTCGCAGGTCAGCACCACGATCTGCGTCGTGCCCTCCCGAGCGATGCGGTGCAAGGTGGCGAGCATCCGCTGGCGCCGGATCGGATCGGCGTAACCGAGGGCATCGTCGAGTACCACGGGGGCGCCGGACTCCTCGCTCACCAGACGGGCAGT
>NZ_RDBF01000313.1 GCF_003674095.1 Aeromicrobium phragmitis
CCTACCCCACGGCCCCACCAACGGTGAGAACCTTTGGGCGTTGTGTCGCCATCACCACAAGCTCAAGACCTTCGGCCACGCCGAACCCATCCGCCTCGGCAACCGCTGGGTATGGAGAATCCGCGCCACCCTGCTGCGGGAGTAGTGCGTGGTCTCGATGCGCCCTCCGCAGAGCTCCGGGCTACTCGACCACCTACGACCGGGTGGTCGAGTAGGGAGGCCGGCCGCGGCCGAGCGTATCGAGACCACCATGCGCAACGTGGTCTCGATGCGCCCTC
>NZ_RDBF01000314.1 GCF_003674095.1 Aeromicrobium phragmitis
AGCTCGACCGCCAAGTCGTCTCCTACGCTGCCACGCACACCACCGGCGAACTACGCCAGTGGATGCGGCGGTTCATCGCCCGCGTCGAACCCGACGAAGTCGAGAAACGCTACGAGGACATCGTGGCCGAACGCTCAGTCACGATCCACCATGATGAGGACGGCACCGGCAGCCTGTATGCCGAGAACCTCCCGTCGTATGTGTTGGCGGGGATCGATCAGCGGCTCGACCACGCCGCCAAGACCGCCACCGACGATGACCGGACGATCGCTC
>NZ_RDBF01000315.1 GCF_003674095.1 Aeromicrobium phragmitis
CTTCCCCAACGACGCCGCCGTGGTGAAGCTGCTGTGGCTCGCGATCTGCAACATCGAAGACAAACGAGCTCGAGAACGAGCGAAGGAACGTGGCAAGCCCGCCAGCGAGCGCAAAGCCTCACCCCGACTCGTCGAAGGACAAATCACCACGAACTGGAAGAAAGCTCTGGCCCAACTCGCCATCGCCTACCCCGACCGGATCAACCCCTACCTCTGAAACCGAGACGGCACCCACTTACACAAACACCTTGACAGGCTC
>NZ_RDBF01000316.1 GCF_003674095.1 Aeromicrobium phragmitis
GAGCGATCGTCCGGTCATCGTCGGTGGCGGTCTTGGCGGCGTGGTCGAGCCGCTGATCGATCCCCGCCAACACATACGACGGCAGGTTCTCGGCGTACAGGCTGCCGGTGCCGTCCTCATCATGGTGGATGGTGACCGAGCGTTCGGCCACGATGGGGCGTGTCAGATGGTTTGTGTAAGTGGTTCGTCTCCTGATTGAAGGACGACACTGATGACCATGACAGATGAGGATGCTCG
>NZ_RDBF01000317.1 GCF_003674095.1 Aeromicrobium phragmitis
GCGATCGCCGAGACGCGGGCGGCATCAATCTCGCCCGTGCTGAAGGCCTTCCAGACGTTCGGCAAGGCATCGCGAGCGGTCTCGGCTTCGTGGATGCGGCTCGCGACCTGGTGCTCGGACCAGCCGTTCGCCTGGGCGACCACCGACCGCACTGCCGCGAACGCGAGGTCGCGCTGCTGCGCCTCGACCTCCCGCTCAATCCGAGCGCGTTCGGCGTCGAGGAAGTCGAGCATCG
>NZ_RDBF01000318.1 GCF_003674095.1 Aeromicrobium phragmitis
CCTACCCCACGGCCCCACCAACGGTGAGAACCTTTGGGCGTTGTGTCGCCATCACCACAAGCTCAAGACCTTCGGCCACGCCCAACCCATCCGCCTCGGCAACCGATGGGGATGGAGAATCCGCGCCACCCTGCTGAGGGAATAGCGCGTGGTCTCGATGCGCCCTCCGCAGAGCTCCGGGCTACTCGACCACCTACCGACCGGGTGGTCGAGTAGGGAGGCCGGCCG
>NZ_RDBF01000319.1 GCF_003674095.1 Aeromicrobium phragmitis
GCCTGCATGAGGCTGAAACCGCGCGCGATGACCTGCCGGCCGTGTGGGCGGCGTTCGGTAACGGCCAGTTGGATGCGGCGCGCGTGTCGATCATCGCGGCCGGCGCCTGGAAGCTCACCGAGGAACGGTGGGCGTGTCAGATGGTTTGTGTAAGTGGTTCGTCTCCTGATTGAAGGACGACACTGATGACCATGACAGATGAGGATGCT
>NZ_RDBF01000033.1 GCF_003674095.1 Aeromicrobium phragmitis
GCGGCCTGGTGTCGCTGGTGCAGAAGCGACTGGGCGAAGGCAACGGACTCTACGCCGCCGTCGGCGGCGCCATCGACGACCTCATCGCCATGTTCACCGCGGCAGGTGGCCTCATGGCCGAACGGGTGACCGATCTGCGCGACGTACACGATCGCATCCTCGCCGAACTCTCCGGGCAGCCGGAGCCGGGCATTCCCGCGCCGTCCGAGCCGTCCGTGCTGTGCGCCGACGACCTCGCGCCGGCCGACACCGCCGGCCTCGACCCGTCGGTCGTGGTCGCCATCGCCACGTCCCTGGGCGGACCCACGAGCCACACCTCGATCATCTCGCGCCAGCTCGGCATCCCGTGCGTCGTCGGTGTCGAGGGGCTCGACGCGATCGAGACCGGCACGGTCGTGTTGGTCGACGGCGCGACGGGTGACGTCGTCATCGAACCCGACGCCGAGGTCATCGAGACGCGCACCGAGTCGGCGCGCCTCGTGGGCGAGGCAGCCGCCTCGTGGACCGGACCCGGCGGCACGTCGGACGGCCACCGCGTCGAGATCCTCGCCAACGTGCAGGACGGTGCGTCCTCGCAGAACGCTGCACAGAAGCCCGTCGAAGGCGTGGGTCTGTTCCGCACCGAGTTGTGTTTCCTCGACCGCGACACCGAGCCCTCCGTTGAGGAGCAGGCCCGGATCTACGCCGAGGTCCTCGAGCCGATGGGGGAGCGCAAGGTCGTCGTGCGCACGCTCGACGCCGGCTCGGACAAGCCCGTCGCGTTCGCGACGATCCCCGACGAGCCCAACCCCGCGCTCGGCGTCCGCGGCATGCGCCTCGGTCTGCGTGACGAAGGGCTGC
>NZ_RDBF01000034.1 GCF_003674095.1 Aeromicrobium phragmitis
TACCCACGGTGGCCCTGACGGCCGGGTCGGGGGTGTTGACGTCGAACACCTGGTAGCCGCCCTGGTCCAGTAGTCGGGTCAGCCCCGCACCATAGGTGCCGGTCTGCTCGACCCCGACCCGCTCGACCTGCCACTGGCCCAGCCAGTCGATCAACGCCCGGCACCCAGCGCTGCCAGTGGTGAACTCCCGATCAGCAATCCGGCGGCCGTCAGCATCGATCACCGCCGCGTGATGAGTCACCTTGTGGGTATCGATACCGGCGAACACCACTTGCGTGGCCGGCTCGGTCATGGTCATCCTGGACACTGCGATCTGTCTCCTTCACTGATGTGGAGGATGACTTCACCGAGCCGGGCGGACACCACGGTGATGAGCCAGCCTGATCGCGGCAGGTTCCTATCAAGTCACAACCCCGCCCGGCTCGGCCCCTCACTACCTGCCAGACAACGCCGCCACCAACGCCGACACGTCCACTCCAAGACAACCCGCAGGGCGTCAGTCTCGATACAAGTCAGAACGCCAGCAACAGCCCACACCCATCTTCACCGTTCTCGGTGGTCGAGGTCGCAGTTTTGCGTTTTCTTCGTCTCCATCGCGGCTATGCCCCTTATGCGATGGCTCCATTCCCGGATATCGACAGGTGCCGTCTCTGGAGCGGCCGCCGAGGTGAGCCGCCCGTGAGCACATCCCTACCGGGAGCAGGCGCGTTAGTTACCGCCGAGTACCGTAGGTTCGTGACTTTTCGACGTTTCGTGGCTTTGGGAGATTCGTTCACCGAAGGTGTCGGTGACCCGGACCC
>NZ_RDBF01000035.1 GCF_003674095.1 Aeromicrobium phragmitis
GATCAGGTCGAGCGCGATCGTGCGGTCGACACGCTGCGGAAGATGCCGCCGCTCGTGTTTGCGGGCGAATGCGACGCGCTGCGCGACAAGATGGCCGCGGTGGCCCGTGGCGAGGCGTTCCTCCTTCAGGGCGGCGACTGCGCCGAGACTCTGGAGGGCGTGACGGCGGAGAACACGCGGAACAAGCTGCGCGTGCTCCTGTCGATGGCCGTCGTGCTGACGTACGCCGCGAGCGTGCCGGTCGTCAAGGTCGGCCGTCTCGCCGGGCAGTTCGCCAAGCCCCGCTCCAGCGACACCGAGACCCGTGAGGGCGTCACGTTGCCGGCCTACCGGGGCGACGCCGTCAACGGCTTCGACTTCACCCCGGAGGCGCGTCGTCACGACCCGCAGCGCCTCCTGGACGTCTACCATGCCTCGAGCGCCACGCTGAACCTCATCCGCGCGTTCACCACCGGCGGATACGCCGATCTGCGACAGATGCACGTGTGGAACACCGACTTCGTCCGCAACAGCCCCGTGGGGGAGCGGTACGAGCGGATGGGCGCCGAGATCGACCGGGCGCTCGCGTTCATGGAGGCCATCGGCGCCGACCCGGCCGAGCTCCATACCGTGGACTTCTACTCCTCCCACGAGGCACTCATCCTCGAGTACGAACACGCACTCACCCGCATCGATTCGCGGACGCAGCTGCCGTACGACGTGTCGGGTCACTTCCTGTGTATCGGCGAGCGCACCCGGCAGCTCGACGGCGCACACGTCG
>NZ_RDBF01000036.1 GCF_003674095.1 Aeromicrobium phragmitis
GAGACCGCTGGCTCGGAGGTGCTCGACGCACTCGTGCAGCGGCGGCAGAAGCCCGACCCGGCGACCTACATCGGCCGCGGCAAGGTCGAGGAGCTGCGTGCTGCAGTGGAGGCCAGCGGCGCGGACACCGTCATCTGCGACGGCGAGCTCGCACCCAGCCAACTGCGCAACCTCGAGGACCGCGTCAACGCCAAGGTCGTCGACCGTACGGCGCTGATCCTCGACATCTTCGCGCAGCACGCGAAGAGCGCGGAGGGCAAGGCGCAGGTCGAGCTGGCGCAGCTGCAGTACCAGACTCAGCGGCTGCGCGGCTGGGGCGGCAACCTGTCGCGTCAGGCCGGCGGTCGCGCGGCCGGCGGTGAGGGCATCGGCGGCCGCGGCCCCGGTGAGACCAAGCTCGAGACGGACCGCCGCCGCATTCAGGCGCGGGTGGCGAAGCTGCGTCGGGAGCTGGCCGAGCTGCGGGGGACCCGCGACACCAAGCGCGCCAACCGTCAGCGTCACCAGATCCCCTCGGTGGCGATCGCCGGGTACACCAACGCCGGCAAGTCGAGCCTGCTCAACCGGCTGACCAAGGCGGGCGTCCTCGTCGAGGATGCACTCTTCGCGACCCTCGACCCCACCACGCGTCGCACCCAGACGCCTGACGGCCGCATCTACACGCTGTCGGACACGGTCGGATTCGTCCGGCACTTGCCGCACCAGTTGGTCGAGGCGTTCCGCTCGACGCTGGAGGAGGTCGCCGATGCCGACCT
>NZ_RDBF01000037.1 GCF_003674095.1 Aeromicrobium phragmitis
GGCGGGAGGCAAGGTCAGCGATCACGTCCGCCGTGGTTCGCTTCGGGCCAGCTGCGCTCTGCCCGCGGAACGTCACCGTGACCCACGCCCGATCGAGGGAGGCGCCCGCGGGATAGTCGTGCACGACCTGACCGAGAACGGCTTTAGCAAGGTCAGGGGCGTTCGGATCGAGGCGGCGCTGTACTTCGCGCTTCAATCGTGCGCCGGTATCCGGCGCTGTTTCGACCGTCACTTGAGCGCCGACGACACCGAGCTCCTGGCCAAGGTTGGCGAGCCACTGCCCCCAGCCTGCTACCCATACGTCGACCTGATCGGCGTCGACGAGGGACGCGCCCTCAGGAGAGACCTCGACGGCCACCGCGTAGTGCCCGACCGCTGGGTATTCGATCACCGCGAATGGCCGGTCGTAGGCGTCGCGAGCCTCGTGGAGCTTGGTGGTGGCCAGGATTCCAGGCGGCGTGAAGGAGCCGTGCGTGGTCGGACCGCCGCGGTAGAGGTTCTGGCCACGTCGCCGGGTCATTGACCAGCCGACCCGATTGCCGACTCGCATCGCTAGGTTCCGTCCGTGACGGTCCCGGACACCAACAGCGCCTAAGGCGAGCAGCCAGACGAGAACCAGCGGAGCTGCGACGAGCCAGAGCCCGAGAGCGACGACCAAGGCGATGATGAGCGCTCCGCCCACAAGAATGACCGTTCCGGCCGTTCCGAGGCCGAGCACACCGGGAGACTCCGGTCGTCGGAAGTTCCCA
>NZ_RDBF01000038.1 GCF_003674095.1 Aeromicrobium phragmitis
GGTTCCGTTTCGCACCGAGGAGGCCTTCATGGTCCACGCTAACGCTGCCCTCACACCACGAGCACGTCTTCGTCTGGCCCGTCTGATCATCGAGGACGGCTGGAAGCCGTCGGAGGCGGCCAGGATGTTCATGGTCTCGACCGTGACCGCCCGCAAATGGGCAGCCCGGTTCCGTGCTGAGGGACCGGCCGGGATGGTCGACCGGTCGAGCCGGCCCAGGTCTTGTCCGCACCGCACTCCCGAGCACGTCAAGCGTCAGATCGTGACCCTGCGTTGGCGCCACCGGCTGGGGCCAGTGCAGATCGGAGGCCGGCTCGGACTCGCGCCGTCAACGGTGCACGCGGTGCTGGTGCGCTGTCGCTTGAATCGGCTCCGCCACATCGATCGGGTCACCGGGGAGCCGATCAGGCGTTACGAGCACCCGCGTCCGGGTTCGCTGATCCACGTCGACGTCACCAAGTTCGGCAACATCCCCGACGGCGGCGGTTGGCGCTACGTCGGAAAGCAGCGCGGCTATCGCAACAAGGCTCAGACAGCGTTGCGGACTGGCCGGACACCAAAAGGCCACCCGAACATCGGCACGGCATTCCTCCACACGGTGATCGATGTTCACTCCCGCGTCGCATACGCCGAGTTCTGTCCCGATGAGACCGCAGCCAGCGCCATCGGTGTCCTGCAGCGAGCCGTCGAGTGGTTCGCCGACCGCGGCGTCACCGTCGAACGCGTCCTGTCCGACA
>NZ_RDBF01000039.1 GCF_003674095.1 Aeromicrobium phragmitis
GTCGGAGTCTGCGTGAGATTGTTTCGGTCCCGCCGTCTCATCTGTGACCGCCCGTTCGGGCGGCGCCTGGCGGGGGGAGGCCGAGCGATGACGAAGGCGATGCATGCGATACGAGACCGAAGGTCCCCTCGTGCTGGTGATCGACGAACCGGAGCGGCTCACCGCGGAGGCCTGGAGGGTGTTGCGCGGGGCAGGAGCCCGAAGGTTGGGCGCGCTTGACGGGGATCGCGATGACGCGGTCGCGCTCGAACGCCTGCGTGCCGCTGCGCGGTCCGCGGATCCGGAGCGGGCGGAACAGGTTCTTCGAGATGTCGGGCTCCCGCTTGCACTCGATCATCCGGAAGTCCTCGCCCGATGGGTCGCTGCGCCTCCCGTCGAGATCGGCAGCTTCCCGGCCCTGCGATGGACGCTCGTCGCCCTCGCGGTGCAGCAGCGCACGCACCCGGTGGCCCCTGATCTTCTCCGTGCGCCGTGGAACGACCGGGACCACCGGCGCACGGTCGTGGACCGAGCGCTCGCACGAGGCCTGCGATGCGCCGTAGAGCGGCGTCTCGCCCGCCCCGGCGGTGTCATGACAGCAGTGTCCCTCGACAGCATGCTTCACGATCTCGGACGCGGCGACCGGGAGGCGCTGTCTGCCTGGCTCCCAGCCCTTCATGCCGAGT
>NZ_RDBF01000040.1 GCF_003674095.1 Aeromicrobium phragmitis
CTGATGACCGCCGACAGCGCGTCAACCTCCCGGGAAGGAACGCCACCGAGGACGACGAAACCGGCGCGCTCGACGAATCCGAGGGCCTTGGCACGATCCTCAGCGCTCGGGAGCGCCTTGAGGTCGTCGGTCGTGTGCGAAATCATCGCCTGCCCGACGCCCCACTGGCGGTTGAGCCGGGTCAACGCGTCGACGCGATCGACCAGGCCAGGGGCAGTGCGCAACGTCCGCCAAAGCTCATCGAGCACCACGAAGAATCGTCGCTGCGGTTCAAGACCGGCATCGGCGAGAGCATGGGTGACGTTGATGGCACCGAAGCCGGCCGACCAGCACGACATGAGTACCGCAGCTTTGATCGCGTCGTCCTCGTCGTTCAGGCTCGAAACGTCAAAGACAACCGGGCGGCTCAGATCCATCGTCTCTGTGGTTTGGGTGTTGAACAGCGCGCCGAGACGATCATCGTCGACCAAGGCGATCAGAGCCGCCTCAAGGTCCTGCGTGGTGGCGCGGTAGCGATCAAGCTCCCCGCGATCGAGAGCCATCTGCCGCAGCTCGTCCGGGGCCGAACGAATCAGGTTCAGCAGATCACCCAGGACGGGGATGCCCTCGTGGC
>NZ_RDBF01000005.1 GCF_003674095.1 Aeromicrobium phragmitis
GGCGCCGGATCGGATCGGCGTAACCGAGGGCATCGTCGAGTACCACGGGGGCGCCGGACTCCTCGCTCACCAGACGGGCAGTGGCGACGCGCCCGAGCACCCCGAGCTGTTCGCGAGCACCTCCGGACAGCGACGAGAACGGGACGGTCCGGCCGTCGAGCGTACGGCTCACGATCGCGAGGTCGTCGCTGATCTCGACATCGAACCCCTCGCCGAAGACCGTCCGGCCGAGGTCGACGATGGCCTCGCGGAAGGGGCGCACATAGCGCTGGCGCGCCCGCTGCGCGTGCTCGGCGAGCGTGGTGTGGAGACGTCGCGCGGCTCTCGCCCGGGCGTCCATCGACGCCCAGCGCCGTTCGAGATCGGCGACCTGCTCCGCGGCGCGGTTGGCCGCGTCCTGCAGGCCGTCGCGCCCGAGCAGCTCCAGTTGAGCGTCCACGCCGACGAGTTCTTCGGCCAGCTGCTGGGCCCGGCGCTCCGTTGACCCGAGCACCTCCTCGGCGGTGGCGAGGTCGGCGGCGATCTGGTCGGCGCCGTGCTCGCGCAAGTCGCGGTCGAGGGCCTCGACGGTCGCGAGTGCCTGAATCCGGGCCTCGTCGGCACGTTCGAGCGCTGCGGCGACGTCGTCGTCGCTCGCCTCCGCCCGCGCCGCGTCCAGCGCCGCCGCGGCCCGATCGAGGCGTGCCGCGGCCTGCGCCACGTCGGCACCGGCCGAGACGACGCGGTCGCGTAGCGCCTGCGCCACCGCCGCCCGGCGAGCGCGCTCCTCGCGCGCCTGCTGCGAGTCCCGGACCACGTGCTCGTACCGCTGCTTGGCCAACTCGTGGGCGGCACGCGCCTCGTTGACCTCGGGAACGTCGTCGACCTGCGAACGCCGCTGGTCCAGTGCCGCGACGTCGGCGGCGAGCTCCGCCTCCGTGGCGCCGTCGAGCGCGGCCCGCAGCTCGGCGGTGGCGCTGTCGACCTGACGCTGTGCTTCGTCGCGCTGGGCGGCCCGCCCGCGGGCATCGTCGAGATCGGTGGCCCCGACCTGGGCGAGGAGCCGTTCGTAGGCCCGCCGCGCCTGCTCGGCATCGTCCGCGCGCTCGGCGATCTCGGCGTCCGGCGCGACCGTGACGCGAACACCGTCGGCGACCTCGACCACCGTGGTGCGCAGCGCCGCCATCTCGGCGGTGTCGCCGGCCAGCGGCGCGCCGTCGACGGTGGGGATCGCCTCGCCGAGTCGTTCGATGCGGACCTGGGGTGCGCCCGCGAGGCTCCGCGCCTCCGCCGTACGCCACTGCGTGTGGGCGTCGCCGATCGCGGTCAAGACGTCCGCGGTGACCGAGTGCTGCGCCAGCGTCTCGGACGCCTCCGTGAGGCACTGCACGGCGGCGCGAGCCCGATCGAGCCGTTCCTTGGCGCGCCGCCACTCGGACTCCGCACGCGCCGCGTCGAGCCGGGCGGCAGCGTCGTCGAGCGCCTCGCGCGCCGCGTCGATCGCCCCGTCCGGGTCGCCCGGCACCGGGCGGGCTTCCAGCTCCTCGAGTTCGGCCTGCGCTGCGGCGGCCGCCTCCTCGGCTTGGCTGAGCGCCTGCTCGGCGGCCTCGAACTCCTGGAGCAACTCGCTGCGCCGCTGCTGAGCCCGCCGCGCGGCGAGAGCGCTCTGGTCGGCGCCATGGGCGACCTGCCGTGCCTCGCGGCACTCGTCGCGCAGCTGGTCGAGCGCGTCGGAACGGTCGCGCAGGCTCTGTGCCTCCTTGCGCTGCTCGGCAAGTTCGACCGCGAGATCGTCGCGCCGCAACCGCAGCCGCTCGTGCTTCTCCACGAGGCGTGCGACGTTCTCGACCTCCGCCTGGGCCTCGCGCTCGCGAGCGACGGCGGCGTCGAGCGCGTCCCGTAGCCGGGCGTAGTCGCCGGTGGGCCGGCCCGTCGCGGTGAAGTACGTGAGGTACTCCGCCTCGACCCGATCCAGCACATCGGCATGGACCTCGGCCCCCTCGCCGGCGTCGCGCTCGGCGAGCGCGAGGTGCAGCGGTTCGAGATCCGCGAGCACCGGCTGATCCAGCGGCTGTCCCTGGACGAGATGGAGGGCGCGCCACAACTCGGCGTCCACCGTCTCGGCGAAGATGGCCGAGGCCCGGTCGTGTGCGGCGTCGCCGGTGTGGCTCTCCGGACGCGGGGCGTGAACGGTGAGCCGGGTCGTGCCCTTGCGTCCGAAGGTCTTGGCGTACACGAGGTGATACGGCCCGCTGCGCACCTCGATCTCGACGCGCGGGTCGGCCTGGACGTGCGTGGGCCGGACCGCCCGGACGTCGGCAGCCTGGGACGACGCCTTGAAGTCGCGCACGAGACGGAGCGCTTCGGCGATGGAGGACTTGCCGGCCTCGTTGGGGCCCTCCACCAGGGTGATGCCGCGCTCGGCGAAGACGATCTCCCGCGGCCCTTCGATGCCCCGGAAGTTCTCCAGGACCATCCGCAGCAACCTCATGCGCGCCCCCGCGTGGGCCCGCCGACCAGACGGTAGAGCAGCCCCAGCGCGTCGCGCGCCTCCTGGGCGTGCTCGGTGTCGAGTTGGGCCACGAGATCGTCGACGGCGTCGGCGGCGAAGCCGGTGAGGCCGAGGTCGCGGAACTCCTCGTCGTCGGGCCGGACGGCGAGGTCGCTGTGCCGCTCCCACACACGGACGGCGGCGAACCGATCGGCACTCTGCTCCACCAACGAGTCGAGACGCGCCTTCTGGCCCACGGTGAGCGTGCCGGTCAGCACCAGGCGCACCGCGGTGAGGTGCTTGTCCTCGACCTCCTCGAGTGCGGTCTCGAGCAGCTCGAGGTCCTGCGGCCCGTCGAGCGGAGCCTCCAACGTGAGGAACGACCATCGGCCGACCCGCACGGGGGTGACGGCGACCTCGTGCGAGGCGTCGTCGATCTCGACGACCAGGACGTGGCCGGGATCGGTCTCGCGATGGCGCGTGACCTCCGGCGTTCCGGGGTACCAGAGCCGGGGCGCGACCTCGGTGCACGAGTGCCGGTCGCCGAGGATCGCGACGTCGACGCGCCGGTCCGCGAGCGCCTGCTCGAGCCCGTCTCGGTCGATCAACGCGGGATCGGCGCGATCGATGCCGAGCAGCCCGCCGTGGCCGACCAGGATGCGGAGGCGATCGGGGTCGGGTCGGACCTCCGCGAGCGCGTCGGCGACCAGGTCATTGAGCGGGAACTTGGTGAACCAGGGCGCGGCCACCACGTCGACGCCCTCGGCGACCGGCTGGAGGCCCGGCGTCTCGAGGACGTGCACGTGATCGGGTCGGGCCTCGACGAACTCACGGGACCGGTAGATGCTGGACGCGTCCAGCGGATCGTGGTTGCCCGGAAGCAGGTACACCGGCACGCTCCACTCCCGCAGGGCGTCGAACGCACGCGCCACCACGGAGCGGTGGAGTTGGTTCGCGTCGAACACGTCGCCGGCGACGACCACGAAATCGGCGTCGTGCTCGCGGGCGACGTCGCCGACCCGCCGCAGCACCTCGATGCGGTCCTGCGCGAAGCGGGCCCGCGCCTCGTCGGGCAGAAAGGCCGCCGGCATCCCCAGTTGCCAGTCGGCGGTGGCCACGAAGCGCATGTCTCGACGATAACCAGCGGCACGGACAGAACTGGGCAGGCGCGTTGCAGCCCTCGCTAGTGTCGAGGTCATGGCGCGCAAAGGGATCTTCGGCGAGCTGTCGGCGCTCCAGCTCGTCGCCGGCGCACTGGCCGCGATGACCTCCGCCTGGCTCGCCTCCTGGCTCGGCGTGGCGGGCACCCTCATCGGCGCGGCGGTCGGCAGCGTCGTCGCCGGTACCGCCTCGACGCTGTACTCGGCGAGCCTGCAGCGCGGCATCGAGCGCAGCAAGACCCTGCTGGTCACCGAGCAGGGCAGCGTCGTCGAAGGTGCGTCCCAAGGCGAGGAGTCCGTCGTCGAGGCCGATGCCGTCGCCGACGACGATCCGGCGACGGCGTCGGACCGGGCGGCGCTGCTGTCCCGCGTGAACTGGAAGACGGTCGCGCTGGTGAGTGTCGCCACCTTGCTCATCGCGGTCGCCGTGATCGGCGCGTACGAGGTGGTCAGCGGCAGGTCGTTCGGCAACGAGTCGAACTCGCGCATCGTGCCCAGCAGCGTGACGCGCGACGGCGATGCCACGCCGCAGGGGCCAGACGCGCCGGCACCGACCCCGACCACGACGACCGGCCCCGACGACCCCGATCCCGGCCCCACACCCACGCCCTCGGTCACCCCCTCGCAGGAACCGACCGCCGAGGCCCCGGAGGCGCCGACCCCCGCACCGACGCCCGGGGAATCTTCGCCGCTCCCCTGACGTTGAGCCAGTCGAGCCTGGAAGGAGGCGCTGTGACCATCTACATGAAGCCCACCCTGACCGACGAGAAGATCGCCGCGATGGACCTGTTCGACGCCTTCCGCCTGGCCGAAGAGCTCCTGGAGTCGCGGTACCCCCGCGAGGCCGCCCGAGTCCTCGGCCCGGTGTTGGAGGCCGAGCCCTCCAACGCCGCCGCCTGGGAGCTGTACGGACGCGCTCAGTTCGCCGCGGCGCTCCTCAAGCCCGCCGAGGACGCGTTCCGCCGCCTCGTCGAACTCGAGCCCACCAGCGCGTGGGCGCAGACCGCGCTCGGGCTGACCCTCGACCGGCAGAGCCGTCACCGCGAGGGCGCGCTCCATCACCGGATCGCGGCGGCCATGGGCGCCAACGAGCGCGATGCCACCCGCGTCGAGCTCGTGGACAAGCCGATCGTCTGATCGGTGGAACCTGCCTGGATCGGTGCGGCGGTGGCCGCGCTGGCCGTTCTCGTGCCCGGCGCCTGGCGCTACAGCCGTCAGGTCGTCACCGTGATGCACGAGGCCGGCCACGCGGTCACCGCCGTCCTCACCGGGCGGCGGGTCCGCGCGGTGCGGTTGCACCGTGACACGTCCGGGATCACCGAATCGATCGGCCGCCCGTCCGGCCTCGGGATGGTGGCCACGGCCTTCGCCGGTTACACGTTCGCGCCGGTGCTCGGCGCGTTCATGATGCTGCTGGTGCTCGCCGGGCGCAGCGCCTGGGCCTGGTGGCTGGTCCTGGGGATCCTGGGCGCGATGATCCTCCTCATCCGGACGTGGTTCGGACTGCTCGTGCTCGTACCCGCGGCCGCTGCCGTCTGGCTCTTGCAGACGCGGGCGCCGGACCCGGCCTGGGCCGAGACCGCCGGCTTCGCCGCGGCGTGGTTCCTCGCGGCCGGTGGACTGCGCGCGACGCTCGAGCTGTGGGGGCACCGGCGCCGCACCCGCGCCAGGACCAGCGATGCCGACGTCCTCGCGCGGCTCACTGTCCTGCCGGCGGCCGTCTGGAACGCCCTGTTCGCGACCGTCGCCGCG
Organism: Aeromicrobium phragmitis; assembly: GCF_003674095.1. Lineage (GTDB taxonomy): Bacteria > Actinomycetota > Actinomycetes > Propionibacteriales > Nocardioidaceae > Aeromicrobium > Aeromicrobium phragmitis. Next base: position 5,383 of record NZ_RDBF01000005.1, read on the forward strand.
CTCTCCCTCTACGTCTGCTGGCTCGGCGTGATGGGACACTAGAAGGCGTGTTCACCATCGGCAGCCGCCTCGAGGACGCGCCCGGTCGCTCCGGGGTCATCTCGACCCCGCACGGGCAGATCCGCACGCCCGCGTTCATCCCGGTGGGCACCCGCGCGACCGTCAAGGCGGTCCTGCCCGAGCACATGGCCGAACTCGGCGCGCAGGCGCTTTTGGCCAACGCCTATCACCTGTACCTGCAACCCGGCTCGGACATCGTCGACGAGGCCGGCGGCCTCGGCCGCTTCATGAACTGGCCAGGCCCGACGTTCACCGACTCGGGCGGTTTCCAGGTCATGAGCCTCGGAGTCGGATTCAAGAAGACGCTGTCGATGGACAGCAACCGCGCCACCGCCGACGACGTCATCGCCAGCGGCAAGGAGCGACTGGCGCACGTCGACGACGACGGGGTGACGTTCAAGAGCCACCTCGACGGCAGCACCCACCGGTTCACGCCGGAGGTCTCGATGCGCATCCAGCACGAACTGGGTGCCGACATCATCTTCGCCTTCGACGAACTCACCACGCTCATGAACACGCGCGGCTACCAGGAGGAGGCGCTCGCGCGTACCCAGGCGTGGGCCGAGCGATGCGTCGTCGAGCACGAGCGCTTGACGCGCGAGCGCAGTGACAAGCCCTACCAGGCGCTGTTCGGCGTCGTCCAGGGCGCGCAGTACGAGGACCTCCGGCGCAAGGCCGCTCGCGACCTGGCGAGTCTGCCGTTCAACGGGTTCGGCATCGGCGGCGCGATCGAGAAGGAGAACCTGGGGACGATCTGCCGCTGGGTGGTGGAGGAACTGCCCGAGGACAAGCCGCGCCATCTGCTCGGCATCGGCGAGCCGGACGACTTCTTCGCCGGAGTCGAGAACGGCTGCGACACGTTCGACTGCGTCGGCCCGTCCCGCGTCGCGCGGTCCTCACGGGTTTATACGCGCGCCGGCAGGTACAACCTCAACGTCGCCGCCTCGCGCCGCGACTTCGGCCCGATCGACGAGGAGTGCGACTGCTACACCTGCGCGCACTACTCCAAGGCGTACCTGCATCACCTGTTCAAGACCAACGAGATGCTCAGCGCGACGCTCTGCACCATCCACAACGAGCGCTTCACCGTGCGCCTGGTCGACGACATCCGCGCCTCGATCGACGACGGCAGCTACTGGGAGTTCAAGGCCGAGACCCTCGGGCGGTTCTACGGTGCGTGAGAGGATGCAGGCATGAGTTCGCAGGCAACCTCACCAAAACCTGCCGTGCGCTTCGCGTCGCGCGGTTCCTCGCACTACGACGTCGCGCTGGCGATGTTCTGCGTCGTCCTCATCGTCTCGAACATCGCCGCCACGAAGGGCATCGAGGTCGGCAGCGGCAGCCTCGCGCTCGGACCGGTCCAGCTCTGGCCGATCGTCACCGACGGCGGAGCGATCCTGTTCCCGGTCGCCTACATCCTCGGCGACGTCATCGGTGAGGTCTACGGCTTCGCGGCGGCGCGCCGCGCGATCGTCGTCGGCTTCGCCATGGCGGTCCTCGCCTCCGTGACGTTCTGGCTCGTGCAGCACGCCCCGGCCGCCTCGTTCTACGAGAACCAGGCGGCATTCGAGTCCGTCGTCGGGCCCGTCGCGCAGATCGTCCTCGCGAGCCTCGCCGGCTACGTCGTCGGGCAGTTCCTCAATGCGTGGGTGCTCGTCGCGATGAAGCGCCGCACCGCGGAGAAGGGCCTCGTCGCCCGTCTCATCGCTTCGACCGGCGTGGGCGAGATCGCCGACACCCTGATCTTCTGCGCGATCGCCGCCACGGCCATCGGCATCGACTCCTTCGGCGTCTTCCTCAACTATTTCGTGGTGGGCGTGCTGTTCAAGGTGGCGGTCGAGATCGCCGTCATGCCGGTCACCGTCGCCGTGATCGGCTGGCTCAAGCGGCGCGAACCGACGTACTGGGACGCGAGGACCGCGGCATGACCTTGCCCGCCTCGACCGATGTGCTCGTCGTCGGCGCCGGCCCCGCCGGATCGGCGGCCGCCGCGTGGACGGCGCGGCTCGGACTCGACACCGTCATCGCGGACGCCGCTCGCTTCCCCCGCGACAAGACCTGCGGCGACGGCCTCACCCCCCGTGCCATCGCCGAACTCGACCGGCTGGGGCTCGGCGACTGGGTGCGCGGCCACACGGTCAACCGGGGTCTGCGTGCGGCCGGATTCGGTCAGGAACTGCTGCTCCCCTGGCCCGGCGGCTCCCTGCCCGATCACGGGTCGGCCGTCCCGCGTACCGAGCTCGACGATCGGATCTTCCGCACCGCGCTGACCGCCGGGGCCCGGCCTGTGGAGGGCGCCCGCGCCGTCGACGCCGTCCGCGACGAGCGCGGTCGGGTGACCGAGGTGGTGTTCCAGCTCGGACCGGACAAGCGGGAGCACCGTGTCGCCTGTCGGCGGCTCGTCGTCGCCGACGGCGTCCGCTCTCCGCTGGGTCGCGTCCTCGGCCGCGAGTGGCACCGCGAGACGGCGTACGGCGTGGCGGGCCGCAGCTACGTCAAGTCCGGGCGGAGCGACGACCCGTGGATCTCCTCGCACCTGGAACTGCGGGGCGAGGACGGTGAGATTCTCCCCGGGTACGGCTGGATCTTCCCGCTCGGCGACGGCGAGGTGAACCTCGGCGTCGGCGCGCTCGCTACCGCCAAGCGGCCCGCGAGCGTGCAGATCCGTCCACTGATGGAGTACTACGCCGGGCTCCGCCGCCAGGAGTGGGACCTGCGCGCCGACCTGCGCCTGCCGACCTCGGCGCTGCTGCCGATGGGCGGCGCCGTCTCCGGTGTCGCCGGCCCCAACTGGGCCCTCATCGGGGACGCCGCCGGCTGCGTCAATCCGCTCAATGGCGAGGGCATCGACTACGGTCTGGAAACGGGGCGCGAGGTCGCCGAGCTCCTGGCCGCCGGTGGCGATCCCACATCCTGGCCGGCGTTGATGACGGCCCGCTACGGCGAGGCGTTCTCGATCGCCCGCCGTCTCGCCGGCCTCATCACCGTCCCCCGGCTGCTGCCCACCCTCGGTCCGCTCGGCATGCGCAGCCACGCGTTGATGACGATCGCCCTGCGGGTCATGGGCAACCTCGTGACCGATGAGGACCGCGACGCCGTCGCACGGGTCTGGCGCTGGGCCGGCCGCCGGTCGATCGCGCTCGACGAGCGTCCCCCGTTCAGCGACTGAGCCGCTTCCAGCGGTGCGCAGTAGCGTGGACGACATGACGACTTCGCCGCTGCTGGAACTGAACGACGGCCACCGCATGCCCCAGGTGGGCTTCGGCACCTACAGCATCGCCGACCCCGACACCTTCGTCGCCGCCATCGAGGCGGGCTATCGGCTACTGGACACGGCCAAGCGCTACGAGAACGAGGAGCAGGTCGGTCAGGGCATCGCCGCATCGGCGGTGCCGCGCGAGGAGCTCTTCGTGACTACGAAGGTCCCCGGCGACGACCAGGGCTACGACAGCACGCTCGCGTCGCTCGAGGGCTCCCTGGAGCGGCTCGGGCTCGACGACGTCGATCTGTACCTCATCCACTGGCCGCTCCCCCGAGTCGATCGGTACGTCGACACCTGGCGGGCGATGATCGAGCTGCGCGAGCGTGGGCTCACGCGCTCCATCGGCGTCTCGAACTTCCTTCCCGAGCATCTGGACCGCCTGGTCGAGGAGACGGGCGTCGTGCCTGCGGTCAACCAGGTCGAGCTGCACCCGTACTTCCCGCAGGCCGAGCAGCGCGCGGCCGATGCCGAACGCGGCATCGTCACCCAGAGCTGGAGCCCGCTGGGCCGCAAGTCCGATCTCCTTGATCATCCGACGATCCGGGCGATCGCCGAGAAGCACGACGTCGATCCCGGTCGCGTCGTGCTGCGCTGGCACGTGCAGCTGGGCGTTGCCCCGATCCCCAAGTCCGCGACGCCGGATCGCTTCCGCGGCAACCTCGACATGTTCTCGTTCGAGCTGGACAGCGAGGACATGGACCGCATCGCCGACCTGGACCACGGCGGCCGCATCGGCGGCGATCCCCGGACCCACGAGGAGTTCTGATTAGCAGGTCGAGGAGGCCGGCCGTTGGTGGTCGAGTAGTGAGGCCGGCCACGGCCGAACGTTCCCGGTTCTTGGTGGTCGAGTAGTGAGGCCGGCCACGGCCGAACGTATCGAGACCACCCCCACCCCGACAGGTCTCGATACGCCCCTCGTCCCCCGGGACCACTCGACCACCTAACCCGGCCGTTGGTGGTCGAGTAGCAGCGAGCCCTGCGAACCAACCCGGCCGTTGGTGGTCGAGTAGTGAGGCCGGCCACGGCCGAACGTATCGAGACCACGCCCACCCCGACAGGCTGAATACGCCCCTCGACCCTCGGGGCTACCCAACCACCTAACCCGCTCATTGGTGGTCGAGTAGCAGCGAGCTCTGCGAGCCGCGTATCGAGACCACGTCGCGTCATTGGCCCGCGAGTACCCGGCCGCGGTGTCGGGGGCGGCCGGTAGCCTCGCCACGTGCTTCGCATCGCCACCATCAACGTCAACGGAATCCGCGCCGCCCTCCGCAAGGGCATGCAACCCTGGCTCGACGAGGCCGACGCCGACGTCGTGACGCTGCAGGAGGTGCGCTGCCCCGACGAGCTCGTCCACGAGTTGTTGGATGGTTCGGGGTACACGATCGCGCACACCGAGGCCGCCGCCAAGGGGCGCGCAGGAGTCGCGGTGCTCAGCAGGCTGCCCGTGACGGCCACCCGAATCGGCAACGGCGACGTGTACTTCGACGATGCCGGGCGCTGGATCGAGGCCGACATCGCCCTGCCCGACGGCAGCACGCTCACCGCGGCGTCCGTCTACGTGCACTCGGGTGAGGCCGGCACACCGCGCCAGGACGACAAGTACCGGTTCCTGGACCAGATGACCACCCGCATGCAGGAGCTGACCGCCACGGGCAACCACGCGGTCATCACCGGCGACCTCAACGTCGGCCACACCGAGCGCGACATCAAGAACTGGAAGGGCAACCGCACCAAGGCCGGCTTCCTGCCCGAGGAACGCGCCTACTTCGACCGCTTCTTTGGCGAGCTCGGCTGGGTCGACGTGCACCGCATGCTGGCCGGCGACGTCGACGGCCCCTACACGTGGTGGTCGATGCGCGGGCAGGCGTTCGACAACGACACCGGCTGGCGGATCGACTATCAGATCGCCACCCACGAGCTGGCCCAGGCGGCCAAGACGGCCCGGGTCGACCGCGCCCCGAGCTGGGGTGAGCGCTGGTCGGACCACGCGCCCCTCGTCGTCGACTACATGCTCGACGGCGCGTGAGCATGGCGAAGGGGGCGCGCCGTCCCCCCGGATGCGCGCCCCCTTCGGTTCAGGGGAAGGTCAGTTGAACTTGACCCTCAGGGAGGTGCCCTTCTCGTTGAGCACCCTCGCCTTGAAGCCCGTGGCCGGCAGCTTGACGCCGTGGTTGGGCAACTCGTCGAAGAAGTACTTCTTCGTGTCGTCGAACACCGGCTGAGCGTTCTGTCCCCGAATGTAGCTGGGGACGCCATTGGTGTGCAGCGTCATCGAATCGGCCTTCCGCGTGGAGAACGGCGCGTCGTACATCTGGACCCGAGCGCGCCACGGTTCGCCGGTCGCGATGTTGATGATCGGGCGCGGGTGCGCGTCGATGATCACGTTGCGGCCCGATCCCGGGTGCTGGCTCTGGTTGTTGTCGGGCACCGACGTGTCCCAGTACGAGATCAACAGACCCGTCTGGTACGCGTAGTGCTCGACCCAGTCGGGACGCGTGTTCATGAACCCGAAGTTGTACGGCCCGGTCTTGAGGTACTGGTCGTAGCTCGTGTACGAACGGTGCCCCATGATGTAGTAGTGGCTGGCCTCGGTCGTCGTGGTCGCTTCCACGATCGAGAAGCCGTCGAACTGCCACAGGCCGGAGTCCGTCTCGGCATCGTCGCTGAGGATCTCGGTATCCCCGGCGGTCACGGCGACGTCATCGAGGAACAGGCCCGGCATCGTCAGACCGCCGTCGGTCCGGTAGTGGAACCGGAACTGGATCGTCTGTCCGTCGAACTGATCGAGCGGCACCACGAGATCGGTCCAGTCGGCCTGCTCGCCGTCGATCGCCGGGCGTCCGGCGGTGTCGGTGCCGATCGGCTCGCCACCGATCGTCCCGCTCAGGTCGGTCCACGACTGACCACCGTCGGTCGAGGCCTGCAGATAGGCGTAGTCGTAGCCTTCCTCGATCGAGTAGCGGATCTTCGACGTGAGCTGCGCACCGGTGGCCTCGGTGAGGTCGAGCTCGGTGGTCATCGACGACACGAGATCGTCGCCGGCCCCGGAGAAGAACTGGCGCTCGCCCGATGCCGGCGCCCCGTTGTCGGAGACGACCTCCTTCTTCGGCAGCACGATGACCGCCGCCTGCGGCTTCTCGGTGTTGTACTCCTGCGGGCCCAGTTCCATGACCCGCTTGTCGGTGTGGAGCAGGGCTTCATAGTCCAGCCAGCCCATCTGCAGTTTCTCCCACGCACCGAGGTCGCCGGGGCGGGTGCCGAGCGGTTCGCCCTCGGCGTTGAGCCGGCTCTGCGCCATGAGCGTCCAGTACTCGTTGCTGTTGTCGCCGCCGCCCGAGGTGTCGTACGCGTCCGGCAAGCCGAGATCGTGTCCGTACTCGTGCACGAAGACCGAGAGCCCGCCGTTCTCGGGCTGAACGGTGTAATCGCCGACCCAGATGCCGGTGTCGCCGACCTCGGCGCCGCCGAGCGGGTTCTGCTCGGGCCCGGTCAGGCCGGCATTGGTCACGAAGGCGTACCAGCGGTGCGACCAGATGGCGTCCTCGCCATAGATCGGATCGCCGTCCTCCTCGCCGCCTCCGGCGTGCACGATCTGGAAATGGTCGATGTAGCCGTCCGGCTCGTTGAAGTCGCCGTCACCGTCGAAGTCGTACCGGTCCCACTGGTCGTACTCCGACAGCGCCGCGTGGATCTGCTCGTCGGTCTGACCCGCCGCACGCTGGTCGGCGACCCACTGGTTGACCGCGTCCTCCACGAGATTCCAGGCACCGGCGTCCTCACGTCCGTAGCGCGCCTGGTTGTAGGGGACCTTGACCCAGTCCGAGACCGTGCCGTCGACGGTGTACCGGCCCGACGACTGCGTCTCGTAGTAGGTCTTGACCGACTCGACGCCCTTGCCGGTGCCGAAGTACATCTCCTCGTAGTGCTCGCGATTGAAGTCCGACTGCCAGACCGTGGAGTTGTCGTTGGGTCCGGGCTCGGGAATCTGGTTGTGCAGCGGTCCGTCGAAACGCTGCGGCCCCGGCGTGTTCGGATCGGTGTCCTGATCCGGGTAGTCCGGATGACGCTCGTCACCGAATTCGGCCAGGATCACGAAGATCTTGTCGGCCCGCTCCTGGGCGAGCTCGACGTACTGGTCCTGATGCTTGTTCTTGCCCTTGCGCGCCATGTTCTGCCGCGCGCGGGGGTTGGCCTGGGCGGCGACCTCGGCCGGCGAGCCCGACTCACCCACCTTGACGACCGTACTGCCGCCGCGCTGCTCCGGCGTGGCCTCGCCGCTCACGACGTCGGCGATGGCCGCCTCGCGCAGTTCCCGCCGCTTCTCTTCCAGCGGGTGCGGGAAGTCGTCGACCTTCGTCGTGGCGTCCGGTCCGGCCACGGGCGGCGCCGGCTCCGCCGCGACGGGTGCGGCCCACGCCAGCGACCCCGACGCCACGAGGCCGAGCCCCACGAGGCCCGTCATCATGCGTTTCACATTGTCCTCCTTGACGAGGATCCCCCGAGTTGGTGGATCTGCGATCTGGTGCCGGCCGCTGCCGACTCCACCAGGCGCCGTCCTCGTGAGACGTGCGCCACGGCACACCGTACGACCCGGTCGGCGTGCAATGGCAGTCTTGACTTCCGCGGCGAGTAGTCGTATCGGACTACTCCGCGTAGTCCTCAGCGCGATGGCCCCGGATAGTTCACCTGATGTTGACGCAGGCGATCGGTGGACGCTACCCAGATGGCGGTCCGGTCGCATAAGGTGGTGCCAGTTGCACGACGTTGGACCAGATGAATGCAGTACCCCGCCGGGGTGAGTTCCTCTCGCGGTTGGATGTGCGTCGCGACCGTCGGTCACGAAACCGCGACCGACCTTCGCCTAGAAGAATCGAAAGAGGAGTAACACCATGGCCACCGGAACCGTCAAGTGGTTCAACGCCGAGAAGGGCTTCGGCTTCATCGCTCCGGACGACGGCAGCGAGGACGTTTTCGCGCACTACACCGCGATCCAGGCGAGCGGCTACCGTTCGCTGAACGAGAACCAGAAGGTCGAGTTCGACGTCGAGCAGGGTCAGAAGGGCCTCCAGGCCGCCAACATCCGACCGCTGTGATCTCGGCGGGTCCGCCCGCACTCACGACAGCACCCCCACTCGCCGAGCGAGTGGGGGTGCTGCTGTGTGGGGCGGGCGCCAGGAGGGAGGTCGTGCCGCCCGCCGCCGGAGAGTCCTCGGGCCCTCAGCAGGGAGGGAGCGTCCTCGGGGCCCGGCTCTCAACATGAGGCTATCCTCATCTTTCTTCGTCCGGCAACCCCTCCTGCACGATCAACCGCAGGAGCCGGTCGTCGCCGTCGCGCGAAGCGATCCGGCCATCGGTGTTGCTGGTCGAGATCCACAGCGTGCCGTCGGGCGCGGCGGCCGCAGCGCGGATTCGCCCGAACTCCTCGACGAGGTACGAGACCGGAGTACCCACGTTCTCGCCGTCGAGCGGCACGGCCAACAGCCGCTGTCCCCGCAGTGCTCCGAGGTAGGCGGTGTCCCCCACGATGGCGAGCCCGGCCGGCGAGGCTTCCTCGACGCTCCACGTGGCCTTCGGCGCGACGAAGCGCTCATCGTCCGAGGCGCCCTCGACCTCAGGCCAACCGTAATTGCCACCGGATTCGATGAGGTTGAGTTCATCCGCGGCCTTGTCGCCGAATTCGCTGGCCCACAATCGCCCCTCGCTATCGAATGCGAGCCCCTCGACGTTGCGGTGACCATAGGACCAGACCTCGTTGCCGAACGGATTGCCGGGCGCGGGGTTGCCGTCGGTGTCGATGCGCAGGATCTTGCCGTTCAGCGACGATGTGTCCTGGGCGAGGCCGGCCTGCGCCGCATCCCCGACCGCGACGAACAACAGGTCCTCGTCCGCGTCGTACAGCAGGGCGCCGCCCTGATGGAACTGTGCTTTCGCGAGGCCGGTGAGGATCGGCTCCGGTTCGCCCAATGCCGCGCCGTCGAACGACATGCGCACCACGCGGTTGTCGGTCGGACTCGTCAGGTAGGCGAACACGGTCGACTCGTCCGGCGTGATGGCGAGCCCCTGCAAACCACCTTCACCTCCAGGCTGGACGCCGGGCACCTCGCCGAGATCGGTGACCGAACCATCGGCAGACACCCGCACGACCGACGCAGCATCGCGCTGGGTCACCAGAGCACTGCCGTCGTCGAGGAACACGATGTCCCACGGAACGTTGAGATCCGTGGCGACCTCGGCGTCCACCCGCGGCTCGACCGTCCGCGGCTCCTGCGGTGCGTCCCCGCTGGGTGAGGGCGTGGTGGGCTCCGGCGTCGGAGCGTCCTGCTCTCCGTCTCCCCCGCAGGCGGCGAGGACCATGGCGACGGCGGTCACGGTCACAACGGCGCGAAATCTCATGCTGTCGATGATGCCCGCATCGCTCACCGAGGGCAGCCCGGCGGGAATGTTCGGGCCGCCGACGGCGTTGTACCGATGACACGATTCCTACGAGAGGCAGTCATGAGCACCATCGACCTGACCAAGGAGACCTTCGAGTCGACCGTCACCGGCGAGGGCATCACCCTCGTGGACTGGTGGGCATCGTGGTGCGGTCCGTGCAAGCAGTTCGCGCCCGTCTACGACGCCGCGAGCGAGCAGCACACCGACGTCACGTTCGGCAAGATCGACACCGAGGCCGAGCAGGAACTCGCCGCCGCCGCGCAGATCACGTCCATCCCCACCCTGATGGCGTTCCGCGACGGCATCCTGGTCTTCTCCCAGCCGGGCGCTCTGCCCGCCGAGGCGCTCGAACAGGTCATCACCGCGGTGAAGGACCTGGACATGGACGACGTCCGCCGGCAGATCGCCGAGCAGCAGCAGACCAGCAACTGATCGCCGCTCCCCGGCGTCAGTGATGACGAGGGGCAGGGCACGATCGTCGTATGACGCGCGTGTCCTGCCCCGTTCTTCGTTCCCGCCTGCGCACGGCCGACGAGGCCGCCGCCCTCATCGGTCCGGGCGACAACGTCGGCATGAGCGGCTTCACCGGGGCGGGCTACCCGAAGGCCGTCCCGACCGCCCTCGCACGACGCATCACCGCCGCGCACGAACGCGGTGAGGATTTCCGGATCGGCCTGTGGACCGGAGCGTCCACCGCGCCCGAGGCCGATGGAGTGCTGGCCCAAGCGCACGGCATCGGAACGAGGCTCCCGTACAACTCCGATCCGACGTTGCGCGCGCTCATCAACGCCGGCGAGGTCGATTACGTCGACACGCACCTGAGCCATTCGGCGCCCCAGATGTGGTTCGGTTTCTACGGCCGGCTCAACGTCGCGGTGGTCGAGGTGACCGCCGCGCTGCCCGACGGCCTCCTGGTGCCCAGCAGTTCGGTGGGCAACAACAAGACCTGGCTGGACCAGGCCGACGCGGTGATTCTGGAGGTCAACCACTGGCAGCCGCGCGAGTTCGAGGGCTTCCACGACGTCTACTACGGCACGGCGCTGCCGCCGCACCGCCGCCCGCTGCAACTCGTGGACCCGATGGAACGCATCGGCGAGCCGTACTTGCGAGTCGATCCGCAGAAGGTCGTCGCCGTCGTGGAGACCGACGCACCGGACCGCAATGCGGCGTTCGACGCGCCGGGCGAGGAATCGCGAGCGATCGCCGCTCACCTGCTCGACTTCCTCCGCCACGAGGTCGCCGCGGGCCGCATGCCCCCGCAGCTGCTGCCGCTCCAGTCCGGCGTGGGGAACGTCGCGAACGCGGTTCTCGCCGGACTCGACGGCAGCGAGTTCACCGGGCTGACGGCGTACACCGAGGTCCTTCAGGACGCCATGCTCGACCTCCTCGACTCGGGGACCTTGCGGGCGGCCTCCGCCACGTCGTTCGGTCTCTCCGACACCGGGGTCCGGCGCTTCATGGAGAACATCGACTCCTACAAGGGACGCATCCTGCTGCGGAGCGAGGAGATCTCGAACCACCCAGAACTCGTCCGCCGGCTCGGAGTGATCGCGATGAACGGCATGATCGAGGCCGACATCTACGGCAACGTCAATTCCACGCACCTCATGGGCAGCGCGATCATGAACGGCATCGGCGGGAGCGGAGACTTCGCGCGGAACGCCTACCTGAACTTCTTCCTGTCGCCGTCGACAGCCAAGGGCGGTGCGATCTCCACGATCGTGCCGATGGTCAGCCACGTCGATCACACCGAGCACGACGTGCACGTGGTCGTGACCGAGCAAGGACTGGCCGACCTCCGCGGCCTCTCGCCCACGGACCGCGCGGACCGGATCATCGCCAGGTGCGCCCATCCGGACTTCCGCGATCGCTTGGCCGACTATCTCGCCCGAGCGAAGGCGAGCCGTCCCACCGCTCGTCACACGCCGCACCTGCTCCACGAAGCGCTCAGCTGGCACCAGCGCTACCTCGACGCCGGCCGGATGTGAGCGCCGGCCGAACTCCGGCGCCTCACCGCAGCTGACCAGCAGCATCGCCCACTGTGCCGGTAGCCAGCGCATTCGGGCGCCGACATGACTCAGGTCACCGGGACCACGCGAACGGTGCTTGAACCGGTACCCGACAATGGAGGGATGCCGACCTCGACGCAGCTGATGATCCTGCTGCGCCACCCCGTGAGGTTCCTCGTCGACGAGGACCCCGCGCGTTCTCGATTCGTCTTCGACGCCCCGCAGGGGCCGGTGGAGGCGACGGCGAACGAAGCGGTGGGGCCGCTTTCGGGCGGCATCCGTGCGATGAACGCCCACGAGAGCGTGCGCGCGTGGGCCGGGCCGTCGATTATCGCGCTCCGACTGATGGCCGCCGGTGCGTTGACCTCGCCGTCGCCTGCCGAACTGCAGCAGCTGCGCGAAGCCGGCGCCCAGATCGGCGAGACCCCGGCGGACGGACAGCGGCAGATCGATGCGTTCCTCGCCGCACTGGCGGTCGACGCGCCCGCCGTCGCCACCACCCCGCAGCGCCGCCGCGAGCCTGAGCAGCCGCGACCGCGCATCGAGCCTCCACGCACCTTCGCCTATCGTCTGGTGACCGCCTTCGAACCCTCCGGCACGGACGCCGTGGCGACCGCCCGATTGCGCGTTCGCCCCACCGACCGCACGTGGGGCGAAGCCGATGCACGCGATCTGTGGACCCGCGAGGACCACCATTTCGGACCCGGCGCTCGCGACGCGACTCGCGCCATGCTGGAGCGGCTCTCTGCGAGCTGGGACCCGGCGCAGCGGCTGCTGCCCGACGACGGCACCCCTCCCCCGGAGGCCATCGCCCTCGACCGCGATGAACTCGGCCGGCTGGCGTCCGCGGACCTCGTCACGCCGCTCATGGCCAACCGCGTCGAAGTGGCCTGGCCGGGCGAGCTCGTCCGCGATGTGGCCGCCACCCCGGTCCTCCAGCGCGTCGAGGCGTTCGGTGACCGCCCGCGCGCCTTCGGCCGCGATCAATTGTTCCGCTTCGACTGGAGCGTCAGCGTCGGCGGCGAGCGCCTCACGCAGGCCGAACTCGACGAGCTCGCCGCGAGCCACAGCGGACTGGTGCGACTTCGCGACCAGTGGATCTTCGTCGAGCCGCGCCGGCTGGACGACCTGATCCGCGGCGGAGGACGCGAACTCGACGCGAGCGACGCGCTCCGCGCGGCGCTGATCGGCGAACTCGAGATCGACGGTCGGCTCGTCGAGGTCGACACCGTGGGCTGGCTCGAGGACGTTCGCGAGCGTCTGGCCAGCCTCGGCGCGCGCGACACCCGCATCGAACAACCCGCCGACCTCGACGGTGACCTGCGCGCCTATCAGCTGGACGGCGTGCGGTGGATGAACCAGCTCGTGGAGCTCGGCCTCGGCGGCATCCTCGCCGACGACATGGGTCTGGGCAAGACGATCATGCTGATCGCGCTCCATCTCCACCGCGCGGCGGCTGCCCCGACCCTCGTCGTGTGCCCGGCGTCCGTGCTGGCCACCTGGGAGCGCGAGATCGCCCGCTTCGCGCCGGGCGAGAACGTCCACCGGTACCACGGGCCGCAGCGCACTCTGAACGATGCGAAGGACGGATTCGTCGTCACGACCTATGCGACGATGCGGCAGAGCGCCGACGAGCTCGCCGAACACGACTGGGGCATGGTCGTCGCGGACGAGGCCCAGCACGTCAAGAACGCCGCGAGCGGAGCCGCCCAGGCGCTGCGCCGGATCGGTTCGGACGCGCGCATGGCGCTGACCGGCACGCCGGTGGAGAACAGCCTCTCGGAGCTGTGGTCGATCCTCGACTGGACGACGCCGGGTCTGCTCGGACATCGCGAACAGTTCCGCCGGGAATGGGCGCGGCCGGTCGAACGCGACCACGACGACGAGGTGGCCCGCCGACTCGCGACGCTGATCCGGCCGTTCGTGCTGCGCCGCCGCAAGAGCGATCCGGGCATCGCCCCCGAGCTCCCACCGAAGATCGAGACCGACCACCACGTGCAGCTCACGCGCGAGCAGATCGGTTTGTACGAGGCGGTCGTCAGACGCACCATGACCGAGATCGAGGAGAGCAAGGGCATCCAGCGTCGCGGCCTCGTGGTCAAGCTGCTGACTCAGCTCAAGCAGATCTGCAACCACCCGGCCCAGTACCTGCGCCAGTCCACCGGCCGGCTCGAGGGGCGGTCGGGCAAGCTGACCGTCTTCGACGAGCTGCTCGACGAGATCATCGCCGAGGACGGGCGCACTCTGGTGTTCACGCAGTACGCGCAGATGGGACACCTGCTGGCGCGGCATCTGAACCAGCAGGGTGTCGAGCACGCCTACTTGCACGGCGGCACGCCCGTGCGCACCCGCGAGGACATGGTCCGCCGCTTCCAGGACGGCGAGTTCCCGGTGTTCGTGCTGTCGCTCAAGGCAGCGGGAACGGGTCTGAACCTCACGCGCGCCGACCACGTCATCCACTACGACCGCTGGTGGAACCCCGCGGTCGAGGACCAGGCCACCGACCGCGCGCATCGCATCGGCCAGACGACCGCCGTCCATGTGCACCGCCTGGTCGCCGAGGGCACGATCGAGCAGTCCATCGCCGAGCTCATCTCGGCCAAGCGTGCGCTCGCCGACGCCGTGGTCAACTCCGGCGAGGCAGCACTCACCGAGCTGAGCGACGCCGAACTCGCGTCGCTCGTGCGATTGCGCCGCTGACCCATCCGCGTGGCGCCCGGTGACGAACCACCGGCATGTCGACGCGTTCGGTTCTCCCGCCCGCAGGTGCGGGCGTCCTCGCAGCCGTCGCCGCAGTGGCCGTGGGCCACCTGACGGCGGCGCTGGTGGCGCCGGCGGCGTCCCCGGTGCTCGCGGTCGGTTCCAGCGTCATCGATGCGACACCGACGCCGGTCAAGGAGCGGGCGGTCGCGACCTTCGGGTCGTCGGACAAGCCGATCCTCATCGGCTCGGTGCTGCTCGGGACCCTCGCGCTCGCGGCGATCGGGGGAATCCTCGCCGCTCGGCGGTTCGTCGCCGGCGCCGTCCTCCTCGTCGCGCTCGTGGCCGCGAGCGGCGCCGCGGCACTCGCGCGGCCCGCAGCCGACCCAGCGGACGTCCTCCCGGCGATCGCCACGGGCATCGTCGCGCTCGGCGTCCTGTGGGCGTTGACGCACGGGCTTCGGCGACCCGCCGGCGCCCGCGGTGAAGGCGTGTCCCGCCGCGCGTTCCTTCTGGGTAGCGGTGCTGCCGTCACGCTGGCCGCCATCGCCGCGGCCACCGGGGAGGCCCTCATCCGGGCGAGCCGGAGCATCGCGGACATCACGCTGCCGAAGGCGGCGGAGCCCGCTCCACCGCTGCCGGACGGCCTGGACATCGACGGACTCAGCCCCTTCCGCACCCCGAACGAGGACTTCTACCGCGTCGACATCAACCTGAGCGTCCCGGTGGTCGACGTCGACGACTGGACGCTGACCGTGGACGGCGACGTCGACAACCCCTTCACCCTCACCTGGGGCGAACTGCTCGCCATGGACATGATCGAACGCGACATCACCATGACCTGCGTCTCCAATGAGGTCGGGGGCTCGTACGTCGGTGCCGCACGCTGGCTGGGAGTCCGCCTCACCGATCTGCTGGACCGCGCCGGGGTGGGCGCGCGGGCCGATCAGATCCTCAGCACGGCGGTCGACGGCTTCACGATCAGCACACCGCTGGGCGTCGCCACCGACGGGCGCGACGCCATGGTCGCCGTCGCCATGAACGGGGAGCCGCTCCCCCGCGACCACGGTTTTCCGGCCCGCCTCATCACCCCCGGGCTCTACGGGTACGTCGGCGCCACGAAGTGGCTCGAGCGGCTCACGCTCACCACGTACGCCGAGCAGGACGCCTACTGGACCGAACGCGACTGGGCCGTGGACGGGCCCATCAAGATTTCCACCCGCATCGACACCCCGCGCGGACTCGGCGAGATCGACGCCGGCGAGCGGGTCATCGCGGGTGTCGCATGGGCTCAGCAGCGCGGAATCGACGAGGTCCAGGTCCGCATCGACGGCGGCGACTGGCGCCCGGCCCGACTCGGCCCGGCTGCCGGCGTCGACTACTGGCGGCAGTGGTATCTGCCGTGGGACGCCAGCCCCGGCCGTCACGTCGTCGAGGCCCGAGCGATCACCCGCGACGGCGAGGTGCAGACCGCGCAGCGCACGAGTCCGTTCCCGAACGGCTCCAGCGGCATTCACAGCATCGTCGTGCGGGTGGCCTGACGCGCCATCTCCACCCATCCGGCTGAGCCCGGTCTCCGAATCCCCGATACCGCATCCAACGAAAGGCACCATCATGAAGCGCACGATCATCCGCCACGCGGGGCTCGCCACTGCGGCCCTCTCGTTAACCCTCGGTCTCGCCGCCTGCAGCAGCGGCGGCGACGATTCCGAGGCCTCCATGAACTCCGAGCCGTCGACGTCCCAGGAGAGCTCCGAGCCGAGCGACGACATGATGGGCGCCTTCGGTCCCGGGTGCGAGGCGATCCCCACCTCGGGCGCCGGCTCGCTCGACGGGATGGCCGAGGATCCGGTCGCCACCGCGGCCGGCAACAACCCGCTGCTCAGCACCCTCGTCACCGCCGTTCAGGAGGCCGGACTCGTCGACACGCTGAACTCTGCCGAGTCGCTCACGGTCTTCGCACCCACGAACGACGCCTTCGCCGCGATCCCCGAGGACCAGCTGAACGCGCTGCTGGCCGACAAGGATCAGCTGACCACGGTCCTGACGCATCACGTGGTGGAGGGCGAGCTCGGGCCGGACGAGATCGCAGGAGAGCATGAGACCCTTGCCGGCGACACGCTCATGGTGGAGGGCTCGGACGAGGACTTCACCGTCGCCGACGCCTCGGTCATCTGCGGCAACGTCCCGACGGCCAACGCCAAGGTGTACGTCGTCGACGCCGTGCTGATGCCCTGAACGTCGGGAAGAATCAGCCCGTGAGTCACCTGACGTCCGTGCCCTCCGGCCCTGAGCCGGAGGGCACGGACCTGGCCACCGAACTGCTGCGGCGCTGCGCTCGCGACGACGACGTCGCCTTCGCGCAGCTCTACGACCTCACCGCGCCCCGGGTGTTCGGTCTCGTGCGGCGCGTCGTCCGCGATCCGGGGCAAGCCGAGGAAGTCACCCAAGAGGTGTACCTGGAGTTGTGGCGGCACGCGTCGCGTTTCGACGCCGGGCGATCGAGCGCCCTCGCCTGGGTCTTCACCATCGCGCATCGACGCGCCGTGGACCGCGTACGTTCCGCCGAAGCCGCCGGCAAGCGCGACGTCGTCTACGGCCACCGCCACCGGGAGGTCGCCCACGACGCGACCAGCGAAGTCGTGCAGGATCGGTGGGAGGCACGGCGGGTGCGGGCCGCCCTCGAGACGCTCACGCCGATCCAGCGCAAAGCCGTCGACCTCGCGTTCTTCGGCGGATACACGCACAGCGAGATCGCGGTGATGCTGGACATCCCGCTGGGCACCGCGAAAACTCGGGTTCGCGACGGCCTCATCCGGCTGCGCGACGCCCTGGGAGCAGAAGGATCATGATGACCGACGACATCCACAGCTTGTCGGGAGCGTATGCCGTCGATGCCCTCACCGACGCCGAACGTGCGGCGTTCGAGGAGCACCTCGAACACTGCGCGGCGTGCCGCGACGAGGTCGACTCGCTCCGCGAGGCCGCTGCCGACCTCAGCTTGCTCTCGGCCGAAGAACCACCGGCCTCCTTGCGCCACGACGTCCTCCGGCGCGTGTCGACCGTCCGCCCCGAGCCTCCGCGGCTCGCCGATCGCCGCGCACGCCGCCGGACCCGCACCTGGCTCGCCGGGGTGGCAGCGGCTGCCGTCGTCGCCGCCGGGGTGGGCGTCGGAGTCACACAGCCGTGGCAGGACACGTCGCAAGCCCCCCAGCTCACGGTCGCCGAACGCATCGAACGTGCCGACGACGCGCAACGGATCTCCGTCTCGTTCGACGACGGCTCCGTCGCCACCGTGCTGCGGTCCGAAAGCCTCAATCGGGCCGTGATCGAGACCTCCGACATGGCCCCGCCCCCGGAGGGCCAGCATTACGTCGTGTGGCTTCAGGAGCCCGACGGGCAGATGCACCACGCCGGCGCGATGCCCGCCGATGCATCCGATGCGTCGATGCCGCTGAAGGGCGACGCGGCGGCGGCCATCGGCGCGGGCATCACCATCGAATCCGATCCGCAGACCCCCGAACCGACGAGTGAACCGGTGGCTCTGTTCTCGTTCACCTGAAGGAGCTAAGGTAAGGGAGTCCTAACTATCTCCTCCCGAGTGAGCCCCCATGATCGTCGAACCCGCACCCGCTGAGCGCTGGAGCGATGACCTTGCCCTGCTGGGCTCCGTCCTCAGCGGTCTCGGCGGCACCGCCGTCGCGGCCACCGCCACCGACAGCTCGGCGGTGAGCGCGACCGGCTCCTACGGCCGGCTCGGCGGGCTGGGAGCGCCGTGGCCGCGCCAGGCGGCCGACGAGTTGACCGTGCGGCTGTGTCCGGCCTCCCTCGATGCCTTCGCCACCGACGCGGACGGCAGCATGGTGCGCATCCTCAATCAGGACGGCGACGTGGTCCACCGGGTCGTCTGCTCGCGAGGTCAGGGCACAGGCTCGACGGTCCGGGCGGGAACGACGTTGCGATCCCTGCCCTGGGCGCGCGAGCGCGATCCTCAGTCGGCGGCCCGCCAGCTCATGTCACTTGACGCCCAGGGACACCTCGACACCCTCGTCGCCGACGGCGGAGCGTTGCGCAGCGCCGCCCTTGATCTGCTCCGGGGCACGCACCTCGTCACCCCGATCGCCCCGGCGCTGGCACTGCACGCGCTCGACCATCTGCACCGCGACCGCATTCCCGTCTCGCTCGCCGTCCCCGCCTCCGGCTGCCTCTTGGCGATCCACGGCGTCGTCGAGGAGTTGCGGGGCGGCGCTTCGATGACCTTCGCGCGCCTCGGCAACGGAACCGTCCGGGTCGATCCGGCGGCGATCACCGAGGCGTGGGTGGTGCGGCCCGAGAACGGTGCCGCTCTCGTCGAGTTCTACGACCGCACCCGTCGCTGCTCGATCGCGATCGGGCAGCCGCTGCGGCGCGATCCGGTCGCCACGGCCAGGTGGGAGCACCTGACCGCCATGCTCTCGATCAGCTGATCGGCGTCACGTCGTTCGCTCGCGCATGGTGCCGGCCGATCGGCAGCATCATGGGCTTGCCCGAGGTGGGATCGATCATCACCTGACTCTCCAGACCGAACACCTCGCGCACGGTGGCCTCGGTGAGCACGTCGGCCGGATGACCCGCAGCGTGCAGCCGCCCCTCGGCCACCGCGATGAGGTGATCGGCGTAGCGGGCCGCCAGGTTGAGGTCGTGCAGCACCATGACGATCGTCGTACCGCGCTGGCGGTTCAGGTCGGTGAGCAGGTCGAGGACCTCGATCTGGTGACTGACGTCGAGGAAGGTCGTCGGCTCGTCGAGGAACAGCAGATCCGTCTGCTGGGCGAGCGCCATGGCGATCCACACCCGCTGGCGCTGGCCTCCGGACAACTCGTCGACGGCGCGATCGGCCAGCGCCACGGTGTCGGTGGCGTCCAGTGCCGCGAGCACCGCCGCCTCGTCCTCGGCACTCCAACGCGCGAAGACCTTCTGGTGCGGATGGCGGCCCCGCCCGACGAGGTCGGCGACGGCGATGCCCTCCGGAGCGATCGGCGACTGCGGTAGCAGCCCCAGCGTGCGGGCGACGTCCTTGGTCGGCAACCGGTGCAGCTCCTTGCCGTCGAGGACCACGTGACCGGACGTCGGCGCCATCAGTCGGGACATCGCGCGCAGCAGGGTGGACTTGCCGCAGGCGTTGGCTCCCACGATCGTCGTGATCTGGCCGGTGGGGATCGTCAGGTCGAGGTTGTCGACGACGGTGCGCTCCCCGTAGGCGAGGCTGAGACGCTCGGTGTGGAGCGTGTGGGTGGCGGTCATAGCGAACCTCCCGCGCGATTGGTGCGGATGAGCAGGTAGACGAGGTACGGGGCGCCGAGGACTCCGGTGACGACGCCGACCGGATAGCGAGATCCGAAGGCGAACTGGCCGGCCAGGTCCGCAACGAGGACGAGCAACGCGCCGACGAGGGCCGCCGGTACGAGCAGCGACCCGGTCGGGCCGACGAGGCGCGCCGCGATCGGTCCGGACAAGAAGGCGACGAAGGCGATGGGTCCGGTCGCCGCCGTGGCGAACGCGATGAGCCCGACCGCGGCGATGATGACCGTGACCCGGGTGCGTTCCACCCGTACGCCCAGAGCCGAGGCGGCGTCGTCCCCGAGTTGCAGCAGGTCGAGGCGACGGCTGTGTGACAGCAGCAGGGCGCCGAACGCCGCGACCGCCACCGAAAGGGTCACCACCTCGCTCCACGTCGCCCCGTTCAAGCTGCCGGTGATCCAGCGCATCGCGGCCGGCAGATCCCAGGTGGCAGCACGAACCAACAGGTAGGAGACGACGCTCTGGAGCATCGCGGCGATCCCGATCCCGATGAGGATGAGCCGCGTGCCCACGACCCCGTCCTTGAACGACAGGACGTAGATCAGCATCGCGGTGGCGAGCGCGGCGACGACCGCCACGAGCGAGATCACCGCTCCCGACACGGCGAGGACCGTGATGGCGAACACCGCGGCGGCACTCGCACCGTGAGTGATGCCGATGATGTCGGGGCTCGCCAGCGGATTGCGCAGCATGGTCTGGAACGTCACGCCGCCGAGGGCGAACGCCACGCCGGCGAGCACGCCGAGCACCGCCCGCGGCAGCCGCAACTCCCCGACGGTGAAGGAGGCGCCGGGCACGGTCTGGCCGGCGATGACGCGCAGCACGTCGCCGGGCGGATAGAACGTCTGGCCGACCATGAGCGTTACGACGAAGGTCGCGACCACGAGCACGACGAGCGTCGCGAGAGCGCCGCGGCGGCGCACGGCGCGGCGAGTACGTCCGGCGGCAAGCACGTCGACGCTCATAGGGCGCGCACCTTCTGCTTGCGCACGACGTAGATGAAGAAGGGGGCGCCGATGATGGCCGTGACGATGCCCACCTCGATCTCCGACGGGCGCGCCACGACGCGGCCGACGACGTCGGCGACGGTGAGCAGCAGGGCACCGACCATCGCCGCGGAGGGCAACAGCCACCGGTGGTCGACGCCGATCAGCAGCCGGCAGACGTGCGGGACGACGAGCCCGACGAACGCGATCGGCCCGGCGACCGCCGTGGCCGCACCGCACAGGGTGACCGCGCCGACGAAGGCGGCGACCCGAATCACCATGACCCGCTCGCCGAGGCCCGTGGCGAGCTCGTCGCCCAGGGCCAGAGAGTTCAGCCCTCGAGAGCATGCGATGCAGATGAGTGCCCCCACGATGAGGAACGGCAGCACCTGGCCGAGTTTCGTGTAGGTGGCGCCACCGACGCCCCCGACCTGCCAGAACCGGAAGGAATTGAGGACGTCGACGCGCGGCAACAGGATCGCGCTGATCAGCGAGGTGAACGCGGCGGTCGTGGCCGCACCGGAGAGCGCGAGCTTCAGCGGGGTCGGGCCGCCGCGACCCAGCGAGCCGATCCCGTACACGAATGCGGAGGCGAGCGCGGCGCCGGTGATGGCGACCCAGATGTACCCGGTGGCGGTGCTGAGGCCGAAGAACGCGATACCGGACACCACGGCCAGCGAGGCGCCCGGAGTGACCCCGAGGATCATCGGGTCGGCGAGCGGGTTGCGCGTCAGACCCTGGAGAACGGCGCCGGCCACTCCGAGCGAGGCGCCGACGAGCATCGCCAGCAGGGTCCGCGGGATGCGCTGGCGCACGGCGGCCTCAGCGATGCCGTCGGCATCGGTGGTGAAGGCGCTGACGAGGTCGTTCCACCCCACCACACGGGTACCGAACGCGACAGAGAGCGCTGCCGCGAGAACGAGGACCGCGGCGCCGGCGAGCAGCAGGGCGAGAATCGCCGGCACCGGACGACGCCGGTCGGCGTCGTCCGGTGCGGCTGTTCTCACGAGGGTAACGGTCACTGGACCTTCGAAGCGGCGTCGGCGAGGAGGTCGAGGTAATCGGACAGCGCCCAGGGCAGCGACAGCGGGGACGGGTTCCCCGCGGCGGCGAGCGGCGTGTTGTCCTCGAGAATCACCACCGCGCCATCGGCGACCGCCGGGATCTGCGAGAGCAGCGGATCCGCCTGCAGCGTCGGCAGGAGTTGCTCACTCCCGTAGCTGATGAGGATGTCGGTGTCGTCGAAGGCGTCGGCCTCCTCCGCACTTTGATCGAGGAAGAACTGGTCGGTCGACGTGCTGCTCTTCTCGACGAGCGCCGGCGTCCGGAGGCCGAGGTCGACGAGGAACGCTGCACGCGGGTCGTGCGTCGTGTAGTAGCTCACCTTGCTCAGGTCCGACGGATCGAGATAGACGAAGGCGCCGGTCTTGCCCTCGAGCTCGGGACGCTCAGCGATACCGTCGGCGATCTGCTGCTCCAGATCGGCGATGAGGTCCTGACCCTCCTGCTCGAGCCCGAGCGCCCTGCTGTTCATCTCGATCGTCTCGCGCCACTCGGTACCCCACGGCGTGTCCGGGTAGGCCACGACCGGCGCGATCTTGCTGAGGGTGTCGTACTCCTCCTGCGAGAGCCCGGAGTACGCGGCGAGGATAACATCGGGCTGCGTGTCCGCGACCGCCTCGAAGTCGACGCCCTCGGTGTCGTCGAACAGCACGGGCGCCTCGGCGTCGAGCTCTTCGAGCCGCTCTTCGGTCCACGGAAGAATGCCGTCGCCGTCGTCGTCGCCATAGTTGGCCTTGGTCATCCCCACCGGGACGATCCCGAGTGCCAGCGCGACCTCATCGTTCGACCAGCCCACCGCGGCGACCCGCTCAGGCTCGGACTCGATGGTGGTCTCGCCGAAGGCGTGCTCGACCGTCACGGGGAACTCGCCGGAGCCCGCCGCGTCGTCGAGAGCGGAGTCATCGGAGGACGAGCCGCAGGCGGCGAGGACGAGGGCCGCGGCTGCCGTAGCGACCGCCGAGGTCATGACACGCGAAGAGCGCATGGGCACTACTCAACTTTCTTCCAGTAGGTAAGGCTTGCCTAGCCTACGCCCTGCCCCGGGGGGTCGCACAAGGGCTTCCACGACTCGAACGCGTCACAATGGAGGCATGATTTTCATCGTCGTGAAGTTTCCCGTCAAGCCAGAGTGGGCCGATCGCTGGATCGACCACGTCACCCCGTTCACCGAGGCGACCCGCGCAGAGCCGGGAAACCTCTGGTTCGACTGGTCGCGCAGCGTCGAGGACCCGAACCTGTTCATCCTGGTGGAAGCGTTCCGCGACGGCGAGGCCGGCGCTGCCCACGTGCAGTCGGAGCATTTCCAGCAGGCCATGAGGGACCTTCCCCAGGCACTCGCGTCGACGCCGCAGATCATCAGCGAACAGATCGACGCCTCCGACTGGAACCTGATGGGCGAGCTGACCGTCGAGTGACCGATCACCGTGACCGCGCGCGGGGCGTGCTGCTGGCGTCGGCCTGCGGCGACGCCCTGGGGGTGCCCTACGAGTACGGTCCGCCACTCGCCGATGACGCGGTCCCGGAGATGGTCGGACGACCCGAGTCCGACCTTCGACCCGGCGAGTACTCCGACGACACGGCGATGTCCGTCTGCATCGCGGAGGCGGCCGCCCGCCACGGCGGGCTCGACGAGGAAGCGCTGGACGACCTCGCGCGGCGCTTCCTCGAGTGGGGCCGCGTCGGCGTCAAACACGCCGGCCGACAGACGAAACTGGTCTTCGCCGCGAGCTCCGCGCCGACGGCCGACGCCATGCGGCGTGCCGCTCGAGCGGTGCTCGAGGAGAAGCCGCACGCGGCCGGTAACGGCGCCCTGATGCGTACCGCGGTCGTCGCCCTCGTGCGGCCTGACGACCGCCTCGGCACGGCGCGCTCCGCGGCGGAGGTCGCGCGCCTCACCCACCCGCACCAGGAATCGGTCGAGTCGTGCGTGCTGTGGACCGAAGCGGTCCGCCGCGCGCTCGTGGGCGGGGACATCGACCTCGTCGCGGGCCTCGACCTCCTCGAACCGACCAGCCGGAGCTCGTGGCGCGCGCGGATCGAGGCCGCGACCGGTGCCGACCCCGGCAGCTTCACGCCGAACGGCTACACCGTTGCGGCGATGCAAGCGGCCTGGGCCGCGGTCACCTCGACGCCAGGCCAGGGCGCCGTGCACCTGTCGATGTCGCTGATCGCTGCGATCCGTGCCGGAGGTGACACCGACACGATCGCCGCCATCGCCGGCGGACTGCTGGGAGCACGCTGGGGCGCCTCGGCCGTCCCGGACATGTGGCGCAACGCGGTTCACGGTTACGGCGGGCTGGACGGCGCCGGGCTCGTCGCCCTTGCCGATCAGGTGCTGGGCTCAACCCAGGACTGAGACGACGGCCGCGTCCCTGTGCGATGGGGTCGCCGGCGACCGCAGTCTGCGGTGGGGGCCCAGCGGCACAGCCTGACTCTGACGACACCGCAGCCGACCACATGGAAATGAACTCTTGCCGTCCGCCTCTGGGCTAACGTGATTCTGATCACGAGAGGTGGAAGTATGCATGAGGAGAGCTGGCATCAGGCCCGCCTGATCCCGACATCCGGCATCAACGGGGCCCAGGAACAGGAGCGCCGCGCAACTTCGGCCCCGCTTGCGGTACTCAGCGTCGTACCCGAATTCTCGAAAGCACTGCTAGCGCCGCTGGGGGCCATCCGCGGAACCACCGAGACGTTCATCGAAGTTCCGTTCGAGAGTCCTGAGGGGAAGGTGTTCCCTGACGGGCTTATCCGGATCCGCCGAGGATCACGACAGTGGACGGCGCTCATCGAGGTGAAGACCGGGAAGAACGAACTCGAGGCGCAGCAGCTCGAGTCTTATCTGGATATCGCTCGGGCGGAGGGCTTCGATGCCCTCATCACGATCAGTAACGAGATTCCTCCGATTCCTGGACACCATCCCACTTCCGTCGATCGCCGCAAGCTCCGCAAAGTCGCACTTCACCACATCCCGTGGTCGTTCGTGCTTTTTACCGCGATCATGCAAAAGGAGCACCGCGGTGTCTCCGATCCGGAGCAGGCGTGGATCCTGGGCGAGCTCATCCGCTATCTCGAACATTCAAAGTCAGGCGCGCTCGAGCTCGACGACATGGGTAAGCACTGGGTCTCGATCCGAGAGTCGGTCGCCTCTGGCACTTTCCGCGCCAATGATGCTGGAGGCGCGGAGGTGGCCTCGCGCTTCGACGCGCTACTGCGCTACGCCGGTTTGCGTCTAGGGCAGCAGCTGGGCATCGACGTGACGCCGGCGCTCACCCGCGCAGAAATCGCTGAGCCGCAAGAGCGGATGGAAGCTCTGTTGAAGCAGCTTGCGTCAGACGGCAGCCTTACCGGCGGCTTGCGGATTCCTCATGCCGTTGGTCCCCTGACGGTGTCGGCCGATCTTCGGGCTGGCCGCGTGACCTGTCAGGTGGACATCCCTGCTCCCCAGACCGGCCGCCAACTCACCAGAGTGAACTGGGTCGTCCGCCAATTGAAGAACGCTCGCCCCGACGTCCGTATCGAGACGCTCATCGCGAGAGCCCGGGGAGAAGGGCCGACGGAGCTACTGGAGAAGGTGCGCGAAGACCCGAAGTCGATCGCGCCCGACTCGAACCGGGAGATCAAGGGCTTCCGCGTTGCGCTCTCCGTTGCGATGGGACCTAAACGTGGTCGAGGTCGAGGGAGCTTCATCGACTCGGTCGTCGAAACCGTCGATGAGTTCTACGGTGACGTGATTCAAAACATCAAGCCTTGGTCACCGAGCCCTCCGAAAATGCGTCCTTCTCCTGAACTCGACGGCGACACCCTATCGTCGACGGACCTTTCCTCTCAGGACCAAGCCGTAGCGCCCGCATGAGCGCCTAGCGCTCGTCGTGGACGCCGGGGGTTTACGAAGACGTAGAACGAACGACTCCGCGCCGCTCAGGGGCGGAAGACGTACTTGATCGCGCCGTCCTGCTTGGCCTGAAAGGTCGCGTAAGCCTCGGGAGCTTGCTCGAGGGGGACGTGATGGGTCGCGAAGGTCTCGAGCCCGAGCGGGTCGGAGGCGTCCTCGACGAGCGGCATGACGTCGTCGAGCCAGCGCCGCACGTTGGCCTGGCCCATGCGCACGGTGATCTGCTTGTCGAACATGGTCTGCATCGGCAGCGGATCGGAGGCACCGGCGTAGACGCCGCTCAGCGAGATGGTGCCGCCCCGGCGAACGATGTCGATGGCGCTGTAGAACGCCGCGAGGCGGTCGATACTCGCGTTCGTCATGACCGTCTGCTCGACCTTCCGCGGCAGGAACCCGACGAGCTTCTGGGCCGTCTCGGCGACCGGTGAGCCGTGCGCCTCCATCCCGACCGCATCGACGACGGCGTCGGCACCTCGGCCCTGGGTCTTCTCGCGCACGACCACGGGCACGTCCTCGCTCGACAGATCGATCGTCTCGACACCACGCGACGCGGCGCGGCCGATCCGCTCGGGCACCATGTCGATCCCGATGACGCGCACCCCCTGCTGCAGCGCGATGCGGCAGGCCATCTCCCCGATCGGGCCGAGACCGAGTACCGCGAGGGTCTCCCCCTCGCGGACGCCGGAGTAGGCCACCGCCTGGTACGCCGTCGGCACGACGTCGGAGAGGAACAGGAAACGGTCGTCCGGAGGTCCCTGGTCGACCTTGATCGGTCCGTAGTCGCCGTGCGGCACCCGGAGGTACTCGGCCTGGCCGCCGGGAACGCCCCCGTACAAGTCCGTGTAACCGAAGAGCGCCGCACCCATGCCGCTCTCGCGGACCTGCGTCGTCTCGCACTGGGTTTGCAGGCCCTGTTCACACATGAAGCAGTGGCCGCAGGAGATCTGGAACGGAATCACGACGCGGTCACCGAGCTCCAGGTTCGTGACGGCCGACCCCTTCTCCACGACCTCACCCATCGGCTCGTGACCGAGGACGTCGCCGGGGTGGAGAAAGGCTCCCAGGACCTCATACAGGTGCAGATCCGAGCCGCACAGACCCGACGAGGTCACCTTGATAATGATGTCGGTGTCGTGGTGAATGGTCGGATCGGGGACGTTCTCGACGCTCACGTCGCGTCGGCCTTGCCAGGTCAGAGCTCGCATGAGTGGGCTGCCTCCTCAGGCTCGTTGGCGTGCCTTCGACGCTGCCACGGTTCGCCGGTCAACGCATCCCGAGCGCGCGTGGGAGCCGGGCCCGAAACAGCGCGGCTCGAGCCGCGTTGTTGCCGGCCGCCCCGTGCACTCCACCACCGGGATGAGCCGAACTCGATGCGAGATACAGCCCGCGGATCGCGGTGTCGGCCCGCCCGGTGCCGGCGACCGGTCGGAAGATGAGTTCCTGGTGCAGTTGTTGGGTGCCCCCGCCGACCGCGCCACCGAAGAGATTCGCATTACGCGCCTGGAGCTCGCGCGGCCCGAGCACACGACGCGACAGCACCCGCGAACCGAAGCCCGGAGCGAGCGCCTCGATGCGGGCCTGCATACGGTCCGCGAACCGTTCGCGTTCGTCGGGGTCCCAGGTGCCGGCGAGCTGGTCCCCGACATCCCCGCGGACCTGCTGCGGCACATGGGTATACGCCCACATCGCCTCGGTGCCCTCCGGTGAACGCGTCGGATCCGTGGTGGCCATGAGACCGGTCAACAGGAACGGGCGGTCCGGGATGAGGCCCGCGTGCACCTGCGAGAGTGCCTCGCTCATCTGCGGCAGGGAGTCGGCGATGTGCACGGTTCCGGGCGTGTGCGTCGGCGGCGATTCCCACGGAACCGGACCGTCGAGAGCCCAGTCGACCTTGACCGTGCCGGGGTCCCACTGGAAGGTACTCATGCGGCGGCGGACGCGCGCGGGCACATCATGCTCGTCGAGCAGGCGCCCGTACAGCGCCGGTGCGCTCACGTCGGCCAGGACGACGTCGGTCTCGTATCGCTCGCCGTCCGCCGTCCGTACGCCGGTGACTCTCCCTCGGTCGACGTCGATGTGGGTGACCTCGGCGTTGCACCGGACGGCTCCGCCGTGCGCCTCGAGCCGTCGGACCAGGGCCGCCGACAGTTCTCCCGCACCCCCTTCGGGCACCGGGAATCCCACGGTCTGTCCCAGCATCGTCATGAGCAGACCCATGACGCCGGAGCCGGGAGCCGCAAGCGGAATGTCCGAGTGGCCGGCGTTGCCCGCCAGCAGGATCGTGGGGTGCCGCCCCTGGAAACGGCCGCGCCAGAGGTCGATGGCGGGTGTGAGCAGCATCTTGACGAGATCGAGGCCGCCGGCCTTGGGCAGCTTCGCGGCGAGACCGGCGCCGTGCCGAACGGGCGGGAACGGCGACAACAACGCTCCGATCAGTTGCTCGCCGATCTCGTCCCACAGCGCACAGAGCCGCAGCCACGCCTCGCCGTCCCCGGGATGGGCCTGCTCGAACCCCGCGGCGGTCTGCTCACGATCGCGCGTCTGCAAGGCCCAGGAACCATCGGGGAACGGGTGGCCGAGGACGGCAGGCGCGTGTCGCCAGCGCACCCCCCACCGTTCCAGATCCAGCGCGAGCAGCGCCGGAGAGGCTGCGGCGAGCGGGTAGAAGGCGCTGAATGTGTCGTGCCGGAAGCCCTCGTACACCTCGGTGTCGTGACGTACCGCTCCCCCGAAGTCGGGTTGCTGTTCGAGGACGAGCACCGACCATCCCGCATCGGCGAGCCGGTTGGCACCGACCAGACCGTTCGGTCCGGAGCCGATGACGACCGCGTCGACTCGGCTCACCGAGCATTCCCTTCGGCGAGGAATGCCAGCCGCCGGAGGGTCTCGATGTTGCGCCACTTCAGCGGCGGGGCGGACAGCATCCCGGGCACCAACGTCGCCGGTCCGGCGACGAGGTCTTCCTCCATCTCCACGAGGGTCTCGCCTCCCTGCGGAGTGAGCGTCAGGCGCACCTGCGCTTCGCCCGCCGGCCAGATGCGGGCCCGCATCTGCAGCTCTCGTCCGGGGATGCATCCAGTCGAGATGGTGGCATCGTCGATGAGAAGGGGCCAGGCGCCGACCGAGTGGTGAATGCGCGACCCTTGCGCCGGCCACGTCTCTTCGACATCGCGCATGCGGGAGGCTCCGACGACCCAGGAAGGAAACAGCCATCCGTCGGCCAGCACCGCCCAGATCTCGTCGGGCGTGGCCTTGATCGTCCGGGTGATCGTCGTCATGGGGACAGTCCACCAGAGGTTCGGCTCCCTCGCAGCCGAGCTGTGGAGCGACGCGCCGCTACGCGATGCCGAGGGTGCGGGCGAACGCCCCAGAGAAGTGGCGCGTGTCTCGATGGGTGATCACGTTCCCGAGGACGGCGTGGCACACGCCGCTGGCGAGGTACAGCTGCGTCAGGCCGATCGCGCGCCAGGATTCAGGGCGTCCTGGGGCTGAGCACCGAGGGGGCGCAAGGCCACGACGGCCACCACCACCGCGGCGAGGACGGTCACCGCGGCCGGGACGAGCCGCGTCAGCGTCCGCCCGTAATGTCGCGCGACGCGCCCCGGCTCGTTTCGTACCGACCGGCGGAACATGCTCGCCGTCAGCAGATATCCCGAGAAGAGCAGGAAGACGTCGACACGGCCGGAGACGCGGCCCTGGCCGACGATGTGAAACACGACGACGAGCGCGAGCGCGATGCCGCGGACTCCGTGGAGTTCACTGATGAAGTCGCTCTGCGGCACCGTCTCCGCGTGCGGGCTCTGCCGTTCGCGGCCGACGGCATGGAGCCCCGTTGAACCCACTTACTCGTACTCCCGTGGCGATCGTGGTGCGGTCACGTCTGCGTCTCCCTCCGCAAACCGCGCCAGATTACCAGCGGGCGTGCAACGTCAGGCGAGAACGGTGTCGACGAGCTGTTGCGCCTCGGACTGCACGCGGGCGAGGTGGTCCGGGCCGCGGAAGGACTCGGCGTAGATCTTGTAGACGTCCTCGGTTCCGGACGGCCGCGCGGCGAACCAGGCCGACTCGGTGGTGACCTTCACTCCCCCGATGGCGGCGCCGTTCCCCGGCGCCTCGGTGAGCACCCCGGTGATCTCCTCGCCGGCGAGTTCGGTCGCGGTGACATCGGAGGCACCGATCGTGCCGAGCTTGGCCTTCTGCTCACGCGACGCCGGCGCGTCGGTGCGCGCGTACGCGGGGTCGCCGTAGCGGGCCACGAGGTCGGCGTAGCGCTGACTCGGCGTGTTCCCGGTGGCCGCGAGGATCTCCGAGGCCAGCAGACACGCGATGATCCCGTCCTTGTCGGTCGTCCAGACCGTGCCGTCCTGGCGAAGGAACGAGGCTCCCGCCGACTCCTCGCCGCCGAAGCCGAACGAGCCGTCGAGGAGGCCGGGAACGAACCACTTGAACCCGACCGGAACCTCGGTGAGCGGCCGGCCGAGACCCTGCGCCACCCGGTCGATCATCGACGACGAGACGAGAGTCTTGCCGATCGCCGTCCGGTCCCCCCAGCCGGGACGAGCCCCACCGAAGAGGTAGTCGATGGCGACGGCGAGGTAGTGGTTGGGGTTCATCAGTCCCGCGTCCGGCGTGACGATGCCGTGACGGTCCGAATCCGCGTCGTTCCCGGTCGCGATGTCGAACCGGTCGCGGCGCTCGACCAGCGAGGCCATCGCCGACGGGCTCGAGCAGTCCATGCGGATCTTGCCGTCCCAGTCCAGGGTCATGAACCGGAACGTTCCGTCGACGAGCGGATTGACGACCTCCAGATTCAGGCCGTAGACCTCACCGATCCGCTCCCAGTACGCGACGCTGGCGCCGCCGAGCGGATCGGCTCCGATGTGCACGTGCGCGTCTGCGATGCGCTGCAGGTCGACGATCGACGGGAGGTCGTCGACGTACGTGCCGAGGAAGTCGTACGCCTCGCACGCGCCGCGAGCGTTCGTGAACGGCACCCGTCGCACGTCGCGCAGTCCGTCGGCGATCAGATCGTTGGCCCGCGCCGCGATCGTCGTCGTCGCATCCGAGCCGGCCGGGCCGCCGTGCGGCGGGTTGTACTTGAATCCCCCGTCGGCGGGCGGGTTGTGCGAGGGGGTGACCACGATCCCGTCGGCCCTTCCCCCGCCCCGGTTGGCACGCAGGATCGCATGCGAGACCGCGGGAGTGGGGGTGAAGCCGTCCTGTGCGTCGACGAGCACGGTCACGTCGTTGGCGACGAGCACCTCGAGCGCGGTCGCCCAGGCCGGTTCGGACAAGGCGTGCGTGTCGCGGCCGATGAACAGTGGTCCGTCGATCCCCTGAGAACGGCGGTAGTCGCAGATCGCCTGGGTGGTGGCCAGGATGTGGTGTTCGTTGAACGATCCGTTGAGGCTGCTCCCTCGATGCCCGCTGGTGCCGAACGCCACCTGTTGTGCGGGGTCGTCCGGGTCAGGGCGCACGGTGTAGTACGCGGTCACCAGGTGGGCGAGGTCGATGAGATCGGCGGGCTCGGCCAGCTGGCCGGCGCGCGAGTCAGCAGCGCTCATGAGTCCTTTCGGTCGGCAGCGACGCTGCGCGGTTCCAGGGGCAGAGCCCACTCTACGATCTGAGTCACGGGCACGCCGCCGCTGCGGCCCGGATGATCAGTCCTGCACCGGCGCACGGTCGGCGAATCGCTCGCGCAGCGGACGAGCGGCTTCTCCGGCCACGATGACGATGTCCCCGTCGGCGAGGACCAGCGCGGTCGCGGGAGGAGCCAGCGGCCAGCCGAGCGGCACGTCGAGCGCCCCGCTGATCTGATCGGGGTCGAGGCGCAGCGCCTCGGACGACGACGGGTTCCGCAGCACGACCGCGTCGCCCGACGTGTCCACGGCGACGCGACGGTTCGGCCGATCCAGGAGCGCATCGCCATAGGACCGAAGAGACACGATGTGCGAACGCCGCTGCAACAACAGCGCCGGCACGCACGCGAGCGCCAGCAGCAGCACGACGAGCACGGCCACCAGAAAGGGCTGCCAGCCATCGCTGATGACGCGCGTGACCAACAGTGAGACCAGGACCAATGCCAGCGGGACCAAGCGCCACCCGAGGCCCGACGAGGGCTCGCGAACCCCACGCCAGCGCGCGATCGTGCGCAGTTCCAGCCGGGTCAGATCGAGCACTTGCTGCTGAAGCCAGACATCCCGTACCAGGCCGACCAGGCGAGCCCCGGCGAGGCCGACCGAGCCCACGACGACCACGACGGCCACGGCCCGCGCGGCAGCGTCGAGATCGTCCAGCAGCACGATGATGATGCCGGGCACCGTGACGGCGAACAACGCCCCGACCGCGCATGACGCGATCAATACCCGCGGATGCCATACGTTGCCGTAACCCAGGGCGACCGCGCGCGGCGCCAGGCGGTCGAAGTCGTCACTGCGCGCCACCTCGTGCGCGGTCACCAGGCGGTCGGGAACCTCACCGCCGAGGTGTCGTGCCCAGACAGCGCGATCGATGAAGGTCCAGTAGCGGATCGGACCGGCGACCTTCCGTCGCGTCTGGGACCAGCGGATCCAACGCCACACCAATCCGGCGATCATCAATGCCGCGAGCACGTAACCGGCGGCGGCGATACTCTCGGAACCGACCGCCACCACGGCCACGAAACCCAGGACGAGGACGGCGGCGTCGGCGAGTAACGAGCGCCAACGGTCCCGCGTGGCGAAAAGCACGTCGAGCCGCTGCTGACGCTCACGCAGGAGCGCCGCCCGATCGGCGAACTCGGTCATCGCCGATCAGGCTGTGCCCAGTGCTGCGGCAGCGCTTCGTGGACCTTGCGTCCGGCAAGCACGATGACGCTCTTGTCGTGGAGCACCATCGCGATCGCTGGTGGCGCCAGCGGCCAGTGCAGGGACACCGGGAAAGTTTCGACTACGTGATCCCTACGCAGCTCGAATGGTGCAGCGAGCCCAGCGTGGTCACGAAGCGTGATCACGTCGCCGTTCAGTTCGACCTCGACATAGCGGTCCGGCGCGTCCACTAACGAGTCCCCCGGAGGGCGCAATGCCACAACGTGAAGTCGCCGGCGACGTAGCACGAAGGGCAACGCGACCATGGCCGCGACCACGATGAGGGCCACGGCGATGAGGAGGGGTACCAGGCCACTGTCCTGAATCCGTCGCACCAGGAGCGCGACGACACCCACGGCAAGCACCACGGCGGCGGCGGCCAGACCAGCCACGGGTCGTGCCTGGCCGCTCTGCCTCGCTAGGACGTCGAGCTCGGTGCGCAGCCGGTTGAGCCGCTGCTGCTCCTGCCAGCTCTCTGAACACAGCACGCCAATCCGAGCTCCCATGAGAGCGGTGGAAAGGACGACGATCGCGCCGGCGACGACGCGATCGACGACCCCCTCGGCCCGGGCGATGCCGACGATGCCGAGTAGGGCGATGCCAAGCAGCACACCACTGAGCACCGCCATCATTCCCGCCCGCAACGGCAGTACCGCCGCATACTGTCGACGAAGGAGTACGGGGGCTCGGCTCTCGAAGTCAGGGGCGTGACGGACGTCGTCGACGGTGGCCACGTCCGGCGGCACGTTCGGGTCCGGCGCAGGGGCCCCGGGGGCCCGGTGAACGTCGCGCCAGTGCCCAAGGTCGTTGCCTGTAGCGCGCCAGATCGTCGCCCACCGCAGGAGTCGCCATGCCAGCACCACGACCGCGATCACGCCGAGAACCGTCGCCACAGCAGTCGGGTTTCCGCTCGATACGGCCGCGATCAGCCCGAGGAAGACGGCAGCTGCGTCGGCGGTGAGAGATGTCCATGCCCATCGGCGCCGACGCACGCGGTCGAGTTCGGCTTGTCGGCGCATGAGCAACTCATGGCGATCACCGAATTCAGCCGGCTCAGATCTCATCGTCGCTGGGCGGGTGGACGACAGATTGCCCGGCGATCACCGCCACCAGGCGCGCCATGTCTTCGGTTCGTTCGACGTCGAAGGCGACGCCGACGACCAACAGACCTTGGGTGCCATGCTGCGGTGCGGTGACAGCGGCACTGAGACCCACCACCGGGGGCAGTTGAGCGGCGCTTGGTCCCTCGACCTGGAATGGGAACGGCGTACGCGTAATGAGACCCGCACCCCAACCCAACCGCGTGGCAAACGACTCGGTGTAGGTGCTCGCCGGATCGAAGGACTGGCCGAGGTAGCGCGCAACGACTTCGCCGGCGTTGAGTTCCCCAGCTTCGGGAACTCGAACCGGGCCGACGAGGATATGCCAGTGAACGGGAGTCTCCGCGAGGTGTCCGGCAGGCACGGCCACGACCGCGTGCATGAGCATGCCGTCGTTCAGTAACCGGCGGCGCCATGTCATGAGCCCGTCAGTGAGTGTCTCAAGGTCCGCTGCGGTCGCACGGGGAAGCATCTGTGCGAACACGTCGACGAACGACGATCGCGCCTCGGCATCGCTGTCGGGTGCGAGCAGGTCGAACATCCCCTCGGGGACGTAAAGTTCTGCGGTTCCGAAGTCGGTCTGCGGGCGAGCGATCTCGTTCATCGGGTCACCGGAGCCTGCGTCAGATCGCGCACGTTACCCCCGACGAATTCCTGAACCGTTTCGACGCCGCCAGGTGCGCCGAAACCAGTGTGGAACAGGGTCGCTTGATCGACCTTGAGCTGGACGAGGCGCCAGACCATGACGCCTTGATCCATCTCGGTCACCGTGCCGTTGGCGATCTGGAAGAAGTTCTGGAGCGTTCCGGTGTGCTGCCCCAGTCTGCCCAGCTGGCGAGCAACCCCGAAACCGGCGACGCCCAACGCCACCCCGGCTGCGTCCATGAGGACAGTGGGGTCAGTCAGTGCCTCAAGGAAGCTGCCGGTCTCGCCGACGGCAGCACCATAGTGGGCGAGCAACGACAACCCGCCCAAAACCAGCGCCGGCAGTGCGAGGAACTGCAATCCAGGAATGAACGCGAGAAGCCCGAGGATCGACGACACGAGGCCCAGCGCGTCACCGATGAGATCGAGCAGCGGGGCGATCTCGTGGAGAAGCTCGACGAACTGATCCATAACGTCGGCGAGAAAATCGCCGATTTCGTCGAAGAAATCCCCGATCGCGTCGACCGCCGACTCGAGCCACCCGGGCTCGGAGGGGGCAGCGTCGATGGCGTCGCGGAAGAGGCGCCCGATCTCCTCGGCCTTCTCCAGGTACTCGTCCTGCAGCGTACGAGCGGCCTCGCGCGCCGCTTCCAGATCGGAGACTGCGGCGGCGCGGTTGCTCGACGCAGTGCTGCGCTGCTCCGCCTGCCGTTCGAGCCGGCTGCGTTCGGCCGGATCTTCGGGCGGTTCGGCGCCTGGTGGGGGCGCTGACGGGAGACCCGCCAGCGTGCTGTCCGCCGTGTGGATCCGCTGTTGAGCGTCGGCGGCGTCGGACTCCAGCGACCGCGCTCGACTCTGGTAGATGCCCAGCCAGATCGACCAATTCGCGACGTGACGCTTGGCGTCGCTGAACGACTCGTACGCGTCGTCCACTTTGGGGCGCAGGTCGTCGTCGAGCATGTCGCGGAACGCGATGGCTGCCTGTCCGCGCCAGTCGCCGTCCGCGGCACCGTGCAGGACGCTGGAGATCTCCGACATCGCGCCGGAGACATCGCGCAGGGTGGATTCGAGGTAATTGACCTCGTCCACGTCACCGGGCGTCGGGTCGAATCCGAGATTCGGGTAGTCAGCCGCGCTGGTGGGCGCCATCGCCTCAGCCCTCCTTGGCTTCGTTGAGTGCGGCGGCGAGATTGTCGTCGGCGGCGTCGAAGGCGTCCTCGATCGACTGGAGCGCCTGCACCACCGACGCGGAGAACTCTCCGAGCTGCTCGATGCCGTAGCCCCAGTCGTCGCCGAATTCGTTGACCCGCTGGACGAGGGTGCGCGGTCCCACCTGGTCGGCGGACATGTTGCGCATCCGTCGCGCCGGCGTCGAGAGCAACGACTCGATGTCACCGAAATTGGTCTTGACTCGGCGCAGCATCGCACCGTCGATGTACAGGTCGCCGGACACGCATCCCCCTATGTCGTCATGAGCGTCGAGAGCAGTGTATCGGCGGTCCGCTTCGCGGCGATAGCAGTAATCCAGATTCGCTGCAGCGCTCCGTGACCACCTCATCACCGCATCGTTGTACGCCCTCGGCCGGTGCTGTTCACCAGCGCTGACAGGACGAGGGGCGCGAGCCACGTGGTTCGCGCCCCTCGTCCTGGCGACGAGATCAGCTGCAGCCGCTCGTGCTGCCGCAGCCCTCGCACACGTGGCACGACCCGGCCGGACGCATCTTGGTGCCGCAGGTCATGCACAGCGGGCTGTCGATCGCCCCACCGGTGATCTCCTCGAGCAGTTCGGCTGAGGTGTGCGCCGTCGAGGGTGCCGGACGGGCGGACTCGGCCTGAACCGTCGCCGAGGCGACGTCGGACTCGGCCTCGACCTGCTTGGTCACCTGCCGGTCGGCCTTCGGCTCGTCGCTGACCAGCTCAGCGGCCGTCGTGCCGTCGCCCTCGGTCGGCTCGTACGAGCCGGTGTCGAGGTAACGCTGGCGCTCTTCGGCCGAGTAGATGCCGAGGGCCGAGCGCGTGTCGAAGTCGAGGTAGTCCAGCGCCAGGCGGCGGAAGACGTAGTCCATGATCGACTGCGCCATGCGCACGTCCGAGTCGTCGGTGAGACCGGCCGGTTCGAACTTGAGGTTGGTGAACTTCGTGACGAAGGTCTCCAGCGGCACACCGTACTGCAGGCCGATCGACACCGCGATGCTGAACGCGTCCATCACGCCGGCGAGCGTCGAACCCTGCTTGCCGAGCTTGAGGAACAGCTCCCCGAGGTCGCCGTTCTCGTGAGCGCCGGAGGTCATGTACCCCTCGGCGCCGCCCACGCTGAAGCTCGTGGTGATCGACTGACGCTTCTTGGGCAGACGACGACGGATCGGCTTCTCGACGACGACCGTCTTGACCTCGGTCTCGGTCGACCCGGAGGTCGCCTTGTCCTGCGCCTTCTGGCTGGACAGCGGCTGACCGACCTTGCAGTTGTCGCGGTAGACCGCGAGCGCCTTGAGCCCGAGCTTCCAGCCCTGGAAGTAGATGTCGGCGATGTCCTCGACGGTGGCCGTCTCGGGCAGGTTGACCGTCTTGCTGATGGCACCGGACAGGAACGGCTGGCAGGCCGCCATCATCCGCACGTGGCCCATCGGCTTGATCGCCCGCTCACCGACGGCGCAGTCGAACACCTCGTAGTGCTCCGGGCGCAGACCCGGGGCATCGATGACGTGGCCGTGCTCGGCGATGTACTCCACGATCGCCTCGATGGTCTCGCCGGTGTAGCCGAGCTTGCGCAGCGCGACCGGGATGGTCTGGTTGACCACCTGCAGCGAGCCGCCACCGACCAGCTTCTTGAACTTGACCAGCGAGAAGTCCGGCTCGATGCCGGTCGTGTCGCAGTCCATCATGAAGCCGATCGTGCCGGTGGGCGCGAGGACCGAGGCCTGCGCGTTGCGCCAACCGTTGGTCTCACCGATCTTGAGGTTCTCGGCCCACTGCTTGGTGGCTTCCTTCTGCACCGCGATGTCCATCGCGTGCTTGGTCTTGATGTCGTCGTTGGCGGCGAGGTGCTTGCGCATGACCCGCTGGTGCGGCTCGGCGTTCTTGGCGTAGCCCTCGTACGGACCGACGATGCCGGCGAGCTCGGCGCTGCGACGGTACGACGTGCCGGTCATGAGCGAGGTGATCGCCGCGGCGAGCGCCCGACCGCCGTCGGAGTCGTACGCCAGGCCCGAGGCCATCAGCAGCGCGCCGAGATTGGCGTAACCGATGCCGAGCTGACGGAACTTGCGCGTGGTGTCACCGATCGCCTCGGTCGGGAAGTCGGCGAAGGTGATCGAGATGTCCATCGCGGTGATGATGAGCTCGACGCTCTTGACGAACTTCTCGACCGCGAACGTGCCGTCGTCGCCCAGGAACTTCAGCAGGTTGAGGCTGGCGAGGTTGCAGCTGGAGTTGTCCAGGTGCATGTACTCGCTGCACGGGTTGGAGGCGGTGATGCGACCCGACTCCGGCGTCGTGTGCCAGTCGTTGATGGTCGAGTCGTACTGGATGCCCGGATCGGCGCAGGCCCAGGCGGCCTTGGCCATCTTGCCCCACAGCTCTCGGGCGTCGACGCTCTCGATGACCTCACCGGTGGTGCGCGCGGTCAGCCCGAAATCGGTGCCGTTCTCGACGGCCTCCATGAACGCGTCGTTGACGCGCACGGAGTTGTTGGCGTTCTGGTACTGGACGCTGGTGATGTCCGTGCCGCCGAGGTCCATGTCGAAGCCGGCGTCGCGCAGGACGCGGATCTTCTCCTCCTCGCGCTCCTTGGTCTCGACGAACTCGACGATGTCGGGGTGATCGACGTCGAGCACGACCATCTTGGCGGCGCGGCGCGTGGCGCCACCGGACTTGATGGTGCCGGCGGAGGCGTCGGCGCCGCGCATGAAGGAGACCGGACCGGAGGCCGTACCACCGGAGGAACGGAGCAACTCCTTGCTCGAGCGGATGCGCGAGAGGTTGAGGCCCGCACCGGAACCACCCTTGAAGATCAGGCCCTCCTCTCGGTACCAGTTGAGGATCGAGTCCATCGAGTCGTCGACCGCGAGGATGAAGCACGCGCTGACCTGCTGAGGGCTCGACGTGCCCACGTTGAACCACACCGGGGAGTTGAAGCTGAACACCTGGTGCAACAGCATGTAGGTCAGCTCGTGCTCGAAGATCTCGGCGTCGGCGTCGGTCGCGAAGTAGCCGTGCTCCTTGCCCGCCTTGACGTAGGTGAGCACGACGCGGTCCAGCAGCTGCTTGAGGCTCGTCTCGCGCTGCTCGCTGCCCACCGCGCCACGGAAGTACTTGGTGGTGACGATGGTGGACGCGTTGACGCTCCAGAAGTCGGGGAACTCCACGCCACGCTGCTCGAAGACGTTCTCGCCGGTCTTCCAGTTGGTCTGCACCACATCGCGGCGCTCCCAGGTGACCTCGTCGTAGGGGTGGACCCCTTCGGTCGTGTAGACCCGCTCGATCGACAGGCCCTTCTTGGCGCCCTTGCGAGCGCCGGCCCCGCCGCGGGATGCTCGGCTGTTGCTGACCGTCTCCGTCATGCCTTGGTGCTCCTGATTCTCCGGTGGTGGTGGTGGTGTCAGTTCGTGGTGTCGGTGTCGTGGGTGCGCGACCCTGAGCGGGCCGTCTCCTCGGCGAGTTCGCCGTCGGTGGCCGCGGCCATCAGGGAGGCGATCTCCGCGACGAAGTCGTCGGCGGAGTCGAAGGCCTTGTAGACGCTCGCGAACCGCAGATACGCGACCTCGTCGAGCGAGCGCAGCGGTTCCAGGATCGCGAGGCCGATCTCATGAGCCGGGATCTCGGCGGCGCCGCTCGCGCGCAGGGCGTCCTCGACCTGTTGGCCGAGGCATGCGAGGTCGTCGGCCGAGACCGGACGCCCCTTGCAGGCCTTGGCGACTCCTGCGATGGCCTTCTCGCGCTGGAACGGTTCGGTCGCCCCGGACTTCTTGACCACCGTCAGCTGCATCTGCTCGAGGGTCGTGAAGCGCTTCTCGCACGCGGGACAGACGCGCCGGCGACGGATCGCTCCGCCGTCGTCGGACGCACGGCTGTCGAGCACTCGGGTGTCGTCGTTCTTGCAGAACGGGCAGCGCATCCGCGACTCCTTTCGCTGTGGACAAACCGTGGATCTCGGTGTGGACGGTCGGGATTCCTGTGGGAAACTCGACAGTGCCTGTGGGCTATATGTGGAGAACTACACGTCTGTAACTACTATATCTAGTGGTTACTCTACGTCGCCGATTCCAGCGATGCAAACAGCTTCGCCGGTGGGTCTGACACTTCGCGTTTGCCCTGGTCACAGCCCTGAGCATGCGCTATCGCGGCGTGTCGGGAATGATCACAACAGCCATGACCACGAATCCGAGCACACGCCACCAGGGGCTCATACCGTCCACGAGGAGACGCTGACGTGGCCGATGCAGAACGTCGCGATGGTGCCGCGTGGCCCGGTCGACCCTTCCCAGCGGCCTGGGAGGCACCGATCGAGGACATCGCCCGCGCCTTCCGCTCCGAGCACGCGCGCGCCGTCGCGGCCGTCGCTCACGCCACGGGCGGGGACGTCGAGCTTGCCGTCGAAGCGGTCGCCGACGCCTTCGAGGACGCGATCCGGCAGTGGCCCGGTCGAGGTGCACCGCCCTCCCCCGGCCACTGGATCGTCCGCACGGCACGCCGCTACGCCGCCGAACGACTGCACCGCGCGGAAGCGGACCGTCGCGTCGCCATCGACGCCCTGATGCGCGAGTCCGGGGACGGCAGCCAACCCGACGAGCGGCTCGCCCTGATCTTCACCTGCTGCCATCCCGCCCAGGCCGTCCCGGCCCAGGTCGCGCTGACCCTGCGACTCGTCGGCGGGCTCACGACCGCCGAGATCGCTCGCGTGTTCGTCGCGCCCGAACCGCTCATGGCGCAACGGCTCACGCGCGCCAAGGCCGCCATCGTCAACGGCACGATCGCCTTCGCGGAGCCGGAGCCACAGGACTACCGCCGGCGACTCGATGCGGTGATGGCCGTGCTGTACCTCATCTTCAACGAGGGCTACGTCGGTTCGCAGAGCACGTCCCAGGCGCCCGACGACCTCTCCAGCACGGCCGTCACGATGACCCGGATGCTCGTGGAACTGCTGCCGCATGAGGAGGACGTGCGGGGGTTGCTCGCCCTCATGCTGTTCATCCAGGCCCGTCGCGAGGCGCGGGTGCGTCCCGGCGGCGAACTCGTACCGCTGGCAGAGCAGGACCGAACGCGCTGGGATCGAACGGCGATCGCCGAAGCGCGCTTCCTGCTGCGTCAAGCGCAACGCTCAAGCCGTCGTCACCGGTACACGGTGGAGGCGCGCATCCAGGCGGAGCATGCCGCCACGATCGACGGGTCGGCACCGGACTGGAACCGGATCCTCGTCGGCTACGACGAGTTGCGCGGGCTCGCCCCGAGTCCGGCCCTGGAACTGAACCGTGCCGTGGCGCTCGCCGAGGTCGAGGGAGCCGAGGTCGCGCTCGCGGCCGTCGACGCCGTGCCCTCGCAGTCGCACCTGTGGTACGCCGTCAGGGCCGACCTGCTCGACCGGCTCGGCCGTCACGAGGAGGCCGCGCAAACGTGGCGCGCCGCCGCCGAACTCGCCGGCAACGTCACCGAACAGGCCTATATGACGCCACGGTCGGCCCGTCACGCGTCGAGTTGCGAGGATGACGCACCGCCGTACGGTGAAGACATGCCAGCTACGCCGAAGTACACGGTTCCGGGACTGTCGCTCGAGGACGGCCAGCAGGTCGCCGCGATGCTGCAGGACCGGCTCAACGCACTCAACGACCTCATGCTCACGCTCAAGCACGTGCACTGGAACGTCGTGGGCCCGCACTTCATCGCCGTGCACGAGATGATCGACCCCCACGTGGTGGAGGTGCGCGACATGGTCGACGAGACCGCCGAACGCATCGCCACCCTCGGCGTCGCCCCGCAGGGCACGCCGTCGGCGATCGTCGAAGGCCGCACGTGGAAGGGCTACCCGCTGGACCGCGCGACCACGACGGAGCACCTCAAGGCCCTGGACGAGGTCTACGTCGGGTTGCTCGACGATCACCGTAAGGTGCAGGCCCAGGTTGCCGAGCTCGATCCGATCACCGAGGACATGGTCATCGGCCAGATCAAGACGATGGAGCTGTTCCACTGGTTCGTGCGAGCCCATCTCGAGAACCAGGGCGGCCAGCTCGAGAGCTGACCGCGCAGCGGTTCTCGACCGGCACCACAGACATCGGTCCCGGCGACCCACCCTTCCCCAGGTGGTGACGCCGGGACCGGTGTCGTGGTGTCAGCCCTCGTAGACGGGGACCGCCAACGTCGTACCCATCTTGAGGCCGCTGGCGTTAGGCAACGCATTGAGCCGGACGATCTCGTCGATGGTGGTGCGAATATCGCCACCGGGATTGGCCTCGGCCGCGATCTCCCAGAGCGTCTGCCCGGGCTGCACCTGGACGGTCGTGGTGGGAAGCGTGGCGGCGTCGTCCGTCGCCGCCACCGAGGCGCCGAGCACGATGCTCGACACGGCCAGCAGCAGCGCGACCGCGGCGAACACGACGATGCGCCCGCGGCGGGTGAGACGCAGCGGTGCCGCGGCGGGCTGCGCAGGCGCGGCGAGCGGGACGGCGGACAGGTGACGCTGGCGCTGCGGGGCGGGACGAACCGGGAGCTCGTGGTAGGCGATGGTGCTCATTGCTGGTCCTCCAGAGGGGAAGAAGAGGTCAGGTCTGGTGTGTCCGGCCGAACGCCTGGCGTACGATGTCATTCGAAGTGAACAGACGTTCGATCGAACACGTGTACGACTATACGGCGGCCCACTGACAAAACAAGCGAGATTCGAACACGTGCTCGAATCTTTCGCCGCATGGACTCGGCACGATGCCGCGCGGACCGCTAGTTTCGTTCCATGCGAGCCTTCCTCCGGACCGTGAAATTGGCCTGGAAACAGGCATCGTCTCGCCAGGCGCCCCTCCTCGCCGCCGGAGTCGCCTTCTATTCCTTCACTTCGCTGTTTCCCGCCCTGATCGCCGGCGTGTCGCTCTATGGGCTCGTCGCATCGCCTCAGACCGTGGCCCAGCAGTCCGATCGCCTCCGAGATCTCCTGCCAGCCGACGCCGCCTCCCTCGTGACCGGCCAGATCGAACAACTGACCGCGACCTCGAGCGGCACCCTCGGCGTGACGACGGTGGTCGCCCTCGCCGTGGCGCTGTGGAGCGCCTCCGGGGGCGTGGGCAACCTCCTCACCGCCGTCAACCTCATGTTCGGCCTCGGCGACGACCGCGGATTCGTCAAGCGCAAGGCCCTCGCGCTCGGTATGACCGTCACGGCGATCCTGTTCGCGATCGTGGCGATCGCGCTCGTGGCCGTCGTTCCCGCCGTCCTGAACGTCATCGACGCGGTCCCCGGCGTCCGCTGGGGCGCGGAGGTCGCGCGCTGGCTCGTCCTGGTCATCTTGGTCATGGCCGTGATCGCCGTGACGTACCGCCTGGCGCCGAACCGCCCCCACCCCAGTCGATTCATCAGCCGCGGCGTGGTCGTCGCATCGCTGTTGTGGTTGCTCGTCTCGGTGGGCTTCTCGATGTACGTCAACTCGTTCGGCAATTACGGCAAGACGTACGGCGCCCTCGCCGGCGTGGTCGTCCTGCTCCTCTGGCTCTGGATCG
The DNA here is from genome assembly GCF_003674095.1 of Aeromicrobium phragmitis. Classification (GTDB taxonomy): domain Bacteria; phylum Actinomycetota; class Actinomycetes; order Propionibacteriales; family Nocardioidaceae; genus Aeromicrobium; species Aeromicrobium phragmitis. The sequence goes on from NZ_RDBF01000005.1 coordinate 48,415, forward strand.
GACTCTTCGCCGTGCTTCTCGGAGCCGCGCTCCAAGCCGTGGACGAGACCGTCGTGACCGCCGCCACCGTCGCGGAAGACCAGGCGGCCTCGCTCGCGCGCACCGAGCAGGAGCGCGCCCATGCCGAGATCGAGGAACACCTGGACGCATTCCTGGACGACCTGCGCGGCCGCCAGGAGCCCGACCACCGATAGCCGCGACGCGCCCGGGTTCGAACACGTGTTTGATTTCGACCGGGCCGCTCGCTACGGTCAAGGCCATGAGCAGCGATGCGCGCCCCACCGATTCGGTCAGCGAACTACCCGACGGCCCGGCCGACGCGACCGGACTGACGCCCCGGCAGCGCAAGGTGCTCGAGTTCTTGCGCGACAGCCTCCGCGAGCGCGGTTATCCGCCCAGCATGCGCGAGGTCGGCGCAGCGGTCGGCCTCGCGAGCACCTCCTCGGTCTCCCACCAGTTGCGGATGCTCGAGAAGATGGGCTTCATCAAGCGCGACCCCAACCGCCCACGCGCGCTGGAGATCCACCTCCCGGAGGTGCGACGGTCCCTCGGCGGCGCCGATCCCGACGAGGTCGGCGACGTCACGGCGTCCGGCGACGCGCGGCCAACCGCCACCTACGTTCCGGTCGTCGGCCGCATCGCGGCCGGTGGCCCGATCCTGGCCGAGGAACGTGTCGAGGACGTCATGCCGCTGCCCAGTTCGCTCGTGGGCGACGGCACCCTCTTCCTGCTCGAGGTCAGCGGCGACTCGATGGTCGACGCGGCCATCTGCGACGGCGACTACGTCGTCATCCGGCAGCAGCCGACGGCCGAGAACGGCGAGATCGTCGCCGCCATGATCGACGGCGAGGCCACGGTCAAGACGCTGCAGCGCAAGAACGGAGAAGTCTGGTTGCTGCCGCACAACGAGGCGTACGAGCCGATCGACGGTACGCACGCCACGATCCTCGGCAAGGTCACGGCCGTCCTGCGCCGCGTCTGACTCAGTTCTGGTGGCGCGCCCGCCACGCGCTCGTGACCATCTGGTCGAGCGTGTGGCGCATCGTCCACTGCAGATCCCGGGCCGCGAGATCACCCGAGGCGACGATCCGCGCCGGGTCGCCCGGTCGCCGCGGCGCCACCACGGGCTCGAAGTCGATGCCCGTCACCTGCGCCACCGCCGTCATGATCTGCCGGACGGACACGCCTTCACCACTGCCGAGGTTGTAGACCGGTTCCAGCTCCCGGCCGGCGAGCAGCTTCTGGGTAGCCACGACATGGGCGTCGGCGAGATCGGCGACGTGCACGTAGTCGCGCACACAGGTGCCGTCCGGCGTCGGATAGTCGCCGCCGAAGATCTTGGGTTGGTGCCCCTCGGTGAGCGCACGGATCACGAGCGGGAAGAGGTTGTGCGGGCTCGAGTCGTACAGCTCGTCGGTCGCGGATCCGACCACATTGAAGTACCGCAGCGAGGTATGGTGCAGTCCGGTCGCCCGCCCCTGGTCGGCGATGACCCACTCCCCCACGAGTTTGCTCTCCCCGTACGGCGACTCCGGACGGGTCGGCGTCTCCTCGGTGACCAGAGCGACGTCCGGGGTGCCGTAGACCGCGGCGCTCGAGGAGAAGACGATGTTGTCGATGCCGTGCTCGGCCATGGCGCGGAGCAGGCTCACGGTGCCCTGCACGTTCTGCTGATAGGTGTGCAGCGGACGCTGGACGGACACGCCGGCGTACTTGTAGCCCGCCAGGTGCACGACGGCGTCGATCGCATGGTGCCGCAACGCCTCGGTGAGCTTCTTCGTGCGGACGATGTTGAGCTCGATGAGCGGGACGTCGTCGGGCACGAAGTCACGGTGCCCGCTGGAGAGGTCGTCGACGACGACGGGATCGAGTCCGGCGAGCCGGAACGCGCGAACGATGTGCGAGCCGATGTACCCAGCACCACCGGTGACCAAGACCGCCATGGCGTCAGCCTACTGGTGAGCGGCGCTCAGATGCCCTCACGGGCAGAAGCGGCCTCGTCGAGTCGCCGTAGCGCCCCCACGACGGTCGCGCGATCGGTGGTCCGCCACAGACCCGGTAGCGAAGCGGCCAGGAAACTGCCGTACCGAGCGGTGACGAGCCGCGGATCGAGGATCGCGACGACACCGCGGTCGTCCGCCCGCCGGATCAACCGACCCGCTCCCTGTGCGAGCAGCAGAGCGGCGTGATGCGCGGCGACCTGCATGAACCCGTTCCCGCCACGCTTCTCGACGAGCCGCTGCCGGGCGCTCATGAGCGGATCGTCCGGTCGCGGGAAGGGGATGCGGTCGATGATCACGAGCGTGCACGTGTCGCCGGGCAGGTCGACGCCCTGCCACAGACTCAACGTACCGAAGAGGCAGGTGCGGGGATTTTCGGCGAACCGCCGGGCGAGTTCGGGGAGTTGGGCGTCGCCCTGGCAGAGAACGTCCACATCGGGGAGCGCGAGCCGGACGTACTCCGCGGCACGCTCGGCCCCGCGTCGCGAGGAGAAGAGCCCGAGCGTACGCCCGCCGGCGGCCTTCACGAGCGCGGTGATCTCGCCGAGTTGGTCCTCCTCGAGCCCGTCACGGCCGGGTGTGGGCAGATGTCGGGCGACGTACAACACGCCCTGCTTGGCGTAGTCGAACGGGGACCCGACGTCCAGACCGGTCCACTCCTCGTCCTCCCACAGACCGAGGGAGCGGGCAACGGGGTCGAATGAGCCGCCGAGGGTGAGCGTCGCGCTGGTCAGGACGACCGTCTTCTCGCCGAACAGCTTGTCGCGCAGCGCGGCGGACACGTCGATGGGCGCGACGCGCAATTGCAGGCCGCTGCGGGTGTCTCCCAACCAGAGGACGTCCGTCTCACTGCCGCGCGCCATCCGTTCGGCCACCTGCCGCAACTCGTCGACCATGCTGCGCGCCTGTTGACGGGCGGGGTCGGCCTCGCCGGCCGGTCCCCCGGACTCCTTGCCGAACCCGGAGAAGCAGGCGCGGGCGGTGTCTCGCACGAACTCGAGCGCGGCGCGAAGGGGTTGGGAGATCTCGTCGATCCGGCCGGGGTGCAGATGCGTGAGGGTGTCGGCGAGCGAATCGGCGGCGTCACTGAGGTCGTCGGCAGCGTGCGGCTCATCGAGGTGCGACCGCGCGCGGCGTGCAGCGCGCTCGATCCCGGCCGGGTCGAGCTCCTGGGTCGCGGCCTGTGTGACCCGAGCGGCCAGCTCGTGCGCCTCGTCGATGACCACGGTGTCGAACTGCGGCAGCATCGGGACGCCGTCGATCGCGTCGATGGCCAGCATCGCGTGATTGGTCACGACGATCTGCGCGTCCTGAGCGTCCTCGCGAGCGCGCTCGGCGAAGCACTCGATCGCATAGGGACACCGCGAAGCGCCGAGGCACTCGCGGGCGCTGACGCTCACCTGCCGCCAGGAACGCTCGGTGTGCGACGGAGCGCTGTCGCGGTCGCCGCTGTGCCCCTCGTCGGCGGCGTGTTCGGCCCACTCGCGCAGCGCGACGACTTCCGCTCCGAGGGTGCCCTCGGGGACCTCGACGAGAACCCCTTGGTCGTCGGGCGCGCCTTCGCGCACCCGGTGCAGGCACGCGTAGTTGCTCCGCCCCTTGAGCACCGCGTGGTGCGGCACCTCGTCGAGGGTCGACCGGGCCGCGTCCTTGAGCGCGGGGATGTCGCGCTCCACCAGCTGATGCTGCAGATTCAGCGTCGCGGTGGCCACGACCACGCGTTCGCCGTGCAGCAGGCTCGGGACGAGGTAACCGAGTGACTTGCCGGTGCCCGTCCCGGCCTGGACGAGCAGGTGCTTCTTCTCCTGGAACGCCCGTTCCACGGCTTCGGACATGGCTACCTGGCCCGGCCGTTGGGACCCGCCGACCGAGGCGACGGCGGCATCCAGCACATCGCGAACGGTGGGCGTCATGCCGAGCAGGTTATCGTTCGCGGCCGTGCTCTCGGCCGCGTGTCCACAGGCGTCGCGGTCACCGTGCGTAGGGAGCCAGGTCGGCGGCGAGGTCGGCGTCGACGCGGGCGGAGACGTGCGTGCCGTCGCCCCGGTGCTCGACCGCGTCGATCTCGCCGTGCTCGTGGATCTGATTGAGCAGATCTCCGCGGTCGTAGGGCAAGACGACGTCGACCGCGACCGCCGGCTGCGGCAGTTCGCTCTCGATCGCGTTGAGCAGCTCGTCGATGCCCTCGCCGGTGCGGGCGCTCACCACCACCGCGTGCGGCTCCTTGGCGACGATCTGCTTGACGGTGTCAGGGTCGGCCGCGTCGGCCTTGTTGATCGCGATGATCTCGGGGACCTGGCTCGCACCGATCTCGGCGAACACCTCGCGCACCGCGGCGATCTGACCGAGCGGGTCGACGTGAGAACCGTCGACCACATGGACGACGAGGTCGGCGTCGGCGACCTCCTCCAGCGTGGAGCGGAAGGCCTCGACCAGCTGGTGCGGCAGGTGCCGGACGAAACCGACCGTGTCCGACAGCGTGTAGATGCGTCCGTCGGGAGTCTGCGTGCGACGGGTGGTCGGATCGAGCGTCGCGAACAAGGCGTCCTCGACCAGCACACCGGCCTTGGTGAGCCGATTGAGCAGGCTCGACTTGCCGGCGTTCGTGTACCCCGCGATCGCCACCGAGGGGATCTGGTGGCGCTGGCGATTGGCTCGCTTGGTGTCGCGAGTGCCGCGCAACTCGGCCAGCTCGCGACGCAGCTTGGCCACCCGCGCCTGGATGCGGCGCCGGTCGGTCTCGAGCTTGGTCTCACCGGGACCACGGCCGCCGATGCCCTCACCACCGGCGGCGCGACCGCCGGCCTGGCGCGAGAGGTTGCCGCCCCAACCCCGGAGCCGCTGGGTCTGGTACTGCAGCTGCGCGAGCTCGACCTGAGCCTTGCCCTCAGCGCTCTTCGCGTGCTGGGCGAAGATGTCGAGGATCAGCGCGGTGCGGTCGACGACCTTGGCGTTGACCCGGTCCTCGAGATTGCGTAGCTGGCTGGGCGCGAGTTCGCCGTCGCAGATGACGGTGTCCGCGCCGCTGGCCTCCACCGCGGCCCGCAGCTCCTCGACCTTGCCCCGGCCGATGTACGTGGCCGGGTCGGGCTTCTGACGGCGCTGCACGAGCGCGTCGAGCACCTCCGAACCCGCAGTTTCGGCGAGCATCTTGAGCTCGGTGAGCGAGTTCTCGGCGTCATCGGCCGTACCTTCGGTCCAGACGCCGACGAGGACGACGCGCTCGAGCCGCAGCTGGCGGTACTCGACCTCGGTGATGTCGCGCAGCTCGGTCGAGAGGCCGGCGACGCGGCGCAGGGACGACCGCTCCTCGAGTTCGAGGTCTCCGCGGTCGTGCTCGTTGGGTTCGGTCACGCGCGCCACTCCATCGTCCCGGAGGCCACGATGACGGCGGGCCCGGTGAGGTGCACGTGTCCGTCGATGGTCAGGTCGACCAGCACCGTACCGCCGGGGACGTCGATCCGGTAACGAGGGTGAGCCGCATCGTGGCCGTCGGCGAGCGCTGCGGCGATCGCCACGGCGCAGGCGCCGGTGCCGCACGATCGAGTCTCACCCGAGCCACGCTCATGGACCCGCATCGCGACATGCCCGGCGGCGCGTCGCTCGACGAACTCGATGTTGACGCCCTCGGGATAGACGATCGGGTCGAACTCCGGTTCGGTGAGCAGGGACCCCGCCGACGACAAGTCGTCGACGAAGGCGACGGCATGCGGATTGCCCGTGTGCACTTCGCGCGCCTCGAGCGTCGTGCCCTCGGCCGTCGTCACCTTGCTGGTGCCGCCGGTGGTGTAGCGGCCCATGTCCACGCGGATCTGGTCGCCGTCGACGACCACGCGCTTGTCGCCGTCGCGCGTTCCGACGAGGAAGTCGTCGTCGGTGACGAGACCCTCCTCGATCAGGTGCCGGGCGAAGACGCGGACGCCGTTGCCGCACATCTCGCTGAGGGAACCGTCGGCGTTGCGGTAGTCCATGAACCACGCGGCGTCCGACTCCAGACCGAGCGCCGCGGGGGTGGTCACGCGGAGCACTCCGTCGGCGCCGATGCCGCGGCGCCGGTCACAGAGCGCGGCGACGAACTGCGGATCGAGCTCGCCGTGGAGGGAGCCGTCGTGATCGGGCAACAGCACGAAGTCGTTCTCGGTGCCGTGCCCCTTGAGCCAGGAGAAAGTCATTAGACCCAGTCTACGCCGACGATGCCAGTGCCACGGCCCGCTCGACCAGCGCGTGGTCGTCGACGTCCAGCCAGCTGATTCTCGGGTCCTTGCGGAACATGCGTTCCTGGCGCCTGGCGAACTTGCGGGTACCCGCCGTGGTCTGGGCGATGGCTTCGTGCTCGCCGATCTCGCCGCGCAGGTACGCCAGCACCTGCTGGTAGCCCAGGGCCCGCGAGGCGGTCATGCTCCGTTCGAGACCCTGCGCGCGCAGCGTGCGGACCTCCTCGACGAAGCCGTCTGCCCACATCTGCGCGACTCGCTTCTCGATCCGTGCATCGAGCACATCGCGGGGCACGCTCAGACCGATCATCACGAGGTCGTCGTACACCGAGCGGTAGCCGGGCATGGCCGCGGTGAACGGACGGCCCGTCAGCTCGACGACCTCGAGGGCGCGCACGATACGCCTCCCGTTGCTCGGGAGGATCTGCGCGGCCGCCTGCGGATCCCGTTCCTCGAGCACCGCGTGCAAGGCCTCGGGCCCGCGACTCTCCAGCTCCGCCGACCACCGTGCCCGCACTGCTGGATCGGTCCCGGGGAAGTCCAGCGGGTCCAGCACCGCGCGCACGTACAACGACGATCCGCCGACCAGTACGGGAGTTGCTCCGCGCGAGCGGACGGCGTCGATGGCCGCGCGAGCGTCACGCTGGAACTCGGCGACGTTGGCCTCCTGGGTCACGTCGAGGACGTCGAGCAGATGATGCGGCACGCCCGCACGCTCGGCCGGTTCGGCTTTGGCACTGCCGATGTCCATGCCGCGAAACAGCTGGACGGCGTCGCCGTTGACCACTTCTCCCCCGATCCGCTGACAGAGCGCGACCGAGAGCGCGGTCTTGCCAGCGGCGGTCGGACCGACGACGGCAACCACGCGACGACGGGTTTCAGGCACGTGTTCAGTCTCGCAGGTAGCGTGAGAGCCGACGAGGGCCAGTGCCCTCGCGTCGACGTGGAAGGACGAGACCATGGGCTTTCTCGACAAGCTGACGCGTCGCGGTGACGCCAAGAAGCGCGCCGGACAGATGATGCAGGGTCGCGAGGACGACATCGACCAGGCCGTCGACACGGTGGCCGGCCTCGCGGACCGGGCGACGAGCGGCAAGTACTCCAGCAAGATCGACGAGGCCGCCGCTCGACTCAAGAAGGCTGCTCAGGACATGGACGACGACGGCAAGGGTGACCCGCCTCGACGGTGAATCCGTCCGGCCGTTACGGCGAGCGCCAGAGCGCGACCCAGTAGCCCACCCCGAGCGGCGCGCCGGCGTACCGCATCTCGCCGCGCCACGTCCGTTCCTGCGTCGCTCGGCCGACCCGGGAGAGCACCGCGGCGCCCGAGCACCACAGCTCAGCGGCCACCTCGAGATCCAGCGAGGCCAGAAGCGCCGCGTCTGCACTCCCGAGTGAGGCCAGGAGCGCGTTCTGGAAGCCGGGTCCGCGCGGATCGAAGCCCCGCGGGGAGTTCGTCTCGACGCATGCAGCACCGTCGGCCACGACCAGCACGGTCCCGTCGGGTGAGTCGACGTCCGTCGCGTAGCGCCGGCGGCCCCGCCATCCAGCACGATCCAGCAGCCAAGCCCCGATGGTGTGGCCGAGGCCGAGGGCGATCTGCTCTCCGCCGGCGTGGACATCGAGTCCGTATTCGCGCAGGGTTCCGCCGGCCGACTCGTCCCGCACCGCCGCGCCCTCGCCGTCGGCCAGCACGGTGATGGACGTCGTGGTGTGCGCGACGATCTCAGCCACGACCGATTGCGCCGCATCACGCACCGACACCAGCGCATCGTCGCCCGAGAGCGCGAGCAGTGGCGCGCTGGGCACGAAGGCCCACATCGAGGTCACTCCGACTCGGCGTCCTCGTCGCCAGCAGGCTCGTCCTCGCGCGTGGTCAGGCGCTCGGGCGCGTCCGCCGCCCGTCGCCGCGCCCACAGATACAGCACCAGGCCGCCGGCGAACACGATGATCGTGGTCCAGATGTTGAGCCGGAACGGGCCGATGTGGTTGACGGTGTCGATCCGCAGCGCCTCGGTCACCAGCCGTCCAGCCGTGTACAACATCACGTAGAGCGCGAAAGCGCGTCCGTGGGTCAGGCGATACCGCCGGTCCAGCCAGACGATGAGCGCGGCCGCGATGAGGTTCCAGACCAACTCGTACAGGAACGTCGGGTGGAAGGTCGCGAACTGCTCGAAACCCTCGGGCCGGAACCGCGGGTCGATCTGGAGTCCCCACGGCAGGTCGGTCGGACGGCCGAACAATTCCTGATTGAAATAGTTGCCCAGACGACCGACTCCCTGCGCGACGAGCAGTCCGGGCGCGAGCGCGTCCGCGACCGGCCAGAAGGCGACACCGTAGCGGCGGCAGGCGATGAGCGCTCCCACGGCGCCGAGCGCGATCGCTCCCCAGATCCCGAGGCCGCCTTCCCAGATCTTCAGGGCGTCGACGGGATTGCGACCCTCGCCGAAGTACAGCTGAGGGTCCGTGATGACGTGGTACAGGCGCCCACCGACGATGCCGAACGGGATCGCCCAGATCGCGATGTCGCCGATCGTCCCGACGCGACCTCCCTTGGCCTGGTAGCGGCGCTCGCCGATCCAGATCGCGAGGACGGCACCGAGGATGATCGCGAGAGCGTAGGCCCGCAACGGCAGCGGCCCGAGGTGCCAGACGCTTTCGGCGGGGCTGGGGATCGCGGCGGGGATCATCGCTCGACTCCGGCACGCAGATCGGTCACGAGCCGCCGCAAGGCGTCGAGACCCGAGTCCGGGTCGGGCGCATCGAGCAGGCAACGGACCAGCGCCGACCCGACGATCACCGCATCGGCGAAGGCGGCGACCTCGTGGGCCTGCGCGCCGTTGCTGACACCGAGCCCGACTCCGACCGGCTTGTCGGTGACCTTGCGCAGTCGGGCGACGAGCTCGGGAGCCAGGCTGCTGGTCTGCTCCCGCTGTCCGGTCACTCCCATCACCGCGGTCGCGTAGATGAATCCGCTGGCGGCGTCAGCCGTCATCGCGAGACGTTCGTCGCTCGACGAGGGCGCGACGAGGAAGACGCGGTCGAGTCCGTGCGCGGTCGAGGCGGCCATCCACTCCTCGGCCTCGTCGGGGATCATGTCCGGGGTGATGAGCCCCGCTCCGCCGGCGGCGGCCAACTCGGCGGCGAAGCGGTCGACGCCGTAGCGCTCGACGGGGTTCCAGTACGTCATGATGACGGTCGGCGCGCCGGTGGCGGCGCTGCGCCCGGCGATCTCGATGACGTCGGCGATGCGGGTGCCCGCCTCCAGCGCGCGATCGGCGGCCGCCTGGATGGTCGGACCGTCCATGACCGGGTCGCTGTACGGCAAGCCGACCTCGACGAGATCGACACCCGCCTCGACCATGGTCTCGATCGCGGCGATCGAGAGCTCCTTGCTGGGGAACCCGGCCGGAAGGTAACCCACGAGCGCCGCGCGATTCTCAGCACGCGTGCGGTCGAACAGGGCCGTGATCGGCGAGCCGCTCATTCCTCGGTCCCTTCGTCGAGCACGACGGGTTCCTCGATGAGTCCGAAGTACTGAGCCGCGGTGTGCACGTCCTTGTCGCCTCGTCCCGAGAGGTTGACGAGGATGGTGGCGTCGGGGCCGAGTTCCTCGGCGAGCGTCAGGGCGCCCGCGAGCGCGTGCGCCGACTCGATCGCCGGGATGATGCCCTCGGTCTTGCACAGCAGCTCGAACGCCGCCATGGCCTGCGCGTCGGTGGCCGGCCGGTACTCGGCCCGGCCGGTCTGCGCGAGGTACGCGTGCTCGGGCCCGACGCCGGGGTAGTCCAAGCCCGCCGAGATCGAGTGCGATTCGAGGGTCTGCCCGTCCTCGTCCTGCAACAGATAGGACCGAGCGCCGTGGAGGACACCGACCGAGCCGCCGGTGATCGTCGCGGCGTGCCGCCCGGTCTCGACGCCGTCGCCGCCCGCTTCGACACCGACGAGGCGGACGTCGGCGTCGGCGACGAAGCCGGTGAACAACCCGATCGCGTTCGAGCCGCCGCCGACGCATGCCACCGCTGCGTCCGGCAGCCGTCCGGTCAGCTCGAGGCACTGCGCGCGCGCCTCGTCGCCGATACCGCGCGTGAGCTCGCGGACCATCGCCGGGAACGGGTGCGGACCGGCGGCGGTGCCGAAGAGGTAGTGGGTCGTGTCGACGCTGGCGACCCAGTCGCGCAGGGCCTCGTTGATGGCGTCCTTGAGCGTTCGGCTTCCCGTGGTGACCGGAACGACCTCGGCGCCGAGCATCCGCATGCGCGCGACGTTGAGGGCCTGCCGTTCCGTGTCGACCTCGCCCATGTAGACGGTGCACTCCAGGTCGAGGTAGGCGCAGGCCGTGGCCGAGGCGACACCGTGCTGACCGGCCCCGGTCTCGGCGATGCACCGCGGCTTTCCGATGCGCTTGGCCAGCAGCGCCTGTCCGATGACGTTGCGGATCTTGTGGGCACCGGTGTGATTGAGGTCCTCACGCTTGAGCAGGATGCGTGCGCCCGCGGCCTCGGAGAAGCGGTGCGCCTCGTAGAGCGGGCTCGGGACGTTCGCGTACTCGCGCAGCATCCGGTCGAGCTCGGCGGTGAACGCCGGGTCGTCCTGCGCTTCCTGCCACGCCTGCGTGATCTCGTCGAGCGGAGCAATGAGCGCCTCGGGCATGAAGCGGCCGCCGAAGCGGCCGAAGTGACCGGAGGCGTCAGGGACAGGTGAGGTCATGGGCGCGCTGCGCTTTCGAGAAGACGTGGACGAGACGGGGTCAGGACACGTGCCACCGGTGCTGCAGCGCCGGGTGCTGTCCCGCGGCGACGAGGTCGGCGACCGTCTGACGGGGGTTCTCGCCGCGGACGAGCGTCTCCCCGACGAGCACGACGTTGGCTCCGAATCGGGCGTACTCGATGACGTCGTGCGGCCCCCGCACGCCGGACTCGGCCACCTTGACGATCGAGTCGGGGATCTTGGGCGCGACCCGTTCGAAGGTGCCGCGGTCGACCTCGAGGGTCTTGAGATCGCGCGCGTTGACACCGATGAGGTCGGCGTCGGCGGCGACGGCGCGCTGCACTTCGTCCTCGTCGTGGACCTCCACGAGCGGTGTGAGACCGATCGAGCGTGCCCGCTCGATGAGGCTTTCCAGGGCGGGCTGTTCCAGGGCCGCGACGATGAGCAGCGCCATGTCGGCACCGGCCGCGCGGGCTTCCCAGAGCTGGTACGAGGTGGTGATGAAGTCCTTGCGCAGGACCGGAATGTCGACCGCTGCGCGCACCGACCGCAGATCGTCCAGCGACCCGTGGAATCGGCGTTCCTCCGTCAGCACGCTGATCGTGGCTGCGCCACCGGTCGCATAGTCGACCGCAAGCGCGGCCGGGTCGCTGATCGGTGCCAGATCGCCTCGGCTCGGGCTGGCACGCTTGACCTCGGCGATCACCGAGACGCCGTCGGCCCGGAAGGCCGGCATGGGGTCAAGGGCGGGGTTCTGGCGTGCCGCGCGCTCCTTGAGCTCGTCGATCGAGACCCGCTCCATGCGCGACTCCAGATCACGGGCGACGCCGGCGAGGATGTCATCGAGAACGGTCACGACCATCCCCTCCTTTCCTCGTGTGGCCCACGGGTCCGTCCCCACCAGAGTAAACCCGACGGTCCTGGGCTCCGAGCCGGGTCGGCCGCCCACGGACCCACCGATAGGAAACGGACCTCGCCGCACCCTATGCTGTGGTGCCATGAGCACCCAGGAACCGCCCGCGGGCGGCAACCAGAATCCGAACGACCCCACCTCGTCCGGTCTTCCTCCCTATGGCGGCTCCGGAACAGGCGAGCCTGCCGGCGGCTACCCGCCCCCGCCCCCGGGCGGCGGTTACGGCGCGCCGGGCGGTTACGGCGCGCCCCAGGAGACCAACAAGAAGGCGATGTGGTCGATGATCACCGGCATCCTCGGCATCGTCTGCTGTGGACCGCTCGCGATCGTCGCCCTCGTCCTCGCCAACAACGCCCGCAAGGAGATCTCGCAGACCGGTCAGAGTGGCTCGGGCATGGCCACGGCCGGCTGGTGGCTCGGCATCGTGGGCATCGCCCTGTGGGTGCTGGGCACCGTGCTGTACGTGGCCGGCGTCCTGACCTTCGGCGTCGACTCCACCACCTACTGAGCGTCAGCGTAACGACGGCCGGGCCCTCGGGCCCGGCCGTTCGTCGTCTACGGCGCCAGCCACGCCCCTTGCGGGGTGAGCCGGGCGATGCCGAAGACGAGCGCCACCGCCAAGAAGGCCCAGGCCCAGGCGGTCGTGGGCTTCAAGAACGGCGCGTCGCTGCCCCCGACGCGACGGACGAGCCAGAGGAGCCAGGCGCCGGCCAGGAACGCCAGCAGCCCCACGGCCATGGCATTGCTGGACAGCGCGCCGACCCAGTCGCCGTTCGTCACCAGGTTCACGGCGCGCAGACCGCCGCAGCCGGGGCACGGATGACCGGTGAGCAGCAGGTAGGGGCAGTAGCCGTAGGAGCCGGAGTCGTGGGGATCTCGCAGGTGCAGCAGGGTGAGCGCCGCGGCACCGCCGAGCCCGGCGAGCAGCGGACCGCGAAGCAAGCGGCCCCGCGACGCGGTGGCGGGCGGTGCCGGTGATGCGCTCATGCGTCCACTGTAGTCAGCGCCGCACGACCCACGCGTCGGCCAGCAGGTCGTGCCAGGTGCGCGCCTGACGGTCGACGACCGCCCACAGATAGGTCAGCAGGCACGGCAGCGCCAGCACGAGGCTGAGGACCCACCGCAGCAGTCCCCGCCCGGCACCGAGCGATTCGCCGGAGTCGCGGGTCACGACGAACAAGCCGAGCCGTCGTTTGCCGAGCGACTGACCCGTGCGCCCCTGCCTGATGCCGCGGTTCCAGGCGGCCACGGCGACGAGGGCGAGCAGGGCCACCGCGAGCAGGACGAGGCCGGCGGGCGGCACGGATTCGAGGACCCGCGCGCCGTCGGGCCGCCGGGTCCAGGTGCCACCCAGGACGATGATGGCGATCGCCGGGACACCGAGGACCAGGCCGGCGGCGACGGAGATCAACGTGTCAAGCAGTGCTGCGAGCGCCCGGGCGGAAAGTCCAGCCGAGGCGTGAGGGGGCGCCGAGGAACCCCCGGGCGTCATCAGTGCTGCGTCTCGCGATCGGCGCCGAGACCGGCCATCGAGAGGATCTTGCCCAGCGGCAGCGCGCCGACGGCGAGCACGCAACCGATCGCGAACAGCGTCCAGTTGGGCTCGGGGATCAGCGCGATGGAGCCCACGGTGAAGCCGACGAGGCTCACGATGACGGCGGTCCAGGCGGCGGGCGACGATCCGTGCGACATGATGCTGCTCTCCCTCGGGGGTGACGTGTTCGGGACACAGCCTACTCGGTGGGATCCCTGCCCTCGTCGAACGCCTTCCACATGTCCGACTCGTCGGTCTCGGCCGGTCGCGCACCCGGTGCTTCGTAGCGGCTGGACATGGTCGGCCACGCCGGCGCGAACCGCACGGTGACGGCGCCGGCGAGCGCAGCGACGGCCAGGCCGGCGATCGTCGCGAGCCGCGATGGCGTGAAATCGGCGGCGTCAGGCTGATTGGTTCCGGTGAACGAGGCGGACTCGCGGACGGCGTCGTCGAGGGCACTGTCGACCGCGGCTCCCGAGCCGATCGCGACCCAGGCGAGCGACGACATCGCCACCGTCACGACGACCACACCGAGCACGCGACGCACGCGCGGTGAGCCGGCGAGTAGCGCGAGCGCCGAGGCGAGGAGCACCAGTCCGAGTGCGGACACGACGGGCATCGCCTCGGCGCCGGTCACCGTGAGTTCGTCGTCAGGCAGACCCTCTGCCGTGAGCGTCGTCGCGCCCCAGGTCTGACGCATCGTGAGGAAGGTGAGTCCCCCTCCGGCGACGAGCGCCAGCACGGTGGGCGCGAACCAGCGGCGTGGACGGCTCATCGCAGCCGGTCGGTGTCGAAGCACGTGGTGGTCCCGGTGTGGCACGCGGGTCCGACCTGGTCCACGATCAGCAGCAGCGTGTCGCCGTCGCAGTCGAGGCGGACCTCACGGACGGTCTGGGTGTGGCCGGACGTCTCGCCCTTGACCCAGTACTCCTGACGGCTACGGCTCCAGAACGTGGACCGCCCGGTGCTCAGGGTGCGATGCAAGGCTTCGTCGTCCATCCAGCCGAGCATGAGGACCGCACGACTCGTGGCGTCCTGCACGACGGCAGGAACGAGACCCTGCGGGTCCCGCTTGAGTCGAGCGGCGATCTGCGGATCCAGGGATGAGGACGTCACCGGGCCATTGTCCCAGGAGCACCCTCACCCGCCGAGGGAGGCTTGGGCCACCCAGCTCGCGTGGAGGCGCGCGTACACGCCATCGGCCTTGACGAGGTCGCGATGATGGCCGTCCTCGACCAGTCGCCCCGCATCGAACACCAGCACCCGGTCGGCGTTCTCGGCCGTCGAGAGCCGATGCGCGATCGTGACACTCGTTCGTCCCTCGAGCAGGCGGTCGAGCGCCCGGGTCGCCCGCAGCTCGGTCTGCGGGTCGACGGCCGACGTCGCCTCGTCCAGAACGAGGAAGGCGGGATCGGCCAACGCCGAGCGGACGAGCGCGACGAGTTGACGCTCGCCGGCCGACAGCGACTCCCCTCGCTGCCCGACGGGTGTCTCCAGCCCTCGCGACAGGCCGGCGTACCAGTCGGCGAGACCGAGAGCCGCGATCGCCTCCTCCAGTTCGCCGTCGGTGGCACCGGAGCGGCCGTAGCGCAGGTTCTCGGCGAGCGTGGCGTCGAACAGGAAGCCCTCCTGCGGCACCATCAGCACGTGGCGGCGCAGCTCGGCGAAGCTCACCCGGGCGATGTCCACTCCGCCGAGCAGCACGTGGCCCTCGACCGGGTCCATCAACCGCGTCAGCAGCTTGGCGAACGTGGTTTTACCCGAGCCGGTCTCCCCCACGATCGCCACCCGTTCCCGCGGCGCGATCTCGACGTCGACCTCGTGCAGTACGGGCGGGCCTCCGGGGTACGCGAAGGTGACCTTGTCGAACCGCGCGCCGAGGTCGCCGTCGGGCAGCCGAAGTCCGGTGTCGCCCGGGTCGACGACGTCGGCCGGCGTCTCGAGCAGCTCGATCACCCGGCGCCACGAGGCGATGGCGTTCTGCGCGTCGGAGATCACCTGCGTGGCCTGCTGCGCCGGCCCGGTGAACAGGCCGACGAGGAAGATGAACGCGATGACGGTGCCCATCGACAGCTGGTCGAGCATCCCGAGCCACAGGCCGATGCCGAGGACGCCCGCGTTCGCCAGTCCACCGACGATGATCGCGGAGCCGAAAGTGCCGGCCGTGATCGTCTGGGCCCGGATGTTGTTGCCGTAGTTGGTGCGGACCGCGTGGTCGATCCGCTCCTGCGTCCGTCCCTCGACGCCGTACGAACGCACGACGGAGGCGCCCACGACCGGCTCGGCGATGACCGCGAGCATCTCCCCCACGCTGTGCCGCACGCGGTCATACGCCCGCGACATCGCCGCGGCGAAGTACTTCAGCGCGAGTGCCAACGGCACGAAGGCGATCAGCACGACGAGCGTGAGCTGCCAGGACAACGCGGCCATGACCACCGTCGCGACGATCATCTGCCCGACGCTCGTGATCATCATCATCCCGGTGAACTGCAGGAACTGGGAGATCTGGTCGACGTCGGACGTGACGCGCGAGACGAGCGCACCGCGGCGCTGGGTGTTCTGCGTCAGCATCGACAGATCGTGCACGTGCCGGAACGCCTTCACGCGCAACTCGGTGAGCCCGCGCTCTGTCGAGGTGAAGATCCGGACCTTGGACCACCAGCCGGTCACCATGATCGCGACGATCACCGCCGCAGCGAGACCGATGTACCCGCCGATGTGCCCGGTGTCGACCCCACTCGGGTCGCCGAGCCCGTCGTCGATCGCCTTGCGTACGACGATCGGAATGACGGCACCGCCGGCGGTGCTCGCCAAGGCGAGGAGGAGGGTCATCAGGAGTCCGTCGGTGATCGACGGCGAGAGCCGGAGGCCGCGGCGGATCACCGCGAGGCCACCCTCGCGCTGCTCACTCATGATCTACCTCCTCCCGCGCCTGGTCGTACGCGTCGACGATGTTGCGGTAGGCCGAGGAGCGCTCGCGCAGCATGTCGTGCGGACCCCGATCGACGATGCGGCCGTCGACGAGGAAGATCACCTCGTCGGCCAGCCCGATGGTCGCCTTGCGGTAGGCGACCACGAGCACGGTCGGGCCGGCCCCGGACTCGCTGCGACGGGCCAGCGCCCGCAGGATTCGTTGCTCGACCTCGGGGTCCAGCGCGCTCGTCGCGTCGTCCATGACGAGCAGCCGAGGCGAACGGACCAACGCCCGCGCGAGCGCGATGCGCTGACGCTGCCCGCCGGAGAGACTCGTGCCGCGCTCCCCCAGTTCGGTGTCGAGCCCGTTCGGTAGCGCTGCGACGAAACCATCGGCCTGAACGTCGCGCAGGACGTCCCACACCCGTTCGTCGCTGACGTCGCGGTCGAGCACGATGTTGGCCCGGACGGTGTCGTCGAAGAGGAACGTCGACTGCGGTACGAGCGCCACGGCCTCGGTCAGCCCCTGCTGGGAGAGCTCGGTGACGGGCACTCCGTCGTACCGCACCTCTCCGGCGTCGGGATCGACGAGGCGCGTGACCAAGGACGTGAGCGTGCTCTTGCCGCTTCCGGTGGATCCCACCAGCGCGGTGACCCGGCCCGCGGGGACCGTGAAGTCGACGTCGCGGACCACCGGAACACCGGGCGCGTCGGGATGGCTGTACTCCAGGTGCTCCACGTCGAGTCGCAGCGCGCCGCTGCCGGGCAGCGTCGATTCGCCGTAGGGCATGTGGGCGTCGTCATCGAGCACATGGCGGACCCGCTGCCAGCCCACGACCGCGCGCGGCAGCTCGCCGAGCACCCAGCCGAAGGCACGCACGGGCATCGCGACCACGGTGAACAGGAAGGCGACCTGGACGACGTCGCCGGGGTCGGCCGCCCCGGTGGCGATGCGTGAGGCGCCGATGAGAATCACCAGTAGCACCCCGAAGTTCGGCAGCGCCTCGATGACCGGATCGAAGAGGGCACGCATACGGCCGACCGCGATGTTGGCGTCCCGCAGCTGCTCGCTGATGCGCCCGAAGCGAGCCGTCTCGTCCGCCTCGCGGCCGAGCGACTTGACCACGAGCGCTCCGTCGAATGACTCGTGCGCGACGGTAGAGACGTCGCCCCGCAGGCTCTGCGCCCGGGCCAGTCGAGGCCCCTGCCAGCGCTGGTACACGGCGTTGACGACGAACAGCAGCGGGAAGACCACCAGACCGACGAGGGTCAGCACCGGATCCGCTGCGGCCATCGTGCCGATCGCCGCGACGAGCATCGCCACGACACCGATGGCCATCGGCAGTGGCATGAAGACGCTCCACGTGGCCTCCACGTCGGCGTTCGCGTTGCTCAGCAGCTGCCCCGTCGGGTGGCGGTGATGCCACCGCAGCGGCAGTTGAAGGTACTTGCGGGTGACGCGCAGTCGGTCCTCGCGGACGAGCCGGTAGAAGACGACGCCACCGATGAGGCGGCGACCGATGACGCCGACCATCCGCAGCAGTGCCGCGCCGAGGAACAGGCCGATCCCGGCCCACATCGCGCCGGCGACGATCTCGCCACGTTCGAAGGAGGGTCGAATGACCGCGTCGGTCGCCCAACCGAGCACCCAGGCGTCGGCGACGGTCATGACACCGAACAGCAGCGAGAAGACGACCGCGAGCGTGAACATCGCGGGCTCGCGACGGATGCCGACGCCCATCACCGCGAAGCCGCGCCGGGTCAGCCGCTCGGACTGAGTCGCGGCGAGGGTGTCCAGCTGGTCAGCGGACATCGTGGCCCGCCGCCCGCAGTGCCTCTTTGACGGCGCCCACCGTCAGATCGCCGAAGTGGAAGACGCTCGCGGCGAGGACGGCATCCGCGCCGGCGTCGACGGCGGGCGCGAAGTGGTCGAGGTGCCCCGCCCCGCCGCTCGCGATCAAGGGGACCCGCGTCGCCGATCGGACGGCGCGGATCATCTCCAGATCGAATCCTCGCTTCGTGCCGTCGGCGTCCATCGAGTTGAGCAGGATCTCCCCCGCGCCGAGCTCGCTGGCCGTGCGGACCCACTCGACGGCGTCGATACCGGCCGACCGCCGACCACCGTGGGTGGTGACCTCGAAGCCGCTGGGCTGGTCGGGGGCACGACGCGCATCGACACTGAGCACGAGCACCTGGTTGCCGAAGCGCTGAGCGATCTCGGCGATGACCTCAGGTCGAGCGATCGCGGCCGTGTTGATCCCGACTTTGTCCGCCCCGGCCCGCAGCAGCCGGTCGACGTCCTCGGGCGTGCGCACGCCCCCTCCGACCGTCAGCGGAATGAACACCTGCTCGGCAGTCTGTCCGACGATGTCGTACGTCGTGGACCGGTCGGCGCTGGAGGCGGTGATGTCGAGGAACGTCAGCTCGTCGGCGCCCTCGGCGTCGTACACCCGGGCCATCTCCACCGGATCGCCCGCGTCGCGCAGATCGACGAAGTTGACCCCCTTGACGACACGGCCCGCATCGACGTCCAGACAGGGAATGACTCGGACGGCTAGGCTCACTCTCTGAGACTATCTGGGCGAGTGGGAGACACGATGAAGAAGGTCCTGGCCATGGCGGCCGCGGCAGTGGTTCTGGCGGGATGCGGCACCGGGGACACGAACGAACCCGACGCCAGCGCTCCGACCACACCAGCGCCGACGACCTCGTCGCCCAGCCCGGAGCCCAGCCCCGCCGCCGATCTCCCCGCTGCCGCCGATCTGCTCGTGGTCCCCGGAGCGGTCGGTGACGCGCGCGTGGGCATGACCGTCGACGAGGCGCTCGCCACCGGACTGTTCGACGCAGACGTTCAGGTACTGGACTGCGGCGAGGGCACCCCGAAGAGCCCGCTGGCCTGGAAGGAACCGTTGCGCGACACGCTCGACGTCTACGTCGCCGACGGCAAGATCACGTCGATCGGTGTGAGGGCCGAGGGCCCGAAGAGCGCCGAGGGACTCGGCATCGGCAACACGCTCGCCGATTTCCGCGGCGTGTACGAGACGGCCGAGATGCGCGAAGCAGGGTTCGGTCAGACCGGCCTGTTCGTCACCGACGGTACGCAGTGGCTCGGCTTCCTGTTCGACGCGCAGGTCGAGCAGATGGCCCAGGACACCCCGGTGACCTTCATGGAGGTCACCGGCGGCGAAGGCCGCCCCTCCCTCTCCCGCGACGCCTGCTGACCCCGAAGCCGGCTGAGTAGCGACCATCGGCGGGCGTATCGAGACCAACCCGCCCAACGTGGGCCTCGATACGTCGGTCGCTGAGCGACCTCCCACTCGACCACCGAGGACCGGCTCAGGTGGTCGAGTAGCGGCGAGCTCTGCGAGACGCGATGGAGCCGTGGCAATGAGGGCGTAGCCGCCACGGAGCGAGACCACTCAACGCAACGTGGTCTCGATACGGCCTCCGCAGAGCTCCGGCCTACTCGACCACCTATTGCCGGGTAGCGACGAGCTCTGCGCCCCGCGTATCAAGACCACCGCAGGTAAGGGCGTAGCCGCGACGGAGCGCCACCACCACAAGCTCAAGACGTTGGGACGTCGGCGGAACGATCCTGACCGAGTAGCTCAGACCTCGGCCACGGCGGCGAGCGCCTCGGGGAGCGTGAACGCGCCCGCGTACAGCGCCTTGCCCACGATGGCACCTTCGACGCCGATCGACGTCAACGAGGCGATCGCCCGCAGGTCGTCCAGGCTGGAAACGCCGCCTGATGCGACGACCGGCTTGTCGGTGAACTCGCACACCTGACGCAGGAGGTCCAGGTTGGGACCCTGCAGCGTGCCGTCCTTGGTGACGTCGGTGACCACGTAGCGCGCGCACCCGTCACGTTCGAGTCGCTCGAGGACCTCGAACAGGTCGCCGCCCTCCTCGGTCCAGCCGCGAGCCGCCAGCGTGCGGCCACGGACGTCCAGGCCCACGGCGATCCGGTCGCCGTGCTCGGCGATCGCGCGGCGGCACCATTCGGGGTTCTCCAGCGCGGCCGTACCGAGGTTGACCCGGCGGCAACCGGTCGCCAATGCGGCCTCGAGGGAGGCGTCGTCGCGGATACCACCGGAGAGCTCGACCTTGACGTCGAGCCGGCCGACGACCTCGGCCAGCAGCTCGCGGTTGTCGCCCTTGCCGAACGCCGCGTCGAGATCGACCAGATGAATCCACTCCGCCCCGTCGGTCTGCCACTGCAACGCGGCATCGAGGGGCGATCCGTAGGAGGTCTCGCTGCCGAGTTCACCTTGGACGAGTCGGACGGCCTGGCCATCGGCCACATCGACGGCGGGGAGGAGCTCAAGAGTCACGACCCCGATCGTATCGGCGCCGCCGCTGCCGTCGGCGGCGGCCGCTCGTACAGTGGTCCAGCCGTCGACCGCAGGAGGATCCGTGGAGCCAGAGCACAGCGAGCCCGGCCGCGATGTGAGCGAGCCGACCACCGTGACGCTGCCGCATACGCCCGCCGAGGACGTGCTCGGCGTACTCACCGGCACCTTCCTCGCGTCGCTCGGCCTGTACCTGCTGAACGCGACGCAGGCCGTCACCGGCGGCACGGCCGGATTGTCGCTGCTGCTCTCCTACGCCGTCGCCGCACCGTTCGCCGTGCTGTTCGTGGCCGTGAACCTGCCGTTCTTCGCGCTCGCCGTCTGGAAAAAGGGCTGGCTGTTCACCGGCAAAACCGTCCTCGCGGTACTGCTGGTCTCGGCCTTCTCATCGCTGCATCAGCACGTGATGCCTCTGACCGAACTCGATCCGGTCTACGCCGCGATCACCGGCAACCTCCTGGCCGGCGTCGGACTGCTGATCCTGTTCCGGCACGGAGCGAGCCTCGGTGGATTCAACATCCTCGCCCTCATCCTCCAGGAACGCGCAGGGCTGCGCGCCGGCTATGTGCAGATGGGGCTCGACGTCGCGGTCGTGGTGGCAGCGTTCGCCGTCGTCCCGGTGACCAACGTGCTGCTGTCGGCCGCGGGCGCGGTCGTGCTGAACATCGTGCTGGCGTTCAACCACCGACCCGAGCGATACCGCGCCTGACCTGG
This sequence comes from Aeromicrobium phragmitis, assembly GCF_003674095.1. Taxonomy (GTDB): domain Bacteria; phylum Actinomycetota; class Actinomycetes; order Propionibacteriales; family Nocardioidaceae; genus Aeromicrobium; species Aeromicrobium phragmitis. The sequence goes on from NZ_RDBF01000005.1 coordinate 69,765, forward strand.
TTACAGGGTCGCGAGCCAGTTCTCCAGCAGTCGCCGTCCGGCGTCGCCGGACTTCTCGGGGTGGAACTGCGTCGCCCAGAGCGGGCCGTGCTCGACACCGGCGACGAAGCGATCGCTGTCGTAGTTCGTCCAGGTCACCTGCGGTGGCGTGAACGGACCGCCGCCCTCGAGCTCCCACCGGCGGACGCCGTACGAGTGCACGAAGTAGAAGCGCTCGTCCGCGATCCCCGCGAACATCCGCGAACCCTCGGCAACCTCGACGGTGTTCCAGCCCATGTGCGGCACGATGTCGGCCTGCAGACGCTCTACCGTGCCCGGCCACTCACCGCAGCCGGCTGTGCGCACGCCGTGCTCGATGCCTTCGCCGAACAGGATCTGCATGCCGACACAGATGCCGAGCACAGGTCGGCCGGCGATCAGCCGGCGCTCGATGATGCGCTCGCCGTCGACCGACCGAAGACCGCGCATGCACGACTCGAAGGCCCCGACACCGGGAACGAGCAGACCCGCAGCGTTCTCCGCCTCCGTCGGGTCGGCCGTCAACACGACGTCGGCGCCGGCCCGTTCCACGGCGCGCACAGCTGAGCGCAGGTTGCCCGACCCGTAGTCGAGGACCGCGACGCGGGGCGCGGCCGGAGTCATAAGGCTCCCTTGGTACTCGGGACCCCCGATTCGCGCGGATCCAGCGCGACCGCCTCGCGCAGCGCCCGCGCCAGGGCCTTGAACTGAGCCTCGGCGATGTGGTGCGGGTCGCGGCCGCTGAGCAGCGTCATGTGCAGGGTGATGCCCGCGTGGTGCGCGATCGACTCCAAGACGTGCGAGGTCAAGGACCCGATGTACTGGCCGCCGATGAGGGCGGTGATCTGGCGCTCGGGCTCACCGCTGTGGACGAAGTACGGGCGTCCGGAGACGTCCACGACGCACGTCGCGACGGCCTCGTCGAGCGGGATCGTGGCATTACCGTAGCGGCGGATGCCCGACTTGTCGCCGAGCGCTTCGCGCAGCGCGTCGCCGATGCAGATGGCGGTGTCCTCGACACTGTGGTGCGCGTCGATGTGCAGATCGCCCTCGGTATGAACCGTGAGGTCGATGAGCGAGTGCCGGCTCAGTGCCGTGAGCATGTGGTCGTAGAAGCCCACGCCCGTGCTGATGTCGGCCGTTCCGGTGCCGTCGAGGTCGAGTTCGACGACGACGTGGCTCTCGGAGGTCTTGCGCTCGATGCGGGCAGTACGTGCGGTCATCGGGGATCGACCTCCATGAGTGCGGTGTAGAAAGCGTTCATCTCCTCGGGCGTGCCGACGGAGACCCGTAGCCAGCCTTCGGGACCAGTCTCCCGGATGAGCACGCCTCGATCGACCAGACCCTGCCACACGGCGTGGCGATCCTCGAAGCGGCCGAAGAGGACGAAGTTCGCATCGGACTCGGCCACGGCGTATCCGCGCTCCCCCAGCCATGCCGCCAGCTCGTCGCGGGCCTCGCGGAGCGCGTCGACCTGCGCGAGGAGTTCATCGGCGTGCGCGAGCGCCGCCGTCGCCGCGGCCTGCGTCACGGCGGAGAGGTGGTACGGGAGGCGGACGATGCGCAGCGCGTCGATGATCGCCGCATCCGCGGCGACGTACCCGAGCCGACCGCCGGCCAACGCGAACGCCTTGCTCATCGTGCGGGTCACCAGCAGCCGCGGATGCGTGTCCAGCAGCTCCAGCGCCGTCGGCGTCCCGGCACGCCGGAACTCGGCGTATGCCTCGTCGACGACGACCACGCCCGGGGCCACCTCGAGCACCTCCTCGACCGTCGACAGCGGCAGCGCGGTGCCGGTCGGGTTGTTCGGCGAGGTCAGCAGCACGACGTCGGGCTGTTCGGCCTTGATGAGCTCGACGGCCTCCTGCGGGTCGACGCTGAAGTCCTCGGCCCGTCGACCCGTGACCCAGCGCGTGTGGGTGTCGCGGGCGTACTCGGGGTACATCGAGTACGTCGGAGCGAAGGACACCGCGGCGCGGCCGGGACCGCCGAAGGCCTGCAGGATCTGCAACATGACCTCGTTGGAGCCGTTCGCCGCCCAGACGTTCTGCGCAGACAGGCCATGACCGAGGTACTGCGCGAGTCGTTCGCGCAGCTCGACGGCCTCACGATCCGGATACCGGTTCAGCCCGAGCGCCGCCGCACGCACCGCCGCGGCGATGTCGTCGGCGACCGCCTCGCTGGGTGCGTAGGGGTTCTCGTTGACGTTGAGACCGATGAGTCCGGGAAGCTGAGGGGCGCCATACGGCTCGAAGCCGCGCAGATCCTCGCGGATCGGCACCCAGGAGGGCAACGGCATGTCAGCGCTCCAACCGGATCGAGACGGCCGCACCGTGGGAAGGAAGATCCTCGGCCTCGGCCAGCGCGACGACCTTGCGGCCCACCTCGTCGAGCGCCTCGGCGCTGTAGCTCACGACGTGCATGTTCTTGCAGAACGCACGCACGGACAGACCCGAGGAGTGGCAAGCGCAGCCCGCCGTCGGCAGGACGTGGTTCGAGCCGGCAGCGTAGTCGCCGAGCGAGACCGGTGTGAATGCGCCGACGAACACCGCGCCGGCGTTGACGATCCGCGCGGAGACGGTCTCGGCGTCCCGCGTCTGGATCTCCAGGTGCTCGGCGGCGTACGCGTTGGCGACGTCGACCGCCTGGTCGAGGTCGCGGACCAGCAGGGTCGCCGACTGCCGCCCCCCGAGGGAGGTACGGATGCGCTCAGCGTGCTTGGCGGCGGAGACCTGGTCGAGGAGCGCAGCGTCGACCGCGTCGGCGAGCGACTCGCTGTCGGTGATGAGCACGCTCGCCGCGAGTGGGTCGTGCTCGGCCTGGCTCACCAGGTCGGCGGCGACATAGGCCGGATCGGCGGTGTCGTCGGCGATGATCGCGATCTCGGTCGGCCCGGCTTCGGCGTCGATCGCGACCGTGCCCTGCAGATACCGCTTGGCGGCCGCCACGAAGATGTTGCCCGGGCCCGTGATGAGGTTGACCGCGGCGCAGTCCTCCGTGCCGTAGGCGAACATCGCCAGCGCCTGGGCACCGCCTGCCGCGTACACCTCCTCGATGCCGAGCAGTGCGCAGGCGGCGAGGATCGTGGGGTGCGGAAGCCCCCCGAACTCCGCCTGGGGCGGACTCGCGAGCGCGATGCCCGGCACGCCGGCGACCTGAGCCGGGACGGCGTTCATGACGACGGTGCTCACGAGCGGTGCGAGACCTCCGGGAACGTAGAGACCGACGCGCTGCATGGGCACGATGCGCCGTTCCACCCGCGCGCCGGGCGCGACCTCGGTGACGACGGTCTGCTCGAGCTCGGCCTCGCACGTCGCGCGCAGGCGCGCGACGGACTCCTCGAGCCCGGCTCGAATCTCCGGGTCGAGCTCCTCCAGGGCACGGGCCATCGTGTCGACCGGCACGCGCAGCTGCTCGGGACGCACGGCGTCGAACCGCTCACCGGCATCGAGCACCGCGACGCTACCGCGTGTTCGCACGTCCTCGCAGATCGGTGCGACGGCGTTGAGGGCATGCTCGACGTCGACCTCAGCCCGCGGCACCGCATGGCGATACTCGTCGAGGGACGCAGGGTCGAGGGAACGCAGGTCGAGACGTCGTGGAGTCACGCGACAATTCTACGGAGCACCACGATCAGCCCGTCCCCGCCGCTACCGTGGACCGGTGGGCACGAAGAACAAGGGCGATGCGACCCCGGCCTTTGCCGCGCTGCGCCGGGCCGGCGTCACGGCCGCCGCACACGTGTACGAGCACGACCCGGGCGCCGCGTCGTACGGACGGGAGGCGGCCGAGGCACTCGGCGTCGACGCGGGTCGCGTGTTCAAGACGCTCGTCATCGACCTGGACGGCGAGCTGTGCGTGGCGATCGTCCCGGTCGAACGTTCGCTGGACCTCAAGGCCGCAGCGGCCGCGCTCGGTGCCAAAAAGTCCCAGCTCGCCGACCCGGCAGCAGCACAGCGGGCGACCGGTTACGTCCTCGGCGGCATATCGCCGTTCGGTCAACGCAAGACGCTACGCACGGTGGTGGATGTCTCGGCCGAGGAGTGGCCGACGGTGTTCGTCTCCGGAGGTCGCCGAGGACTCGAAGTCGAGGTCTCCCCTGGCGACCTCAGGCGGGTCACGAACGCGGTCACGGCGTCGATCGCGCGGTGACGACATCCTCCTGCGACTCGTCGGGAGCCCGCAGGAAGACCGCACCCACCAGGCCGACCAGTCCGCCGAGCGTCCAGAGCAGCATCGGCGAGAACGACCCGAGTTCGAACTGCATCGGAACCTGGTCGCCGAGTTGGAGCCCGGTGACCGACCGCGGATCTGGCGGTCCGAACGAGTAGCCCACTCGCGAACAGACCACAGCGCCGAGCAACGTCGCGACGATCACGACCGGCACGACGCGCCAGCCGTCCTCGGCCCGTCGCGCGGCGAGGACCCACCCGAAGACCAGGCACAGCACGAAGCCGATCGCCACGAACCAGGCGACGATGCCGAACTGCTCGGCCGCGGCGCTTTCGCTCAGCACCAGACCCTGTTCGGCGTACTCCCACTGCGCCGGCTGCGCGACGACGATCCAGCAGAGACCGGCCGCGGCACCGAGACCCGCCATCACGAGCACCGCGGTGATCGCGGCGCTGAGCCACGACCGGGCATTCACCCGAGGCACCCGGGGCCGAGCAGCTCCTTGAGGTCGGCGAACAACGCCGAACTGGTGGATACGCGCAGCGAGTTGTCCAGACGCATGGTCTTGACTGTGCCACGGCCCGTCAACTTCAGATGGACCTCGGTGACGCCCGGATGCGATGCCAGGACTTGTTTGAACGACGAGACGGTCTCGGGGGTGCACATCGCCACCGGCATCGCGACGGTGAGCGGTCCGTCGCCGCTGCCCTGACCCGCAGCCGGTCGGGTGATCTCCTGCGCGGACAGGTCGACGCCGTCATCGCTGCGGCGCAACCGGGCCTTGACCACGACGATCGAATCCTGCACGAGCACGGGCGCGGCGAGGTTGTACGCGGCCGGGAACACCATGACGTCCACCGAACCCTCGAGGTCCTCGATCGTGACCGACGCCCAGGTGTCGCCCTTCTTGCTGAGCCGGCGCTGCACGTTGGTGATGAGACCGCAGATGCGCACCTGCGCGCCGTCGGGACGTTCGGTGTCCTCCAGCAGTTCGCCGACGGAGCAGTCGCCGCTGGCCCGGAGCACGTGTTCGAGCCCCGCGAGCGGATGGTCCGACACGTAGAGGCCGAGCATGTCGCGCTCGAAGCTCAGCAGCTGGGTCTTGTCCCACTCGTTGATGTCGGGGATCGTGACGTCGACGCCGGTGAAGTCGTCGTCGAAGGCCCCGAACAGCGAGTCCTGGCCGATCGCCGCGTTGCGCTTGATGTCGATGTACTGGTCGACGGCCTCCTCGGCGATCGTGGTGAGCGCCCGGCGGCGGTGGCCGAGCGAGTCGAAGGCACCGGCCTTGATGAGGGAGTCGAGCACCCGCTTGTTGCAGACCTGCGTCGGCACCTTGTCGAGGAAATCGGCGAAGTCGGTGTACGCGCCCTTCTCCTCACGCGTCTCGACGATCCCGTTGACGACGTTGCTGCCGACGTTGCGGATGGCGGTGAGCCCGAAGCGGATGTCCGTGCCGACCGAGGTGAAGTTGTGGAAGGACTCGTTGACGTCCGGCGGGAGCACCTTGATGCCCAGGCGCCGGCACTCCCCCAGGTAGATCGCCGACTTGTCCTTGTCGCCCTTGACGCTGGTGAGCAGGGCGGCCATGTACTCGGCGGGGTAATGGGCCTTGAGATAGGCCGTCCAGTAGGAGACGACACCGTAGGCGGCCGAGTGAGCCTTGTTGAAGGCGTAGTCGGCGAACGGCACGAGGATGTCCCACAGCGTCTTGATCGCCTCGGATGAGAACCCGCGCGACTTCATGCCGGCCTCGAAGCCCTCGAACTCCTTCTCGAGGACCTCGCGCTTCTTCTTGCCCATCGCGCGGCGCAGATTGTCGGCTTGTCCGAGCGTCTGCCCGGCGAGCTCCTGGGCGATGCTCATGACCTGCTCCTGATACACGATCAGGCCGTAGGTCGTGCCGAGAATCGGCTTGAGCGCCTCGGTGAGCTCGGGGTGGATGTAGTCGATCTTCTGCTTGCCGGTCTTGCGCTTGGCGTAGTTGGTGTGGCTGTCCGCGCCCATCGGACCGGGGCGGTACAGCGCGATGACCGCCGAGATGTCCTCGAAGTTGTCCGGCTGCATCATGCGCAGCAGCTGACGCATGGGACCGCCGTCGAGCTGGAAGACGCCGAGCGTGTCGCCGCGCCCGAGCAGGCGGTACGTCTCCAGGTCGTCGAAGGGGATGTCCTCCAACACGAGGTCGATGCCGCGGTTGGCCTGGATGTTGGCCACCGCGTCGTCGAGCACCGTGAGGTTGCGCAACCCCAGGAAGTCCATCTTGACCAGGCCGAGCGACTCGCACATCGGGTAGTCGAACTGGGTGATGATCGCGCCGTCCTGCTCGCGCTTCATGATCGGCACGATGTCGAGCAGCGGCTCGCTGCTCATGATCACGCCGGCCGCGTGCACGCCCCACTGGCGGATCTGCCCCTCGAGACCCAGCGCGACGTCGTAGACCTTGCGGACGTCGGGATCGTTCTGGTGCAGCTCGCGGAAGTCCTTGGCGTCGCCGTAGCGCGCGTGCTTCTCGTTGAACAGCTCGCTCAGCGCCACGCCCTTGCCCATGACGTCGGCGGGCAGCGCCTTGGTGATCTTCTCGCCCATCGCGAACGGGTAGTCGAGTACGCGCGAGGCGTCCTTGATCGCCGCCTTGGCCTTGAGCCGGCCGAACGTGGCGATCTGCGCGACCCGGTCCGCGCCGTACTTCTGGGTGACGTACTGAATGACCTCACCGCGTCGACGCTCGTCGAAGTCGATGTCGAAGTCGGGCATCGAGGGGCGCTCGGGATTGAGGAACCGCTCGAAGATCAGGCCGTGCTGCAAGGGGCACAGGTCGGTGATCCGCAGCGCGTACGCCGCGATCGAACCGGCGCCCGAGCCGCGGCCGGGTCCGACGCGGATGCCGTTGTTCTTGGCCCAGTTGATGAAGTCGGCGACGACGAGGTAGTAGCCGCAGTACCCCTTGGTGCGGATGACGTCGAGCTCCTTCTCGACGCGCTGACGCACCTCCTCGGAGAAGTCGTCGCCGTAGCGCTCGCGGATGCCGGACCAGACTTCCTTGACGAACCACGACTCCTCGGTCTCGCCGTCGGGGACGTCGGCGCGCGCCATGTAGCCGCCGGTGGACTCGGTGAACTCGATGTCGCAGCGTTCGGCGATGAGCAGCGTGTTGTCACACGCCTCCTTCATGCCGTAGGTGTCCTCCCACAGCTCGCGCATCTCCGCGGCCGACTTGATGTAGTACCCACCACCGTCGAACTTGAGCCGCTTGGGATCGCTGATCGTCTTACCCGAGGCCACGCAGATGAGGGCGTCGTGGGCCTCGGCGTCCTGCGGATGCGTGTAGTGCGAGTCGTTGGTGGCGACCGGCGGGATGTCCAGTTCACGACCGAGCCGCAGAAGGTCGTCGCGAACGACCTTCTCGATGCCGATGCCGTGATCCATGAGCTCGAGGAAGAAGTTCTCCTTGCCGAAGATCTCCTGGAACTCCCCCGCGGCGCGGCGGGCTTCGTCGTACTGCCCCAGGCGCAGGCGCGTCTGGATCTCGCCGGACGGGCATCCGGTGGTGGCGACGATGCCCGAGGCGTACCGCTCCAGCAACTCTCGGTCCGCGCGCGGCTTATAGTAGTACCCCTCCAGGCTCGACAACGACGAGATCCGGAAGAGGTTGTGCATCCCCTCGGTGGACGTGGCGAGCATCGTCATGTGGGTGTACGCGCCACCGCCGGCGACGTCGTTGCCGGCCTCCTCGGCGCTGTCACCCTTGCCCCAGCGCACCTTGCGCCGCTCGCTGCGGTGCGTGCCGGGGGTGAGATAGGCCTCCATGCCGATGATCGGCTTGACCCCGTGCTTGCGGGCCTTGGACCAGAAGTCGTAGGCACCGTGCACGTTGCCGTGATCGGTCATCGCGATCGCCGGCATGCCGAGCTCGGCGGCACGTTCGAACAGCCCGTCGAGCAGGGCGTGACCGTCGAGCATCGAGTATTCGGTGTGGACGTGCAGGTGCACGAAGCTCGAATCGCTCGGCATCGCGGCTGTGGCCTCCAGACATGACGAGATCGGTGCCCATACGGGCGTCGCCGGGGAAGGCCTTCAGCCTACGCCAGGGCTCCGACAGAACCGGCGAGGCTCGCCACGGCGACGCCGCCGTGGCGAGCCTCGACTCAGCGCGAGGTGGCCCGCTGGTACTGCCGCACCGAGAGCGGCACGAAGACCACCAGGATGATGCCCACCCACAGCAGCGAGTACAGCGCCGGGTTCTGCATCGACCAGACGTCCGGCACCGCCATCCCCTCGGGCACGTTGCCGAACATCTCCCGCACCGCCTGGGTGATCGCCGACACCGGGTTCCATTCCACGACCGTTTGCAGCCCGGACGGGAACGACTCCAGCGGCACGAAGGCGTTCGAGACGAACGTCAACGGCATGATCACCATGAACGAGGCGTTGTTGATGACGTCGACGCTCGGAACCAGCAGCCCGATGTAGGCCATGACCCAGCTGATCGCGTACGCGAACAACAGCAGCAGACCGAACGCCGCGATCGTCTCCAGGATCGAGCCGCGCGCCCGCCAGCCGACCAGCAGACCGGTCAGCGCCATGACGATGAGCGACACGACGTTGTACACGACGTCGGAGGTGGTGCGGCCCACGAGCACCGCCGACCGCGCCATCGGCAGCGAACGGAAGCGGTCGATGAGCCCCTTCTGCATGTCCTCGGCCAACGCCGCGCCCGAGTAGGTCGCTCCGAAGACGACGGTCTGAGCGAAGATCCCGCCGATGAGGAACTCCTTGTAGTCGAGCCCGGGACCGGCGTCGATCGCCCCGCCGAACACGTACGCGAACAGCAGCACGAACATGATCGGCGACATGAGGACGAAGACCATGATCTCCGGGACGCGCTTGATCTTGATGAGGTTGCGCTTGGCGACGACCCAGCCGTCGGTGGCGATGCGTACGGTGCTCATCGGACAGGCTCCTTCTCGGCTTCGTTCTCGGTGGCCTCGTGCTCGGCTTCGTGACCGGTGAGGGCCAGGAAGACGTCATCGAGGGTGGGACGGCGCAGGCCGATGTCGAGCACCTCGATGCCGGCGGACTCCAGCCGTTGCAGGACCGCCATCAGCCGCTGCGCCCCGTCGCCGCTGACCGCCGCCGACAGCCCCCGGTCGCGGCGCCGCACCTCGCCGTGCGCGAGCTCGGCGAGGATCCGGCCCGCTTCGTCGACCCGCTCGCCGTGGGCGACCACGATCTCGATGCGTTCGCCGCCGGTCTGCGATTTGAGCTCGTCAGCCGTGCCTTGGGCGATCGCCCGGCCCTTGTCGATGACGATGATGTCGTCGGCGAGCAGGTCGGCCTCCTCCAGATACTGCGTGGTCAGCAGCAGCGTCGCCCCCGAGGCGACGAGTTCCTCGATGACGTCCCACATCTGTTGGCGGCTGCGCGGGTCCAGTCCCGTCGTCGGTTCGTCGAGCACCAGCACGGGTGGCTCGGCGACGAGCGCCCCGGCGAGGTCGAGCCGTCGGCGCATGCCGCCCGAATAGGTCTTGGACGGCCGGTCCGCCGCGTCGGCGAGGTCGAACCGCTCGAGCAGTTCACGCGCTCGCGCTCCTGCCCGCTTGCCGCTCATGCCGTAGAGCCGACCGACCATCTGGAGGTTCTCGAACCCCGTGAGGTGCTCGTCGACCGCCGCGTACTGACCCGACAGCCCGATGCGCTCGCGCACGCCGTTCGGGTCGGCGAGGACGTCGACCCCGGCCACCTCGGCGGTGCCGCCGTCGGGCTTGAGGAGCGTCGTCAGGATGCGCACGGCGGTGGTCTTGCCCGCACCGTTCGGACCGAGCAGGCCGAGCACGGTGCCTTGGGGTACCCGTAGGTCGAGGCCCGCAAGCGCCTCGACGTCTCCATATCGTTTGACCAGGCCCTGCGCCTGGATCATGTCGCTCATCAGGTCTCCTCGATATCGCGTGAGCGGGTAATGTTGACAACGTACACATCGCCACCGACAGGAATCCAAACGCGTGACGACCGCTGACCGTCCGTACCACCACGGAGAGCTTCCCGAGGCGCTGATCGCCGCCGGACTCCGGCTCTCACGGGCAGGCGGCTCGGCCGCGCTGACCCTCCGCGCCGTCACGCGGGAAGCGGGCGTCTCCGCCACCGCCGCCTACCGGCACTTCACTGATCGCGACCACCTGATGCGCGATACGGCACGACGGACGCGGCGCGCACTCGCCGACACGATGCTGGAGACCATCGCCGAGCTGGGCACCGATCTGCCGCCCGACGCGCAGGCGGTCCAACGACTCCGCGGTGTGGGGCTGGGCTACATCCGGTTCGCCCTGGACGAGCCCGGATGGTTCGACCTCGCGTTCTCGATGCCCGACGACCCGTCGGCCGCTCCCTCGGACCGGCCGGGACCGTTCGAGCTGCTGATGGACTCGCTCGACGCGATGGTCGCGACGGGCGTGCTCGCCCCCGAGCGCCGCAACGGCGCCGAATGGGCGTGCTGGGGGTCGGTCCACGGCTTCGCCGACCTCGTGGCCCGCGGACCGCTACGCGACCAGGAACGTCCCGTCGTCGATCAGCTGGGACGCAACGTCGTCGAGTCCGTCATCGCGGGCGTGGTCGCCGGATCGCTCGACGGGGTGCGGCTCAGGCCTGACGGTAGCTGCTGAGGAAGTTGCCCAGCCGCTGGATCGCCTCGGCGAGGTCGCGCGCCCACGGCAGTGTCACGATGCGCAGGTGATCGGGTCGCGGCCAGTTGAAACCGGTGCCCTGGGTGATGAGGATCTTCTCACTGGTCAACAGATCCAGGGCCAGCTGCTGATCGTCCTTGATCGGGTAGACCTCCGGATCGAGGCGCGGGAACGCGTAGAGCGCGCCGCGCGGCCTCACGACACTGACGCCGGGGATCTTGCCCAGCTCGTCCACGGCGGTGTCGCGCTGCTCCAGCAGGCGGCCGCCGGGGAGAATCAGCTCCTTGACCGACTGGTAGCCGCCCAGCGCGACCTGGATGGCGTTCTGGGCCGGGACGTTGGGACACAGCCGCATCGAGGCCAGCAGCGTGATGCCCTCGAGGTAGTCCTGGGCGCGTTCCAGCGGCCCGGTCACGACGAGCCACGCCGAGCGGTAGCCGCAGACGCGGTAGGCCTTGGACAGCCCGTTGAAGGTCAGCGTGAGCACATCGGGCGCGACGCTCGCGAGTGGAATGTGCACGGCGTCGTCGTAGAGGATCTTGTCGTAGATCTCGTCGGCCATCAGCACCAGATCGTGCTTGCGTGCGAACTCGGCGATCGTGGTGAGCGTCTCGCGACTGTAGACCGCGCCGGTCGGGTTGTTGGGGTTGATGACGACGATGGCGCGGGTGCGGTCGGTGATCTTCGACTCGAGATCCTCCAGGTCCGGGTTCCAGCCGTTGTCCTCGTCGCACAGGTAATGCACGGGGACGCCGCCGGCGAGATTCGTGACGGCCGTCCACAGCGGGTAATCCGGCGCGGGGATCAGCACTTCGTCGCCGTTGTTGAGGAGGGCCTGCAACGCGATCTGGATGAGCTCGGAGACCCCGTTGCCGAGCCACACGTCGTCGATGCCGATCGCGGGGAACCCGTCCTGCAGCTGGTAGTGGTGCACGACCGCTCGGCGCGCAGACTGGATGCCGCGCGAATCGGAGTATCCGGCCGACATGGGCAGCCCCGCGATGACGTCCTGGAGGATCTCCGACGGCGCGTCGAAACCGAACGGCTGCGGGTTGCCGATGTTGAGCTTGAGGATGCGGTGCCCCTCGGCCTCGAGTGCTGCCGCTCGTGCGCTGACCGGCCCGCGGATGTCATACAGGACATCGCGCAACTTCTCCGACTGCCGCACCACAGGACTCATGGCGCCATTCTGTCACTGCGGCCCGCGCGGACGGCCCCTCACACGTTGAGTGTGACGTTTCGCATCCAAAAACGGCCGCTGGAGGCGCGAAACGTCACACTCAACGCGGTTGTGGACAGCGCAGTCACGTGAGGGCTCAAACGAGGCAGGGTCTCCCCATGGAGAATCCCTACTTCGCGACCCGCCGCACCCGCGACGTCCTCGCCAGCGGCGTCTCGCGCGGAGTCGCGCAGGGCCCGACGTGGCAACGTCGCGGACATGGACTCCTGGTTCCGTCGGGCACCCAGGACGACCCCGTCACCGCGAGGCTTGCTGACGCGGCCGCGCTGCTCACCCCCGGTTGTGCCATCGGTGGCTGGGCTTCGCTACGACTCCAACAGAACACGTTCTTCGACGGTGGTACCCCGATCCGGCCGGCTCTCATCCACTGCCCGCCGGGAGCCCAGCTTCGCCGCCGCGCGTGCATCCAGCCGTTTCGCGGTCTCACCTATCCCGACGAGATCATCGATCTCGGTGGAGTCGCCGTGACCACGATGGCGCGGGCGGTCTTCGACGAGTTGCGGCTCGCACCAACGTTGCGCGAAGCGGTGGTGGCGCTCGATATGGGTATCAGCAGCGTGACCGGCACGCCTCGCACCCATCTCGCGGCCGTGCGTCGCGTCGTGGAAACTCATCACAAGGTCCGCGGTCTTGCCCGAGCCCGCGATGCTCTCGAGCTCGCCTGCTCGCGGTCGGCGAGTCCATGGGAATCGCGGACGCGACTCGTGGCGCAGCTCGATCTGGGGATGCGCCAGCTACTCGTCAACGCGCCGGTGTTCTCGCCCTCGGGCGAACTCCTCGCCATCGTCGATCTCCACGACCTCGACTCCGGGCTGATGATCGAGGTCGACGGTGATCACCACCGCGAACGCGACCAGCACGCGGAGGACAATCGGCGCGAGGAGCGGCTGGAACGTGCTGGCGCCGTCGTGAGCCGGGTGAGCTCGCTGGACCACCAGCAACCGCGCGAGCTCATCGCGCGACTCGCCGCCGCGCGCGCCGACGCCTCGCGTTCGGCCCGTCGGGACTGGACCCTCGACAAACCCCCGTGGTGGTGGAGCTGGCCGCCCGGTCGCCGCTACGACTGAACACGTTGAGTGTGACGTTTCGCAGGCGAAAACCTCCCGTTCGCCTGCGAAACGTCACACTCAGCGAGAACCCGGGTCAGGAGAGGTCGCGCACGATGTCGAGGGCGTGCTGAAGGTCCGGCGGGTAGGGCGACTCGAACTCGACGTACTCGCCGCTGCGCGGGTGGGTGAAGCCGAGCCGCACCGCGTGGAGCCACTGACGATCGAGGCCCACCTTGGCGGCGAGGGTCGGGTCCGCGCCGTACTGGAGGTCGCCGACACAGGGGTGCTTGAGCGCGCTCATGTGCACGCGGATCTGGTGCGTACGGCCGGTCTCCAGCTTGATCGTGAGCAGCGAGGCGTAGCGATGCGCCTCGAGCGTGTCGTAGTGGGTGATGCTCGGGCGCCCGTCCGAGCGGACCGTGAACTTGAAGTCGTGCTTCGGGTGCCGGGCGATCGGCGCGTCGATCGTCCCGGTGTGCGGATCGGGATGCCCCTGCACGAGCGCATGGTAGGTCTTGTCGACGCTGCGATCGCGGAACGCCTGTTTGAGCACCGAGTACCCGGCCTCCGACTTCGCCACGACCATGAGGCCGCTCGTGCCCACGTCGAGTCGCTGCACGATGCCTTGACGCTCCGGCGCACCGGAGGTCGAGATGCGCACTCCGGCGCCGGCGAGGTGACCGGAAACGGTCGGACCTTCCCAGCCCACGCTCGGGTGGGCGGCCACCCCGATGGGCTTGTCGACGACGACGATGTCCTCGTCCTGGAAGACGATCGACATCCCCTCGACGACCTCGGCGACGACCTCGGCCGTCCGGGCTGCGGGAATCTCCGCCTCGAGCAGCACGCCGCTGTCGACGCGCTCGGACTTGGCGGGAGGCACGCCGTCGAGCAGCACGAGCCCCTCGGCGATGAGTTCACCGGCGCGCGAGCGCGACAGGCCGAATAGGCGAGCCAGAGCGACGTCGACGCGCTCACCGGCAAGCCCCTCGGGAACGTAGACCGATCGGCTCTCAGTCATGCCCGATCACCGCCCTTGGGTCGGCGCTCTTCGCGAGCGCCGTCGATACCGACCCCCTGGAACGCGCGGATGACGATCATCACGGCGGCGACGTTGAGCGAGATGTCGGCGATGTTGAAGACCGGCCAGTTCGGCAGCTGCAGGAAGTCGACGACGTGGCCGTGCAGGGCGCCGGGTTCGCGGAAGATGCGATCGGCGAGGTTCCCGGTCGCGCCGGCGAGGAAGAACCCGAACGCGACGGCCCACCAGCGGTCGCGCAGTTTGCGGGCCATGACGATCAGCACGACGCTCGCGATGATCGCGACGACGCTGATGACGATGGTGAACTCGGCACCGGCACCGAACGCGGCACCCGGATTGCGGAGGAAGGTCAGCCACAGCACACCCGGGATGACGGTGACGCGGTCCTGCCCTTCCAGATGGGCGACCGCGAGGATCTTGGTGATCTGGTCGAGGGTCCAGACCAGGACCGCGACGATCGCGAACAGACCGATCCGAGACCGGCGGGGCGCTGTGGCGTCCGCTGACGAACTCAGCGACGCTCTTCTTTCCTCTTGCATTCCATGCATAGTGTCGCACGAGGGAAAGCCATGAGCCGCAGCTTGCCGATCGGCTCACCGCAGTTCTCGCAGATTCCGTAGCTGCCGTCCTCGAGACGCTCCAGCGCCTTCTCGGTCTGGATGAGCAGCAACTGCTGGTTCGCGGCGAGCGACATCTCGGCGTCGCGTTCGAGACTGTTGGAGCCGACGTCGGCCTGGTCGTTGCCGGCGCCGTCGACGCCAGCGGCCAGCATCTCGCGCAACTCCACCGCCGAGGTCTTCAGCTCGGCGGCGAGACGCTCGATGTCACCGAGCAGCTCGGTGTGAACCTGCTCGATCTCCTCGTCCGTCCACGGATCTTCGTCCGCGCGGACCGCCAACGTCGTACTGGGCATGCCGGGACAGTAGACCGACCGCGCCCCGGTGGCAAGTTCTGGATCCGTAGAATCGAGCGCGTGACCTCACACGCCTCGACATCGTCCGAAGCGGCCGCGCTCTACCACCGCGTGCCGGCCCAGATCGAGCTCCCGGCCATGGAGCGCGAGATTCTCGATTTCTGGCGTGAGAACGCGATTTTCGCCGCCTCGCTGAGCTCCCCGGCCGACGCGCCGCGCTGGACGTTCTACGAGGGCCCGCCGACGGCGAACGGCACGCCGGGCACCCATCACGTCGAGGCGCGCGTCTTCAAGGACGTCTTCCCCCGGTTCAAGACCATGCAGGGCTACCACGTGGACCGCAAGGCCGGCTGGGACTGCCACGGCCTGCCCGTGGAGATCGCGGTGGAGAAGGAGTTGGGCCTGGGCGGCAAGCCCGACATCGAGGCGTTCGGCATCGCCGAGTTCAACGCGCGCTGCCGCGAGGCCGTGCAGCGCAACGTCGACCAGTTCGAAGCGATGACCGACCGCATGGGTTACTGGGTCGACATGCGCGAGCCCTATCGCACGATGGACACCGAGTACGTCCAGAGCGTGTGGTGGGCGCTGTCGCGCATCTTCGAGCAGGGCCTGCTCGCCGAGGACTACCGTGTCGCGCCCTACTGCCCGCGATGCGGCACCACGCTGTCGGACCACGAGGTCGCGCAGGGCTACGAGACCGTCGTCGACCCCTCGGTCTACGTGCGCTTCGAGCTCACCAGCGGCCCGTGGGCCGGTACCGACCTGCTGGTCTGGACCACCACCCCGTGGACGCTCGTGTCCAACACCGCCGTCGCCGTCCACCCGGACGTCACCTACGTCGTCGCGACCCGCGGGGACGATCGCGTCGTGGTGGCGGAGCCGCTGGTCGCCAGCGCGCTCGGCGAGGACTGGACGATCGGCGAACGCATCGCGGGGCGCGACATGGAGCGCTGGACCTACCAGCGTCCGTTCGATCTCGTCGAGTTCCCCGAGTCCGCGCACTTCGTCGTGGTCGCCGAGTACGTCACCACCGACGACGGCACGGGCCTGGTGCACCAGTCGCCCGCCTTCGGCGCCGACGACATGGCGGTGTGCCGCTCGTACGGGCTCCCGATCGTCAACCCGATCAGCACCGACGGCCACTTCGAGCCCACGGTGCCGCTGGTGGGCGGGCAGTTCTTCAAGGACGCCGACACCGCCCTCGTCGACTCGCTGCGAGAGCGGGGACTGCTGTACGCCAAGCTCGACTACGAGCACTCCTACCCGCACTGCTGGCGCTGCCACACGCCGCTCATGTACTTCGCCCTCCCGGCCTGGTATGTGCGCACCACGGCGCGCAAGGACGAACTGCTCGCTGCCAACGAGGCCACGACGTGGTACCCCGACACCGTCAAGCACGGCCGCTACGGCGACTGGCTCGAGAACAACATCGACTGGGCCCTCTCGCGGAACCGGTACTGGGGCACTCCCCTGCCGATCTGGCGCAACGACGCCGACCCGACCAAGCTCGTGTGCGTCGAATCGCTGGCCCAGCTCTCGGAGCTGACCGGCCGAGACCTGTCCGAGCTGGATCCGCATCGTCCGTACATCGACGAGGTGACCTTCACGATCGACGGCGAGCCCGGCACGTACCGCCGCGTCCCCGAGGTCATCGACGCGTGGTTCGACTCCGGGTCGATGCCGTTCGCGCAGTGGGGCTACCCGCACGTGCCCGGCTCCAAGGAGCGCTTCGAGCAGGCGTTCCCGGCCCAGTACATCTGCGAGGCGATCGACCAGACCCGCGGCTGGTTCTACTCGCTCATGGCCGTCAGCACCCTCGTGTTCGGCCACAACAGCTACGAGAACGTCGTGTGTCTCGGCCACATCCTGGCTGAGGACGGCAAGAAGATGAGCAAGCACCTGGGCAACATCCTGCTGCCCATGCCGCTCATGGACGAGCACGGCGCCGACGCCCTGCGCTGGTTCATGGCGTGCTCGGGCTCGCCGTGGTCCGCCCGGCGGATCGGCGACACGGCGCTGACCGAGATCGTGCGCAAGGTGCTGCTCACCTACTGGAACACCGTCGCGTTCCAGGCGCTCTACGCGCGTGCCGAGGGCTGGTCGCCGCAGTCCGGTGACGTCCCGCCGGTCGCCGACCGTCCGGTGCTCGATCGCTGGCTCGTGTCCCAGACGCACCGCCTCGTCGACGGCGTGACGACCGCGCTCGACGATTTCGACACACAGGGTGCCGGTCAGCAGCTCGCAGCCTTCGTCGACGACCTGTCGAACTGGTACGTCCGCCGCTCCCGCAAGCGCTTCTGGCGCGGCGACACCGCCGCCCTGGCGACCCTGCACGAGGTGCTCGAGGTCGTGACCCGGCTCCTCGCTCCGCTCGTTCCGTTCATCGCCGAGCGGGTCTGGCAGGACCTCATCGTGCCCGTGACGCCGGACGCTCCGCGTTCGGTGCACCTGGCCGACTGGCCTGCCGCGGACTCGGCGCTGGTCGAGCACGGACTCGCCGAGCGGGTCGAGCTGGCCCGGCGGGTCACCGAGCTCGGTCGCGCCGCCCGGGCCGAAGCCAAGATCCGCACACGTCAGCCGCTGCGCCGCGCACTAGTCGGCTCCGCGCACTACGACGCGCTCGGCGAGGACCTGCGCGCCGAGGTGTGCGAGGAGCTCAATGTCCGCACCGTCGACTCACTCGCCGCCGCGGGCGGGGATCTCGTCGACTACACGGCGAAGGCCAACTTCCGGGCACTCGGTAAGCGGTTCGGTCAGCAGACCCCCAAGGTCGCCGCCGCCATCGCGGCCGCCGATCCGGCGCAGCTCGCCCAGATGTCGGCGACTGGCACGAGCGTCACGCTCACCGTAGAGGGCGAGGACGCGCAGATCGGCCCCGACGACGTCATCGTCTCGGAACGTCCGCGCGAGGGCTGGGCGGTCGTCAACGAGCAGGGCGAGACGGTCGCGCTCGATCTGGACCTCGACGACGAGTTGCGTCAGGCCGGCCTCGCGCGCGAGATCGTCCGTGCTCTGCAGGAGGCGCGCAAGAACGCCGGTCTGGAGATCACCGACCGCATCGCGGTCCGCTGGTCGGCCGGCGCGGCGACCGCCGATGCCGTCCGCGCTCATACCGACGCGATCGCCGAGGAGGTGCTGGCCACGACGCTCGACGAGGACGCCTCCGTCACCGCCGCCGGCGACGCCGTGCGCGACGACGATCTCGACGTCGTCTTCGCCCTCAGCCGGGTGTGAGCGCGGGCCGGGATCACCGGTTCGAACGAGAGCGGCCCCCCACCTGTGGTGGGGGGCCGCTCTCGTTCGAACCGAAAGTCTCAGCTCTTGTCGCCCTCGACCGGAGTCGATGCGATGTCGTCGGCGGCGAGGATGCGGTTGCCGCCGCGGCGCACCTGGGAGGTGGGCTCGATGTTCTCCTGCTCCGAGAGCTGCTTGAGCTGGTTCTCGAAGTAGGCCTTGAGCCGCGCCCGGTACTCGCGCTCGTAGGCCCGGAGGTGGTCGACCTCGGTCTGCAGCTCCTGGCGCTGACGCTCGATATCGGCGAGCGCCTGCTGACGACGCTGGTTGGTCTCCTCATCGAGCTTGTGCGCGCGCATGCGCGCCACGGCCTCGAGGCGCTCGGCCTTCTCCTTGGACTCGGTCTCGAGGCGCTCGGCCTCGGTGCGCGCGTCGGTGAGGAGCTTGTCGGCCTCCTCCTTGGCCGACTCCATGAGCTGGTCGGCGTTCGTGGAGGCGATCTCCAGCAGACGGGCCGCTGCGACCGACGCCTCGCTGACCGTCGTGACCTTGGGGGCCTCGGGAGCGGCCGCGGGCTCGGGGGCCTTGACCGGCTCCGGTTCGGGCTCCGGCTCCGGTTCGGGCTCGGGGGCCTTGACCGGCTCGGCGGGCTGACTCACCTGCAAGCGGGTCTGCTCGGCAGCCGGAGTGGCGGCGGGGCCGCCCGCGCTCTCGAGCTTGCTGCGCAGCTCGGCGTTCTCGGCGAGCAAGCGTTCGAGTTCGGCTTCGACCTCGTCGAGGAACTGATCGACCTCGCCCATGTCATAGCCTTCACGCAGCCTTACGGCTGTGAAACGCTTTTCGCGCACGTCCTCCGGCGTCAGCGGCATCGGTTCACCTCTAGGTTCGTGGTCACAAGTCGATCAGTCACAACATATCCACCGTACTCTGTCGCAGTGCAGGGCCGCTACGCGCCCGGCACATTGGCGGTACGACGTAGCGATCAGCCTAGTAGAACAGGTTCGGCAGCACCGCCTGCAGGATGATCAAAGCGATGAGCAGCACCATCGGTGACAGGTCGAGCATGACCTGGCCGAGGCGCACGGGCGGGATCACCTTGCGCAGGGCGCGCAACGGTGGGTCGGTCACGGTATAGATCGCCTCGCAGATCACCGCGACGAACCCGGTGGGGCGCCACTGCCGGGCCAGCACCTGCACCCAGTCGACGATGAAGCGAGCGATGACGAGCAAAATGGCGATCTGGAGGATGAACCAGATCGCTTCGCCTACGGCTGGTGCCATGAATCAACTCTGGTTGTAGAAGCCACCGGCAACGATGGCCTGCTTGTCCTCTTCGGAGACCATGATGCTCTCCGGGGACAAGAGAAAGACCTTGGCCGTGATGCGGTTGAGGGAGCCGCGCACTGCGAACACCAGTCCGGCGGCGAAATCGACGAGGCGTTTGGCGTCGTCGTCGCTGATGTCCGAGAGGTTCATGATGACCGGGACGCCGGAGCGGAAATGCTCGCCGATCGTGCGGGCGTCGTTGTACGTGTGCGGAGTGACCGTCTCGATCCGCGACAGATCGGCGCCCGTCATGGCCGCCGCACGGTGCTGATCCAGGTCGGCGACCGGGCGCACCGCGGGACGGAAGGTCTGCTGCGCGGCGGGAGCCGACGGCACAGCGCGCGGCGACGTCCGCACCGGAGCCGGTGCGGGCTCGGTGTAGTCGTCCTCATCGGAACCGAAGTCGGCCTGTTCGACGAGGCCGAGATACTCTCCGACTTTCCGCATTGCGCCTGCCATGGCTACTCCGTCAGTGTCGTTGCGAGATGGTCTAGTGCGAGGTTACTGCAGCGGGGGCCGTTCACCGAGGATCGAACGCCCGATGCGCAGGTGTGTCGCGCCGTGGCGCACCGCCGCGGCGAAGTCCCCGCTCATCCCCGCTGAGATGATGTCGGCCGTCTCGTGGCGGGTCCGTATGCGCTCCGCGATCTCGGCCAAGTGGGCGAAATGAGGTTCGGGGTCCTGCCCGAGCGGCGCCACGGTCATGACGCCGCGCAGCCGCAGACTGTCCGATGCCGCGATGAGGTCGGCCAGGTCGTCGACGCCCTCGGGCAGCACACCGGCCCGGCCGGCGTCGTCGCCGCCGAAATCGATTTGCACGAGGCAGTCCAGGACCCGCCCCGCAGCCTCGGCACCGCGAGCCAGCGAGCGGGCCAGCTTCGGCCGGTCGACACTGTGGACGACGTCGGCGTAGCGCGCCACCGCCCCGGCCTTGTTGGTCTGCAGCCCGCCGACGAAGTGCATTCGCGGAGGTGCCGCACCGGCCGGAAGCAGCTGCTCGAACTCCTCGAGCTTGTCGCGGGCCTCGGGGTGCCGGTTCTCCCCCACGTCAGTGACACCGAGATCGGCGAGCAGCGCGACGTCCGAAGCGGGGTAGGTCTTGGTGATGGCCACGAGCGTGATCTCGTCGCGCTCGCGCCCGGCCGCGGCGCAGGCCTGGGCGATCTGCTGCTCGACGGCCTCGAGCCGGGCCGCGAGCTCTGCTCGGCGCGTCATGCCGCGTCTCCTGCCTCACGGAGCGCGAGGACCGCGCCGAAGCGACCGGCGGCCGCGCCCTGACGACGATAGGAGTGGAAGCGTTCGTCCTCGATGGTGCAGCCGCCGACGGCGGTGTGGGCGACATCGAGCGCCCGCAGTTGCGCAGCGACCCCGGCACCCAGGTCGAGCGAGTGCGTTCCCCAGGAGGTCGTGGCGGCGGTACCGGGCACGAGCGCGTCGACCTCGTGCGCCATCGCCTCGGGAACCTCGTAGCAGGAACCGCAGGCGTGCGGCCCGATCCACGCGCGCACCTGCTGCGCGCCGCGATCGCGCAGTGCCCCGACCGCGGCGGCGATGACGCCTTCGGCCATGCCGACCCGGCCGGCGTGCACGACCGCACCGAGCGGCGCCGTCGCGTCGGCTAGCACCACCGGGACGCAGTCGGCGACGCGAACCACGGCGGCGACGCCCGGCCGGTCGAGCAGCAGGGCGTCGGCCGTCGGGACGGCGTCAGGATCGGCGAGGGCGACGGCTGCGCCGTGCACCTGGCGCATGATCGCGACCCGTTCGACACCGAAGGCAGCCGGGATCTCGCGCAGCCCTCGGTCGGGCGGCGCGAGATCGCTCGAGCCGTCGGTGAACGCCAACTCGGCCCGCCCGTACTGTTCGCGGAACCAGAACACCGTCAGCGCAAGAAGTCCGGGACGTCGAGCCCGTCGTTGAAGTCGCTCTGCGAGGCCGGAACCGGGCGGGGCTCGGGCGAAGCGGCCGGCGGCGGGGTCGGCGCGCTCGGTTCGGGTCGCGACGGCTGCTCCGGAGCCTGCTGCTCGGCAGCAGGCGCGGCGCCGGGGGCGGCGTTCTGCTGCGGCGTTTCGCCCTTGAGCAGCGCCGGCTGCGAGGCGTCGCGCGCCTTGGGTTCGCCACCGTCGAAGCCCGCGGCGATGACGGTGACCCGCACCTCGTCGCCGAGCGAGTCGTCGATGACCGCGCCGAAGATGATGTTCGCGTCCGGGTGGACGGCGTCGCTCACCAGGCCGGCCGCCTCGTTGATCTCGAAGAGCCCCAGGTCGGAGCCGCCGGCGATCGAGAGCAGGACGCCGCGGGCACCTTCGATGGACGCCTCGAGCAACGGGCTGGAGACCGCCATCTCGGCGGCGACGGCCGCCCGGTGCTCACCGCGCGCCGAACCGATGCCCATGAGGGCGGACCCCGCGTCGCTCATGACCGACTTGACGTCGGCGAAGTCGAGGTTGATCAGGCCCGGCGTCGTGATGAGGTCGGTGATGCCCGACACGCCCTGGTAGAGCACCTGATCGGCCTGCCGGAACGAGTCGAGGAGGCTCACGTTGGGGTCGCTGATCGAGAGCAGTCGATCGTTGGGGATGACGATGAGCGTGTCGACCTCTTCGCGCAGGCGCTGGATCCCGTGGTCGGCCTGGTTGGAGCGGTTGCGTCCTTCGAACTTGAACGGGCGCGTGACGACGCCGATGGTGAGTGCGCCGAGCGAACGGGCGATCCGGGCGACGACCGGCGCGCCTCCGGTGCCGGTGCCACCGCCCTCCCCCGCGGTGACGAAGACCATGTCGGCGCCCTTGAGCGCCGCCTCGATCTCGTCGGCGTGGTCCTCGGCCGCCTTCTGCCCGATCTCGGGATTGGCTCCCGCGCCCAGTCCGCGCGTGGAGTCGCGACCGACGTCGAGCTTGACGTCGGCGTCGCTCATCAGCAGCGCCTGGGCATCGGTGTTGATGGCGATGAACTCGACACCCTTGAGGCCGACCTCGATCATGCGGTTGACCGCGTTGACGCCGCCACCACCGATGCCGACAACCTTGATCACCGCGAGGTAGTTCTGAACCGCCATGCTGCTTGCCCTTCGCTCGTGAATGCTCTCGTGGGGCCGAGACCCGAAACCTTAACCCTGAGGTAGAGGCTTATAGTTATGTCAACCTCGTGACATGACATGACTTTAGGCGGGCTACCCGGGCGAACCCGGCCAACACGCCGCGCGTCGCGGCGGCAATTCAGTCGCGCGTCGTCGGGCGGGTGGGCACGCTCACGTCGTAGACGCCCGCGGGCACGTCGAGCAGCACCTTCAGGACGCGGATCTTCGCCCCCGGATCGGTCGCGCTCCCCCAGACGACCGTCCGGCCGTCCAGGAGCGCGAGTTCGACCGAGTCCTGGGTCTCGGCGCCGATCGCGGCCACCTGAGCGGCCAGCGCGGGGTCGGTGTCGCGCAGGTCGTGGGCGACACGAGCCGCCGCGGCGACCGTGTCGGCGTCCTCCGCGTCCACCCGCAGCTCCGGGAGCCCGGCCTCCGGCGAGTCGACCGGCAGGAAGATCACGCCCTCGGCGTCGACCTCCCAGGGGCGGTTGTCGCGACTGATCCAGGCGGCCGGTGAGCGCTCGGTGACGGTGATGACTACCGTCTCGGGCCAGGACCGGGAGACGTCCGCACGCCGGACCGGCACCAGCTCGCGGACGCGCTGCTGGACGGCCTCCGTGTCGAGCCGCGCCAGCGGGGCGCCCAGCGGGACGTCTGCGGCTTGCAGCACCTGTTCCTCGGTGAGGTGCTCCAGTCCGGTGACGCGGACCTTCTGCGCCACCAGGAGCCCGGAGAACCAGACGGCCCAGACGCCGGTGCCGATCAGCGCTAGCACGAGCACGGCGAGCAGCACCCGAATCCATCGACGCCGGCGGCGCTGCTTGAGCTTGGCCGCGAAGGCGTCACTCACCGCCGGTCTCCAGCAGCGACAGCAGCGCCGGGCCCACGTCCGTGACGTCGCCGGCCCCCAGGGTCACGACGACGTCGCCAGGACGCACGGACGCGGCCAGCGCGGCCGGGGCCGCAGCCACCGCACCGATGGCGCGGGCGGGCGGCCCGTCCACCGCGTCGACGACGAGTCGAGCCGTGACCTGAGGGTCGGGGTCTTCACGGGCGACGTAGATGTCCAGGACCGCCACGTCGTCGGCGACCGAGAGGGCGCGCCCCATCTGGCTGCCGAAGATCCGCGTACGGCTCACCAGATGCGGTTGGAACACCGCGACGAGGCGGGACTCCCCTGCCAGTGCGCGCGCCGCGGCGAGATCGGCTGCCAGCTCCGTGGGATGGTGCGCGTACGAGTCATACACCCGCACTCCGCCGGCCTCGCCCTTGTACTCCATCCGGCGCGCCGCGCCCCGGTACGTACCGAGTCCGGCGACGAGCGGAGCGACCGGGTAGCCCAGGGCCCGACCCGCTGCGAGGGCGAGCAGGGCATCGAGCGCGTAATGCCGTCCGGGGACCAGGAGGTCGAGCTGGTACGTCTCGCCGTCCATCACGACCTGCAGCTGCGTCGTGGGGCCCTCGACGCGCAGATCGGTGCCCGCGATGTCCGCGGCACCGGGGTCGAACCCGACGGTGACGACCTGCAGGCCGGCCGCGCGTGCCCGCTCGGCCATCCGCTTCGCACCCGGGTCCTCGGCATTGAGGACGAGGAAGCGGCCCACCGTGGCGACGAAGTCGTCGAAGGCCTGCTCGTACGCTTCGACACTGCCCCACATGTCGAGATGATCGGCGTCGACGTTGGTGACGATCGCTCCGGCCGGCGCGTAGTGCAAGAACGCGCCGTCGCTCTCGTCCGCCTCGACGAGGAAGACCGGATCGGCACCGGCACGGGCATTGGTGCCGAGTGCCGGCACCTCCGCGCCGATGGCGAACGACGGGTCCGCCCCGGCGCCGACCAGCGCGCACGTCAGCATCCCGGTGGTGGTGGTCTTGCCGTGGGTGCCGGCGACGGCGACCGTGGTGATGGGCGGTGTCATCAGCGAGGCGAGTCCGGCCGAGCGGGGCCACAGCCGCAGCCCGCGCCGGCGAGCCGCGATGATCTCGGGGTTGTCCTCGCGCACGGCCGTGCTCGCGACCACGGTGTCCACGCCGTCGAGGTGGGCGGCGTCCTGGCCCACGAAGCAGGTGATGCCCTCGGCGCGCAGGGCCTCGATCACCGCGGACTCCCGGGCGTCGGAGCCCTGCACGCGGACGCCGCGCTGCGCCATGATGCGGGCGATGGCCGACAGCCCGGCTCCGCCGACGCCGACGAAGTGCACGGTGCCGAGTTGCTCGGCCGGGGGCACCTCGTCGGGGAACGCGATCCTCACCGCTCCGCCCCCGCCGCGTGGATCATGGCGGCCAGCCGCTCGGCCGCGTCCGCCCGCACGATGTCCGAAGCCGCGCGCGACATCTCGGCCAGCCGGACCGCATCGGTGACCAACGGCACGACCGCGTTCTCGACCCACGCGGCGGTGAACGCCGCGTCGTCGATGAGCAGGCCGCCCCCGGCCTCGACGACCGGGTGCGCATTGAGGGCCTGCTCGCCGTTGCCGATCGGGAGCGGCACGAACGCGGCCGGGAGCCCGACGGCGGCCACCTCGGTGACCGTGTTGGCCCCCGAACGGCAGACGATGAGATCCGCCGCCGCATAGGCCAGGTCCATGCGCTCGATGAAGTTCAGCACGCGGTACGGGGCCTGACCTGCGGCGGATGCGACGGGCACCTCCTCGGGCCGTCCCGCGGCATGAAGGACCTGCACCCCGGCCGCGGCCAGCGCCGGCGCCGCTGCCGCCATCGCCTGATTGATCCGGCGAGCTCCTTGAGAGCCGCCGGTCACGAGGATCGTCGGCAGCTCCGGCTCGAGGTCGAAGAACGCGCGCGCCTCGGCACGACGCGCCTCGCGGTCCAGCGTGGCGATCTCGCGGCGGATCGGGAGCCCGACGTACTCGCCGTGCGGCAGTTCGGTGTCGGGGAAGCTCGTGGCGACATGCGTGGTGAACCGCGCCCCCAGCTTGTTGGCGATTCCCGCCAGGGCATTGCCCTCGTGCACGACGATCGGAATCCGGCGCCGGCGCGCGGCGAGATAGGCCGGCACCGAGACGTAGCCACCGAATCCGACGACGACCTGGGGCTGCACACGGTCGAGCACGCCGAGCGTGGCCTTGACCGTGGCCCGCAGCCGGATCGGCAGCTTCACCAGGTCGGCGTTGGGGCGGCGCGGCAACGGCACGGGCGGTACGAGCTCGAGGTCGTACCCGGCGCGCGGGATGAGGTCGACCTCGAGGCCGCGAGGCGTGCCGAGGCACACGATGGTGTCGCCGGCCTCGCGGAGGACCGCGGCGGTGGCGAGCAAGGGTGAGGTGTGGCCGGCGGTGCCTCCGCCGGCGAGGAGAACGCGCATCGTCATCGTCTACTTCTTGCTGCTGCGACGTCGCTGACGTCGGCTCGCGGCCAATGCCTGAGCCGCACCGGGCTCCGTCGTGGCGCACTTGGCCAAGAACGCCATGCCCAGGAGTGTCGCGAGCAGGCTGGAACCTCCGTACGAGATGAGCGGCAACGGGATGCCGATGACCGGCAGCAGACCGAGCACCATGCCGACGTTGATGATCGCCTGCGCCAGCAGCCAGATCGTGATCCCGGCAGCGGCGTACCGCGCGAAGCGGTCACGGCTGCGCATCGCGATCCGGAAGCCGACGAAGCCCAGCATGCCGAACAGACTCAACAGGACCAGCGTGCCGGCCAGACCGAGCTCCTCGCCGATCACGGCGAGGATGAAGTCGTTGTGCGCCTCGGGCAGAGCGCCCCACTTCTGCCGGCTGCCGCCGAGCCCGACTCCCCAGAACCCACCGCGGGCGAACGCCATCATGGCCTTGATCGACTGGTGCCCGGCACCCTCGGGATCCGCCGTGGGATCGAGGAAGCTGAGCAGCCGGGTGATGCGGTGCGGCGCCGTGGCGACGAAGAAGATCAGCACGACTCCGAGGGCGAGCACCATGAACCACATGTGCCGGCCGGGCAGGCCCGCCACCCACAGCATGCCGACGATGACGGCGAACAGCACGAGCGCGGTGCCGAGATCCTTCTGGGCCACGACGAGGGCCGCGACGGCACCGGCGATCGGGACCATCGGGGTGAGGATGTACCGCGGTGTCCCGAGGTACTTGTACCGGCGGGCGTAGAGGTCGGCGATCCACAGCACGAGCGCCAGTTTGGCGAGCTCCGACGGCTGGACGCTGATCCCGGCGAACAGCGGCAGCCAGTTGCGGTTGCCGTTGATCTCGACGCCGAGCGGGGTGAAGGTCAGACCGATGAGCACCACGGTGCCGAGCAGCGCGGGCCGGACGAGGGCGCGGAGCACGTTCCACGGCAGCCGCAGCACCGCGACGAAGCCGATCACCCCGAGTACCGCAAAGACCGCCTGGCGGCTGACCACGTAGAAGGAGTTGTCGAAGAGGCGCAGCGCGTACACCGAGCTGGCGCTGAGCACCATGATGAGCCCGAGGCCGAGCAGGATCGCGGTGAGCCCGAGGACGATCTGATACGACGCCAGTGGGCGCGAGAGCACCTGGCGGACGGCGTCGAGCGCCGACGTGGACCGACGGGGTGCCGAAATGCTCATGGGCAGATCCTTCGGCGAGCGGGGGTGGGGAAGGAAGGGTCGGGACTACGCGCGCTCGGCGAGCCGTCGTACGGCGTCCGTGAACGCCTCACCGCGATGCGCGTAGTCGGTGAACTGGTCCATGGAGGCGCAGCCCGGGGCCAACAGCACCGTGTCGCCGGCGTCCGCCAGCGACGAGGCGACCTCGACCACGCGATCCATGAGGTCATCCTGTCCCGTCTCGACCTCCAGCACGGGGACTTCGGGCGCGTGTCGCGTGAGCGCGTCGGCGATCACGGCCCGGTCGCGGCCGATGAGGACCACGGCACGCAGCCGGTCGCGCGCCTGGGTCACGAGGTCGTCGAAGGTCGCTCCCTTGGCCAGTCCGCCCGCGATCCACACCGCACGCGGTACCGCCTGGAGCGAGGCCAGCGCGGCGTGCGGGTTGGTGGCCTTGGAGTCGTCGACATACCGCACGTCGCCGATCGACGCCACCTCCGCGACCCGGTGCGGACCGGGTCGGAAGGTCCGCAGTCCGTCGCGGACCGCCTTCGGCTCCACCCCGTGGGCCCGGGCCAGCGCCGCGGCAGCGAGCGCGTTGGCGACGACGTGCGAGGCGTCGGAGTACAGGTCGGACACCGAGCCCAGTTCCGCGGCCTGCTCCGCGCGGTTCTCCACGAAGGCCCGGTCGGCGAGCAGCCCGTCGACGATGCCGAGTTCGCTCAAACCGGGGATGCCGAGGGTGAACCCGATCGCCCGCGCCCCTTCGACGACGTCGGCCTCCTCGACGAGGCGGCGCGTCTGGGGATCGGCGACGTTGTAGACGCAGGCGCGCTGCACGTGCTCGTAGGCGCGGCCCTTGGCGGCCGTGTACGGCTCCGCTCCCCCGTGCCAGTCGTAATGGTCCGGTGCGATGTTGAGGACGGCTGCCGATTCGGGCGACATCGAGCTGGTCCAGTGCAGCTGGAAGCTCGACAGTTCCACGGCGAGGACGTCGTACCCGGCGGGGTCCATGACGGCCTCGAGCACCGGTGTGCCCACGTTGCCCACGGCGCGGGCCCGTCGGCCGGCCGCGAGGAGGATGGACTCCAGCATCTGGACCGTGGTCGTCTTGCCGTTGGTGCCGGTGACCACGAGCCACGGAGCCGCGTCCGGTCCGCGTAACCGCCAGGCGAGCTCGACGTCGCCCCACACCGGGATCCGGCGGTCGGCGGCCTGCATGAGCAGCGGCGTGCTCGGTCGCCATCCGGGCGAGGTGACGACGAGGTCGACGTCGTCGGGAAGGGTGGCGGTCGCCCCCTCCCCCAGGCGCACGTCGGCGCCGAGGATCTGCAGCAGGGTGGCCTTCTCGCGACGCTCCCGATCGCCTTCGGACTCGTCGACGGCGATGACCTCGGCGCCCAGATGGGTCAGGGTGTCGGCCGCCGAGAATCCGCTCACGCCGAAGCCGGCGACCACCGCGCGCACGCCCTCCCACGACGATTCGCGACCGAGCGAGGACACGTCCTTGCGCTCACCGCTCATGCGAGACGGACCCACTCCCAGTAGAAGATGCCCATCGCCGCTGCGACGCACAACCCGCTGATGATCCAGAACCGGACGACGATCGTGATCTCGGCCCAGCCCTTGAGCTCGAAGTGATGTTGCAGGGGCGCCATGCGGAAGATGCGTTTGCCGCCCGACAGCTTGAAGTACCCGACCTGCACGATGACCGACAAGGTGATGATGACGAACAATCCGCCGAGCACGACGAGCAGCAGCTCGGTGCGGGTCATGAGCGCGAAGCCGGCCATCGCCCCGCCGAGCGAGAGTGAGCCCGTGTCGCCCATGAAGATCTTGGCCGGGAAGGTGTTCCACCACAGGAAGCCGAAACACGCCCCCGTCAGCGCCGAGGCCACCACCGCGAGGTCGAGGGGGTCGCGCACCTCGTAGCAGCCGGGCGCGTTCTCATAGGCGCAGTTCTGGTTGAACTGCCAGATGTTGATGACCACGTACGCGGCGAAGACCATCGCCGAGGCACCCGTGGCCAGACCGTCCAGGCCGTCGGTGAGGTTGACGCCGTTCGACGTACCGGCGATGAGCACGAGCACCCACAGGACGAGCACGACGGTCGGAAGCGTCCAACCGGGAATGTCGCGGGTGAACGACACCGCGTGATTGATCGGCGTCTGTCCGGTCTCGTCCTCCCACCGGATGGCGAGGATCGCGAAGATCAGGCCGACGGCGATCTGACCGATCATCTTGGCCTTGCTGCGCAGACCGAGGGAGCGTTGCTTGGAGATCTTGATGTAGTCGTCGAGGAAGCCGATGGCGCCCAGCCCGGCGAAGAGGAAGAGCAGGAGGAGCGCCGACGCGCTGGGCGTGAACCCGGTGGCGAGCTTGGCGACGAGATAGGCCAGCAGCACGGAGATGATGATGACGAGACCGCCCATCGTCGGGGTCCCGCGCTTGGTGTGGTGCGAGGTGGGTCCGTCGTCGCGGATCAGCTGGCCATAGCCCTTGGCCACGAGCACCTGGATGGCGAATCTCGTCCCGATGAGGGTGCCGAGCATACCGATGGCACCGGCGATCAGGACGGCAAGCACGGCAAGGGCTTCCTTTCGGTGGGTGACGACATCAGTCTGCGAGCAGAGCCTGGGCGACACGTTCGAGTCGTTCGCCCCTCGATGCTTTCACAAGCACCACCTGGTCCGCCCGCAGACTAGGGACGAGTCTACGGATGGCGGCGTCGGCTGTCGGGACGACCTCGGCGATCGATCCTGCGCCTCGGGCGATCGCGGCCGCCTCGTCGCCCACCACCAGCACGCGTCCCACGCCCAGCGAGGCCGCGAGCCGCCCGATCGCCTCATGGTGCTCATCGCTCCGGTCCCCCAGCTCGAGCATCGCACCAAGCACGGCGATGCCGCGATCGCCGGGAGCGACGGTCGCGAGGGTCCGCAGCGCGGCGGCAGTGGACTCCGGATTGGCGTTGTAGGCGTCGTTGAGCACCGTCAACCCGTCGGCGCGCACGTGGCGCTCCATCCGCATGGGCGAGCCGGCGGACGCCCCGGCGAGCGCCCGGGCGGCGAGCGCCGTGGCGACTCCTGACGCCCGGGCAGCGGCCAGCGCCGCCGCGGCGTTGACCACCTGGTGCTCGCCCAGCTGCGGCACGGTCAGGTCGATCTCCTGGTCGTCGACCAGCACGCGCAGGTGCGGGTGGCCGTCGGCGTCGAGCTCCGGGGCGTCGAGGAAGCGGACGTCGTTGCCGGCGGCACCGAAGGTGACCACCTCCGCGTCGCTGCGTACCGCCATCGCCGCGACGAGCGGGTCGTCGGCGTTGAGCACCGCGGTGCCCGAAGGCGGCAGAGCTTCGATGAGTTCGCCCTTGGCTTGCGCGGTCGCTGCGGGCGAGCCGAACTCCGAGGCATGGGCCGAGCCCACGTTGAGCACCACACCGACGTCCGGCGGTGCGATGCGGCACAGGTGCGCGATGTGTCCCACGCCGCGGGCCCCCATCTCCACCACGAGGTACCGGGTGTCCTCGGCGGCGCGGAGCACGGTCAGGGGAACGCCGAGCTCATTGTTGAAGGACCCCTGTGGCGCGACCGTCGCACCGGCGGCGCTGAACACCGCGTTGAGCATGTCCTTGACGCTGGTCTTGCCGGCTGAACCGGTGACGCCGACGACGGTCAACGTCCCGTTCTCGCGGAGACGGCTGAGGACGTGGCGGGCGAGATCGGCCAGGGCGACAGTGACGTCCTCGACGAGAATCGCGGGCACGCCGACCTCGCGCGCTGCCACGACGGCGACCGCGCCGTCCTGGATCGACGAGGCCGCGTAGTCGTGCCCGTCGACGCGCTCCCCCGGCAAGGCGGCGAACAGCGCGCCGGCCCGGACCTGGCGCGAGTCGATGACCACGGGCCCGGTGACCACGGCATCGGCGGAGACTCCCGCGAGCCGCCCGCCTGTCACGCGGGCGACCTCGCCCAGAGTGAGCCCGGCGATCACGCGCGCGCCTCCAGACACGCACGCAGGACGTCGCGGTCGTCGAACGGGTGCACGACCCCGGCGATCTCCTGCCCGCGCTCGTGCCCCTTACCGGCCACCACCACGGTGTCACCCGGCCCGGCCATCGTGACGGCCTCGGCGATGGCCGCCTGACGCCCGCCGATCTCCATGACCGTCGCGCTCTCCTTGCGTGTACCGCGCAGGACGGCGGCACGGATCGCGGCCGGTTCCTCGGTGCGCGGATTGTCGTCGGTGACGATGACGACGTCGGCGTGCCGCGCGGCGGCCGCGCCCATGAGTGGTCGCTTGCCGTGGTCGCGGTCGCCACCTGCTCCGATGACGACGATGATCCGCCCCGGCGTCACCGGACGCAGCGCATCGAGCACCGCGACGACGGCGTCGGGTTTGTGCGCGTAGTCGACCACGGCGGTGAAATCCTGGCCGGCGTCGACCCGCTCCATCCGTCCCGGGACGCCGGGGCTCTCCGCGATGCCGCGCGCGATCTCGTGCGGGTCGTGACCCTGCACGGTCAACGCCGCGAGGACGGCCGCGGCGTTGGCGACGTTGAAGGCACCCGGCAGCGGGACGAAGAGCTCGACCTCGACGGCCTCGGGGCCCAGCAGTCGGGCTTCGGTGCCGTGCGGAAGCGCGACGATGTCGACGGCGCGCCAGTCGGCCGGTTCACCCCGCGTCGAGACCGTCGTGATCGGCACGGTCGCTCCCGTCGCGAGCCGGCGTCCGTACTCGTCGTCGACCACGACGACACCGGAGTGCGCGTGGGCCGAGGTCAACAGGCTCGCCTTGGCGGCGAAGTACTCCTCCATGTCGGCGTGGAAGTCGAGGTGGTCGCGGCCGAGGTTGAGGAACACCCCGACGTCGAAGACGAAGCCGTCCACCCGCCCCTGGGCGAGTGCGTGGCTCGACACCTCCATCGCGCACACCTCGATCTCCTCCTCACGCATCACGGCGAAGAGCGCCTGCAAGGCGGGAGCCTCGGGTGTCGTCAGCGCGGAGCGGGCCGGCACCCCGCCGACGCGCGTACCGATCGTGCCGATGACGGCGCTGCGCTCTGCGCCCAGCGCGGCCTCGGCGAGGTAGGTGCTGGTGGTCTTGCCCTGCGTGCCGGTGATGCCGATCGTCGTGAAGGCCTTGCTCGGGTGGTCGTACAGCTCGGCCGCGAGCTCGGGAAGCGCGGCGCGCGGATCCTCGAGCACGATGTACGGGGTGTCGTCGGGCACGCACTGCAGGCCGGCGGCGTCGGTGAGTACGGCGACGGCCCCTTCGCTCACGGCCTGCGGGGCGTAGCGCCCGCCGTGCGTCGTCGAGCCGGGAAGGGCCGCGTAGAGGTCTCCGGCGACCACATCGGAGGTGTTGAGGCTAAGCCCGGTCACCTCCGCCTCGCCGAAGGCCCGGGCGCCCAACTGTCGGGCGATGGACCGCAGCGAACGGTGCGGCAGCGCCCGCGGTCGTACTCTCATCGACGCTTCCTCCACGTCCACCAACCTACTGCGTCATGCTCGGGCACACCGCCCGGGCGCCGGTCACCAGTACTGCTCGACCTTGGGGGGCGCGGAACCGGTCGGCGTGACGCCGAACCGCTCCAGCGTCATCGACATGATGTCGTGGAACACCGGGCCGGCGAGGGAGCCGCCGCCGGCATTGGCCGGCGGTTTGTCGATGACGATGTAGGTGAGGAATCGGGGCTTGTCGGCAGGGGCGAAACCGGCGAAGGAGACCGTGTTCTGTCCCCGCACGTAGCGGCCGGTGTCGGGGTTGACCCGCCACGCCGTGCCGGTCTTGCCGGCCACCCGGTACCCCTGGATCTGGGCCGCCGGTGCCGTCCCGTCGTCAGCCGTGACGGCCTCCATCATCCGGGTCACCTGCGCCGCGGCGTCCGAGGACACGACCCGGGTGGATTCGCCCGGCTCGTTCGGCGTCTCGGTGCCGTCCGGCGCGATGGTGGACTCGACGACGGTGGGGTCGCAGGCCACGCCGTCGTTGGCGATGGCCCCGAGGGCACGCATCATCTGCACAGCCGTGACCGAGATGCCCTGGCCGAACGAGGTCGTCGCGTGCTTGGCGTCGGTCCAGCCGTCAGCGGGGGCGAGGATGCCGGCCGACTCCCCGGGCAGCTCGATCCCGGTGGTCGAACCGAATCCGAACCTGCTCAAGTAGTCGTGGAAGGTCTGGTCGTCCATCTGCTGCGCCGCGATGATCGTGCCGAGGTTCGACGACTGGGCGATGACGCCCGCTGCGGTCATCTGCAGCTCGCCGTGGTCCCAGTGGTCCCCGATCGGGAATCCGTCGATGACCATCTGACTGGGGACCCGGATCTTCGAGTCGGCGTCGATGAGGCCCTGGTCGGCCAACGCTGCCATCGTCACGGGCTTCATCACCGAGCCCGGCTCGTACACCGTCTGAGTGGCACGCGAGACGGTGTTCCGCTCGGTGATGCCCGTGCGGGCGTCGGGGTCGAAGGTCGGCGACTGCGACATCTGCAGGATCTGGCAGGTCTTGACGTCCATCGTGATCGCGAGGCCCCAGTCGGCGCCCGCGGACGAGACGACCTCGGCCAGCCGCTGGTCGGCGAACCACTGCAGATCGCGATCGATCGTCGTCTTGACCGCCGTGCCGGGAACCATCTCCTCGACGGTGCTGTCGGCCATCGGGATGCGCTGACCGGTGGAGGAGACCTCGAACGTGCTCGAACCGTCCGTACCGGTGAGCGCCTCGTCGTACATCTGCTCGATGCCCTGGACGCCCTTGCCCTCGGCGTCGGTGAAGCCGAGGAGGTTGGCCGCGAGCGATCCGCCCGGATAGCTGCGCAGCACTTCCTTCTCGGTGAAGACCCCGGTGTAGGAGGCGTCCCGGACGGCTTCGACGGCCTCGGTCGCCTCCGAGGCGGGCAGGTCACGCACGAGGTAGACGAACCGCGAGTCCGGCGTGCGCAGCGTCTCGATCGTCTCGAAGTAGTCGATGTGCTCGGGCAGCTTCTCGTAGAGGATGCGCGCGATCTGCGGGGCGTGCTCGGCGGTCATGCTCGGGTCGGCCGTGATGGTGAGGCCGTCGACGTTGGCGGCCAGTTCGACACCGTTGCGGTCGAGGATGGCCCCTCGGGGCGCCGGAACCGTCGTGGTCGCGGTTCCGGTCTGCACGGCCATCGCGGCGTACGCCTTGGCGTCGACTCCCTGGATCTGGAACAGGCGTGCCCCGAACAGCAGGAACACCGCGAGCACCACGATGAGACACAACCGCAGCCGTCGGCGGGTCACCGCGGTCGTCACGGCGCACCTCCCGGCTCGGCGGGGACCGGCTGGCCGATCACTGCCCCGTCGGTGAGGCGCAGGAACACCGGCGTCGCCGGCGGCACCATGCCGTCCTCCGCGGCCTTCTCGGCGAGGGACTGCGGGCTCTGGAGCTCCTGCAGTTCCCGCTCCAACGCCTGCCGCTGGATCTGCAGGCTCTCGGACTCCCGCGAGAGTTCGGAGAGCTGGAACGACTGAGCTTGCATGAGGGTGCTCATCACGATGAGTCCGACGAGTCCAAGACCCAGCACCCCGAGCAAGACCACGACGAAGGGCGCCTTGTGCGCCCGCTGACGGACCGGGGCGACCAGGCGGAGCCCGGCGGAACGCACCTCCTGGCCGCGGGCGACGAGGGCGCGGCCCGCATGGGCGGCGGCAGTGCCTCGGGCGCTCATGCGGTGATCCTTTCGACGGCGCGCAGCCGGACCGGCTTGGCGCGGGAGTTCTCGGCGATCTCGGCGTCGGAGGCCTTCTCCGCGCCACGGGTGACGAGGCGGAACCTCGCCTCGTGCTCGGCCGGCACGACCGGGAGCCCCGGCGGTGCCGTCGAGGTCGTGGCCTGCGCGAAGACCCGCTTGACGATGCGGTCCTCGAGCGAGTGGTACGCCATCACGACGACACGTCCGCCGACATCGGTGTGCGCGAGGGCGGCAGGCAACGCGCGGCGCACGGCGCCCAGTTCGTCGTTGACCTCGATCCGCAACGCCTGGAACGTCCGTTTGGCCGGATGTCCCCCGGTCCGGCGGGCCGGAGCGGGGATCGCGTCGCGGACGAGGTCGACGAGCCGCGCGCTCGTGGTGAACGGCTCGACGGCGCGCGCTCTCACCACGGCCTCGGCGATGCGGCGGGCGAACTTCTCCTCGCCGTACTCCCGCAGTACGCGCGCCAGGTCGGCGGCGTCGTACGTGTTGAGCACGTCGGCGGCCGTCACGGAATCCTCGGGGTTCATCCGCATGTCCAGCGGCGCGTCCTGGGCGTAGGCGAACCCGCGCTCGGCCTGGTCCAACTGCATCGACGAGACGCCGAGGTCGAACAGCACGCCGGCGGCGCGTTCCGCTCCTCCGGCGCGCACGGCCTCGTCGATCGCGTCGTACACCGCGTGCACGCCGACGAATCGATCGCCGAACGCCGCGAGGCGCTCCGAGGCCCGGCGCAAGGCGTCGGGGTCGCGGTCGATCCCGACGACCCGGAGCTGCTCGAAGCGCTCGAGGAGAGATGCGGTGTGTCCGCCGAGGCCGAGCGTGGCGTCGACGATCACCGGGGAGGGTGACTTCTCGATCGCGGGCGCGAGCAGTGCGATGACCCGCTCACGCAGGACCGGCACGTGCTGCGCCGGCGTCATAGCGACCCCAGGGCGAGCGCGATCACCGCGGTCACCGCGGCCGATCCACCGAGCGACACGGCCATGACGGCGCAGCGCTCGGCGATCTGCCGGCGTAACCGCGGGACAGGTTCCGATCCGGTCGTGGGGACAGATCCCCGCCCGCATGGTTCTGACACCGGGGAAGGGATGTCAGATCCACCCAGGCGGGCATCTGAGCCCGCGACCGTCAGAAGATGCCCGGCATCACCTCGTCGGACATGTCCGCGAAGGTGTCCTCCTGCTCGGCGGAGAACTCGTCCCAGCGCTGCGAGTCCCAGATCTCGATGCGGTCCATCGCACCGACGACGGTGCAGTCGCGGCCCAGGCTCGCCCACTCCCGCAGCACGGGAGGGATCGAGATCCTCCCCTGCTTGTCCGGCGTCTCCGAGGATGCGCCGGAGAACAGCATCCGCAGGAAGTTGCGCGCCTGGCGGTTGGTGAACGGCGTCGAGCGCACGCGGTCGGTGAACTCCGTGAACGCCTCGGGCGTCCACCCGTAGATGCAGTGCTCCTGACCCCGCGTGAGGATCACGCCGTGCTCCAGCCGGGGCCGGAACTTGGCGGGCAGGAAGAGCCGCCCCTTGTCGTCCAGACGCGGGGTGTAGGTGCCGAAGAAGTTGGTGACGTCGGGATTCACCACGGCCCTCCTCACCTCGCGCCATGAGCCACATGAGCTGCTCCTCCACCAGTTGCTCCATTTTGCACCACCTTAACCCACTTTGCACCACCTTCTCACCAAGAACACGTCGCTGCCGTGCGTGTCGCGTTCGGAACACACGAAAGCCCCGCAGGCTTTCTGCCTGCGGGGCAAGGAAAAACCGCCCTCACCTGACGGTGGGGCGGTGGAGTGGTGGGAAGTGGTGCGTCAGTGGAGGACGGTCAGCGCCCGTCGTCCTGTCGGCGGTTCCAGCGCTCTTCCATCCGGTCGACGAACGAACCCGAACCCGAGCCCTTCGGCTGCGACGACCGGGGCCGGCCCTCCTCGGCGCCCCCCATCATCCCGCGGCGCCAGGTTCGGATGAAGGCGTACGCGCTCGCGACCATGGCGACGAATCCGACCACGCCGAGCCAGGTGGTGGCGGTGACCGCACCAGCGAGCAGCATGGCGATCGCCGCGATGAAGCCGACGGCGGCCAGCACCGCGAACTTGCGATACCGCGCGGCCAGCTTGGAACCACGCAGCGTGGACGCGAAGTCGGGATCTTCCTCGGCCAGCGACTGCTCAAGCTGGGCCAGCAGGCGGGCCTCTTCGTCAGAGAGCGGCACGGTGGACTCCTCGGTCGGGTGGTTACTTCGATTCTAGGCGTGCGATCTGCTGGAGACCACCCGAGCAGGTGGAGAAATCGCGCTGGCTACGTGCCGATTGTTCCAGGGCGAAGAGTGCCTCCCGGGCACCCGGTTCCATGTCGACGACCGAACTCGGGACGAGATCGGCGAAGACGCGCAGACCGCGGGTCGGCGCCGACGCGAAGCCGTGCGCCGCCAGGAGGGCGTCGAGCTCGTCGGCGAAGAAGCGGCGGGGCCCGTGATCGCGGACGTCCCACTGATCGAGCGGACGCTCGACGAGGGCCAGGGCGCCGGCGAAGTCGCCGGCGACCGCACGGGCGAGCGCTCCCCCGACGCGCCCGGCCACGGCGACGCTGACGAGCCCCTCGGGCACCAGGGCGCCGGCGACCGCGGCGAGCGCCGCGCCCGGATCCTCGACGTGCTCCAACACCCCGTGACAGAGCACGAGGTCCACCGAGCCGGCTGGAACGTGATCACCCAGATCCCCCGTGTCGCCGAGCACGTGACGGATCACCACGTCGGCCTCGTCGGCACGCCGCGCGAGCGCGGCGAGGGCGTCCGGACTCGGGTCCACGACGGTCACGTCATGACCGGCCTGCGCCACGCGTACCGCGTCGCTGCCGGTGCCGCCTCCCAGATCGAGGACGCGCAGCACCCGGCCGCTTCCGGCCGCGGCGGCGTCCAAAGCGTCGCGCACGGCCTGCCACATGACCTCACCACGTACCGGACCCATGGCCCCAGCCTAGGGGACCGGCGTCCGAGGGACGGTCGTATGCTGCCGCCATGGCCCGCGTGGTGATCGTCGGTGGTGGCTTCGCCGGCCTGACCGTTGCCGCGCGCCTCGCCAAGCTGCGCCATCAGGTCACGGTGCTGGAGGCCTCGGAGTCCCTCGGCGGGCGGCTGCGCGGCCTGGCCTGGGACGACCACGTCTGGCACCTCACCCCGCAGACCGTCACCTTGCCCGGTGTCTTCCGCGACTTCTTCCGCAAGTCCGGCCGGACCATGGACCGGGTCATCGACCTCTCTCCCGCGGGACCCCGGCGGCACGTCGTCGTCCGCGGGCGTCGCAGGGACGTTCTCGACCTGCCGTTCGGCACCCGCGGGGCCCAGCACGACGCCGTCGTCGAAGCCTTCGGTTCGGACCCCTGGTCTCCGTGGGTGGACTCGTTGGGTCCTGCGTGGGACGGGCTGCGGCGGCGCATGCTCGACGAGGTGTACGACGGGGCCCTCGAGCGCCCTTACCGACGGCTGCTTCAGCCGCGGCGCACGGTGCGGCAGGCGGCGCGCCGGGCCTTCCGCGACCGACGCCTTCGCGCCCTGGTCCTCGATCCGGTCCGGCTCGCCGGAGATGACCCGGCGCATACCCCGGCCTACACGAGCGTGTGGCACTACGCCGAACGGAACTTCGGTCGCTGGCGCTTCGCCGGCGGAATGCCCGCGCTCGCCGACGCTCTCGAACGGCGGCTGGCCGAACGCAAGGTCGAGGCGGTGCGCTCCTTACGGGCCGTCGACGTGCGATATGACGACGGTGCAGTGAGCGGGGTCGTGACCGACGACGGCGTCGTCGACGCCGAGGTCGTCGTGTGGTGCGCCCCCGAACTACCCCGCTCGTACCGCGAGCCGTCGCTCGTGCGCCGCATCCCGGCACCGCGCTCGCTCCTCGTGCTGCGCGAGCCTCTCGACCTGCCCGAGGAGATCGTGGTGCACGCCGAGTTGCCGGTACGGCTGTGGCGGTCCGGCCCGCAACACTGGGTCGCGGAGAATCGGGCCGGCGGTGACGTGCTCGACGTGCTCGCCAGCGCAGGAATCGACTGGCGGTCACTGGTGACGGCGCGCCGCGACCTGGCTCCGCGCGACCTCGTCGGGCTCGGGCACGACGGGTGGGCCTGGCGAGGCTGGCGAGCGGCCGGCGAGCGGCCCGGGGTCGGGGCGCGCCACGGACTCTTCTTCGCCGGCGCCCACGCCCATCCGGGCTCCGCGCCCGAACTCATCGGGCTCGCGACGGCAGCGGTCGCGGCGCACCTCGGTGAGGTTCCCCGGCGCTGACCGCCGCTCAGATGCGCCCTTCGGCGCGCAGCGCCTCGAAGATCTCCCGCGTGGCCTTGGATCGGTTGAGGGTCATGAAGTGCAGACCCGGCGCACCGGCGTCGAGCACGTCGCGACACAGCTGAGTCGCCAGTTCGATGCCCTTCGCCCGCACCGCCGCACGGTCCTCGGCGATGGGTTCGATCTGCTCGAGAACCTCCGCCGGCATCGCGGCACCGGAGAGCTCGGCCATGCGAGCGACCTGGCCGAAATTGAGGATCGGCATGATGCCCGGGATGATCGGCAGATCACAGCCGAGCCCGCGAACCCGCTCGACGAGCTCGATGTAGTCGCTCGCGCGGAAGAAGAGTTGGGTGATCGCGAACTCGGCCCCGGCGCGGGCCTTGTTCACCAGGACCTCCGCGCAGGCGTCGAGGCTCGCAGCATCGGGATGCCCTTCGGGGAACGCCGCCACCCCCACCGTGATCCCGCCCATCCGCGCGGCGAGCTCGACCAGCTCGATCGCGTGGTTCATGCCGTCGGGATGACCTTCCCAGGGAGCGCGGGGCCCGCCCTTCGGATCGCCGCGCAGGGCCAGCACGTGATCGACCCCGGCGGCGAGGTACTGCTTGAGGACCGACTCGATCTCGGCCGTGCTCTGGCCGACGAGGGTGAGGTGACCCACCGGTTTCATCGACGAACGGCGCGCGATCCGCTCGGTGATCCGCACGGTGCGCTCCTGGCTCGTGCCACCGGCGCCGTAGGTGACCGACACGAACGTCGGAGCGAGCGGTTCCAGCTCGGAGAGGGTGCGCCACAGTTGGTCCTCGCCGTCGTCGTCCTTCGGCGGGAAGAACTCGAACGACGTGGTGGGGCGGTCGTCGCGCAGGGCGTCGACGAGGGATCGATCGGGTGCGGGCACCTGACAACGGTATCGTGACCGACGTGACCACCCCGCTCGACGATTCCACATTCCGGGAGCGCGTCGAGCACGAGCTGCGCGCCGTCGCCGCGGCTCAGCGCATCCGCCTGGGCGACATCGCCGCACCCCTGGTCGAGTTGGTCGACGCTGCCTCCGGTTTCGTCGCCGGCGGCAAGCTGCTGCGCCCGCTCTTCTGCTTCGCCGGCTGGCAGGTCGCCGGCGGCGATCGGGACGATCCACGCATCGCGCGCGCGGCCGCCGCGTTCGAATGGCTCCAGGGCAGCGCGCTCGTCCACGACGACCTGATGGACGGCTCCGACACCCGCCGGGGCCGCCCCAGCGTCCACCGGGCCTTCGAGGCCCAGCACCGCGACGAGGAACGGGCCGGGGACGCGGCCGCGTTCGGCTCGCAGACCGCGATCCTGCTCGGCGATCTGCTGTTGAGCTGGGCGGACGAGCAGATCCGGCGGGTCCCGGAGGCGCCCGACTGGCGGCTGACGAACGCGCTCCGGTTCTGGGACCTGGCGAAGACCGAGGTCATTGCCGGCCAGTTCCTCGACGTCCTCGCGCAGACGAAGCGAGAGTTGAGCGTCGAGGACGCGATGCGGGTGGTCCGTTTCAAGGCAGCGACCTACACCATCGAACGTCCACTGCACGTCGGGGCGGCGCTCGCCGGTGGGGACGACGCGTTGCTCGACGGCCTGACCCGGCTGGCCGTACCGCTCGGTGAGGCCTTCCAACTGCGCGACGACGTCCTCGGCGTCTTCGGCGACTCCGTCGCCACGGGCAAACCGACCGGCGACGATCTGCGGGAGGGGAAGCGCACCGTGCTCGTCGCGCGAGCGGCAGAACGCCTCGGTCCGGACCGGATCCTGAGCCTGCTGGGCCGCGACGACGGCGTCGAGGAGCTGGCCGCCGTCATCGAGTCCAGTGGTGCTCGCGCCGACGTGGAGGCCGACATCTCGCGCCTCGAGGACGACGCGGACGAGGCGCTGGAGACGCTCGGCGAGGAGGCGGTCAGGATTCTCACGCCGCTCGCGCGGGCCGCGACCCGCCGCGACCGCTGAGAGGCACGCCGCAGCGCCGCGAATCTGCGCTAGTTTCGCGGCGGTTCTCTACACTTCAAAGGGTCCGGGCCCACCGGCCCACGACGCATGCCGCGAGGAGGTATCGGTGACGGTCACCGGCGATCAAGCGCTGGTCGGGCACACGCTCGACGGCCGTTATGTGATCCACGAACGGATCGCGCGCGGCGGCATGGCCAGCGTCTTTCGCGCCACCGACCTCCGGCTCGATCGCATCGTCGCCGTCAAGATCATGCATGCCGGTCTCGGCGATGCGGACGACTTCCGTCAGCGTTTCGTCTCCGAGGCGAAGGCCGCGGCCAAGCTCAATCACCGCAGCGTGGTGGCCGTCTTCGACCAGGGCACCGACGGCGACTTCACGTATCTCGTCATGGAGTACGTGCCGGGCCGCACGCTACGCGACGTCTTGCGCGATGAAGCCCCGATGTCTCCCCAGCAGGCACTCGCCTATCTCGATCCCATCCTGCAGGCGCTGTCCGAGGCGCACGCGGCCAAGCTCATCCACCGCGACGTCAAACCCGAGAACGTCCTCATCACCCCGAACGGTGAGGTCAAAGTGGCCGACTTCGGGCTCGCCCGGGCGGTCAGCACCTCGACGACGCACAGCGGTGGCGCCCTCATCGGCACCGTGTCGTATCTGGCGCCCGAGGTGGTGCTGCACCGCGGCTCCGATCCTCGAGCCGATGTCTACGCCTGCGGCGCGATGCTGTTCGAGATGCTGACCGGCAGCAAGCCCCACGTCGCCGACACGCCCATTCAGGTCGCGTACATGCACGTGAACGTCGACGTCGCAGCGCCCTCGACGCTCGTGGGCGGCCTGCCCGATTACGTCGACGCTCTCGTCGCCCGGGCCACCGCTCGCGATCCCGAGCGCCGCTCCCCCGACGCCCGGGCCCTGCTCCACCAGGTCCGGCAGGTCCGGCGCGCGCTGGCCGACGGCGCCCAGGACGATCCCGAGCTCACCG
The DNA here is from genome assembly GCF_003674095.1 of Aeromicrobium phragmitis. Lineage (GTDB taxonomy): Bacteria > Actinomycetota > Actinomycetes > Propionibacteriales > Nocardioidaceae > Aeromicrobium > Aeromicrobium phragmitis. The sequence continues at coordinate 111,980 of NZ_RDBF01000005.1, forward strand.
CCGACCTGCTCCCCTCGGCGCCGCGGGCCAGCGAGGACGAGCCCACCCGGGCGGTCGACCTCGCGCCGTTCGGTTCCGCGGCCGACACCGCTCACACCACGGCGATCGCCGAGCCGACGGTCACCTGGTCGCAGCCGGCCGACGCGGCCACGTCTGAAGAAGCCGATCCGCCCCCGCGCAAGAAGTCCCGGCGCGGGGCCCTGTTGCTGCTCGCCGCCCTCGTGGCACTGGCGCTGACCGCCCTCGGCGGCTGGTATCTCGCCGTCGGCCGTTATGTCGACGCCCCCGAACTGACCGGACTGTCGCGCGACGAAGCGGTGTCCACGGCCCAGGCCGACGGTTTCGACGTCGAGTTCGCGCCGGCCGCGTTCTCCGAGGACGTGCCCGCCGACCACGTCATCTCGACCGATCCCGCGGCCGGCGAACAGGTCCTGCCCGACACCACCATCACGGTCACCCTGTCCAAGGGCCAGGAGCGCTACGAGGTTCCCGACCTCGCCGGCAAGACCGTCGATGAGGCACGGACCATCGTCGGCTCGCTCAACCTGACCCTCGGCGACACGGTCGAGGAATTCCACGAGGAGATCCCGCAAGGCAGCATCATCCGCGTCACCAATCACGAGGTGGGAGCGCAGGTCAAGCGCGGCACAGCACTCGACATCGTGGTCAGTCAGGGCCGCGAGCCGATCGCCATCACCGACTACGTCGGCAAGCCCGTCGACGAAGCGACGAACGGACTTCAGGGCGTGGGGTTCCTCGTCAACGTCCAGGAGGAGTTCAGCGACGACGTCGAGCAGGGCCGGGTCATCTCCCAGCAGCCCCAGGGCGGATCGGCGTTCCGCGGCGACACCATCACGCTCGTGGTCTCGAAGGGCCCGGAGCTGGTCAAGGTCCCCGACCTCGGCGGCAAATCCGAGGCCGACGCCAAGAAGGCCCTCGAAGAACTCGGGCTCAAGCTCAACGCCACCCGCAATCCGCTCGCCGGCGACGGCGCCAAGGTGCGGTTCCAGAGCCCGAGCGCCGGCACCGAGCGTCGCAGAGGCGAAACCGTGACGGTCTTCCTCAGCTGAACGAATCCACCCGCGTCCGCCTCGCCGAGTGGTGCAGATTCGTCACCGATCGAGCTCAGCGACCGCGAATCTGCACCACTCGCGAAACAATGTGCACCACTCGCGGGGCATCGAACGTTCTCTCGACAACGGCTGCCGAGCTCAGCGGCCGGAGAGCATCTCCGCGACGAGGAAGGCCAGCTCGAGCGACTGCGCGCGGTTCAACCGCGGATCGCACAGCGTCTCGTAGCGATGGGCGAGGTCGGCGGCCGACAGCCGTGACCCGCCGCCGACGCACTCGGTGACGTCGTCGCCGGTCAGCTCGACGTGCAGCCCGCCGGGCCACGTGCCGAGCGAGCGATGCACCTCGAAGAACCCGCGCACCTCGTCGATCACCGCGTCGAAGTCACGCGTCTTGTAACCGTTCTCGGTGGCGAACGTGTTGCCGTGCATCGGGTCGGTGACCCACGCGACCTCGACCCCGGCCGCGCTGACCTTCTCGATGAGGTGCGGCAGCAGGTCGCGGATCTTGTCGGCGCCGAACCGGGTCACGAAGGTGACCTTGCCCGGAATGCGCTCAGGGTTGAGCTTCTCGTACAGCGCGATGGCGTCGTCCGGCGTGCTCGTGGGTCCGAGTTTGACGCCGATCGGGTTGGCGATGTGACGCAGCAGCTCGACATGCGCACCGTCGAGCTGACGCGTGCGCTCGCCGATCCACAGGAAGTGCCCCGAGACGTCGTACGGCAACTGCGTGCGCGAGTCGATACGGGTGAGTGCGTGCTCGTACTCGAGAATGAGCGCCTCGTGCGAGGAGTAGAAGTCGACGGCGTGCAATTCGGCCGGATCGGCGCCGATGGCCGCCATGAACGCGAGCGCACGATCGATCTCGGCACCCATCCGCTCGTACCGCTCCCCTACCGGGCTGCTGCGCACGAAGTCGGTGTTCCACACGTGCATCTGCCGCAGATCGGCGTATCCGCCCGTGGTGAACGCGCGGATGAGGTTCAAGGTCGCACTCGAGGCGTGGTAGACGTCGAGCAGCCGCTGCGGGTCGTGTCGGCGGGCTTCGGGGGTGAAGTCGAAGCCGTTGACGGCGTCGCCACGGTAGGCCGGCAGCGTCACGCCCTCACGGGTCTCGGTGTCGCTGGAGCGCGGCTTGGCGAACTGCCCGGCGAGGCGGCCGACCTTGACGACCGGGACACTCGCGGCGTAGGTGAGGACGACCGCCATCGACAACAGCACTCGCAGTTTGTTGCGGGTGTTCTCGGCGGTGACGCCTTCGAGCGTCTCTGCGCAGTCGCCGCCCTGGAGGAGGAAGGCCTCCCCGCGGGAGACCGCGGCCATCTTGTCGCGCAGGGCATCGCATTCGCCCGCAAACACGAGCGGCGGCATCTTCCGCAGCGTGTCGACCGCACGATCGCGCTCGACCTGATCGGCATACGTCGGCTGCTGTGCGGCGCCGATCGCATGAAGGTCGTCAAGGCTGGGAATGCTCACCGCACTAGGATACGCGGCGGGTCCCCACGGCCGAGACGCGGTTTCACCGACCGGACGAGGTCACTCGTTGAGTTCGTCCCAGACGCCCTCGGACTCGGCCTTTTCGCGCTCGGCTGCGGCGGCCTCGGCCAACTCCTTGTCCCGCTTCTTCGCGTCCTGCGCGTACAGGTCCACGTACTCCTGGCCGGTGAGGTTCATGATCTCGTACATGATCTCGTCGGTGATCGCGCGCAGGATGAAACGGTCCGATTCCAACCCCTCGTAGCGGCTGAAGTCCAGCGGCCGGCCGAACTTGACGCCCGGACGAGCGAACGTGCCGAAGATCTTGCCGGGCGGAGCGATGACGTCGGTGTTGAGCACCGCCACGGGGATCACCGGCACCTTGGCCTCGAGCGCCAGCCGGGCCACGCCCGTACGGCCGCGGTAGAGCTTCCCGTCGTGCGACCGCGTCCCCTCGGGGAAAATGCCGCACACCTCTCCCTCGGACAGCAGCCGCAGTTGGGTCTTGAGCGCTCCTGCGGCCGCCGATCCGCTGGTGCGGTCGATCGGGACCTGGCCGGTGCCGCCGAAGAACTTCTTCTGCAGCCAACCCTTGACGCCCGGGGACTCGAAGTACTCCGCCTTGGCCACGAAGGTCACCCGACGCGGCATCACCAGCGGCATGAACAGCCAATCGCTGTACGACAGGTGGTTCGCGGCGAGAATCACCGGCCCCTGACGCGGCACGTTCTCGAGCCCTTCGGCGAACGGACGGAAGATCACGCGCAGCAGCGGACCCAGCGCCAGGTACTTCAAGAACCAGTAGAGCACGAGAGGACGATACCTCCCCTCGCCGTCACGCCCTCGGCGGTGCGAGGATGTGGTCATGACCGAGCGCGACGAGCGCGACGAGTTCGACCGGATCGTCGAGGGGCTCGAGCTGGACGTGGACGGCCTGCCCGATCTGGACCAGGCCGCCGCCGAGCACGCCCGCCGCGAGGAGGAGCGTGAGCGCGCGGCCCACGACGCCGAGGAACTCCCCAGCGAACTGCAGGACGCCGACGAGGTGGACGAGGAACCGTTCTACCGCCAGGTGCCCCCGGCCCGCTTGCGTCCGGCCCGGGGAACCGGGCTGGCCTGGGCCGGCGTCGCAGCCGCTCCCGTCCTCGCGCTGCTCTCGGCCGTGGTCGGGTTCTGGCTCCCGACGGAGCTGCTCGCCGTGCTCACGCTCGTCGCGGTCGTCTCGGTGGCCTGGCTGGTCTGGCACCTGCCCGAGCGCGGGCCCTCGCACCGGGATTGGCCAGACGACGGCGCCGCGCTGTGAGCCTGGCCATGTCGGCCGCCCCGATCAGACCGGCATCCGGGCCCAGGTGCGCGCCGACGATGCGGGCTTCGGCGCGGTAGCCACGGCCGGTCAAGGTGCGCGCGAAGGCGGCCCGGGCCGGGCTCAGCAACAACTCCCCGTTCTCGCTCACGCCGCCGCCGATGACGAACAGCCCCGGGTCGACCGCCGCCGCCACGTTGGCGAGTCCCACGCCGAGCCAGTCGCCCACGTCGCTGACCCACCCCCGCGCTACGTCGTGACCCGCGAGGGCGTGGCGGCCGACGGAGGAACCGTCGATCCGTTCCATGTCGCCGCCGGCCTCGGCGAGCAGCTTCCGCCCGAATTCGCTCCCTTCGAGCGCCGCGGCCCGGGCGCGCCGCTGCAAGACCCGGCCGCTCGCGTACTGCTCCCAGCAGCCGACGTTGCCGCATTCGCACGGCAGCCCGTCGGGAACCACGCGCATGTGGCCGAACTCCCCGGCGATTCCGAAGTGCCCGCGGTAGGGCTGGCCGTCGATGACGATGGCCCCGCCGATCCCGGTGCCGAGCGTGACCATCACCAGGTCGGGTTCGTTCTGCGCCGCCCCGAAGCGCCACTCGGCCCAGCCGCCGGCGTTGGCGTCGTTGTCCACGAGCACGGGAAGCCGCGTGCGCCGCGCCACGGCGTCGCGCAACGGCTCGTGGCGCCAGGCCAGGTGGGGAGAGAACAACACGGTGGACTGGGACACGTCGACGTACCCGGCCGCGCCGATCCCGATGGCCCGCACCGTGTACTCCGCGCGGAACTGCGTGGTCACGTCGGCGATCGCATCGACGATCGCGACGGGGTCCGTCGTGGGCGTCTCGCGCCGCGCCCTGGCGATCACGCGGCCGTCCTCGTCGACGACGCCGGCCGCGATCTTGGTGCCGCCGATGTCGATACCGACGGCGAGTCGTTCAGCCATGCTTCTCCCCCGTTCCTCGCTCAGGCGTCACCGGTCTCGACCCGCTTCTTCAGCCCCTTGAGCGCAGTGTCCACGATGACCTTCTCCGCCTTGCGCTTGAGCATGCCCAGCAGCGGCACCGAGACGTCGACACGCAACTGGTACGTCACCCGAGTGGTGTTCTCGTCCAGCCGGTCGAGCCGGTAGGCGCCGTCCATCGCGGTGAGCATGGACGCGTCGCCCACCAGATTCCACGACACCGCGTCGTCGCCCTCCCAGCGGTAGCCCAAGGTGAACTCGTCGCGGATGGGCGGGGCGGCGAGCAGGAAGCGTACCCGTTCGGCGCGTCCGTTCTCACCGGCCTCGAGCACGGTGACCTCCTGCATGCCGGTCGCCCACGAGGGATAGGACGCGAAGTCGGCGATCACCGCCATGACGGTGGGCGCGGGCGCGGCGATCACGATGTCGCTCTCGGTGCGCGCCATCGGTCCCTCCTTCGTCGACGTGCAGGACCGGCGGTCCCGATCACGCCACAGCCTAGCCACCGCCACCGTCCTCAGCCGATCCACGGGAGTAGGGTGGTGGGCTGTGAGCACTCCCGCGACGACGCGCGATCTCGGTAACCTCTCGCTCGATCTGCTGGACCGACTTCGCACCGCCCCGGACGCCGTGGCGCTGCGTCGACGCGTCGACGGCTCGTGGCAGGACGTCACGGTTCGCGAGTTCCACGCGCAGGTCGTGGCCGCCGCCAAGGGTCTCATCGCCGAGGGAGTCGAAGCCGGCGGCAGGGTCGCGTTGCTGGCCAAGACCCGCTACGAGTGGACCGTCCTCGACTACGCCATCTGGTGGGCCGGCGCGATCACCGTGCCGATCTACGAGACGTCCTCCGCCGCCCAGATCGCCTGGATCCTGTCGGACTCGGGCGCCACTCACGTCTTCGTCGAGACCGACGAGCACCGCGAGCGGGTCGAGCAGTCGCGCGAGGACGCTCCGCAGGTCGAGCAGGTGCGTCTGCTCGACGACGTCCTGACGACGCTGGCCGACGCGGGAGCCGACGTGACGGACGAGCTCGTCGACCAGCGGCTCGCCACGCTCACCCCCGACTCCATCGCCACCCTCATCTACACCTCCGGCACCACCGGGCGGCCCAAGGGCTGCGAGCTGACGCACGGCAACTTCCGCGCCGAGCTCGGCGGCGCTCTGTCGAGTCTGCCGCAGATGTTCGCGCAGCCCGGCGCCTCGACCCTCCTCTTCCTCCCCCTCGCGCACGTCTTCGCCCGGATCATTCAGATCGGCGCGATCCGCGCCGGGGCGGTGCTCGGCCACACGGCCGACATCCCCGATCTCGTCGAGCACCTCGGTGAGTTCGAGCCCACCTTCATCCTCGCGGTGCCACGGGTCTTCGAGAAGGTGTTCAACTCCGCGAGCAGCAAGGCGTACGCGGAGGGCAAGGGCAAGATCTTCGACCGCGCCGCCCAGACCGCCATCGCCTACAGCCGGGCGACCGAGGACGGCGCCCGCGCGGGTCTGTGGCTCCGTGCCCGGCACGCGTTGTTCGACAAGCTCGTCTACCGCAAACTCCGCGACGCCCTGGGCGGCCGAGCCGAGTACGCCATCTCCGGCGGCGCACCGCTCGGCGCCCGGCTCGGGCACTTCTACCGCGGCATCGGGGTCACCGTGCTCGAGGGCTACGGCCTGACCGAGAGCACCGCAGCCCTGGCCGTCAACCGCGTCGACCGCCAGCGGATGGGCACCGTGGGCGTCCCCTTCCCCGACACCGAGGTCAAGGTGGCCGACGACGGTGAGCTGTTGTTCCGCGGGCCCCAGGTCTTCCGCGGCTACTGGCGCAACCCGGAGGCCACTGCCGCGGTGCTCGAGGCCGACGGCTGGTTCCACACCGGCGACGTGGGCGAGATCGACGAGGACGGCTTCATCAAGATCACCGGTCGCAAGAAGGAGATCATCGTGACCGCGGGCGGCAAGAACGTGTCGCCGAGCATCCTCGAGGACCGCGTCCGAGCCCATCCCTACGTGAGCCAGTGTCTCGTCGTGGGTGACGGCAAGCCGTTCATCGCCGCACTCGTCACGATCGACCGAGAGCACTGGACCGGCGACCTCGACGACCCGGCGCTCGACGAGGCGGTCCAGGCGGCCGTCGACGAGGCGAACGCCCAGGTCTCACGCGCCGAGTCCATCCGCAAGTTCATCGTGCTGGACGAGGACTGGACCGAGGAGAACGGGTACCTGACGCCGTCGTTCAAGGTCAAGCGGCACGCGGTGCTGCGCGACCTTCACGACACCGTCGAGGCGTTGTACGTCAGGTAGTCGCGCCACTGGGCCGCGACGGTCGCCAGATCGGTTCCCATCGTCTCGCGTAGCGCCGCGTCGATGCTCACGGCTTCGCCGCCGGTCACCCGACCGTAGAACTCGGTGACCGCCTCGAAGCCGTGCTGCTCCACGAGCATGCGGATGGCGAGCCACGCCGACTCGTACACCGCGGTGACCCGGGCGGCGTCCGCGAAGTCCGCACGTGTCGGGAGCCGCTCGGGCGGGCCCTCGGCCCGGACCTCGCCGAGGATGCGGGCAGCGCTCTCCTCCAGGCCCGCGTCGTCCTCGCGCAGCGCGACCCAGTCGGCGAATCCTTCCACGACCCACATCGTGTCCTCCGTGGGCGAGCCGACGACCGAGGTCAGCTGATGCACGGCCTCGTGGGTCATGACGATCTGCCGGGCACGAGAGTCCATCGGCGCGAAGACGGTGGGATTGAGCGCGATGACCGCCGCCGCGTCCGAGCCGGCGTCGAGGCGCGTGGTGACCGCGGCGATCGCGGCGGCCTCGTCGGGGGCACGACCGACGAGGCGGGCCAGGAGCCGGGTGCTGGCCGGGGCCACCACGACGACGCGATCGGCGACGTCGGGACCGAGCGCCGCTGCGACGTCGGCTGCGGCCCGGTCGGCGAGGCCGACGACGCCGTCGGTGGGCGCGCCGTCGCCGACGCGCACGACGGTGCTGGAATCGCCGTTCTCGACCGTGACGGGACCGGCGAGCCACAGCGGTAACGGGTCGTCCTCGTGGGGTTCGGCACCGGCGAGCACGAAGCGCTCGCCGTCGTAGGAGAACCGGAGCACCACGGTGCTGCGACGCTCCCCGGCCGGGAGCACCGTGCCGTCCGCGGCCCAGGCGACCCGGGTCGTGACGGTGGTGGTGCCGTCGTCGCGCGAGGGCGCCTGTCCACCGTCGAGGTAGCGAAGGGTCAACGATGCGGTCCCGACCGTGCGCAGCGCGTCGGACACCGTCTGCGCGACGTTCCCCGATCCGGCGGCCTCGACGAACGACCCGGTCGCGGCGGTCTCGCTCATCGCCGCCAGCTGCTGGTCGATCCGCCGGACGGCGTCGGAGGGAAACACGACACTCGCGGCCCCCGGATCGCCGGTGCGCCAGGGCTGCTGCCACAGCAGCAGGGCGCCGCCGACGACCACGAGGGCCGCGAGCGCGAGAAGATTGGCCCGCAGCGTCGACCGCGGGCGCGAGGCGTCAGGGTCAGCCGACGCGCGAGGCAACCGAGAAGCCGCTCAAGCCGACGATCTCGACCGTCTTACCCGGGCGGGGGGCGTGGATGACCTGGCCGTTGCCGATGTACATGCCGATGTGCGACATGCTCGAGTAGGCCACGAGGTCTCCGGGCTGCACCTCGCTGATCGGGATGCGGGTCCCGGCGTTGACCTGGGGACCGACGACGCGCGGCAGCGAGACGCCGGCCGCAGCCCACGCGGCCTGAGTCAGACCGGAGCAGTCCCACGAGTCGGGGCCGGTGCCGCCGTACGCGTAGGGATCGCCCAGCTGGCCGAGAGCGAAGTTGATGGCGGCCTGAGCGTTACCGCTGGCCGGCGGGGTGTCGACGGGCGCCTGGGTGTTGCCCGCAGCGGTGAGCTCTTCGCGCTGCGGCGCTTCCAAGCGCTCCAGGTCGGCCTGCGCGCGCTCGTAGTTGGCCTCGACCTCGGCCTTCTTCGCCTCGGCCTCGGCCACAGCGGCATCGAGGCTCTTGCGGTGCTCGGCGAGCTTCTTCTGGCGGTTCTTCAGCTCACGGCTCGTGTCGCCGAAGGCGTCGAGCGCCTCGGCGCGCGACGTGTTCAGCGCGTCGACGGCGCTGAGGCCGTCGAGGAAGACCTGGGCATCCTTGCTCGCCAGCAGGTTGACGGTCGGGCCGAGCGGAGCGTCGAGATGCTGCTGCACGATCGCCGACTCGAGCTCGGCGCGCTGGGCCTCGTACTCTTCCTGCACGCTGGCGATCTCGGCGGTGAGCTCGTCGATGCGCTTGGTGAGGGTCTCCTGCTCCTCAGCGAGCTGGTTGACCTCCTCGTTAGCCGCCTCGGCGGCATGGAACGCGCGCTCGACGTCGGCAGGGGTGACCTGCGGATCGGCGTGCGCGGACGAGAGGGACAGCACTGCGGCGAGTGCGAGGGACGTGGAACCCACGGCGATCGCTCGCAAGGGCGCGACTCGGTGCGTTCGCGGCACGGATCATCTCCTGCAATCCTCGACGCCTACCGGGTGAGCTGACGGGTTCGGGCTCAAGGCTGCCCTACGGTCAGACACCAAGCCTGACCGATTCACCCCAAAGTGGTGGTTCCCCGGTTCGCCCGAAGGCAATTCGGCGGTGGCAGCGTCCCGACCGGTCGGCCGAGGTCTCCGCTGACACAAGACCCCACTGTAGGCACCCGCCCGGGGGCGGATCAACTCGCCCCGCTGTTAGCTGGACGACGTTTTTGCCGCGTGCTGCTCGGTCAGGCCCCCGCCGGGTCCGGGGGCGACGACGGCGTGACGGTCACGAGCCGCAGGGGCGGGACGAGTCCGGAGCCGGCGAGCGCGTCGAGCGCAGCGCGCTCCTCCTCGTCGATCTGCACCGGATCGTGCACCGGTGGCCCGAGCAGGACGCTGACGACGCAGTCGGCGCACGCGCCGGGGCTGCGGACGACGCAACGGTCACAGTCGACGACGAGACTCTCGGTGTCGTGGTCGCCCGGCCGTCCAGGAGGCGTCGCGGCGAAGTTGTGCTGGTTCATGGAGGTGACGCTACGGACGGTCACTGACATTTCCGGCGAGTCGCGTCATCCGCCGCGCCACCGGCCGTCCGGAGCCCGGAACTGACAGTGGGTCCGCCTAGCGTGTCCGCCGTGGTGATCCAACCGACCTTCGACGACCTCGGCCGTCCGCTCCTGGACACGACGTTCTGCGTCGTCGACCTCGAGACCACCGGCGGCTCGCCGGCGAAGGGGTCCAAGATCACCGAGGTCGGCGCCGTCAAGATCCGCGGCGGCGAGGTGCTCGGCGAGTTCCAGACGCTGGTCAATCCCGACGAGTCCATCCCCGCGTTCATCACCGTGCTGACCGGGATCAGCGACCAGATGGTCATCGACGCTCCCCGGATCGACGAGGTGCTGCCGAGCTTTCTGGAGTTCGCGCACGGCTGCGTGCTCGTCGCGCACAACGCGCCCTTCGACACCGGCTTCCTGCGACACGCGGCCGGCGAACTGGGTCTCCCCTGGCCGCGCTTCGAGGTCCTCGACACCGCGGTCCTCGCCCGGCGGGCCCTCCTGCGCGACGAGGTGCCCAACGTCAAGCTCGCCACTCTCGCGGCGAAGTTCTCCGAGGTCACGCCGGACCACCGCGCGCTCACCGATGCCCGGGCCACCGTCGACGTGCTGCACGCCCTCTTCGAACGGCTCGGCTCGCTCGGGGTCACCACGTTCGAAGAGGTCCGCGACTTCACCGCGTCGGTCTCCCCTGCCCAGCGCGCCAAGCGTCACCTCGCCGACCACATCCCCGACGCTCCGGGGGTCTACCTGTTCCGGCGCAGCGACGGGGAGGTCCTCTACGTCGGCACGTCCCGGTCCTTGCGACGCCGCGTCCGCTCGTACTTCACCCGCGCCGAGACACGATCGCGCATGGGCGAGATGATCGCGCTCGCCGAGCGCGTCGACCCGGTCGTGTGCGCCACCGCCCTCGAGGCCCAGGTCCGCGAACTCCGGCTCATCGACGCCCACCGACCGCCGTACAACCGGCGGTCCAAGTTCCCCGACCGCCAGTCCTGGATCAAGCTCACCTCCGAGCCGTGGCCGCGACTGTCCATCGTGACGCGCGTCCTCGATGACGGCGCGGACTACATCGGACCCTTCCGCCGCGCGGCCGCCGAGTCCGCGGTGGCCGCGCTGCACGAGTCTTTTCGCGTGCGTCAGTGCACCACGCGCTTCGGCAAGGTCCCCCGCCGATCGCCCTGCGCCCTGGCCGAGCTCGGTCGCTGCCTCTCGCCGTGCGACGGCAGCGTCGACGCCGAGCGCTACGGCGAGGAGGTCGAGCGCCTCCGCGCCGCCCTGCACGGCGATCCATCAGCACACGTCGTGCGCCATGTCGAGGACAAGATGACCCAGCTGGCATCGGTCGAGCGCTTCGAGGATGCCGGTGCCTGGCGCGACCGGCTCGCCGCCTTCCTGCGCGGCGCCCGCCGCAGCCAGCGGCTGAATTCCTTGACCGAGCAACCGCACCTCGTCGCCGCAGCGCCCCACGACGACGGCTGGGAGGTTCACGTCGTGCGCTTCGGCCGGCTTGCCGCCGCCGGGATCCTGCGGCGCGGCACTGCCACCTGGCCGTGGCTGGAGGCGCTGGTGGCCGGCGCCGAGACGGTCTCACCGGGACGGGGTCCGTGCCCGTCGGGACTCGTCGAGGAGACCGAAGCCATCCTGCGGTGGCTCGAGCAACCCGGCGTCCGGCTGATCGAGGGCAGTTGGACCTCCCCGCGCTGGAGCACGGCCCGCCATCTCGACCGCTACGAGGTCGACCGCTCTATGCTCGCTGTGTGATCACCGCGATTGTCTTCATCGAAGCCGAGGTTTCGTCCATCTCCGAGACCGCCGAACAGATCGCCGAGATCCCCGGGGTCAGCGAGGTCTACTCGGTCACCGGCGACCTGGACCTCATCGCCATGGTGCGCGTGCGCTCGCACGAGGATCTCGCGGAGGTCGTGCCCGACCGCATCAACAAGGTCCCGGGCGTTCTCAGCACGCACACGCAGATCGCCTTCCGCGCCCTGAGCAAGCACGACCTCGAGGACGCGTTCTCCATCGGCCTCGACTGAGGCGACCGCCCCTCCCGTACCGATCGCCGCGCCGCGCACTGAGCGGTGCGTGGTCGACCTGACGAGACGTTGCGCACGCACCGCCCGTCACTCAGCTCGCGATGCGCTGCGTGGCGGCGCTCCAGCGGTCGAGCACGGCCTGGGCGGAGCCTGAGTCGATGGACTGCGCTGCTCGCTCCACGCCGCGGGCGATGCGCTCGGTGAAGGTGCCCTCGCCAGCCTCGTGGGCGGCGATGCCCGCCCCCGCGTTGAGCAGGACCGCGTCGCGGACCGGGGACTTCTCCCCCGCCATCACCTGTCGGAACACCTCGGCGTTGTACTCCGGATCGCCGCCGCGCAGCGCCTCGGGCCCCGCCAGCGCGATGCCCACGTCCCGCGGATCGAACGTCTCGGCCCTGATGCTCCCGTCGGTGTCGGGGAGCCACACCTGCGTGGTGTCCGAGACCGTGATCTCGTCGAGGCCGTCGTCGCCGCGGAACACGAACGCCTCCGCACCGCGCCGGGCCAGCACGCCCGCCATCAACGGAGCCATCCGCGGGTCGGCGCAACCGATCGCCATCGCGGCGGGTCGCACGGGGTTGGTCAGCGGACCGAGGAAGTTGAACACCGTCGGGACACCCAGCTCACGGCGCACCGGACCGGCGTAGCGCAACGACGGGTGGAACACCGGCGCGAAGCACAGCGTGATGGACGCCTCGGCGTAGACGTCGAGGATCCGCTCAGCGGGGACGTCGAGCCGAACGCCCAGACGCTCGAACACATCGGCGGTGCCGGTCTGGCTGGACGACGCACGATTGCCGTGCTTGACGACACCGATGCCGGCGCCGGCGATCGTCACGGCCGACATCGAGGAGATGTTGACGGTCTTGGCCATGTCGCCGCCCGTCCCCACGATGTCGACGACGCGGTCGTCCAGCTGCAAGGTGGTGGCCTTGGCGTACATCGCGTCGACGAGCCCCTGCAGTTCGTCGAGGGTCTCCCCCTTGGCGCGCAGCGCGATCGAGAACCCCGCGATCTGGGCTGCGGAGGCCTCACCGGACAGGATCTGCTCCATCGCCCACTGGGCCTGCGGGTGATCGAGGTCGCGGCCGGCGACGAGCGTCGACAGCAGCTGCGGCCAGGTGCGGCTCATCGCTTCGTGGCGAGTCGCGTGCGAGCGACCTCGAGGAAGCTCTCGGCGAGCCGGAAGGGGTCGATCGGGTGCGGCACGGCCGCTTCCGCCCGCGACCACGTGGCCAGCCACGCGTCCTCGTCCCGGGCGGTCACGACGATGACCGGCGGAGCGTGGAAGATCTCGTCCTTCATCTGTCGCGCGATCCCCATGCCGCCGGCGGGCACCGCCTCGCCATCGAGGATGACGATGTCGATCCCGCCCTCGTCGAGACGCTGGAAGACGACCGGTTCGGTGGCAACCTCGACGAACTCCACGCGCGGGAGATCGGGGTGCGGACGCTCTCCGATCGCCGATTTCACTGCGGTGCGAACCTCGCGATCGTCGCTGTACAAGAGGACACGCAGGGTGTGGTCATCGGTCACAACCGAATCGTACATAATGAAGGCGTGGCGACTACTTCAGCGATTCCCGCGTCCCGGCTCCACGGCGTCGAAGGACGGCCGTCGTATGTGACGGTCGGAACGATCGTCTGGCTCTCGAGCGAGCTGATGTTCTTCGCAGCGCTCTTCGCTGCCTATTTCACGGTGCGGAGCGTGGCGCCCGAGCTATGGGCTCAGGAGACCGAGCTGCTGAACCTCCCGTTCGCCACGGCCAACACCACGATCCTCGTGCTGTCCTCGTTCACGTGCCAGTTCGGCGTGTTCGCCGCGGTGCGCGGGCGTGCCGGGCGGGTCGGTTCGCTGCTCAACGTCGCGCAATGGGGCATGCGTGAGTGGTTCATCCTCAGCTACATCATGGGCGCCATCTTCATCGGCGGCCAGGCCTTCGAGTACGCCGAGCTGGTCCACCACGGCCTCACCATCCAGAGCTCGGCCTACGGCAGCCTCTTCTACCTCGCCACCGGCTTCCACGGCATCCACGTCGTCGGTGGCCTCATCGCCTTCTTGCTCGTCATCGGCCGCACCTACGTGGCGCGCAAGTTCACCCACGAACAGGCCATCTCGGCGGTCGTCGTGTCGTACTACTGGCACTTCGTCGACGTGGTCTGGGTGGCGCTCTTCGCGGCCATCTATCTGATCCAGTGAGCAAGGCTCACCTCACAATTTTCGACCTGGGTGTCCAGGGATACGCTGAAGTCATCACGGAATGAGGTTCTCGGTGCGCACATTGTCGACCAGACGCCGGCACCCCCTGGCCGGACTGTTAGTTCTCGCGGTGGGGCTGCTCATCACGGGCGGCTTGTACGCCGCTGTGGCGCCGAAGGCCGCCACCGCTGAAGAGACAGCGTCGACGAGCGATATCGAGGCGGGGCGCCAGCTCTTCCTCGTGGGCTGCGCGAGCTGCCACGGCGTCAACGCTCAGGGCGTCGTGACCGAGGCTGCCGACGGCAGCGCCGGCAACTACGGCCCGCCGCTGATCGGCGTGGGGGCCGCGGCCGTGGACTTCCAGGTCGGCACCGGCCGGATGCCGATGGCGCAGACGGCACCTCAGGCGCCGCGCAAGGCCGACGAGTACACCGAGGAAGAGACGGCGCAGCTCGCCGCCTACATCGCCTCGCTGGCTCCCGGCCCGCAGATCCCCGAGGAGCGTTACCTCGACTGGGAGAGCGTCGACGAGGAGGGCCTGGCCGAAGGCGGCGAGTTCTTCCGCACCAACTGCACGGCATGCCACAACTCCGTCGGCGCCGGCGGCGCCCTCCCCAACGGCCGCTACGCCCCGTCCCTCGACGGCGTCGAGGCCAAGCACATCTACGAAGCGATGCAGACCGGCCCTCAGCAGATGCCGGTCTTCTCCGACGACGTCATCACCCCCGAGGAGAAGCTCAAGGTCATCGCCTACATCAAGACGATCTCCGAGCAGCCGAACTACGGCGGTGTCAGCGGCGGCAGCCTCGGTCCCGTCGTGGACGGCGTCTGGGCCTGGCTCGTGGCGCTCGGGTCGCTCGTCGGATTCGCGATCTGGATCGGCTGGCACGGAACGAGGACGAAGAAGCGATGACGCAGGAACTCGAGAAGACCGCTCCCGTCGGCGACCCGATCGCCGACCCGGGTCTCCCGGAGCACCAGTACCGTCCGCAGGACGTCGACGCGGCGCAGGAGAAGCGCACGGAGCGTCAGATCGCCGCCATGTTCGGCGTCGCGACGCTGCTGCTGCTCGGGTTCTGTGTCGCCTACTTCACGATCGACCAGGACGCGCTGATCTTCGTCGACGGCGCGGGCAACGGCGGCTGGTCGGCCATGAACTTCACCCTCGGCCTCACGCTCGGTGCTGCACTGCTGCTCATCGGCACCGGCATCATCCAGTGGGCCAAGAAGCTCATGGGTGACCACGAGATCATCGAGATGCGCCACCCCGCCCGCTCCTCCGACGACGACCGCACGGCGGTGATGGCCGACATCAACGCCGGCATCGAGGAGTCCGGCATCGGACGCCGTCCGCTGATCCGTAACAGCCTGCTCGGCGCGCTCGGCGCCATGGGCCTGCCGGCCATCGTCATGCTGCGCGATCTGGGGCCGTTGCCCGGCGACAAGCTCATGCACACGGTCTGGCAGCCCGGCATGCGCGTCGTCAACGACGTCTCGGGCCAGCCCATCCGGCCGTCGGACATCGAGGTCGGCCAGCTGGTCAACGGTCAGCCGGCGATCTTCTACGAAACCGATGACGAGGGCCACCCGGTCATGCACGGCCACGACGTCCTCAACGCCAAGGCCAAGGCCGCGGTCATCCTCGTCCGGATGCGTCCGGAGGACATCACTCCGGCCGAGGGCCGCGAGAACTGGGGCATCGACGGCATCCTGTGCTACTCCAAGATCTGCACGCACGTCGGCTGCCCGATCAGCCTCTGGGAGCAGCAGACCCACCACTTGCTCTGCCCGTGCCACCAGTCCACCTTCGACCTCGCCGACAACGGCAAGGTGATCTTCGGCCCCGCGTTCCGGCCGCTGCCGCAGCTGCCCTTGGCGGTCGACGAAGAGGGTTATCTGGTCGCGGTGAGCGACTTCCCCGAGATCGTCGGTCCCTCCTACTCCTTCCTCGACCGCGATCAGAAGAAGCTTGACGAGGAGATGGCATGAGCCAGACCTATACCCCCGTCGAACAGACGTCGACCGGCAAGAAGCTCGCCGGCCCCGTCGGGTGGCTCGACGACCGTCTCGGGCTCGCCGGCGCCGGCAAGAAGAACCTCCGCAAGGTCTTCCCCGAGCACTGGTCGTTCATGCTGGGCGAGGTCGCACTGTGGAGCTTCGTCGTGCTGCTGATCACCGGCGTGTTCCTCACGCTGTGGTTCGACCCGAGCATGGCCGAGACGACGTACACGGGCTCCTACCGACCGCTCAACGGGGTCGAGATGTCGGTCGCGTACGCCTCCTCGCTCGACATCAGCTTCGACATCCGCGGCGGGCTTCTGCTGCGCCAGATGCATCACTGGGCGGCGCACCTGTTCATCGCCGCGATGATGGTGCACATGCTGCGGGTGTTCTTCACCGGCGCGTACCGCAAGCCCCGTGAGCTCAACTGGCTCATCGGACTCGGCCTGCTCATGCTCGGCATTCTCGCCGGCTTCAGCGGCTACTCGCTCCCCGACGACCTGCTGTCGGGCACGGGCCTTCGCATCGCCGACGGCATGATCAAGTCGATCCCGCTCATCGGTACGCACGTCTCGTTCTTCCTGTTCGGTGGCGAGTTCCCGGGCGACCAGATCATCGGCCGGCTCTACATGGTCCACATCCTGCTGATCCCGGCACTGCTGCTCGGCCTCATCGCCGCGCACATGCTGCTGCTCGTCTACCACAAGCACACCCAGTGGCCTGGCCCCGGACGCACCAACGAGAACGTCGTCGGCTACCCGGCGCTGCCGGTGTACATCGCCAAGGCCGGCGGCTTCTTCTTCATCGTGTTCGGTGTCATCGCCGTGATGGCCGCGACATTCACCGTCAACGGCGTGTGGATCTACGGCCCCTACAACCCGGCCGAGGTCACCGCCGGCTCCCAGCCCGACTGGTACATGGGCTTCGCCGAAGGTGCCCTGCGGATCTTCCCGCCGCTGGAGTGGTCCTGGTTCGGCAGCACCTGGGCGATGAGCGTCTTCATCCCCGGCCTCGGCTTCCTCGGGCTGTTGTTCGTCGCGCTCGGCGCGTGGCCGTTCATCGAGCGGGCCATCACGCGCGATCAGCGTGAGCACCACCTGCTCGAGCGTCCGCGCAACGCCCCGACGCGCACGGGCCTGGGCGTGGCCGGCATGACCTGGTTCGGCCTGCTCTGGATCGGTGGCGGTAACGACGTCATCGCGCTCAAGTTCGGGCTGGATCTCAACGCCATCACGTGGTTCCTGCGGGTGGGCATCTTCGTGGGCCCGGTCGTCGCGTTCCTCATCACGCGCCGGATCTGCATCAGCCTGCAGCGCAAGGACAACGAGGTCCTGACCCACGGGTACGAGACCGGAGTCATCGACCGCTCCCCCGACGGCGGCTACTCGGAGCGTCACGCGGCCATGCCGCTGGCCAAGCAGTACGCGCTCACCGCCGCCAAGGAGCGTCCGAAGCAGATCGAGGCACCCGAGCTCGTCGACGAGAACGGTGTCGACGCACCGCGCTCGCGACGTGAGCGGCTGCGTCACCGCCTCCGCCGCTTCTACTACTACGGTGCGGCGGTCGTCGACAAGCCGACGGCCGAGGACATGGCCCACGCCGAAGAGCACCTGCGGGGCTCGAACGAGCACCCCGTCGAACTCGGCGAGGACTTCCAGGGCGTCTCCGAGACCGGTGTTCCGCGGGTGCACTGAGCACCGGCCCCACCGGCATCGCGGCGAAGGGCCGCTCCCCACCGGGGAGCGGCCCTTCGCCGTTTTCAGCCGCCTCCCCCGCTGCCGGCCGGAGGGCGGTGCGTCCGTAACGCATCACGCGAGCGGGCGGTGCGTCAGCAACGCATCACGTGCGCAGCGGTGTCTCAGCAACGCATCACCCGCATTATGAGGTTGACGAGACACCGCCCAGGAGCGCGTCAGGTTGACTAGTGTCCGGGTGTGCGTGAGGTTGACCAGACACCGCCCAAGCGCACGTCAGGTCGACCGGCACCGCCCAAGCGCACGGACGGTCGGACGTCACCCACCGTCCAGAGTGCTCCGGGTGAGCCGAACGTGGGTGGTCGCGCCACAGGCGCGGCGTGCGCCTCGACGAGGGTGAGCCGCGCCCACCAGGGGCGAGAACGCCACGTGCGGCGATCCCGTCTCTACTCCACGCGGCCGCTTACGCGCCCGGAGCCGGCTCAGCGGCGCCGGAGAGGGCCGATCCGGCCTTCCAGGTCTCCCAGTCCACGTTCCAGTCCGTCCAGCCGTTCTGCGCCTCCAACGGACGCGTGCTGCCCACGAACGTGATCACGTCGCCGCGCTTGGAGTTCTGGTACAGCCACGCCGCGTTCTCGGTGCTCATGCCGACGCAACCGTGGCTGACGTTGGCGCGCCCGTGTGAGCCGGCCGACCAGGGGGCGGCGTGGACGAACTCGCCCGAGTTCGTCAGGCGCATGGCCCACTTGACGCCCTTGAGGTTGTAGTAGTTCGGGTCGGCGGAGTCCACGCCGGTCGTGGCGGCGTCCATGTCGATCGACGCGTGCTTCTCCATCACGAGTTTGGTGCCCTCACGGCTCGCCCACTGCGGCGCGCCCGTGGACACCGGGATCGTCCGCGCGACCTGCCCGTCGATCTGCACGGTCATCGTGTGGGCGTTCACGTCCACCGTCGAGACGACCGAGGAGCCGACCTGGAAGTCGATGACCTGGTCCTGCTGACCATAGATGCCGTTGCCGGCGGGCAGGCTGTTCAGCTGCAGGTCGACGTGCACGGAGGTGCCCCCGGGCCAGTAGTCCTTGGGCCGCCAGTGGGCCGTGCGGTCGTTGAGCCAGTTCCAGGAACCCTCGACGGCCGGGTCCGAGGTCACCGTCATGTGCTGCTCGAACGTCGCCTTGTCCTGTACCGGGATGTCGAACATGACGATCACCGGCATGCCGACGCCGACCGTCTCCCCCTGTAACGGCACGACGGACGGGTAGGTCTGTTCATCGAGCGTCAGCGCCTGACTCGTGAACTCGGCCGCCAGCTCCACGGTCTCCCCATCCTCGCCCGTGGCTTGGGCCTCGAGGCGATAGGCGACGCCGGGCTCCAGCCGCTCAGCCGCCGTCCAGCGATCGCCTTCGACGGTTCCCTCGATGACCGCGTCGCCGGTGGTGTCGCGCACGGTCGCCCCGTCGATCGCGCCGTGCGACACGTCGACCGTCACCACCGTGTCCACGGGGACGTCGGTGGCGCCGTCGGTCACGTTCGCCTGGAGCTCGGCGGCGGGCTCATTGGCGACGGGCGTGAACGAGGAATCGCCGTCGCTGCTGCACGAACTCAACAGCAGGACGGCGAACAGCGCAGCGGTCAGACCACGCACAAACGACGAGGAGATCACCGTGACAGTGTAGTCACGGTGATCTCCTCGTCCAGTCGCTCAGTGCGCGTGGACTCCGCGGTAGTACTCGAACACCCAGCCGACGACCACGACGGCTCCGAACGGCACCGCCAGCAGGAACAGCCACCAGCCGACGACGACGCCCAGCATCAGGACGCCGAACACCAGCGCGGCCCACAGCGGCCACCAGCTGAAGGGCGGGAAGAAGCCCAGCTCACCGGCACCGTCGATGATCTCGCCGTCCTTGAGGTCCTCCGGACGGGGGTGCACCTGCTTGCTGACGAACCCCAGGTAGAGCACCAGCATGAGGCACAGCAGGAGGGTCATCGTCAGCGCCGTGGTGCCCGTCGGATCGCCCGACAGGACCCAGTAGACCGGCGTGACGAAGACGAAGAAGACCGCGCAGCCCGCGAGGATCCAGAACTCGTTCTTCACGGCTCACTCACCATCCTTGTCGCCGCGGCGGTTGTTGTCGCCGAGGGCCTCTTCGCGGTTCTCGATGTCAGGGGCATCCGACAGGGTGTCCGTCTCCGCCGGGTTCTGCCGCATCTCCAGCGCTGCGAGATCGGGGTGGTGCAGGTCGAACGCCGGGCTCTCCGAACGGATCCGGGGCAGCTTGGTGAAGTTGTGCCGCGGCGGCGGGGAGGACGTCGCCCATTCCAGCGTGCGTCCCCAGCCCCACGGGTCGTCGAGTCCGACCATCGGCGCCTTGCGCGAGACCCACAGGTTGTAGAGGAACGGCAGCGTCGAGGCTCCGAGCAGGAACGCGCCGATCGTGGAGATCTCGTTGAGCGTCGTGAACCCGTCGAGCGCGCCGTAGTCGGCGTAGCGCCGCGGCATGCCGGCCACACCGAGCCAGTGCTGCACGAGGAACGTCAGGTGGAAGCCGATGAACAGCAGCCAGAAGTGGATCTTGGCGAGCTTCTCGTTCAGCATCCGCCCGGTCATCTTCGGCCACCAGTAGTAGAAGCCCGCGAACATCGCGAACACCACCGTGCCGAAGACCACGTAGTGGAAGTGCGCCACGACGAAGTAGCTGTCCGAGAGGTGGAAGTCCAGCGGCGGCGAGGCCAGGATGATGCCCGTCAGACCACCGAAGAGGAAGGTGACCAGGAAGCCCAGGGCGAACATCATCGGCGAGTCGAACGACACCGAGCCGCCCCACATCGTGCCGATCCAGTTGAAGAACTTCACGCCCGTCGGCACCGCGATGAGCAGCGTCATGAACGAGAAGAACCCGAGGTTGACCGCGCCGGTGACGAACATGTGGTGCGCCCAGACGGTGGCCGAGAGTGCCGCGATGGCCAGCGTCGCGAACACCAGGCCGACGTAGCCGAAGACCGGCTTGCGGCTGAACACCGACAGGACTTCGGTGATGATGCCGAAGAACGGCAGCGCGATGATGTACACCTCGGGGTGGCCGAAGAACCAGAACAGGTGCTGGTACAGGATCGGACCGCCCGTGGCGGCATCGAACACGTGCGCGCCGAGCATGCGGTCGGCCGCCAACGCCAGCAGCGCGGCGCCGAACACGGGGAACACGATGATGACGAGCAGGCTCGTCACGAGCGCGTTCCAGGTGAAGATCGGCATGCGGAACATCGTCATGCCCGGTGCGCGCATCGTGAAGATCGTGGTGATGAAGTTGACGCCACCGAGGATGGTGCCCAGACCGGCCATGTACAGGCCCATGACCCAGAGGTCACCGCCCATGCCCGGCGTGTGGATCGAGTCGCTCAGCGGCAGGTAGGCGAACCAGCCGAAGGCCGCAGCGCCACCGGGCACGATGAAGCCCGAGACGGTGATGAGACCGCCGAACAGGAACATCCAGTAGCTGAACATGTTGAGTCGCGGGAACGCGACGTCGGGAGCGCCGATCTGGATCGGCACGATCATGTTGGCGAAACCGAAGAACAGCGGCGTCGCGAACAACAGCAGCATGATCGTGCCGTGCATCGTGAACAGCTGGTTGTACGTTTCGTCGCCGACGATCTGCGATCCGGGCCGGGCCAGTTCCGCACGGATGATCAGCGCCAGCACGCCGCCCAGCAAGAAGAAGGCGAACGAGGTCAGCAGGTACAGCTTGCCGATCAGCTTGTGATCGGTCGTGGTCAGGATCGTGACGATCTTCTGACCGATCGTGCGCTCACGCGGAAGCAGGACGGACGGGGAAGCGCTGCCCTCGTCGAACGCCGCGGTGGTGGCCATCATTCTCCTCTGTCATCAGGCGTGCCGGCGATCTTGGTCGCCTCGGAGGGACCCTGCGGGCGACCGGTCTGGCCGGCCTCCTCGAGCTCCTCCAGGTGCGCGTCGTACTCGTCGCGGGAAACGACGTGCACGTTGAACAGCATGCGGGTGTGGTAGATGCCGCAGAACTCGGCGCAGCGACCCGTGAAGGTGCCCTCGCGGTTCGGAGTCATCGTGAAGCTGTTTTCCTGGCTTCCCGGGAACACGTCCATCTTGAAGTAGAACTCCGGGACCCAGAACGAGTGGATGACGTCGGGCGACTTCAGCTGGAACTCGACCGACTCGTCGACCGGCAGGTACAGGTCGGGGAGGTGCTCGGTGTCGCCCTGGTCGTAGACGTCCTGACCGTCGGTGGCGTCGGGCTCGAGGTAGTTGAACGTCCACTGCCACTTGCTGCCGACGACCTCGATCGTGTGATCGGGGTTCTCGACGTCCTCGAGCATCGTGCTCTGTGCCTGCACCGTGTGGAAGAAGAACACCGAGACGATCATCACGGGGGTGATCGTGTACAGGACCTCGATCGGGAGGTTATACCGGACCTGCGAGGGGCCCGCGGCGTCGCCGCGACGGCGCCGGTAGCGGATGGGCGCGTAGAGGATGAGCGCGAACACCACCACGAAGACCACGAGCGTCGTGATCCACGCGCCGAGCCACAGGTTCCACATGGGCTCAGAACGATCCGAGCCGGCGATCGGAAGCGCGAGACGCTTCAACTCCGACTCGTCAAGAGGGGAACAGCCGCTGAGCAACACCACGGCTGCGGCGAGGATCGCCGCCAACTTCTTCCGACCCACGGGGCGCCTTTCTGAAACCTGGACCATCACCTGGTTGTCACCAAAACCCTAACGCAGGGCTTCCCTGCGACGTCGCTCAGGTCGACCTGAGTGCGCCGCGTCGCCATCGGGTCACGCGCCGATCGCGAGGGCTTGGTGAATTTCTTCACGAGCGGTCCGGCCGTACTGCTGCTCGACCCGCTGCAGGAACGTCTCGGCGTGAAGGTCGTACTCCTGCGTGCCGACGGTCTCCACCACGGCCGCGGCCACCGTGCACCCCACCTCGGCGCAACGCTGCGGGCTCAGTCCGGCGGCGACACCCGCGAGATACCCGGCGCGGAAGCTGTCACCCACGCCCGTCGGATCGACGGCCTCGATGCCGTCGATCGCCGACACCTCGATCCGCTCCCCCGCGGGCGTGTAGACGACCGCGCCGTCCTTGCCGTGGGTCACCACGCGGGTTCCCACGTGCTCTTGGACCTCAGCCTCGTTCCAGCCGGTCTTCTTCTCGATGAGCGCGGCCTCGTACTCGTTGCAGAACAGGTACGCCGCGCCGTCGATCAAGTCGCGGATGACCGCTCCGTCGGCCCACGCGAGCTGCTGGGACGGGTCGGCCGCGAAAGCCAAGCCCGTCTCTCGCGCGGTGCGCGTATGGCGCAACATGCCCTCGGGATCGTCCGGTCCGATGAGGAGCAGGTCGATCGGCTGGTTGCGGTGCAGCGCCGCGATGTCGATCTCGCGAGCCTCGGCCATCGCGCCGGGATAGAACGTCACGATCTGCGCGTGGGCGTCGTCGGTGGTGATGGTGCACAGCGCGGTGTGACGGTTGCGCGAGACCAGGAGCTGAGAGCAGTCGACGCCGGCGGTCTCGAGCCACTTCTGATAGCCCTGGTCGGCGAAGTCGGTGCCGACGGCGGCGACCAGGGTCGGCGCGTGGCCGAGCTGAGCCAGCCCGAAGGAGATGTTGGCAGCACAGCCGCCGCGGCGGACCTCGAGGTCGTCGACGAGGAACGAGACCGAGATCTTGTCGAGCTGGTCAGGGACCAGCGAGTCCGAGAAACGGCCGGAGAACGTCTGCAGGTGGTCGGTCGCGACCGACCCGGCGATGGCGAGATGCACTAACCCAGCATACGAACCACGCCACAGCGACCGTCGACCCCGGTGGCATCGAGCCGGGTGGACAGACGACGGCGCCGGGGCGAGTCGAGCTCACCCCGGCGCCGTGACAGAAGGCTGATCAGTGGAACGAGTCGCCGCAGGCGCACGAACCCGTCGCCATCGGGTTGTCGATCGTGAAGCCCTGCTTCTCGATGGTGTCGACGAAGTCGATCGTGGCGCCGTGGAGGTACGGCAGGCTCATCCGGTCGACGACGACGTTGACGCCCTCGAACTCGCGGATCTCGTCACCGTCGAGCGAGCGCTCGTCGAAGAAGAGCTGGTAGCGCAGGCCGGAGCAGCCGCCCGGCTGCACCGCGATGCGCAGCGAGAGGTCGTCACGGCCTTCCTGGTCGAGCAGGCTCTTGACCTTGGCCGCCGCTCCGGAGGTCAGCGTCACTCCGTCGGCCGGCGCCGTGGTCTGGGTCTGGTCCGTCGTGGTCATGTGTGCTCCTGCCGGTGGACTGCTGGTGATCGAGGTCAACGCCCCCCGTCACGATTCCATTCCCCATCGTACGCGCTCCGCGGAAAGAACTCGATCACCGTCCGGCGCCCGAGCGCGGTAGGTGAGGTCCCACCCGCCTCCGAGCGCGGTAGGTGAGGTCCCACCCGCCTCCGAGCGCGGTAGGTGAGGTCCCACCGGAGGCGCCGACGTGGGATCTCACCTACCGCCCGATGTCGACCACGTGCGCGCCACGCGGGCGGCGAGGTCGGCCAGGTGACGGGCCGGCGCACGCATCGCCTCGTCGAGCGGGACGCGATCGGTGAGTCCGTAGGCCGATTCCACCCCCAGGGCACGCATCTCACGCGATCCGACGTCGACCGTGCCGGCCAGGACGACGCAGGGACGCGCCGCCTCGGCGGCGATGGTGGCCACGCCGTACACGACCTTGCCGGCCCGGGAGGAGAAGTCGAAGGCTCCCTCACCGGTGACGATCAGGTCATGTGCGCGGGCGAGCTCAGGGAGTCGACCGGCGTCCGCGACCACGCCGAGGCCCGAGGTGACCTGGGCTCCCAGCACCAGCAGCGCGAAGCCGAGACCGCCCGCGGCGCCCGCGGACGGGGTGTCGGCGAGACGGCGTTCGGCCGGAGTGGCACCGCATACCGCGTCGACGAAGCCGTCCAGGATGCGGTCGACGCGGAGGATCTCGTCCTCGCTCAATCCCTTCTGCGGTCCGAACGTCTTGGTGGCGCCGAACATGCCGAGCAGCGGCGTCTCGACATCGGCCGCGACGACCAGCTCGACGCCGGCCAGTCGCTCACGTGCCGCACTCACGTCCACGGACGTGACGTGCTCGAGCGCCGCCGGCCCGGCATCGAGCGGCGCGTCCGCGGTCGCGCCGAGCGCGGCGAGCAGTCCCGCTCCCCCGTCGTTCGTCGCGCTTCCGCCCAGCCCCACGACGATGCGCCGCGCGCCCGCGTCCGCGGCGGCCGCCAGCGCCTCACCGACACCGTGGCTCGAGGCCGTCCACGGCGAGCGGCGCGAGGATTCCACCACGTGCAGCCCGCACGCTTGCGCGGCTTCCACATACGCGGTCGTGCCGTCGATCAACAGTGAGACGGGCACGGGGTCGCCCAGCGGCCCGCGCACCGTGACCGCGTGCACGCCGCCACCGAGGGCGGTCTGCAGGACGTCGACGAATCCGGGACCGCCGTCGGCCATGGGGGCGAGCGTCAGCTCGTCGCCGGGAGCGGTCCGCCGCCACCCCTCGGCGATCGCTTCGGCCGCCTGGGGCGCGGTCAGCGTTCCGGCGAACTTGTCCGGCGCGACCAGGACCCGCACGGCTCAGGCCAGAGCCTTCTCCGCGGCAGCGAGCAGCACGCACGTGCACAGCCCGTCCATCGCGGCGCGCAACTCCTCCAGCGAGGGGAACGACGGCGCGATCCTGATGTGGTGGTCGCGCGGGTCCTTCCCGTAGGGGAACGCCGCTCCGGCCGGCGTGAGCGCGATTCCGGCCTCCTTGGCCAGCTGCACCACGCGGGCCGCGGTGCCCTCGGGCACCTCGAGGCTGACGAAGTAGCCGCCGCGCGGCTGCGTCCACGAGGCCACGTCGTGCTCGCCGAGGCGTTCGTTGAGGATCTCGTCGACGGCCGCGAACTTCGGCGCCAGGATCTCGCGATGGCGCTCCATGTGCGCGAGCACGCCCTCGGCGTCGCGCAGGAACAGCGCATGCCGCCACTGGTTGACCTTGTCCGGGCCGATCGCCCGCACGGCGGCGTGGCCGAGGTACCAGGCGACGTTGGCCGGAGAACTTCCGAAGAAGCTGACGCCCGCGCCCGCCAGGGTGATCTTGGAGGTGCTCGCGAAGATCAACGGCCGGTCCGGATGACCGCTGGACGCGCAGAGCCCGAGAATGTCGGCCGTCTTGACCTGCTCGTCGGTCAGGTGGTGCACGGCGTAGGCGTTGTCCCAGAAGATCCGGAAGTCCGGTGCGGCCGTCTCCAGCGCAGCGAGTTCGGCGGCGATCGCCTCGCTGATGACCGCACCGGTGGGGTTGGAGTAGGTCGGCACGAGCCAGATGCCCTTGACCGAGGGATCCTTGACGAGCTCACGCACGGCCGCCATGTCGGGACCGTCATCGAGCATGTCGACGGTCACCATGTCGATGCCGTAGTGCTCGCAGATCGAGAAGTGGCGGTCGTACCCGGGCGCCGGGCAGATGAACGTGACCTTCTCCTCCGCGGCCCACGGACGCGGGGAATCGGGTGTGCCGTGCACGAGCGACCACAGGATCGTGTCGTGCATGAGCGAGAGGCTGGCGTTGTCGCCGGCGATGAGCTGCTCGACGGGCACGTTCAGCAACTCGGCGAAGATCGAACGCAACTCCGGCAGACCCGTGTTGCCGCCGTAGTTGCGGACGTCCACCGTGCCGGCGCGATAACGGTCGGCCCCGGGGAGCGTCAACAGCTCCGTGGAGAGGTCGAGTTGCTCCGCCGAAGGCTTGCCGCGGGTGATGTCGAGGGCGAGGCCGGCCTGCTTGAGCGCGTCGTAGGCCTGGCGCTGGTGGTCGTGGAACTCCTGCAGGTCCGCACGGGACAGGGTGTCGATCGTCACGGGTCCCAACCTATCGCGCAGGGACATTCAGCCCAGGCCCGGCGCACCCCAGATGGCGAGCCAGCGCCCGAGGTCCTTCTCCACCGGCACGTCGGCCTCGACGACGCCGCGGATCTGCAACTCCAGGGCGTTGTCGCGGCGCTGGGCCCCGGCCCCCTCGGGGACGAACGGGTAGAAGGTCCCACGCTTGAACAGGTAGACCAGCGCGAGCGGTCGGCCCTGGTACTCGAAGAGGAACGTCGAGCACAGCAGCGCCGTGCTGAAGCCGTGGTCGGCGAGGGACGAGTTGAGCGCGTGCAGGTCGGTCGCCACGGCGATGGCATCCCCTGCCTCCCGGCGGACCGAGAGCCAGGTGAAGCCGAACTGGTCCTGACTGCGCTCGATCGTCGCGTCGTCGTCGACCGTGATGATCTGTTCGACCTCCGCGATGACGTCGTCGTCGGCCGACCCTTCGCTGTCGCGGAAGCACACGGCACCCTGCCCGAGGAAGCGGAATCCCTGCGCCTCCAGCGACAGGGCGGCCTGCGGCACGGAGAACAGCACCTCGAGGTCGGCCTTGGGCGGGGTCGTGCGGCCGAAGATCGCGTCGAGGAACCCCATCAGCCGCGCTCCGAGAGATCGGCGCTGATCTGCGACAGCTGGGCCAGGCGACGATCGAGGGCCGGATGCGTCGACATCAGCGCCGCCACCGACTCACCGCTGATCGCGGGGGCGATGAAGAAGGCGTTCATGCTCTGCACGTCACGCAGGTCGCGATTGGGGATTCGCGACATGTCGCCGGAGATCTTCATCAGCGCGGACGCCAACTTGGAGGGACGACCCGTGAGGTACGCGCCGGAGCGGTCCGCGCTCAACTCCCGGTAGCGCGACAGCGCTCGGGTCAGCAAGAAGCTGATGAAGTAGACGAGCACGCTCACCATGAAGACCACGATGAACGCCGGCCCGCCGTTGTTGTTGTTCCGGTTGTTGCCACCGCCGAAGAAGAAGCCCCACCGGGTGATGAACCCGGCCAGCAGCCCGAGCGAGGACGCCACCGTCATGACCGACACGTCCCGGTTGGCCACGTGCGCGAGCTCGTGGGCGAGGACACCTTCCAGCTCCTCGGCATCCAGCCGCTGCATGATCCCGGTAGTCACGCACACCGCCGAGTGGTTGGGGGTGCGACCGGTGGCGAAGGCGTTGGGGATGTCGGTGACCGCGATCGCGACGCGAGGCTTCGGCATGTCGGCCAGGGCGACGAGCCGATCGATCATGGCGTGCAACTCGGGGGCCTGCTGCGGACTGACCTCCTTGGCGCCCATCGACTTGAGCGCGAGGGTGTCGGAGAAGTACCACTGCCCCCACGCCAGACCCAGCGTGATGACGAGGCCGAGGATGGCGCTGCCGGAGAAGTAGATGAGCACGGCGCCGAAGGCGACGTAGAGCGCACCGAGACCGAGGCTCACGGTCCCCATGCGCCAGGAGAGCCCCCGATCACGACGAAATCTGGTGCGGGCCATCGTTTCCCTTCTTGTCCTGATCCACGGGTGGGAGATCGCCGAGTGCGGCGTCGAAGTGCCGGGCGAGAGCATCGTCGGGCGACTCCCCCGGCCGCGTCACGATGCCCTCGGCCACCAGTTCGTCGACCGCGTTCGCGGTCGCCTCGAGTTCTCGGGTGTGTCGTTCGGCTTCGTCCATCGCCTGGCCGATCTCGCTCGTCGCCGAGGAGATGCCGCGGGTGGCGTCGTTGATCTCGGCACGCGCGCTCGCGGCCGAATAGCGAGCGCTGAGGGTGTCCTTGCGCATCCGGAAGTCCTCGATCTGCCGCTCCACGCGTGTCGCGGCCTGCTCCAACGACTCCTCCTCGCGGGTCAGCGAGGCGTGGCGGTCGGCGAGCTCCCGGTGCGCCTTCTCGAGCGTCAGTTTGCGGGTGAGCGCATCGCGGGCGGCCTCGTCGTCCCCGCGCCCCACGGCATCGCGCGAGCGCGCATCGAAATCCTCGATCTGTCGCTGCAGCTGCGCCATCTGGACTTCGACCCGCTTGCGGCTGGTGGCGACCTCGGCCACGCCGCGCCGCACGCGGGTGAGCATCTGGATCTGCTCGCGGTACGTCTCGTCGAGCTTGCCCCGAAGGCGATCGGGGTCCTCCAGGTCACGTTCGGCGGCACGCGAGCGCCACCACCGTCCGATGCGCGCTGTGATCCCACCACCTGCCATGGGCCCAGCGTACGGGGTCCGGCCATGGCGCGGGACGCCTCATTGGCCCCGCCCGGTAGGGTTTCGCGCGTGATCGACGACTCACCCGGCAAGGGCCGCCCCACGCGTTCGCGCAAGGAAGCCGAGGCCCTTCGCAAGCAGCAGATGAAGCGGCCCACCGGACGCCGTGAGCAGATGCGCCGTGAGCGCGAGCGCCGCAGCAAGCTGCGCGAGAAGCAGCTCGCCGCGTTGGACGGACGCGGGGACGCCACGTACCTGCCGGCGCGCGACCGCGGCGCGGTCCGCGCACTCGTCCGCGATTACATCGACCGACGTCGTTCGGTGGCCGAGTACATGCTGCCGATCCTCGTGGTCATCCTGGTCCTCAGCTTCATCCCGAACCCGACCGCGGTGACGGTCGTGTTCTTCTTGTGGAGCGTGACGATCCTGTCGACCGTCGTCGACGAGGTCTTCCTCGTCGTCGGTCTCAAGCGCGAGCTCAAGCGGCGCTTCGAGCCGGGCGAGGCGAAGGGCGCCGTGACCTACGGCGTTCTGCGTTCGACGCAGCTGCGTCGCACCCGTCGTCCTCGTCCGACGATCCAGCGCGGCGAGCCGCTCCGCGAGCGGTACTGACCGTTCGCCGCGGGCGGTCGCCTCACTCCGCGTGCAGGCTCATCGGCCCGTAGACCTCGGTGTCGCCCTCATGGAGGCGGACCTGATCGACGCCGTTGCCGAGCAGGGTCTCGAACTCCAGCCCGATGAACGTCTCCGCGTCGCTGCGGCTGTCGAAGTCGTGCGAGTTGCCGACCTGCTCGCCGTCCGCGGTCTCGTAGGTCCAGCGCCACGCTGCGGTCATCTTCAGTCCTCCTTGGTCGAGGGGCTCACGAACGGTGGTTTCACCACCGTGAAGGATTGCGTCCGTCCTCGCACGTCGACCACGACCGTCTCGCCGTCGGCGACCGTGCGGTCGAGGAGCGCCAGGCCGATCCCCTGTCGCAAGGTCGGGCTGAACGTGCCCGAGGTGACCTCGCCGAGCGGACGTCCGTCCGTGGAGGTCACGGTCATGCCGGGGCGAGGGATGCCACGGCCTTCGGCACGCAGGCCCCGCAGGGTCGGGACGGCCTTCTCCGAGCGCTGAGCTTCCAGCGCGGCCTTGCCCCAGAACTCGCGCTTGTCCCACCCCACAGCCCAGCCGACGCGCGCCATGACGGGGCTGATCTCCGCCGACAGTTCGTGGCCGTGCAGCGGGTATCCCATCTCGGTGCGAAGGGTGTCGCGGGCGCCGAGCCCGCACGGCCGGATGCCGGCGCCCGCGCCCGCCGCCATGATGGCGTCCCACACGTCAGCCGCATGATCACTCGTGACGACCAGCTCGTACCCCCGCTCGCCCGTGTATCCCGTGCGGCACACGATGAGTTCATGCCCGGCGACGCTGGCGGTCGTGAAGGACATGTAATCGTGGTCGACCGGCACGTCGAGCCGCGACAGGATCTCGCCGCTGCGGGGACCTTGCAGGGCCAGCACGGCGTAACGGCGATGCAGATCGGTGACGTCGACGCCCTCGGGCGTCTGCGCCGCGAGCCGGCGGGCGACCTCGGCGGTGTTGGCCGCGTTGGGGATCAAGAAGACCTCGAAGTCGCTGCGCAGGTACGCGATGAGGTCGTCGATCGTGCCGCCGTCGTCGTCACAGCACAGGGTGTACTGCACCTGTCCGGGCCGGAGTTTCCGCAGATCGTTGGTGAGGCAGCGGTTCACGTAATCGGCCGCTCCGGCGCCGCGCACCATCACCTTGCCGAGGTGGCTCACATCGAACAGGCCTGCACCGTCGCGGACCGCGGCGTGCTCGGCGAGCACTCCGCCACCGGCGTATTCCAGCGGCATCTCCCAGCCGCCGAACTCGGCGAACTTGGCTCCCAGCGCCTCGTGACGGTCGTGCAGCGGCGAGTGCAGCAGGTCCATGCGCCCAACCTACCCGTGGATACAGTGTCGGCATGGTCTCGGTATCCCTGCGTCCCACCGCCCCGTCCAGCGACGTCGTGATCCGCGCGATCCGCACGTCCGACGCGCTCGATGAGGACACCGTCCCCTTCGATGCTCTCGGCTTTCGGCAGGAAGCCGGGCAGACGCTGGTCACCAGCAGTCCGGCGGGGACGAAGGCGCCCGTCACGGTGTTCGTGGCCGTCGACGACGAGGCGAGCGACGAGGACCTGCGTCGTGCTGTCGCAGCCGGCCTGCGTGCCGCGCCACCGGTGCGGCACGCCGTCGTGGAGTTCGGCGCGCTCGAGCCCCACCAGCTGACCGCCGTCGCCGAGGGCGCCGTGCTCACGGCGTACCGCTTCGATCGTTACCGCGGTGCCGAGGCACGCGAGAAGGCTGCGCAGAAGCCTCAGCTGAGCGAGGTCAGCATCGTCGCCTCCGAGGCACGCAAGTCCGAGGCCAAGTCCGCCGTGGAGCGGGGCGTCGCCGTCGCCGAGGCCGTGTGCCAGGCCCGAGACTGGGTGAACACTCCCCCCGGCGACCTGCGTCCGGCCGATTTCGCCGCGCAGATCGAGGCCGCCGCGGCCAAGGGCGTCACCGTCGCGGTCTGGGACGAGAAGCGGCTCGCCAAGGAGAAGTGCGGCGGCATCCTGTCCGTGGGCCGCGGCTCGGAGGCTCCGCCGCGCCTCGTCACCCTGACGTACTCCCCGTCCAAGGCGACCAAGCACCTCGCCCTGGTCGGCAAGGGCATCACCTTCGACTCCGGCGGCCTGTCGCTCAAGCCGGGCGCCAGCATGCAGACGATGAAGTGCGACATGGGCGGCGCGGCGGCGATCGTCGCCGCGGTCAACGCCATCGCCACGCTCGGGCTGCCGATCCGCGTCACCGCCTACGCCTGCCTCGCGGAGAACATGCCGAGCGGCACGGCCACGCGTCCCGGCGACGTCATCACGATGCGCAACGGCAAGACCGTGGAAGTCCTCAACACCGACGCAGAGGGCCGCATGGTGCTCGGTGACGGGCTCTCCCTGGCCACCGAGGCCGAACCCGATCACATCGTCGACGTGGCGACCCTCACCGGCGCCGCCTTGACCGCGCTCGGTCAGCGGACCGCCGCGATCCTCGGCAGCGACGAGTACTTCGAGGAGCGGGTGTTCGCCGCCTCGCGTGAGGCGGGCGAAGACATGTGGCGCCTGCCGATCACCGACGAGGTCGTCTCCGCGCTCAAGTCTTCGCAGATCGCCGACCTGCGGCAGATCAGCAGCAAGCCCTACGGCGGCACGCTGTTCGCCGCGGCCTTCCTGCGCGAGTTCACCGGCGACGTCTCATGGGCGCACCTCGACATCGCCGGTCCTGCGTTCAACGACGGCGGGGCGTACGACTACACGCCGAACGGCGGCACCGGCGCCGGCGTCCGCACGCTCGTGCAGATCGCCAGCACCTTGGCATGACCGACTTCGACGAGCGCCTCCGCCGCGAGTACACCGAGCGGCGGCTGCCCTCGGTCACGGCGGCGGTCGTCTCGCCGGACGCGTTGATCTGGGCCGGTGCCGTCGGCACGCGGGACGGACGCGACGGCGCCATCGTGGACCGCTCGACCCGCTACCGCATCGGATCGGTCACCAAGACACTCGTCGCCGTCGCCGTGCTGCGGGCTCGCGAGGGCGGTCTGCTCGACCTCTCCACGCGCGTTCGGCAGCTCCTGCCCGATGCGGCGCACGCCTCGTTCGCCGACGTCACCGTCGCACAGCTGCTGACCCACACGTCGGGGCTGCAGGCCGAGACGAACGGACCCTGGTGGGAGCGCTCACCGGGTGGCGACTGGGTCGCGCTGCGCGACGCGGGCCTGCGACTCGTCCACCCGCCGGGCACCCGGTTCCACTACTCCAACGTCGGCTTCGCGATCCTCGGGCGCGTCTTGGAGCAGCTGCACGGGCGCTCGTGGTTCGACGTGGTGCGCGACGACGTGCTCGAGCCGATCGGTGCCGCCGACGCCATGTCGTTGCGGCCGGACGCGTCGGCCGCCGCTCCCCTCGCGGTCCACCCGCACGAGGACCTGCTGCACGCCGAGCCCGAGTTCGACGCCGGCGCGATGGCACCGGCCGGACAGGTCTGGTCCTCGATCGACGGGCTCGCCCGCTGGGCGCAGTTCGCGCTGAGCGACGGCAGCGGGCTCGTCAGCGCGGCGACGATGGACCTCATGCGGGTGCCGCTCGCCGTCGACGACCGGCTCGGCGCCGGCTGGGACAGCGCGCAGGGGCTCGGTTGGCGGGTCTGGCACGACGGTGGCCGGCGGTTCGTCGGCCACGGTGGCTCGATGCCCGGGTTCCTCGCCACGCTGAAGGTCGAGCCGGCTCGCGGCGTCGGTGTCGTGGTGCTGACCAATACGACGCACGGACTCGGCGATCTCACCGACGATCTGCTCCGGCTGGCCGAGGACGTCGTCCCGGCGCCGCCGGCCACCGATCGAGAGCCGTCCACGCCGGTGCGTCGGCTCCTCGGTGACTGGTACTGGGGGCCTGCGCACTTCGTCGTGGAGTCGCACGCCGACGGTTTCTTACTGCGTCCGGCCGAAGGTGCGGGCCGCGGCTCGCGCTTCGCGCCGGACGGTGACGGCTGGCGGGGCCTCGACGGTTACTACGCCGGGGAGCACCTGAGCGTCCGCTCCGACGGTGCCCTCGACCTCGCGTCGTTCATCTTCACGCGGCAGCCCTACGACCCCGCGCACTCCTACCCCGGCGACCTCGATCCCGCCGGCTGGCACTGAGGCGCGCGGCGCGGCCTCCCTCGAATCCGGTCGTCGGGCCACCGTCACTGGAGGTCGAGCGCGCGGGCGGCGGCCTCGACCTTGTCCCAGTCCGTGCGGTCTCCGCCGCGGCGGTCCGGGTGTGCTGCGGCGCGGGCGGTCTTCCAGACTCGCTCCAGCTCGTCGCGCGAGGGGTCCTTGCCGAGCGGTTCGACCCCGGCGACGGTCTCGAGGACCATCAGGGCCGCGAACTGGCTCGGGCTGAGTCCGGTGCGCTGCGGCGCCGGCGGCGACGAGACGCGGCGCTCGGCGGCGACCCGCTGGTTGTAGTCGCGCATCCGCTGCGGGTAACCGACGCGATTGGCGTCGTAGATCGGCATGTGGTGCTTGCGCGCGAAGTCAGCCGCGACCTTGCCCGACGCCACCCGCTTGCGCGTCCACTCACCGTCGGAGGCGACCAACAGCAGCGTGGTCTGGGTGACCGACGTCGCCGGCTCGACGAACGCCTCCACCCCACGACGCGTCGTGACGAACTCCTCCAACGCCTTCAGATCGGCGCGGTTCGCCTCGCGATCGGAGACGACGGCACCGGCATCGGTGCGCTTGCGACGAGAGAACCAACCCACACCCCTAGTGTGCCCGACGGCAACGAGCGGAAAGTTACTGACGGGTCGGACACCCCGGTGGGCGCGGGTGCACCTCTGGTGACAAGATGGAGCGCAGACACCGAGGGGAGGACTGCTGTGGCCCACGCCGATCCCGGCACCGTGTTCGACGTCGTCGTGCTCGGAGCTGGAAGCGGAGGCTATGCGTGTGCCCTTCGCGCGGCGCAGCTCGGCAAGTCCGTCGCCCTCATCGAGAAGGGCAAACTCGGCGGCACCTGCCTCCACGAGGGGTGCATCCCGACCAAGGCGCTGCTTCACGCCGCGGAGGTTGCCGACACCGCCCGCCACGGCTCGGCCATCGGCGTGTCCACCCGCTTCGACGGCGTCGACATGCCCGCCGTCCAGCGTTACCAGCAGGGAGTCGTCGACCGGCTGTACCGCGGTCTCACCGGCCTCATCGCGTCCTCGGACCTCATCACCGTCGTCGAGGGCGCGGGCCGGCTCCTCGACGCCCACACCGTCGAGGTCGAGGGTCGCCGCTACACCGGCAGCAACGTCGTCCTGGCCACCGGATCAGCGCCGCGCACGCTCGGAGTAGAGCTCGGCGGACGCGTGGTCACCTCCGATCAGGCGCTGACCCTGCAGGAACTTCCCGAGCGCATCGTCGTCATCGGCGGCAGCGTGATCGGGGTCGAGTTCGCCTCCGTGTGGGCCTCGCTCGGCGCGCAGGTGACGATCGTGGAGGCGCTCGATCGCCTCGCCCCCTTGGAGGACCCGGTGCTGAGCAAAGGTCTCGAGCGCGCCTTTCGCAAGCGCTCGATCGGCTTTCGCACCGGCGTCAAGTTCACCGACGTCACGCAGGACGACGACCACGCCGTCGTCCGACTCGAGGACGGCTCGGCGCTCGAGGCCGATCTCGTGCTCATCGCCGTGGGCCGCGGCCCCCGCTCGGAGGACATGGGCTTCGAGGAGGCCGGGATCGCACTCGACCGCGGTTGGGTCGCGACCGACGAGCGGCTGCGCACGAACGTCGACGGCGTCTACGCCGTCGGCGACCTCGTGGCCGGCCTCCAGCTCGCGCACCGCGGTTTCGCGCACGGCATCTTCGTGGCCGAGGACATCGCCGGGCTCGCCCCCGCGCCGGTCGTCGACGAGCAGATCCCGCGCGTGACCTACTGCGAGCCCGAGCTCGCCTCGGTCGGGCTGACCGAGGCGCAGGCCCGGGAGAGGTTCGGCGACGTCGACGTCGTCGAGTACAACCTCGCCGGAAACGGCAAGAGCCAGATCCTGCAGACGGCGGGGCTGGTCAAGCTGGTCCGTCAGTCCGACGGACCGATCGTCGGGGTCCATATGATCGGTGCCCGGATGGGTGAGCAGATCGGGGAGGCCGCTCTCCTGGTCAACTGGGAGGCGTACCCCGACGACGTCGCTCCGCTCATCCACGCTCATCCCACACAGAACGAATCCCTCGGTGAAGCCGCCCTGGCGCTCGCCGGCAAGCCGCTCCACTCGCACGCCTGAATCGGACAGAGGAACACATGGCAACCAACGTCACCCTTCCCGCCCTCGGTGAAAGCGTCACCGAAGGCACGGTCACCCAGTGGCTCAAGCAGGTCGGCGACACCGTCGAGGTCGACGAGCCCCTGCTCGAGATCTCCACGGACAAGGTCGACACCGAGATCCCCTCGCCGGTGGCCGGCGTCCTCCTGGAGGTCAAGGTCGACGAGGACGACACCGTCGAGGTCGGCGAAGTGCTCGCCGTGATCGGTGACGAGGGTGAGTCTCCGGCCGACGCGGGCGACAACGCTGCCGATGCGCCGGTCAGCGAGGAGAACGTGGCGGACGAGTCCGAGGACCAGCCCGACGAGGCGCCGGCCAGCGAGCCGGACGAAGCGGCCCCCGCTCCCCAGCCCGAGGCCAAGCCGGCCGGCGGCTCGTCCGGTGGCCAGTCCGTCACGCTGCCCGCGCTCGGCGAGAGCGTCACCGAAGGCACGGTCACCCAGTGGCTCAAGCAGGTCGGCGACACCGTCGAAGTCGACGAGGCTCTGCTCGAGATCTCCACCGACAAGGTCGACACCGAGATCCCCTCCCCGGTCGCCGGAACGCTGCTGGAGATCAAGGTCGACGAGGACGAGACGGTCGAGGTCGGTGCCGAGCTCGCCATCATCGGCGACGCCGACGCCGCGCCTGCCGCCGAGTCCGCGCCCCAGGAGGAGTCGAAGCCCGAGCCGGAACCGGAACCCGAGCCCGAGCCGGAACCCGAGCCCGAGCCGGCGCCGGAGCAGCCCGAGCCCGCCAAGCAGGCCCAGGAACCCGCTCCCGCTGCGCAGTCGGCACCCGCGCAGTCCGAGAGCTCCACATCGGGTGGCGACGAGGGGTACGTGACGCCGATCGTGCGCAAGCTCGCCAAGCAGCACAATGTCGACCTGTCCTCGATCCAGGGCAGCGGTGTCGGCGGCCGGATCCGCAAGCAGGACATCCTCGACGCGGCCAAGAAGGCCGAGCAGCCGAGCGCTCCCGCCGCCGAGGCGCCCGCCGCGGCGGCTCCCGCGCCGTCCACCGAGGTCTCGGCGCTGCGCGGCAAGACCGAGAAGCTCTCGCGTCTGCGCAAGACGATCGCCACGCGCCTCACCGAGTCGCTCCAGGTGTCGGCGCAGCTGACGCAGGTGCACGAGGTCGACGTCACCGAGATCGCCCGTCTGCGTGCGCAGCACAAGGACGCGTTCGCAGAGCGCGAGGGCGTCAAGCTGACCTACCTCCCGTTCTTCGCGAAGGCGGCGGTGGAGGCGCTCAAGGCCTACCCGCAGCTCAACGCCTCGCTCGACCTCGAGGCGGGAACGGTCACGTATCCGGCCGGTGAGCACCTCGGGATCGCGGTGGACACCGAGCGCGGGCTGATCGTGCCGGTGATCAAGGACGCCGGCGACCTCTCGACCGCCGGCCTGGCCCGCAAGATCGCCGACGTCGCCGAGCGGACGCGGACGAACAAGATCAGCCCCGACGAGCTGAGCGGCGGCACGTTCTCCATCACCAACCTCGGCAGCAACGGTGCACTGTTCGACACGCCGATCATCAACCAGCCGCAGGTCGCGATCCTCGGCGTGGGCGCGGTCGTCAAGCGCGCTGTGGTCGTCACCGACGCCAACGGCAGCGACAGCATCGCGGTGCGCCACATGGCGTACCTCGCGCTGACGTACGACCACCGCATCATCGACGGCGCGGACGCCGGCCGGTTCCTGACCGCGGTGAAGCAGCGTCTGCAGGGCGCGAACTTCGAGGGCGAGCTCGGCTGAGTCATGCGCATCGTCATCGGAGGGGCATCGGGATTTCTCGGTGCCCCTCTGGTGTCTGCGCTGCGCCAGTGCGGCCACGACGTCACGCGCCTGGTGCGCGGCGACGCCACCGACGCGGATGCCTCCCCCTGGGACCCGGTCGCCGGCGAGGTCGATGAGGCCCTGATCGCCGACGCCGACGTCGTGGTGAACCTCTCCGGAGCGCCGATCTCCCAGTGGCCGCGCACCGGGCGCCGCGCCCAGGAGATCCTCCGCTCCCGGCTCGGTGCCACCTCCACCCTCGCCCGGGCCGTCGCCCACGCCCCCACTCCCCCGGCCTTGCTCAGCGGATCCGGGATGTCGTGGTACGGCGTGGACCGCGGCCCGCGGGTACTGACCGAAGACGAGGGTCCCGGCGAGGGATTCCTGGCCGAGGTCTCCCAGGCATGGGAGGCCGCCGCCACGCCGGCCGTCGAGGCCGGCGCGCGGGTGGTCTACCTTCGCACCTCGATGGTGCTCGACGGCTCCGGCGGAGCGCTCAAGCTCATGAAGATCCCGTTCTCTCTCGGCGTGGGGGCGCGGATCGGGTCCGGCCGCCAATACCTCTCCTGCATCAGCCGTCGCGACTGGGTCGAGGCGGTGCGCTTCGTCGCCGAACACGACGACCTCGCCGGGCCGGTCAATCTCAGCGCGCCCGCGGTGCCGACCAACGCGGAGTTCACGCGGTCACTCGCCCGGACGCTGGGTCGCCCAGCTCCGTTCGCGGCGCCGTCCTTCGCGGTCCGCGCCGCGCTCGGCGGGATCGCCGAGGACCTGCTCGGTTCGTTGCGCCTGCAGCCGCGACGACTGACCGAGGCGGGCTTCTCCTTCGCGCACCGCGACGTCGACGAGATCCTCGCCGCCGCTCTCGCATGAGCCGTCGCCGGCCCGATCAGTCGATCGATCGGACGGCGCCGATCCGCCAACGCCCGTCCTCGACGACGAGGGCGATGTCGCGCTGATTCCAGCCGTCACGCGGCAACGCGCGTTCGGTGCCGTCGGGCAAGACCGCGACGGCCGGACCGAGACGCTCGATCGTGCGAACCGTCTCCGGGCCCGACGGCTCGCATGATCGACGCTCCAGATCGGCCCCGATGACGCGGATACCGCGGGCGCGATAGTCGGCCAGCGCCCGATCATCGGCGGCTCCCGCCGTCGAGCCGGTCGCATAGATCGCCGCCAGACCGGACGGGTTCGCCTGCGCATAAGCGATCTCGCGCTGCAGATCGAGCCCGTCGAGCACGAGGCAGGGCGACGCGGCGGCCGACGGGAGCAACGTGGCGAGGATGGCGATCAGGTCCGACACGGACCCATCGTCGGACGAAGTGCCGGTTTCGTGCGCTCGTTCGTCCACAGGCGCTCGGCTCAGGGGGTCAGGGCGGACTCGACCAGCTCGGCGAGCCGTTCGGCGGCGCGTTCCGTGTCGTAGTCGGGGTCGTGTAGTCGCTCCGAGACGATCGAGTCGATCGCGCCGCCGACGACGATGGCCAGAGTGCGCGAGTCGACGTTCTCAGCACCCCGCGCTTCGGCCGCGCCGTCGATGATCCGGGCGAGCGGCCCCCACCGAACCTCCGGGGCGTAGTCCGCACCACCCCGGCTCATCGCTTCGACGATCATGCGGGTGTGCCGCGGATGGTCACGCAGGTGTCCGATCATCGCCCGCACGTACGCGGCGGGGCCGTCGGCCGCGTCCGCCGCCTCGACGGCTGCGGCGACGGCGCCGGTCAACGCGGCGAGAACCTGTTCGTAGGCGGCGTGGACGAGCAGGTCTTTGGACGGGAAGTGGTACAGCACCGCGGCCTTCGTGATGCCCGCCGCAGCCGCGATCGCGCCCAGCGAGGCGCCGGCGTAGCCCTTGTCGGCCACGAGTTCGATCGTCGTGGTCATCAACTGCGCTCTGCGCGCCTGCTCCGTCAAGGTTGGCGCCCCACCGGGCCGCTTCGTCGCCATAGCCGGTAGCTTACCGTACGGTAGAAACATTAACCGATCGGTTAGGAGCGGGAATGACAGAGCCGAGCACGCACGAGGACATCGCGCCCGAGGCGGAGTCGAGCGACACGCAACGGAAACCACGCCGCCGTTGGCGTCGCACGCGCGCGGTGCTGATCGTGGTCGCCGTCCTGGGCGTCATGATCGCGTTCGCGTGGCGCTCCCCCTCCCCCACGGGCCACTGGGACGGCTCCGAGGGACGCGCGCGTTTCATGGCCGCGTACGACGAGGCGTTCGCGGATCTGCCCGAGCCCGCCGAGACGATCGACGTCCGCACCGGTTACGGCGTCGTGCGGGTGTACCGGTTCGCTGGCAACGGCGCATCCGAGCTACCGCTGGTGCTGTTGCCCGGCCGAGCCTCGGCCACACCGGTGTGGGCCGACAATCTGCCGTTGCTCCTGGAGATCGGCGACGTCTACACGATCGACCTGCTCGGCGAGCCGGGGATGAGCATCCAGGACCGCCCGATCAGCAACGATGCCGATCAAGCAGCGTGGCTGCACGAGACCCTCGAGGCCCTCCCCGAAGAGTCGTTCCACGTCGTGGGGCTCTCGATCGGCGGGTGGACGGCCGCCAACCTCGCGCTCCACGAGCCGGAGAATCTCGCCACCATGACGTTGATCGACCCGGTCTACGTCTTCGGCAGCATGCCGCTGGAGACGATCGTCCGGTCGCTGCCGGCGGCCTTCTCCTGGCTCCCGAAATCCTGGCGCGACAGCTTCAACTCCTACACCGCCGGTGGCGCTCCGGTCGAGGACGTCCCGGTCGCGGAGATGATCGAAGCAGGCATGCAGCACTACAGCCTCAAGCTCCCGCAGCCCACCAGGATCCCCGAGGAGCGA
The DNA here is from genome assembly GCF_003674095.1 of Aeromicrobium phragmitis. Lineage (GTDB taxonomy): Bacteria > Actinomycetota > Actinomycetes > Propionibacteriales > Nocardioidaceae > Aeromicrobium > Aeromicrobium phragmitis. Next base: position 152,315 of record NZ_RDBF01000005.1, read on the forward strand.
CTCGCCGAACTCACCCTTCCGGTGCTCGCGATCATCGCCGGAGAGTCCGTCATGCACGACCCCGAGGCGGCGGCCGCCACCGCCCGGCGCGCGCTCCCGACCGGTACCGTCCGGGTCTACTCCGATGCCTCGCACGCCGTCAACGGCGAGTACCCCGAGGAGGTGGCGGCCGACATCGCCGAGCTCGTCGCGAGCGAACGTTAGGGGCCGTCGCGGGGACGGCGCGGTCGGCGAGGAGGCGTAGGCTGACGCACGTGAGCCTACGCATCCTGGACTCCTGGTACGGCGAGCAGGCGATCGACTACCTCGACGCCTGGGAGCTGCAACGCCAACTGCATGCCGACCGCGTCGCGGACCGGATCGAGGACACCGCCCTCTTCCTGGAGCACCCGCCCGTGTACACGGCGGGCAAGCGCACCGAGCCGTTCGAGCGGCCGCAGGACGGCACCCCGGTCGTCGATGTCGACCGCGGCGGCAAGATCACCTTTCACGGTCCCGGCCAGCTGGTCGGCTACCCGATCGCCAAGTTGCCCTCGCATGTGCTCGTCGTCGACTACGTCCGGCGGGTCGAGGAGGCACTCGTCCGGGCGCTCGCCGAGTTCGGGGTCACGACGGGCCGGGTCCAGGGCCGCTCGGGAGTCTGGCTGCCGGAGGCGCCCGGGCGTCCCGAACGCAAGATCGCGGCCATCGGCATCCGCGTGTCGCGCGGCGTGACGATGCACGGGTTCAGCCTGAACTGCGACGTCGACCTCGCCTGGTACGACCGCTTCGTCCCCTGCGGCATCGCCGACGCCGGCGTCACCACGCTGTCGGCCGAACTCGGCCGACAGGTCACGGTGCCGGAGGCCGCGCCCGCCGTGGCGCGCCACCTCGCCGAGCTCCTGTCGTGGGAGCCCTACGACCCCAGTCCGGACATCGAGCGCACACCTCACGTCGGGCTCTCGGTCGGCTCGGTACAGCTCCCGGTACAGGGGTAGGCTGGCGACGATGACTATCGCACCCGAAGGCCGTAAGATGCTGCGCCTCGAAGTTCGGAACGCGCAGACGCCCATCGAGAAGAAGCCGTCGTGGATCAAGACGCGCGCCAAGATGGGTCCGGAGTACAACGAGCTCATGCAGCTCGTGAAGAGCGAGGGCCTGCACACGGTGTGTCAGGAGGCCGGGTGCCCCAACATCTTCGAATGTTGGGAGGACCGTGAGGCCACCTTCCTCATCGGCGGCGAGCAGTGCACCAGGCGCTGCGACTTCTGCCAGATCGACACCGGCAAACCGGCCGATCTCGACCGCGACGAGCCTCGCCGGGTGGCCGAGAGCGTGCAGAAGATGCAGCTGCGGTACGCCACCATCACCGGCGTCGCCCGCGACGACCTGCCCGACGGCGGTGCCTGGCTGTACGCGGAGACGGTGCGCAAGATCCACGAACTCAACCCGGACACCGGCGTGGAGAACCTCATCCCGGACTTCAACGGCAAGCCCGAGCTGCTGACCGAGGTCTTCGAGTCGCGGCCCGAGGTGCTGGCGCACAACGTCGAGACCGTCCCGCGGATCTTCAAGCGCATCCGCCCGGCCTTCCGGTACGAGCGTTCGCTCGACGTGCTGACCCAAGCGCGCGACTTCGGGCTGGTCACCAAGTCCAACCTCATCCTCGGCATGGGTGAGACCCGCGAGGAGGTCTCCGAGGCGTTGCGCGACCTGCACGAGGCCGGCTGCGATCTCATCACCATCACCCAGTACCTGCGCCCCTCGGTGCGGCACCACCCCGTCGAGCGGTGGGTCAAGCCCGAGGAGTTCGTCGAGCTCTCCCAGGAGGCCGAGGAGATCGGCTTCGCCGGCGTCATGTCCGGCCCGCTCGTCCGCTCCTCGTACCGGGCGGGGCGCCTGTACCAGCAGGCGATCGACGCGCGCAACAAGGCGGAGTAAGGCCCACCGCCGGCCCGGCCTCGGGCCGCTCCGGGCGCTCCGGGCGCTCGCGTAGAATCGACGCATGTCCAACGCTCCTGCCGTCCCCACCGGCCGCATCGCGCAGTTGCGCCAGGCCTACCGCAACACCAAGCAGACCGACCCGAAGCTCGGGTGGATGCTGCTGGGCGTGTGGATCCTGACGGCAGCGATCGTCGCGACGCTCAGCCTCCTGCTCGTCGGTACGGGCTGGCTCGGCATCGTGCTCACGGTCCTGGTCACGCTCACCACGTCCTCGCTCGCCACGATCACGGTCTTCGGTCGTCGCGCCGAGCGCTCGATGTATCAGCAGGCCGAGGGCCAGCTGGGTGCGGGTGGCGCGGCCCTGTCGATGCTGCGGGGACGTTGGGACGTCAAGCAGGCCGTCGGCTTCACCAAGCAGCAGGACGTCGTGCATCGCGTCATCGGCCGTCCCGGCGTGATCCTGATCGGCGAGGGCAACCCCGGCCGCACCCGTTCCCTGCTGGCCAGCGAGGCCAAGAAGCACCAGCGCATCGTCGGTGAGGGCACCCCCGTCACGACGCTCGTCGTCGGTCGCGGCGAGGGCGAGGTGCCGCTGCCCAAGCTGGTCAAGCGCGTCCGCAAACTGCCCAAGGCGATCAAGCCCGCGCAGCAGACCGACATCCTCTACAAGGTCAAGGCGCTCGACGCGATGCGCCCGGCCGCCCCCATGCCGCGTGGCCCGATGCCCACGAGCATGAAGGGCGCCCGCAAGATGATGCGCGGCTGACCTCGGCCCCACTCCTCGGGCGGTGACCTATCCCGCACCGGTCGCTTTAGCGGTGAGCTATCCCGCACCTCACGCCCGTTTCTGCGTGCTCACTCACCGCTCGCGTTGGGCGGCCCGCTGAACGCTCACGCCCATTCTCCCCGCAGCGAACTCAGGCGGTCTTGGGAACTTTGACGACTTTGCTGCCCACGGCGAGGTCGTGGAGGCCGCGCCCGTCCTTGGTCTGAATGAGCGCCGGGACGACGATGCTCATGAGCGCTGTGCGCAGCAGCCCGCGCCACCACCCGATCGGTGCGCCCTCGGGGTTGATCACCGCGAGCCGAACGATCCGCTTGCCGGGGGAAACGCCGAACAATCCGACGAACAGCCCCACGTACACGATGAACACGAACTGGATGACGAAGCCCTGACGGGACCCTTCGGGCGGGTAGCCGATGCCGAACGCGAGGCCGGCGACGAGCGCCGCGATCAGCCAGTCGATGACCAGCGCGACCAACCGGAGGCCGATCGTCGCTTCAGTCGGATCTACCGCGTCAGGGGCGTCGTGGGAGGGCGATGACGGCACGGCCCGAGCCTAGCGATTCGCCCCGCATCCCCTTCCTCGCGGCCCGCAGAGTCACCGCTGAGTTTGTAACATCGATGAAACAAACCAGTGATGGACGGGAAACTGCACGTGCGTAGCGTCAATGGCGACGCTTCCCCCGCGTCACGATCACGTAGCACCGACGATGACCCGCCAGGCGGCGGTCGAGGAGGCCCTCATGTTCGGCAATGCCGACGAGCTGTTCAAGTACATCAAGGACGAAGGTGTCGAGTTCATCGACGTCCGCTTCACGGATCTGCCGGGCATCCAGCAGCACTTCACCGTGCCGGTCTCCTCCTTCGACGAGGGCGTGTTCGAGAGCGGCCTGGCGTTCGACGGCTCCTCGGTCCGCGGGTTCCAGAGCATCGACCAGTCCGACATGACGCTGCTCCCCGACCTGAAGACCGCCTACCTCGACCCCTTCCGTGCCCGCAAGACGATCGCGATCGACTTCTTCGTGCACGACCCGATCACCGGTGAGGCGTACTCGCGCGACCCGCGCAACATCGCCCGCAAGGCCGAGGCGTACCTGCGCACGACGGGCATCGGTGACACCGCGTTCTTCGCGCCCGAGGCCGAGTTCTACATCTTCGACCGCGTCAGCTTCGGCACGAGCGCCAACAAGTCGTACTACGAGATCCAGTCGGCGGCGGGCGCCTGGTCCACCGATGACGACATCGTCGACAACCGCGGCTACAAGGTGCGCTACAAGGGCGGTTACTTCCCCGTCGCCCCGACGGACCACTTCTCCGAGCTGCGCGGCGACATGATGGCGAACCTCGAGCGGGTGGGCCTCACCGTCGAGCGCGGTCACCACGAGGTCGGCACCGCCGGCCAGGCCGAGATCAACTACAACTTCGACACGCTGCTCAAGGCCGCCGACGACGTGATGAAGTTCAAGTACATCATCCGCAACACGGCGTGGGCCGCGGACAAGACCGTGACCTTCATGCCGAAACCGATCTTCGGCGACAACGGCTCGGGCATGCACGTGCACCAGTCGATCTGGAGCGGTGGCGAACCGCTGTTCTACGACGAGGCAGGCTACGGCGGTCTGTCGGACATGGCCCGCTACTACGTGGGCGGCATCCTCAAGCACGCTCCGAGCCTGCTCGCCTTCACGAACCCGTCGGTCAACTCGTACCACCGCCTCGTGCCGGGCTACGAGGCGCCGATCGCGCTCGTGTACTCGGCCCGCAACCGCTCGGCGTGCGTGCGCATCCCGATCACCGGCAACAACCCGAAGGCTAAGCGCATCGAGTTCCGCTGCCCCGACCCGTCGGCCAACCCGTACCTCGCCTTCTCGGCGCTGCTGCTGGCCGGTCTCGACGGCATCAAGAACAAGATCGAGCCGCCCGCGCCGGTGGACAAGAACATCTACGAGCTCCCGCCCGAGGAGTACGCGCAGATCGACCACGTCCCCACCTCGCTGGGTGCCGTGCTCGACTCGCTCGAGGCCGACCACGAGTTCCTCACCGCCGGCGACGTGTTCACGCCCGACCTCATCGAGACGTGGATCGAGTACAAGCGCACCGAGGAGATCGCGCCCGTGCAGCTGCGCCCGCACCCGCACGAGTTCGAGCTCTACTACGACATCTGATCTCGCTTGGGTGATGCCCATCGACTAGGTGCCTGAAAACGGCCCCTGAAGCGCGAAGACACCTTCAACGTCTTCCAGCGTCAGGGGTCGTTCTCCGGCTGTCCGCGACCCCAGTGCGACCCCAGCGCCGAAAGCAATGCACGCCCCTGCCCGTGTCCCCCATGAGGCGTCCGATTGCGGATATCAGTGCAGCGCTGGCGAGGTCGTGTTCGAGCTCAACGTCCTCGACCGACTGACTTAGGACCTCAAGCTCGCCGCTCAGACGCGGCGGATCAGTCGAGCGTAAAGCCCTAGAATTCGGGCTTGCGCGATGCGAATGGACTCGAAGCAAGCAGGTCGTCGCACGTTAGTGCGGGTTCTCGAAAGAGTGTCGTGTCGACTTCTGGAGACGCTCGTTCTTGTGAGGACGCTCCAAGTTCTCGCCTGGACATTCCGTAAGCACCGTCGTCCTCGTCCGGACGCTGCCGGCGCTGGCTTGCATGAACCGGCTGCCATCCGCTCGTTGCGCGACTAGGATTGTCGCCGCACACCTAGCAAGTTTAGGGCGAAAGGGAATCGTGGCGGGGAATATCGGCTTCGACGTCGCGCGGCCTTCGGCGACGCGGACGCAGCACGCGGTGCGGCTCCTGGTGTTGATGAGCCGGTGTGGGTCTCCGCCGACGGAGGTGGACCCGCCGGGGATGGTGTCCGTGGTTCGGAGTGAGCTGCGGTTGCAGGCGACCGACTTCTGGTTGCGCAACCCTGACTACCTCGCGGACGAGCTGATCACCCTGGTGGAGTCCGGCGCCGTTGACAAGTCATATGTCAAGGTCGCGCGGAAACTGTTGCACGACCCCGAACCGGATTTGCGGTACTACCCCATGCCAAAGTGGCTCCACGGGGCGTACGAGCCTTTGGACGACGCGTTCTCGTTGTTGGAGACGTACGGATTGGCGTCTGCGGTGCGGAGGGGTACCCCCGGGCAGAACGTGTCGCAGACGCAGTTCTTCCTGACGGCTACTGGTGCTGCCGCTGCCGCGGAGCTCGCGAAGGACCCGGTGCTGGGGTGGTACGCGAAGCAGGTCGAATTGGTGGCGCTGATCGCTGGCGACGACGTGGGTAGTCGGTTGAAGGAGCGGCAGTACTTGCAGGCGACATACGCGAACGCGGAGCTCGGGTTGAACATCGCATCTATCGCGGACCGCGTTCGTGAGCGCCTGGCTGGGCACGCGACCGGTGACGAGGCGGAGGGCGGCCGATGAGCGTGTTGTCGGAGGCGGTGGCTGCCGAGCTCGAGCGGGTTGCCCAGCGTGCGGCTCAACGGGCCGCGAGGGCGGCCGAGTCGTCCGCCGCGCGGGCCGAGGAGCAGGCTGAGGCTGACGGCGCAGGGGGCGAGGCGGGGCCGCAGGACGCGGTCGCGGTGGACGGTGAAGTCCGGGTGATGTTGTCGTCGGAAGATGTCGAGGACATCCTGTCGGCCAACGGTATCCCGACATCTGCTTCGCCTGCGACGCCTGTGCCGTTGCGGGTGACGCGCATCCACTTCTCGGGCGTAAAGGTGCTGCCGGCGGACCATCCGCTGGCGGCCGGGCACGAGCTCATCGAGCTAGCCGGTCCCGATGTCGACGGCGGCGACGTCACCACGGACAAGCTGGACCTGGCCCTGGCTGCGGATGCTAACGATTCCGAGACTCCGCAGCATGCCGAGCCCATCGAGGCGAGCATCCGGCTGGCGGCGGTGCCGATCGACTGGTCCTGGGAGCCGCAGCTGGGCGTGAACGGGGTTGGCAGCGGCAGGAACCTGCGCGGCAAGTCAACCGTGCTGAACGTCTTGATGTGGGCGCTGTCTGGTCGCTGCGCGAACTTCCAGGTCGACACCAAGGCGTGGCTCAAGCACATTGAGGTCGACTGGCAGGTCGGCGGTGAGACGATTCGGGTCAAGTTCGACAACGATCGCGGCCACCCGGTCGGTGTGGTCGAGACTGTCGACAAGTCGAATGGGACGGATCGTGTCCGGGCGGTTGGCGCGTTCGACGGCGAGGACCAGTTCGAGGACGTGATGGGCACGGTGATGATGTCCCGGCTTCGCCTCGAGGAGATTCCGATGTGGACCGGCGACCGGGAGGTCCGACACAAGTGGCCGGCGTACGCGTCGGCGTTCACGGTCCGCGCGGACATGCTGGACCCTGTCGTAGGGAATGTGACGGTCCTCGGGACGCGGATGCTGCAGATGTTCGTCGGAACGGACTGGGGTCCGGCGCTCGCGGCGACGCAGACGGCGCTGAACGAGGTGCGCGCGCAGCAGACGGTTGTCGAGCAGAAGGTGTCCGCGGCTGGCGAGGTAGTCCGGCAGCAGCGTGAGAAGGCGCAGGCGGAGGTCGACCGTCTGGAGGCGGCGGTCAAGGCCATCCCGGCCAGCACGCCGGACGTTGAGCAGCTGATCGCGGCGACCGCGAACGCGACGGAGTTGGCACGCCAGGTGCACGAGCTCGAGCGGAAGGTCATGGATGCCAGTTCGCACGTGGACACGGTGCGGCTGCAGCTGCGGGCCGCCAAGGCCCGGAACCACACAAAGTTCGAGGACGCCCTGGCGGTCAAGTTCTTCCACCAGATGACGCCGAGCGTGTGCCCCAGGTGCACGTCCAAGGTGACGCCGGAGCAGCAGGCCGCCGAGACCGAGAAACACGAGTGCTCGCTGTGCTCGAAGGAACTGCGACTCGAGGAGGTTGACACGTCCAAGGCGACTGTGGCCGCGGGACCGGTGGTCGGCGACGTCGACGCGCCCGTTGACGATCTCGAGGCTCTCGAGACCGCGCTCACGCAGGCGGAGCGGGTGGTCGACGCGCTAAACTCCCAGATCACGGCGAAGAAGGACCAGTTGGCGGCCGCCGAGACGCAGAGCACGAGTGGGAAAGAACAGCTTGCGGCGGCCGAAGATCGCCGCAGAATGGAACTGGAGTTGGCGCGGGCGGAGGGTGCCCTCGCAGCGTTCAAGGGGTCGTCGGATCCGGAGTTCCTCGACCCTGCCGACCCCGCAGTCGTCGCCGTGCTCGAGGCGGCCAAGAAGGTCCTTTCGAACTGGATGAGCGAGGGACAGAACCCGCTGCTTGAGCGGATCTCAGCCGATATCGAGAAGCTGGCCGTCGGGTTCGGTGCCGACAGCCTCTCGAGGGTCAAGCTCGGCGGTGGCGGTCGTCTAGATGTCGTGAAGGGCGGCGGGCAGACGACGTACACGCGGCTGACGGCCGGCGAGAAGCTTCGGGTGAAGATCGCGACCGCGGTCGCGCTCATCAAACACGGGTACGTCGCCCAGATCGGTCGGCACCCGGGGTTTTTGGTGCTCGACTCTCCGGCTGCCGAGGAGATGCCGGAGGAGGACCTCGCAATCTTGATGGCGGAACTCGTAGAGGTCGCCGAGCAGGCGGAAATGCAGATTTTCGTCGGAACCCGTAACGCCGGCCCGCTGCTAGATCTGCTGCCGGAGGCGAGCCGACGGGTCGCGGTCGGGGACGACTACCTGTGGTAACTGCCCTGGTCCTGTCAGAGGTGCGCGACACGCCGTTCGTCGTGCCGCATGCGGGGCCGGCGATCCCGAGAGGATGGGTTTTGGCCAGGTTGCGTGCACCGGTCTCGGCGACGGCCGCGGGGCCGTTACGGTGGAATCGTGACGGAGGTGACTGGTGAGTCAGCCAGCTGAGTCTCTGATGGACGCGCTGCGGGCCCTCTTGGCCGCCTCGGCGGGTCAGTTGCCTGAGGACACCGTCGAGCGTCTCGGCGGCTGGAAGCGCGTCGCCGATGAACTTCCCCGCGGTGTTGACGACCCGGCGTCCGTCGTGCTGATCCGCATCCTCGCCCAAGACGCCGCCGCCGGCGGACCCGATGTCGCCGCAGCGTTGCCGGCGATCGTCGATGCAGTGCTCGCGATGGAGAGCCCCGGTGGGTTCTCGGAGTCGGTGGACGCGCTAGTGGCGTCACCTGCCGTATTGGGCGTCGTCGCGGACGGGCTCGCCGATGGGTTGCTGGCGCAGGTGGCCGCGTTCGTCGATCTCGATGACCCGTCCGCCCGGGATGTGTGGCGGGCTGCCACTGCGTTGGAGGCGGTGACCCGACTCAACGTCGGCGGGTACGGCTCCAAGTTCAGCCTACTTGCCACGCTGGAGCGGTTCCGTGCGCCAGCGCCTAAGCGGCTGGCGGCTGCGGTCGTCCGGTCGGTCGGGACCGCCGTGGACCACTGGCACGAGGCCGCGAGCCTAACCAAGGTCGTGGAGGTCATATCCGGGTTGAAGGCGCCGACGGGCCCGCAGGCCGCCGACGCAGACCCTGAGGACGTCGCCTCCGACGCCTCGTGGGTGCTCGCGAACATCGAGCTCGTCCAGGCGCTTCGTGCGGCCACGCGCCAGTCCATGCTGAGCCACCTCGAAAGCAGCGTCCGGTACCTGTCTCTCGGCGTCGAGACGTACGACCGGGACGACGCAAGGGTTCTGGCACCCATCGTCGGCGCTGTCGGGGCGCTGACTCGCGCTGAGCCGGGCGTAGCGGCGCTCGACGTGGCGTTGCCATCCGCCGGTGACCTCGAGCAACTGGTTGATCAGCAGACGAAGTTGAACGTGTCGTTGAGCGGGTTGAACCACTGGTACGCAGACGTGAAGCGGCAAACGACCGCTGCGTGGGTGATGCTGGTAGAGGACCTCGCGCGGGCACGGGAGCAGCTTGCCAAGGAGGCCTTCTACCGACCCGAGGCGATCATCGACGATCTGTTGAACGTCTACCGAGCCTCCAGGTCGGTAGAGATCGTGCGCAGGGTCGAGGACTTCGATGGTGTCCTGGAGGTGGTGCAGCCGGTCATCGAGGCCGGGTTCGCGTCCAACACGGGGTTCGTGGCGAATCTCGCGGAGTACACCCGACGGCTCGAGGAACGTCTGGAGCAGGTCGAGGACGAGGAGCGCGTCGTCCTGGTCGAGCAGCATGCGGTTGCCGCAGAGGTCCTCACGGAGGCTCGTGCGGTGCTTGCTCGTGGCGAGCCGCCGGGAAAAGGCGGCGGCGGCACGGCCACCGCGCCGTTGCCGCGTCGGCTTGAAGAACTGTTCGGGTCGGATCCCGCCGCTATCGCGAAGCTCGCCGAGCTGGGGCAGGACAGGCTCGCGCGCCTGGAGGAGGCCGTGGAGAGCACCAGCGCAGCGCGTCACTCGACACTCCAGGAGGCTCGAGTACTTCGGAGCCTTGAGAGCGCCCTGTCGGCGTCGACGGACTACGTCGGAAAGGTGAAGATCGCGATCGACGAGCTCGTGTTGGCGATGGTGCGGTTCGTTGGGAGTCGGCAGAACGCGCAGGAAAGCCGCCGCCCGTACCTGTTCGACCCCCTTGCCAGCGAGAGCGCGCTCCACGAGGACCTGTATGACTATCTGTCTTACGCGGTCGGGCCGTTGCTGGACATCGAGGTGCAGCAGGTCGGCGGTGGAAGGGCCGATCTGCGGGTCAAGTACGGCGGGTTCAGCGTGTACCTCGAACTGAAGTCCGACGACACGATGAAGCCGTTGTCTGACAAGGGCGCGTACCTGCAACAGGCAGTCACCTACCAGGCCACCGACGTGCGCATCGGGTTCGTGGTCGCCCTCCGGGTCAAAGCGTTCCCGCAGGCGGGGGCGCACCCGCACCTGACGTCGCTGTTCACTCACGCCACCGCCGATGTTGCCGGCGACGCCGATAAACGGCATCTGGTCCTGGTGGAGGTCCCGGGGAACCGGAGCTCGCCCTCAGCCAAAAAGGCGAAGGTGTGACACGTTGCCGCCCCGCACCCGGGCTCTCGGTGGCCGCTGGCACGATTCGGCAAGTCGGGGACACCCCGCAATCGGGATCGTTGGTTTAGCTGTCACGGACTCCAAACGACCGTGCAAAGGTCGACGAGCCTGTACGGAGTCAAGGTCCTCGAGCATGGGGTGTGAGCGGCCGGTGGGCCGCGCGATGACTCCGCGATTCGCGATCTGCAGCGTCCATGAAGTTGCGCCTTACCGCCGCGATTGGACCGGCGCGACTGCTTAGCAGTTGGAAGCCAACACGCTCTAGTCGTTTGGCCACCAGCACACCGACCTGCCTGCTCCTGAAACCATTTGAGTGGTCATGCGCCGAGACGGCTCCATGGCATCGTTCGGATGTCGAGGTGCTAACGACTTTCGGTAGTCAGCCGACGGACGATGCCTCGTACCGCCATTGTGAGAGCGGCGACGAGTCGAGCGCGGTCGCGGCGAATGTCCGGCGCCACAGCCCCGATCGCAGCAACGACGTCAGTGCCGGACCAGACAGGGACGCCGACCGAGCAGTCGCCCAAGGTCATCTCCTCGCTCGGTACTCCGACCCCAGCGGTCGCCCCGGGATCGTCACCGACCTCGTCGTGGGCGGCGACGCTTCGCGCAGCGTCTGCCGAGGACACATCAAGGACGCAGTGCAGTACTTCCGCGAGTACCCCCTTCGCCTGGTTCGGCGTGCTGGTTCGCCCCGTGCAGCGGCGCCCGCACCCGCACGAGTTCGAGCTCTGCTACGACATCTGAGTCGTACCCCACGAGCCCGAGGGCCCTGGCCGCATGCGCTGCGGCCAGGGCCCTCGGCCGTTTCGAAGTGTTCCGCCGGCTCTTCAGCAATCTGTCCAGCCGCGGACGTCGGTTGGGGCCAAGACCCTCGTACGTCGAGAGCCTGTGATCGACCGCCACGGTGTTGCCACGGCCTAGGATTCATGAATGCCGATCGAACTGTTCTCGCTGCTCGTGGACGACTACGGCCGAGCACTACGATTCTTTACCGAAACACTCCATTTCGTCGTCGCTGATGACTCGCCGTCCACCACAACGGACGGTCGTCCCAAACGCTGGGTCGTCGTCCGTCCCTCAGACGGAGGACCGGGAATCGTGCTCGCCAAGGCCGACGGCAAGGAGCAAGTTGCAGCAATCGGGAATCAGTTCGGCGGCAGGGTCGGGTTGTTTCTTCGCGTCGCTGATTTTGACGCCACACTCGGAGAACTCCGCGCAGCGGGGTGCGAGATCGTGCGCCCCGTCCGCACCGAGTCGTACGGGCGCGTTTGTGTGTTCCGTGACCCCTGGGGCAACCTCTGGGATCTCCTCGGCGACGCCGCGAAATGATCGGGCAGTACACATCGCATGCAGGCGGCTGATGCCGCAAACCCACGGGACCACAGCGGGTGACCCTGGACGCGAATTCGGGGAGATCCCGGATGACAGACCGTGCGCCTCTCGGACAGATTGGGACGGTCATCATCGTCGCCGTCATCGGGGAATGCCATGTCCGAAGTCTCACGTCGCGTCACGCTGCTCCAGCGGGGTGCGCTCGTCACCGCTTGTCTCGCCGCCGTGCCCTATCTGGTCTTGAAGGTGCTGTGGTTGGGCGGGTCCACCATCGGGATGACCAGCGCAGCCGGAGTCGCCGAAATGTCCAGCACACGCTTTGTTGCCGCGAACGTCACCACCGTTCTGCTGCTACTCGTGGCGGTCGCGTTCGTGACCGCGTTGACCCGCCCCTGGGGGCAACGCTTGCCGGGCGGCGTTGTGCTCGTGCTGGCTGCCGGGGCAACGGGGCTTCTCGCGCCCATCCTGCTCGGCCTGCCGATCGGGACGGTGCTTCAGCTGCTCAGCGGGCCCGGCGCCTCGCAACCGGAGGTCCAACCGGGGTTGGCTCCGTGGGTCTTCGGCGTCGTGTACGGCGGCTTCGGCGTCTTCGCCATGGCCCTCGCAGTCCTGGCGGCGGTGTACGTGGCCGGGCGCTGGAGCGAGCTGATCGCCGATGTGCCGAGGCCCAGCCGCTGGACCACGGCGGCCGGAATGCTCGGTCTCGTGCCGTTCAGCGCGGCGATGCTCTTCTGGGGCCTGGCCGGTCCCGGCTCGACCGGGCCGCAGGGCATGGACTCCCCCGCTCAACGAACTGTTCTTTTCGTCAACGGGGCGCTGAGCGCGGCCGCGTTGATCCTTCCGGCGACCGCCGCGGCCCGCCGACTCCCCCGCATCGCCTGGCTGATCATCTGGACCGGAACCTGCGTCGCCGCACTCCAAGGGCTGAGCCACATCCTCCTCGCGCAAGGCGGCCAGATCCAGCCCCTCGTCGCCGCCGTCGCAGTCGCCTCGACACCCGGTGCCATCGCTTACGGACTGGCACTCCTGCGGCGCCGGCAGGCCGAGGCGCCGATCGAGCACAGAGCGCCCGCGCTCGGCTGAGCGCGGGCGCCTCGGCCGGTCGATCAGCGCAGGAACGCCTCGAGCAGCGGGCCGGCAGTGCCGGAGCCGGACTCGCCGTCCTCGACGAACACGGCCACAGCGAGGTCGCCCTGGATGGCGATCATCCAGGCGTGCGTCGCGAGTTTGCCGTCCGGACCCGGCTCGCCGTACTCGGCCGTACCCGTCTTGGCGCCGACGTCGCCGGGCACGTGCGCGAGAAAGGCGCCCGATCCGTCGGTGACCACGGCGCGCAGGAGGTCGCGCAACGTCTGCGCCTCCTGCTCGGTGAGCGCCGGGGCGTCCCCCTCGTCGACCGTGCTCTCGTAGTCGGGAAGGAGCGTCGGCACGACCGCGTGCCCCGCGCTGACCGACGCCGCTGCTGCGGCCATCGCCATCGGGCTGGCCAGCACCTTGCCCTGGCCGATGACGTCCGCCGCCTTCTCGGTCTCCCCCTCCGGCGGCGGCACCTGACCGAAGTAGGACGGGAAGCCGAGGTCATGGTCGCGGCCGAGCCCCAGTGCGTCGGCAGCCTCGGTCAACGCGGTGTCGTCGAGCCGGTCGCGCGCTCCGATCAACGCGGTGTTGCACGAGTTGGCGAACGCGGTGGTCAAGCTGACCGCGCCGAGACGGTTGGTGGGATAGTCGTCGTAGTTCTCGAAGACTCGACCGTCGACGTTGATGGTGGCGGGGCACTCGATCACGTCCCCGGGAGCGACACCCGATCGGAGCAGCGCCAACGCGGTCACGAGCTTGAACGTCGACCCCGGCGCGTACTGGCCCGTCGTAGCGATGTTCAGACCACCGTTGCCGTTCGCCGCCGCCAGGAGCGCGCCGTCGGAAGGCCGCATGGCCACCAGCGCCGACGGCGGAGCATCCTCACCGGCTCCGGCCAGGATCGCCTCGGCTTTCTGCTGCATGGCGGCATCGAGTGTCGTACGCAGATCCTCACCGTCGCGCGGCTCGGCGCTGAACAGCTGGCGGCGCTGCCCGTCGGCTCCGACGGCGGCCACCTCGACCCCCGGCGTGCCGCCGAGGACCTCGTCGTACTGCGCCTGCAGCCCCGAGAGCCCGACGACATCCCCCACCTGGATGCGCCCCTCGGACTTCTCGATGATCTCTGCGGTCGCGGGCCCCACCCGGCCGAGCAGCTCCGCCGCGAAGTCCCGAGTCGGGGCCAACGGCATCTCGTCCTCGAGCGCGACGGCGCCCGGAATCGCGGCGTAGTTCGGATCGACGCCGGACGCCTCCTCCGAGCGCAGCACCAGAGCCTCGACGAAGGCCTGCGGTCCGGCACCCTCGACCCGCGTGCGGTAGCCGGCGGCGTCGATGTCGAGCATCGCCGCCAGACGCTCGGCGCTGGTTCCGACCTGTGCTGCCTCCACCTTGGTCTTGTCGATGCCGAAGCGCAGCACCGGCCGGTCCTCGACCACGGGCAGGTCACCTTGGCCGAGCACCCGTCCGCGTTGCGCGGCCAGACTGGAGACGACGAGGCGGTCCTCATCGGTCAACGACGACTCCACGAGCGCGGGCGACCAGTCCACCTGCCAGCGATCGCCATCGTGAACGAGCGGGGCCTGCGTGTCGTACCGCCATTCCTGACCGCCGAGTTCCCACGTCCACCGCAGCGTCGCCGAGGCCGTATCGCCCTCCTCGGTCACCTCCCCGACGCTCACCGTGACAGGTCGGGAGTTCAACGGCGAGACGAGCTCTTCATGTCGCTCCGCATCGCTGTCTCGGGTGAGCGGCACATCGGCCAACGAGTGCTCGGCAAGGGCCGCGGCGAGAGAGTCAGCCAGGTCTTCGATCTGCCCGCGATCAGAGAACAGCGAGCAGCCGCTGAGCACGAGGGAACTGAGCAGACCTGTGGCGAGGAGTTTTCGCATGCTCGAATCCTGCCGACCCGCAGCCCCGAGAGTCAAAGTGTATGAATCGGGGTCTTCGATAGCTTCTCGCTATCATGGTCCAGTGGACCTCCTCCGGCACTTGCGCTTCTTCGACGCCGTCGCCGAGCACCGGCATTTCGGCCATGCCGCCGCGGCCCTGGGCATGACCCAGCCCCCGGTGTCGCAGGGGGTGCAGCGACTCGAGCAGGAACTCGGCCAGCGCCTCTTCTTCCGCGACGCCCGCGGCGTGCGCTTGACGGAGGCCGGCGGCGCCCTCCTCCCCGTCGCCCGCCGGTTGCTCCGCGACGCCGAGCAGTTGATGACGCTCGCGCATCGCTGGCGGCCGTCCGGGCAGGTGCGGCTCGGCCTTGCCGACGACCTCGAGGACAAAATCCCCGCGCTGCTGACCCGGTTGGCCGAGCGCGACGTCGACTGTGTTCCCACCGTGAGCGGCACCGTCGAGCTCGTCGAGGGGGTGCGCGAGGACGAACTCGACATCGCGGTGGTCCGGCACCCGGCCGTGGTGGACGGCTTGGCGGCGGGCCCCGTGCACACGCTCGCGACCTACCTCGCCTGGGACGATGACCGCCCGCGAGACGCCGAGCTCCCGCCCATGCGCGAGGTGCCGCCTGTGGTCGTCCCGCCGCGGCGGCACCACCCCGCTGCTCATGACCAGTTGATCGACGCGCTCCGGCGGCTGGGCCACAGCGGCGCGGTGATCGAGGCGGGGACGCTGATCGAGCGGCAGGCGTGGGCCTCGGCCGGTCACGGGGTCCGGCTGGTGCTGGACGACGAGTCGGGACGACCGATCCCGGATCTTCCTCCGCTTCGGGTGCGAGTCGTCACGCCGCTGCCACCGGACCGGCGAGCCGACGTGGACCACGAAACCCTGATCCGCCGACTCGAAGCCGCACTTTCATGACGGGGGCAACGGCGGCCGCGACGATCGACCGCGCCGCAGCGGACGTCGGCATCCAAGCCTGGGTGCACGCCCGCCGCCTCGGCCCCGACCTGGACGAGGTGACGCGGGGTGGCGACGAACTGGTGCCGATGGCCTCGTTGTACAAACTGCCGCTCGCCGCCTGCTGGTCCGACCTCGTCGCGGACGGCGCGCTCGACGCGACGGAACGGCTCCGGGTGACCGCAACCCAGCGCGCCCCCGGGCCCACGGGTCTCGCGGCGCTGCTCGACGACGTCGAGGTCAGCCAGCGCGACGCCGTGCGCCTGATGCTGTCGCTGTCGGACAACGCTGCGGCTGAGCAGGTACTCGACCTGGTCGGGCTCGACCGGCTCTCGGCCTGGCTGACGACTCACGGCCTGAACCGCACCATTGTCCGCCGCGGCTCGAGGGACAGTTGGAGCGTCGTGGTCGAGGAGACCGGTGGCGGCGACGTGGGCGAGGCGCCGCGGCGGCTCGCCAACACCGACGTCGACGTGCAGACCAGCGAATACAACGCTCTTCTCGCCAGCGCCACGACGGCTGCCGACATGGTCACCGTCCTCGGGCGGTTGTGGGAAGCAGAGCACCACGCGATGGTGCGTGACTCCTTGCGTCTCCAGGCGTGGAGACACCGCATCGGCTCCGGCTTCCCGCACGACGACGTCGGCGTGTACGGCAAGACCGGAACTCTCGGCCGGCTGCGTCACGAGGCCGCGGTCATCGAGTTCCCGCACGAGCACCCCGTTGCGGTCGCCGTCCTCACCAAGTCGGCCCGGCCGGAAACACATCAACCTCGGGTCGACGCGGCCATCGGCGCCATCGCCCGGGCGGCCGTGACCGTCCTGCGTCGCCCGTTGTGACTCACCCAGGCGTAGCGACCGTGACCACGGGCTCGAGGCCGAGGAACGCGCCGTAGCGCGCGGCCGCTTCGTCCAACGCGTCGCGCTCGGCCCGGCTCAGCGCCCCGTCGTACGGCTCGAGGTCGAAGACCACGCGCTGACCGACGGTGCGCTTCATCCGCGCCACCAGCTGCCCGTCCACCAAGGCCATACCGAGCGCCGTCTCCCGTCCCGCGGGCACGACGCCGCGGGCGTCGAGCACCATGCGGCTGTCCTGGTAGCCGCGGTACATCTCATCGAGCACTTGCAGCAGATGCCCCTGGGGCTTCAGTGATCCGGACGGGCACTCGCTCTCGCGGGCGTGCCAGAACGTGCGGCCCTGATGCTCGAAGGACCCGAGCTGGTCGCGGACCTCCGCGATAGCGGTTCGCACCTCGCCGAGCGGCAGCGTCGCCCAGTAGGCGAGATCCTTCTCGGTCGCGGGGCCATGCCCGGTGAAGTAGCGCAGGGCCAGGGCGGCGAGCGATTCCGCCCGGTCGAGCCGGGGCGCTGCCGGCACGCGGTCGGCGAACAGCGCATACGTGTGGACGCCCTCGCGCGGCCGTCCGCTGCAGACGAGCTGATCGAACTCGAGAAGCGCGAGGAACGTCATCAGGACGGCACCGGTGGTGTCGATGCCCCCGGCCCTGAGCGCGGCAGCCACCTCGTCGCGTGTCCGGTGAGGCTCCCGGCCCAGCGCATCCACCACGACAGAACCCATTCGGTCCAGGTCGGACGTGGTGAGCCCGTGGTCACGGTGCAGTTGGCGCAGCACGAGCGTCCGCAACCGTGGAGCGGTCAGGTCAAGCAGCCACCCGATGTCCTCGGCCGCGACGTAGTGCCACGTGGGACGCAGGACGTGCGTGCGGATGACCCGACCCTCGTCAAGCAGGTGCCGCAGGTCGTCGGGGGTGGGCGTCGCAGTCCGGGCGGCCACCGCCCACCCGGATTGGGCGACGTTCTCTGCCTGGACGGCGAGCAGCCCACGCACGACGTCGACCGCGGCCGGCGCGTGCGGCGTCACGAGGAACTGGCTTCGCAGCCGCCACCGGGCGAGGTCGTGCTCGGTCAGCATGCAGCCGACCGTTCGTCGCCCTGTGCGCGACCGACAAAGCAGGGCTCGAACTTCGTCTTTACGCATGTAGGCAGCGACACCGTGAACTCCTAGTGTTCTAAATCACACCCGCTGTGGCGCGCGCCACAGACAACCGCTTGGAGGGCCGATGCAGCTCGGATATTTGCCGTGGGGCGGATCCACCCTATTCGACGCGCGATGGGACGCGGTAGGACTTCGTGACGACCGGGTCGAACTCAGCTACCGCGAGTTCGACTCCTGGGTCGCCGCCTTCGCCGAGCAGCTCTCCGAACGAGGATTCGGCGAGGGCGACGTCCTCGCGATCATGCTGCCCAATCGTGTCGAACTCCTCGTCGCCATGTTCGCGGCGTGGCGCCTCGGCGGCGCCGCCACCCCAGTGAACCCGGTGTTCACCGCGAGCGAGGCGGACTATCAGATCTCCGACTCCGGCGCGAAGCTCGTGGTCAACCTCGGACACTCGGCGCCCGACGGTGGGCGACCGGCCATCCCCGTCGACGCCATGCGGACCACGCTGCAGGGCCGGCGCGCGGACCCGGTCCCGCTGATCGGAGACGAGCTCGCTCTGTTGATCTACACCAGCGGGTCCACCGGCCGGCCCAAGGGCGTCATGCTCGACCATGCGAATGCAGAGGCGATGTCGGGGATGATGGCCCGGCATCTCGGCCTGTCCGAGACGGATCACTGCATGCTGATCCTGCCGCTCTTTCACGTCAACGCGATCATGGTGAGCGCCCTCGCCACCGTGCGCACCGGCGGGCAACTCAGTGTCGTGGGCCAGTTCTCCGCCAGCAGGTTCTTCGACCAGGTCGAGCAGCTCCGCCCCACGTACTTCTCCGCCGTCCCCACCATCTACGCGGTCCTGGCGTCACTTCCCGAGGATGTCCAGCCGGACACGTCCTCCCTGCGCTTCGTGATCTGCGGCGCTGCGCCGGTCTCGAAGGAACTGCTCGAAAAGTCCCAGGAACGGTACGGCTTCGCGATACTCGAGGGCTACGGACTGACCGAGGGCACCTGCGCGTCGGCGTGTCACCCGATCGACGGCCCCCGCAAGCTCGGCACCGTCGGTCCGGCCCTCCCTGGCCAGCAGATCGCGATCATGGGAGAGGACGGCTCACTCCTGTCACCTGGCGAGGTCGGCGAGGTCGTCATCTCCGGGCCGAATGTGATGCGCGGCTACCTGAACCGGCCTGAGGCGACCGCCGAAACCCTCCGGGGCGGCTGGTTGCACACCGGCGACGTCGGCCGACTCGACGAGGACGGCTACCTCACGATCGTCGACCGGGTGAAAGACATGATCATCCGCGGCGGAGAGAACATCTACCCCAAGGAGATCGAGTCCGTCCTCAGCCAGGTCGACGGCGTTCTCGAAGCAGCCGTCGTCGGTCGACCGGACGAGATGTACGGCGAGGTTCCGATCGCCTACGTCAGCCCCTACCCCGAAGCCGATCTCACTGAGGACCAACTCCTCGACCACTGCCGGCGACACCTCACCAAGGTGAAAGTGCCCGAACGCATCCACGTCGTCGAGCAGCTGCCGAAGAATCCCGTCGGCAAGATCGACAAACCAACTTTGCGGCATCTCGTGCAGGCGCAACCCGTCTAACGCGACGACGCCACAGCCCCTCACTCCATCCACCTGGTTCAGCGCGAGCGAGTGCTCGTGCTGGACGCCCTTGCCCAAAAGGAGCAGACCTGTGGGATTCAAGACTGCAGACATGCCGCCGGTAGATCCGGCGGAATACGACTCGATGC
The DNA here is from genome assembly GCF_003674095.1 of Aeromicrobium phragmitis. Taxonomy (GTDB): domain Bacteria; phylum Actinomycetota; class Actinomycetes; order Propionibacteriales; family Nocardioidaceae; genus Aeromicrobium; species Aeromicrobium phragmitis. The sequence goes on from NZ_RDBF01000005.1 coordinate 171,931, forward strand.
CGTTCATGGAACGCATGCGCATACTGGCGACGCACTGGGTCGACTACGGATTCGGCGGCCCCAAGACCAACCACATGCTCTACATGTACAAGCTGGCGTTCTACATCGTCGGCGGCACGTTGATCGTCGGCCTCACCACACCGGGACTCGGAGGCCTCACCCACGTCGCCTCCTGGTGGGGCGAGCCGATCGTGTACCAGAAGTTGATGGTCTGGACGGTCCTGTTCGAAATCGTGGGGCTCGCCTCCTCCTCCGGTCCCCTGGCCTTCAAGTTCAAGCCGTTCATTGGAGGCTTCCTCTACTGGAGTCGGCGCAACACGCTGCGGCTGCCACCGTGGCCGGGGAAGGTGCCGTTCACGCGCGGCGACCACCGCACCACGTTCGACGTCACGCTCTACGCGACCATCCTCGCGGTACTCGGCTTCCTGCTCGTCACCCCTGGTGTGCAGTCCTCCGCGCTGCCGGGCAGCGACGCCGGACTCCTCCCCCAGTGGGCGCTGCTGACCTACGTCGGCCTCATCATCGTCATGGGCCTGCGGGACAAGGTGATCTTCCTGGCTGCGCGCTCAGAGCAGTACGTCGCGGTCATATTCTTCTTCGGAGTCCTCTCCCACCACGTCGACATGATTCTGGCGGCCAAGGTCGCGATGGTCACGATCTGGTTGGGCGCCGGCGTCTCCAAGTTCGGCCACCACTTCACCAACGTGGTTCCGCCGATGATGAGCAACACCCCGTGGCTGACGTCGTTGCGGTTCAAGCGATCGCTCTACCGCCGCTACCCCGAGGACCTGCGGCCCTCCAGGGTGGCCTGGGGCTTTGCTCACATCGGTGGCACCGTGGTCGAACTCCTCCTCCCCCTCGTGCTGCTGTTCTCGACCCACCCCACCATCACCTGGCTGGCCATCGCAGGCATGATCGTCTTCCATATCTTCATCACGTCGACGTTCCCGCTCGCCGTGCCGTTGGAGTGGAACGTCTTCTTCATCTTCGCCACGGCATGGTTGTTCGGGGGCTTCCCGGCCTGGGACGGCTACGGCGTGGGCGACGTCAGTTCCGGATGGGTCTATCTGCCGATTCTGGCCGCGTTCCTGACCTTCCCGATTCTCGGGAACCTGCGTCCGGACCTGGTGTCGTTCTTGCCCTCGATGCGGCAGTACGCGGGCAACTGGGCGTCGGCCACCTGGGCCTTCCGCGGGGACGAGGCCGAGGACAAGCTCAACAAGCACCTGGTGAAGTACAACCTCAACCAGGTCGACCAGTTGAGCGCGGCCTTCGGCAAAGAGGTGGCGGAGATCTTCATGCAGAAGGCGATGGCTTGGCGCACGATGCACAGCCAAGGCCGTGGTTTGATGTCGCTGATGATGCATCACCTGGACAAGCTCGAGAACTACCGCATTCGCGAGGGGGAGTTCGTGTGCACGACGCTGGTGGGGTGGCAGTTCGGCGATGCCCACCTGCACAACCCCGCGACGATCGCAGCCGTGCAGCGGCGCTGTCAGTTCGAGCCCGGCGAGTGCGTCGTCGCCTGGGTCGAATCCCAGCCGATTCACAAGAAGACCCAGGAGTACAAGGTGATCGACGCGGCACTCGGGATCGTCGAGCGCGGCACGTGGCGCGTCGAGGATGCCGTAGCCGAGCAACCGTGGTTACCGAACGGCCCCATCGCGCTCAACGTCACTTGGCGTAGGCCCGGGTACCGACCAGGCGCGCACACCGTTCATCCGGTGGCGCAGGCCGAGGAGGTCGTCGCCGAGGCGCCGGCAGTGGTGCCGTCGAAGGGCGAACTCGCGTGACCAAAGCAGTCGTGGTCGGCAGCGGGCCCAATGGGCTCGCTGCCGCCCTGACCCTCGCCGCCGAAGGCCTCGACGTCGACGTGCTCGAAGCTGCGGAGACGATCGGCGGTGGAACGCGAACCAGCGAGCTGACGGTGCCTGGGGTGCTGCACGACGAGTGCTCGGGATTTCACCCGCTGGCCGTCGACACGCCGTTCTCCCGACGCTTCGACCTGACTCGCCATGGGCTGCGCTGGCGGTGGCCCGACATCCAGTACGCCCATCCGCTCGACGGTGGCCAGGGCGCGGCGGCGTGGCGGTCCGTGGACGACACCGCCTCCGGCCTCGGCCACGACGGATCTCGATGGCACCAGGTGTTCGGCTCACTGAGCGAACGCTTCGACGACATCGCCGAGGACTTTCTCCGGCCGATGCTCCACGTGCCCGCGCATCCGGTGAAGCTGGCCAGGTTCGGGACCTACTCGCTCGCCCCTGCCGCCCTGTTGGCCCGCCTGTGGTCCTCGACCGAGGGCCGAGCACTGTTCGCGGGGGTTGCCGCCCATGCGCTCCGCCCGTTCGGGTCCCCGGTGTCGTCCGCGATCGGTGTCGCGCTCGGAACGGCGGCTCACCGTTACGGATGGCCCGTCGCCGAGGGCGGCTCGGGCTCTATCGCGAAGGCGATGACAAGGATGCTTGAGCAGCTGGGCGGCAAGGTGCACACCGGGGTCTCGGTGACGTCTTTGCACGAGATCGGCCCGGCAGAGATCGTCATGCTCGACGTCGCGCCGGCGGCCGCGGCACGGATTGTGGGTGACCGGATGCCGCCGCGCATCGCTCGCGCCCTGAGCCGCTACCGTCACGGCCCGGGAACGTTCAAGGTCGAGTTCGCTGTTCACGGCGGTGTGCCCTGGACCCACGAGGAATCCCGACGAGCCGGCACCGTGCATGTGGGCGGGACCTTCGAGGAGATTGCGGCGGCCGAGTCGGCGGTGAACCGAGGGAGCATGCCCGACCGTCCGTTCGTCCTCGTCGGCCAGCAGTTCCTCGCCGATCCGACCCGCGCAACCGGCGACGTCGTCCCCCTGTATGCCTATGCCCACGTTCCGTCCGGATTCACCGGCGACGCCACGGCAGCGATCGAGGCACAGATCGAGCGCTTCGCTCCGGGCTTTCGCGACCGCATCGTCGCGCGGCACGTTCGATCGACGGCGCAGATGGAGCAGCACAATCCCAACTACGTGGGCGGCGACGTGGTGACGGGCGCCAACGACGCGTTGCAACTGGTTTTCCGGCCACGCATCGCACTCGACCCCTATGCCTTGGGTGTGCCTGGCGTCTACCTCTGCTCGGCCGCGACTCCGCCAGGCGCCGGAGCCCATGGCATGTGCGGCTACAACGCAGCCCGGTCCGCGCTGCGGCGGAGCGAACGGTGAGCCAGGACGGACGCAGCACGATGAGTGAGCACATTCCTCGTCGGCGGACCGTCGTGCCGGGCTCGCCCGAAGCGGTCGAGATCATGCGGCTCACAGCCGTCGTCGCCGAGCGACTGCAGGCACGACACGACGAGATCAACGCCAGCATGAACGAGGCGATCGAGCATTCGATCGCCGATCTCGACGACCCCGAACTCCGGGACATGCTGCATGCCAGCGTCGAAGGCAACATCGCCACCATCCTTCATATGCTCCGCAACGACATTCCCGTCGACCACGCTCGGCCCGCGACCGCCGCAACCGAGTACGCCGTCCGGCTAGCACGTCGAAAGGTCCCGGCCACCTCACTGCGCCGGGCCTATCACTTTGGTTCCGATGACCTCCTTGCGCAGATTTTCGAGGAGGTGCGGGAGATCGACGTCGATCCCAACGCGCGTTTGCGGCTCCTGCACCATCTCGCCGGCTGGCTACACAGCTACGTCGACTGGATCTCCCGCATCGTGCTCGATGCCTACGAGGACGAGCGCCGGCAGATCGAGGAGCGCAGTGCCTCGATCGCGGCATCTGTGGTGCGCGGCGTCCTCGACGACGTGCCGGGCGCACATCAGGGATTCGCCGAGCGCACCGGGTACCGACTCGAGCAGCAGCACGTCGCCGCTGTCATGTGGATCGCCCAGGCGAACCTCGGCGTCGATCACACCGAGCGATTGAGGTCGCTCGCCGGCGAACTCTCCAGGGCGACCAAGTCCGCGACACCGCTCTTCACCGCAGTCGACCGCAACACCGCGTGGGTGTGGTTCGGGCGCGGGAGCCACGGCGGGGAGCTCGACCGAACCAGCGTGCAGTCGGTCCTCGCCGATGACCCTGAGGCCGGCATCGCCCTCGGTCGCCTGGGACGAGACATCACCGGCTTTCGTACGAGCCACCGTCAAGCCGAAGCCGCGCGTGACGTCGCGAGCGTTGCGCGGACCGGCCACCAGTTGACCGCGCACGGCGACCGGGCGGTAGCCGTCGTCGCGATGCTCCTCACGGACATCGACGCGCTGGGCGTGTGGGTAGCCGACGTCTTAGGTCCGCTCGCGTCCGCCACCGAGCAAGCCGAGCGCATGCGCGGGACCCTGCTGGAATTCCTGGCCAACGGCGGGAGCTACCAGGCGACGGCAGAACGCTTGCTCCTGCACCGCAATACGGTCAAGTACCGGGTCGAACGAGCCATCGCCTTACGCGGACGGCCGCTCGACAGCGATCGACTCGATCTCGAACTAGCGCTCGAGGTGGTCAGACTGCTCGGCGACGTGGTACTGCCCTAGGAGGCCTCCGTTGACCGCTTGACGGCACGCTCGAGAGCCCGCAGGTACCGCTCCGCCATGACGTTCTGGACGACGGGCAGCAGCGGGCCGGCGAGCCGGGTGAATCGCGCGGCCGGGCGCGAGAACGCCCGCACCGTACAGACGACCGCACCGTCGTCACATAGCTGGGCGAGGAAGGACTCCTCTCCCGACAACGGGTGACCCGGCAGCGTGCCGTACGCGAAACCTCGACGGCGTTCGTCGTCCAGGACGTACACCACTCGTGCCGGCGCGGTGATCGCGGCGGGGCCAAGTCCGAGGCGCAGCACCAGTACGGAGTCGATCCGCGCGGTGTCAGTCGACGCGACGACGCGCACGCCCACGCCGCGCTGCGCCTGCCACCGCAACACGGCCGCGGTTGCCGCGTGGAAATCGCGCTCACCATGGCCGACGAGGCGAGACCGGTCCACGTGGGCGAAACCGGCAGGTAGTGCGCCGCGTGTCGCTCCTACCAGCTCGTAACTGAACGGCTCCCCATGGAGCTTGTGCAGGTCGTGCCTAGCCGATCGCATCTGTGTCGGGCCCTTCCTCGGCGCGATGACGCTTCCATCCTCCTACCGTTGGCAGCGTTGCGCCGAACCGCGAGGACAGCTACGCCTGGACGCCTACGCCACCCGCTGCAACAGCCCCACCGCGACCGCGACGATCACCACGAGAGCCATCACCACCGGCCAGGTTCGTCGTAGGCTGCGCCGCGCGACGAACGCGCCGACGAGTACCGGGATGCTGAGCAGCCCCACCGCGAGGGCCGACCACATCACCCCGACCGCGGGCGACGGCGTGCTGCACTCCAGGAAGCAGCCCGTGAAGCTCACCACCGCGAAGAACACCGCGTATGCGGCCGGCACCGCGACCAACGCCAGCACGCCGAGGCCCGCCACCACTCCCCACGCCCATCCGCCGCCGGCAGTACGCCCTCCGGGACGGTCGACGGCACCGTCGTGGGGCGGTGGTGCGTGCACGGACGGGCGAGCGTCGCTCATGGCATTGCATCGTGGCAGGGCCCTCGACCGCCGTCAAAGAGCGAGACCCCACGTCGGCGATAGGCGTCGGCTATGTCGCTCGTCGTTCGGCTGGGCGCGGGCCGACCCACCGCGACACTTCCGCCGGCTCCGGACGCGGGACGGTCATGCGCGTCCGTCCTGGTGCGCGATCGTGGCGATGTCGTCGATGTCCGGGGAGTTTGTCGGCAAGGGCGGACGGGGATCGTCCGCCGGTCGGAGGGCGTCGAGGATGTAGGCGCGCATCCGCGGAACGATGATCGAACGCCTCGGCTCGTCGATGGTGGTGAGATCCGCGAGCATTCCGGCGAGGATCGCGATGTCGGTGACCGTGGTGTCGGCGCGGAGAGCACCATCGCGTTGGGCGTCGCGAACGGCGACGGCCACGTGCTCTGCCCACGGACTGGTCTCGACGTACTCGGGATGGGCGCGCGCGACGTGCGCCGCGATACGCCGGGCGACGGGACGCCGCAGTGAGAACGCGACGGTCGCGTCGATGAACCGCTCGACGCGAGGCATCCCTGGCGCCTGCGCGAGAACATCGTCGCCGAGCTCGTCGATCCGCTGCTGATAGCGCTCGTAGAGGCCCAGGATGAGGGCGTCGCGGTCGGGAAAATGCCGGTAGACCGTGCCCACGCCGATCCCAAGATCCTCGGCGATGCGGTGAAAACTGACCTCGAGCCCGTCGGTTTCGAACACTTTCTCGGCATGGTCGAGAATCCGTTCGCGGTTCCTGATCGCGTCACGTCGGCGCGGGCGGGGGTGCGTGGGCTGCGGCATTCCTTCATTATCCGTCGACCGGCAACCTCCGGAGGGCCCGATCCCAGGACCGATCTACCACCACCATGACGGAGGACATTCAGCGCGCGACCCTGGTCCGCCACGCGATCATCGCCGCGCCCAGCAGCAGGAGCACGAGCGCGAGCAGGTGGACCCACAGCCCGTCAGTGCTTCCGATGATGGGAAGGGCCGCTCGGTGCTCCACCATCAGGGGCGTCGACACCTCCACTCCGGACCGCTGCCCCGTCAGTGTGATGGTGTGCGCGCCAGCCGCGATGTCCGAGGGAACACGTACGGTGCCCTCGACTGCCCCATGCTCGTCGGCGACCAGGACTGCCAACGTCCGCGGTGTCGAGTGGATCGTGACCGTGACGCGTTCGCCAGGTTCGAAGCCGCCTGCAGCGAGGTGCAACTGCCCGCCTGGCGCCGCCGAGCTCACGTCGCTGCGGATCCACGGCTCCTGAGCCTCGCCCGGACCGCCGCCGTCGCCCTCGCCCGGACCGTCCCCGTCACCGGAACCGTCGCCGCCCGGACCGTCCCCGTCGCCGGGACCATCGCCACCCGGACCGTCCCCGTCGCCGGGACCATCGCCACCCGGACCGTCGCCGTCATCACCGGATCCGTCCCCGTCACCGCCGGATCCGTCCCCGTCATCGCCGGGATCGTCACCATCTGAGGCGATCGTGATCGTGACGTGGCTCGGGTCATTGCGATGGACGTCGCTGCCGTCTCCGAGCCGCTGGATCGGGGTCAGCTCGATGACCTGGTCCTCCGTGACGCCGTCGTTGACCCGGACCGTGACGTCGACCGATGCCGTGGTGCTGCGCATGCCCAATCTCTCGTTCAGCACGCACTCCAGCGCAGCGATGTCGCAGCTCCAGGCCGAGGTGGCACCGCCATCTTCCGTCCGCGGCGTCAAGGAGAGCAGTTCGAGTCCTTCGGGGACGTCAACCTGCAGGGCGACGCCGGACGCATCGTTGAAGTCGTCGTTGGTCACCGTCACCGGAATCGTCAACTCGTCGCCGGGTTCGGCGTGCAGCTCGGCCTCGGCGTTCGCACTCAAGGCGCGATAGGGCGTGGTGGTGAAGAAGGAGACCTCGTAGGCGTCCCCGTCGCGGTCGCCCTTCTCGCCGATCCACACCGCCGCGTCCATGCGCCCGGTGCTGAGCTCCTCCGGCCACGGGAACGGCTCACCGAGATTGCACGGCTGGTCGACCAGGATCTCCGAAGAAATGGAACCGGTCTCGAGGAAGCAATGTGCCTGCGGGAGCGGATCGGGCGCGTCCTCATCGTCGACGACGGCGAGCGCGACATTCCAGCCCGGCCACGTCCTGTCGTAGCTGGGCAGTGCCCCAGAGGGCACGTCGGTCAGCACCGCACGCGGTTCGTCGACGGTTGGCACCACGTTGAGCGTCAAAACGGCCGGCGGCGCTTCGCGCCCCGAGCCCTGCGGTGACTGTTCGGCGCGCAACGGCACCTGATAGGTCCCGACGTCGGCGGTCTGGGGCTCACCCTGCAGCCGAAAAACGAGCTGTTCCTCGGCGTCCTGCCACACCGGCGACAACGTGAACGACGGCGGCAGCGCGGCGTTCATCTGTTCGGTGAACTTCCTGGCCGTCGCCTCGTCGGGGAAGCTGTTCGGCCCGTCGAAGTCGTCGATGATGTCGCTCGGGATCACCGCCGCCACGCCCGGCAGGTCGACCGGCTGTCCGGTCGCGACCGTCACCTCCGGGGCTCGGTCGACGAAGTGCGGCCGGTAGTCGCCGCCGGTCTCGAAGCTCTGGGTCCACGTACCACCGTAGTTGCGGCTCGTCGCGGTCACCTGCACGACCGACGCCGCGAACTCATCGGCGCCTGCCCTGAACACCGGGAGTCGGTCCCAGTTCGAGTTCTGCCCCTCGCGGACGTCGAGCGCGCCCGCATAGGGCTGAGTTTCGCAGGCGTCGCCCAGCCACACCCCGTCAGGCGACGTGTGCCGCGAACTCGTACACGCGACTTCATAGGTCGTGGTCTTCAGCTCGCCTTGGGTGTCCGTCGCCCAGGTCACCTCGACATTGAACGTGTCCTCGGGCACGGGTTCGGTCAACCGCAGATCGAGGAAGGAACCACGATCCTCGTTTCGGCGGTCGACCAGGCGGGGCTCCTCGACCGTCTCGACGCCTGGTTGCTTGATCGAGAAGCTGACCTGTCCACCCACGGTGAGCGGCGCGCCCTCCACGGTTCCGCTGACTTCCAACGTGGCCGTGTAGTACCCGGGCGTGTGGAAACTCTCTTGGAACCCGTACGCGTGCGAGCGGTCGCCGAGGTCGATGGTCTCGTCGTCGCCGCCGTCGACCTGACGGGTGATCGTCCAGGTGTACTCGGTGTCTTTGAAGTCCTGACTTGGCGTGATGTTGGGCCGGAACGTGATGTTGTGGCCCGGATACATGTTGCCCTGAGCTGTGGGTGTGACACCCAGGTCGGGCAAGACGCGTAGGCCCAGACCCAGCTGAACGGTCAAGACGTCTCCGGACGGATCGCGGAACGTCCAATCGTCGACGCGTTCAGGGTCGATGCTGGCGACGCCGTCGGAGTCCTCGCTGACTGAACTGATCCCGAAGCTGCGCTTCGTGTACTTCTCTGCTGTCTTGTGCTTGACCACGGTCATGAGCGAAAGGCCGCCCTCGGCGTCCAGGTACTGCACCGAGAGCTGCGGCAGCGCCGGACCCCACACGCCGTCGACCCGCTCCGAGGTCATCAAGAAGCCGTTCGAGAAGTACACCTTGCGCTGCTCGATCGGTTCACCGTCGGCGTTCTTCGCGCCGTCGGGCACATCCAGGTACACCGTGGAGACGTCGTCACCGTTGAGGACGAAGTACTTGTCCTTGTCGGTGTGCGGCACGTCGACGTAGGTCGGAGCGTCATCGACGACCTGGCCGCTACGGTCGACCATCAGCTGCTCCATGACGGCCGCATACACGCGGTCGTTGAACGCTTTGCTCAGCGCGTAGGCCTTGCCTCCCTGAGCCGGCTGCTCGAGCGTTCCGAAGTCGAGCGTGGAGTACCGCTGGCCGTCGCCGTTCTCACCCTCGATCCGCATGGGATCGCCGCGGCCCGCCTTGGCCAGGTTCTCGGCGATCGCCTTCGGCACCGCCATGTCCGCCAGCAGCTCGACGATGACCGATGCCGTCACGGTCGCGAACAAGACGAGCGATCCGACCACGGAGCCGCCGATCGTTCCGACCATCGTGGCGACGGTCGAGATGGCGACCGTACCGCCCTTGAGCGCGAAGGAGCCGATGTACAAAGCGTGGGAAATCGCCGTGATGAGTCCCGTCGGCGCACTCGCACCCAGTGCGAAAGCGGCCGCGCCCGTCACGGCTCCTGCTGCGACACCTCCACCGAGGATGGCCGCATTCGTGTTGCCCAGGCCCGCGCGTCCCGCATCGGAAGTGCTGATGTCCATCAGCACGCTGGGGTTGTCGTACTCGGCCCAGATCTTGAAGGTCTCGTACGACGGCGTGGCCGGCAGATTCATGATGTCCCAGATGGGGAGGGTGCAGCGCTGCGCCGACGCGGTCGGGTTGGCAATGGGGTCGAGCCCAGAACCGCTCGGAGGGCTCGGCGGCTCCCAACCACACGGATCGTGCGTCCACTCGTCATACAGCCGCTGCATGCTCTGGGCGATGGCGAGCTCGCGTGTCTTGAGGCTTTCAGCGAGCCAGCGGTAGAGCTTCTGCTCCTGCTCGTCCAGCGGGACGCTATACAGCCGTTTCGCCACGATGCTGAGCATGCGCGTGTAGGCGTAGGCCCGTACATCGGCGGCCGCGTTGGCGGTGATCAGCGCGCCGGTGGTGACGTCGTGGGCGGCGGCGAGGTACGCCGCGGCCTCGTTCTCCAGAACTCCCCCAGACAGTCCCGATGGGTACATGCCCGGCGGAAAGCTGACTTCTAGCGGCGGAAACGGGCTATCGCGCTCGATCGACGTCCCGATGCAGATCCCCTGGCCGGCCAGCTCTCCCAGCTCGTAATCGGTGTGACCACCGCCCGGCACGAGCTTGCCGCCCACCAGGCTCTCGACGGACCGGCATCCCTGCGGCGGCAATATCCCGCCCGCGGGTACATCCAACTCGATCGTGCCGTCGATCACGATGACGTTGGTGAACTCCCGTGGCACATCACCCTCGTCATCGACCAAGCTGATGTCGGGTTCAGGACTGATCGGGATGACGAGTGGCTCGTCGGTTTCGGCTGGCTCCGCCGCCGCCGAGGTTCCGGAGACCATCTGCAATAGACCCGTCGTCACGGCGACAACCAACAGAGCGCTCAACCACCTCCGCGCGGACGAGCGATGAGTCACGGCGGACGGACGGGCGACCAAGGGCATACGTGACCTTCCACATTCGCGCCGGAGGGCAGCATCCCGCGCCGACCGCGGTCGATTCACCACCCAGGCTAAACAGACAATATGTCCGTTTACCGCTGGAGGCAAACGAGGACATCACGGGGCTCGCAGGTGAGGGCGGATCACGCAGTTCCGTCGAGTCATGGTCGATGCGCTCGATCTCACGACGTTGGTCGTGAGTCCAGCGCTTCGCTGCTCAGCGCGATGACGGTGCGCGCCGCCTGAGCTTCGCGATCAGGAGTCCAACTGCGATCAGCGCTAGCGCGACCGCCGGCGTGATGACCTCCGGGCCACCGACATCGGGGAGCGGACGACTATCGCTGGTGCCGCGCGCCACCGCCCGGGGCGATTCCGCCGCGTTCTCCTCGCGGATGATGTGCTCTGGCGGCCGAGGCGAAGGCACGGCGACAGGCCGCACCGTGATGGTCACGCTGCCACTCACACCGTTGGGCAGCGTGCCGGTGATGACGTGCGGCGAGGCGCTCGGGAATCGCACGGTAGATCCTTCGATCACGTCGGTGTCGACGTCGGAGGTCAACGTGACCGCCTCGGTGACGTCACCGATCTCGGAGCCATCGGCGGAGAATCCGGTCGCCGACAACGTGATGGCGTCTCCTTGCTCGACCTCAAGCGCCGAGGCCGCCAGCTTGACGGACGCGACGACCGGCTCGAGCGGGGTCGTCGTCTCCGCACAGGTGGCCTCCGTCGGTTCGCCGCATGCGATCACGTCGGTGACGTCGGTGGCCGCGTTGAAGGCGCGGACCACGTTGCGGGCTGACCGGTCTCCGGCTTCTGCCGGCGGCAGGGTCGCTGCCGGGGCGACCGCAACGCGATACGTCAGTTCGACGGTGTCGCCCGCCGGGAGTGGCCCGGACCAACGCAACGTGCCCGGGCTCGAGGGTTCGAAGGAGCCCGTTGAAGCCGTGGGATCTCCGTCGAGTTCGCCGTCGTCGAGCACGCCGCTGAGGTCGTCGACCACCACGGGAGGAGCGGCGGCGTCGAAATCGAAGATGCCGTCGTTCGTCGCGAGAACCGTGTAGTCGATGGCTGTCACGACACCTTGCTCGTCGGTCACCGCAGTGGCGGACTTCGTGAGCGACACCTGGTGGAGGGGGAGCTCGAACCTCAGCGGCACACAGCCCGACCACTCGGCCTGAGGCGCCGCGCAGCTCGCCGGAAGCTCGGTGGGATGACCCCTGGAGGTGAACATGTGCAAGACCAGCGCACCATCGGCCACGGTCTCGGTATTCAGCCGCGCCATCAGACCGATGGTGAGTTCACCACCGGCAGGGAACTCCGCTATGTCGATACGAGCGCCCGGCACCGGCCCCGACAGGATGGTGTGAGAATGGGACAGACCGTCGGTAGCCAGCGCGCGCCACCCGGCAGTGTCGGCCCACTCGAGGCCCAACCGGAGCGGCCCGGGAATCGCCTCGCCTGAGACATTCGTGACCACGAGGTTGACGGTCACGGTGCGCTCCGCTCCGGTGCCACCGATCTCCCCGAGCGAACTGCGGACTTCCAGACCCTCGCTCGGCAACGACACGGAATCACTCGGCTCCTCCGCTGACGCCGCAGACCCGATCGTGAGCCACCCGCTCAGCACCGCGGCGGCCGAGACGGCGACCGTCGTTCGTCGAAACACTCTCGTCTCCTCGCCTGCCCCCGAGCCGAAAATTTCGTATCGACACTGACACAGGAGAGTGATTGCTGCCAAGCATGGTGTGCATCGAGCTCCGTGTGGCGACGCGCCCCGGGCCCCGAAACCTCGCGACCATCCTGCCCAGCCCGACACGTCGGGTCGGGCCAGCCCGACTATCTCGGGCCCTGCGCCGCCTCGTGGTACGCCGTGAAGGTCTCCTGCTGCAGCGGCGCGGACTCGTTGGCGAGCAACCCGTTCTCGACGCCCCAGCGCCGCACGTCGGCGGGATCGTGACCGAACGTGTCGAGCTCTGGCTCGGCGGTCCCGCCGCCGGCGCAGGCGTCCAGCACGTGCGCGAGGCGCTCGTCGCGATCGGTCACCCGGCCCACGTCATGGCTGCTCAGCCGGACCTCGACGCGGTTGTAGACATTGGTCCATTCCGGGTGATGGTTCAGCTCGTCGATGCGCTCGGCCGCACGGCACATGAAGTCGATCGCGGCGCGGAAGTCGTCGAACTCGTAGGTCTTGGTCAGCGCCTCGCCCGAGGCGTCCCATCCGTCAAGTGTGGCCATGTCGCGAGGCTACGCCGGATTCGCCGAGCCGACAGGGCGAGCGGTTAGGCCCCGACAGTGTCCAGGAACTCCAGCAGGAGGGCGTTGACCTCGTCGGGCCGCTCCTGCTGCACCCAGTGGCCGCAGCCGGGCAGGATCTCCGCGCGGGTGAGCCGCGGGAGCGTCCGAGGGAACCGCTCGATGGCCCGGCCACCCCATCGGGTCGGACCGTCGAGCTCGCCGCCGATGAACAGCGCCGGCACCTCGATCGGCCTGCCCCGGAGCACACTGAGGTCCTCCCAGTCGCGGTCGACGTTGCGGTACCGGTTGAGCGGACCGGTGAACCCGCTGCGCTCGAACTCGCCCACGTAGAAGTCGAGGTCGTCCTCGGTCAGCCAAGCCGGTTGGTCCTCGGGCTCCACGAACCGGTTCCGCATCCGCCCGCCCGGCGCGATGAGCATGGAGGGCCCGAGGTTGGCCGCCTTCGCGGCCCGGACGCCCTCGCCGCTCAGGGTGACGTAGATTCCGCGCAACCAGCTGCGTACGTCGGCTTCGATCTCCGTCTCCGCGCGGCCCGGTTCCTGGAAGTAGGAGATGTAGAACTCCTCGTCCCCGCCCATCGCGGCGAAGGCGTCGGTCGGCCGGGTCGCGCCGGAGGGCGTGAACGGGACGGAAAGACCGGCGACCGCCCAGAAGACGTCCGGCCGCAGATGCGCCGAGGCCCACGCGATGGGCGCGCCCCAGTCGTGACCTACGACGACCGCGTCCTGTTCGCCGAGCACGTCCACCAGCGCCAGGTTGTCGGCGACGTGACGCAGCATCCGGTATTCCTCGATCGCGTGCGGCCGGCCCGATCCGCCGTAGCCGCGCACGTCGATGGCCACGGCGCGGTACCCGGCGTCGGCGAGCACGGGCAGCTGGTAGCGCCAGGAGTACCAGGACTCGGGGAAGCCGTGGACCAACAGGACCAGCGGCCCCTTCCCTGCCTCGACCCAGTGCAGGTCGATGCCGTTGACCTGTTCGGTGCGGTGGACCAGTCCGGCGAGCTCAGTCATGCCGGCAGTGTGGCAGACCAGAACGGTCTGCCGGGCGAGGTCAGCTGCGCCACTTCTCGAAGCCGAGGACGATGAGGCGCATCTGCCGGCGCGCGCCTTCCTTGATCTGGGCTTCGAGGTCCGGTCGGCCGTCGGGCATTTCGACGACCTCCTCGGCGTTGGCGACCATGTTGCGCACGAACAGCCGCGCGACCATGTGCACGTCGTCGCTGCTCCAGTTCTCGATATTGGGCAGCCGCGCCAGCACCACGGCGAGTTCGGAGACGAAGAGGTCGAGCTCGTGGTTGATCGCCTCGCGCACGGCGCGCGAACCGCCGACGCGCTCGCGGGCGACGAAGGCGAAGTGCGTCTTGTTGACCTTGACGGTCTCGACGAGCACGTCCGCCGCGGCGTCGATGATATGGGTGAAGACGTCCGGGTCTCGCTGCGCGTCGCGGATCATCCGCCGCAGCGTGGCGAACGACCGCTCGACCAGCGCGAGACCGAGTTCGTCCATGGACGCGAAGTGCCGATAGAACGCGGCAGGAACGACCCCCGCCTGCTTGGCGACCTGCCGCAGGCTGATCTGCGCGAACCCGCTCTGGTGGCTCAACTCCAGCGCCGCGTCGAGCAAGGCGGCGCGCGTGCGCTCCTTCTGCTCCTGACGCGTCAACGCGGCTGGCTGGTTCATGGCCCCACCATAGTGGTACGGACCACCCCGAATTCCAGTGAACAGCTGTGATCGCTTTCTCGTTCCTTGTTCTTGCGCATGCCCCCGATCCGTGGTCTAGTTGAGTGAACGGGTGTTCACACACTGTGACACCGCCGATGTCATCGATACACGAGGAGTCGCCGTGGGAGTCGTCCGACGGATGCTGGCCTCCGCGCCAGTCGCCCGCCTCACGTCGCCGCATACCGTCGACCACTACCTCGAGTACCTCCACCCCATGTGGACGGCCGAGGCCGTGCGAGCGCGCGTGATGGAGGTCAAGCGCGAGACCGGCGCGGCGAGCACGGTCGTCCTGCGCCCGAACGGCGCCTGGGACGGGTTCAAGCCCGGCCAGCACGTCGAATTCGGTGTCGAGGTCGACGGCACGCGGCGCGTCCGCTGCTTCTCGCTGTCGGACTCCGCCGAACGCTCCGACGGCCTCATCACCGTGTCCGTCAAGGCGCACCCCGACGGCTTCGTCTCCCAGTTCCTGCACGGCGGCAAGCTCGCGCAGCGCACCGTCGTCTACCTCTCGCAGGCGCAGGGCGATTTCGTCCTACCCGACGAGGTGCCCGACCGGCTCGTCCTGATCAGTGGCGGTTCGGGCATCACTCCCGTCATGAGCATGCTGCGCACCCTCGTCGCGCGCGGCCATACCGGCGAGGTCGTGTTCTTGCACTACGCCCGCTCCCGCGAGGACGAGATGTTCACGCCCGAGCTCGACCGCCTCGCCGGCGCCGCCAACGTCCGCATGGTGCGCGTCTACACACGCGAGCCGGAGCCGGGGGCCGAACTCGCCGGCCGGTTCACCATCGATCACCTCAAGCACCTCGGTGTCGATCCGGTGAGCACCCTCACCTACGTCTGCGGCCCCGCCGGGCTCATCGCCACCGTCCGTGACACCTACGAGGACCTGGGCGCGAGCGAGCAGCTGCGCATGGAGTACTTCAAGGTGCCCGCAATCGACCTCGACGCCGCGGACGCCACCGGCACGCTCACCTTCGAGGCGAGCGGCACCAGTGCCGAGAACTCCGGCACCACGATCTTGGAGCAGGCCGAAGCAGCCGGCCTCTCCCCCGCTTACGGCTGTCGCATGGGTGTCTGCAACACGTGCGCGGTCAAGAAGCTGCACGGCGCGGTCCGTCACGTCATCAGTGGCGAGGTCTGCGCCAACACCGACGAGACCATCAAGGTCTGTGTCCAGGTCCCGGTCGGCGACGTCGCCGTCGATCTGTGAGAGGAATCGCCATGAAACTGTTCCGACGACGCTCCAAGCCCGCTCCCATCGAGCCGCTCAGCGCCAGCGACCACAATCGCGCGCCGGTGCCGCTCGTGTCAGTCGAGGATCCGAACCGGCCTTCCACGATCGGCCTCGACTACATGACCTATGACGAGCTCGAGGAGTTCGGCCGCGAGCTCGACGAGGTTCGCCAGCGCGTCCTCGACGACCTCGGCCAGGAGGATGCCGACTACATCCGTCGCGTCATCAAGGTGCAGCGCGCCTTCGAGGTCCTCGGCCGGGTCGTCCTCTTCGGCTTCCCCTTCCTGCTCCCGGTCTCTACCGCCGCATGGGTGTCCGCCCTCGTCGCCGGCGTCGTGCTCCTCGGTTTGGCCAAGATCATCGAGAACATGGAGATCGGCCACAACGTCATGCACGGCCAGTACGACTGGATGAACGATCCGCTGGTCGACGGCAAGCGTTACGAGTGGGACAACGTCGCCCCCGCCCAGGAGTGGAAGCACGGCCACAACTACATCCACCACACGTACACCAACATCCACGGCATGGACCGGGACATCGGCTACAACATGTTCCGGATCGACGACGACCAGCCGTGGTACCCCAGCCATCGCTTCAATCTGCCGCTAGCGTTCATCCTCATGCTCGTCTTCGAGTGGGGCGTGATGTACCACGGCGTCGAGCTCGACGAATACCTCGCCGGCCGCATCTCCAAGGAAGACTTCCAGGGACGCAAGAAGCGCGCGTACGCCAAGATCCGCCGCCAGTTGCTGAAGGACTACGTCCTCTACCCGGCCCTGTCGTTGCCGCTCGCGCCGTTCACCGCCTGGTGGGTCCCGCTCGCGGTGCTCGGTGCCAACGTGGTGGCCAACATCATCCGCAACATCTGGACGTTCCTGGTGATCTTCTGCGGCCACTTCCCGGCTGACGTCGAGACGTTCCAGGAGGAGGACGCTAAGAACGAGACCCGTGGCCAGTGGTACCTGCGCCAGATCCTCGGCTCGGCCAACATCTCGGGCTCCCCGCTCTTCCACGTGATGACCGGCAACCTGAGCCACCAGATCGAGCACCATCTGTTCCCGGACATCCCGGCACGCCGGTACCGCGAGGTGTCGAAGGACGTCAAGCGACTCGTGGAGAAGTACGGCCTGCGCTACAACACCGGCCGGCTGTCCAAGCAGCTCGCCAGCGTGGCGCGCAAGCTGCACCAGCTCTCGCACAAGCCGGACGACCCGTACCAGATCGGCAACTCGCCGGAGTCCAAGGCCCTGCGCCGCGCCAAGCGCGCCGCCGAGGCAGCGGCCCGCGAAGCCGCCGAGAAGCAGCACGCCACCCTCTGACGAGACGACGACGGCGGCCGGTCCCGAACGGGACCGGCCGCCGTCGCCTTGGGCACAGTCCTAGGTGGTCGAGTAGCGCGAGGAACGAGCGCGTATCGAGACCAGCGAACGTCACCTGGTCTCGCTCCATCGCGGCTACGCCCCTCCTGCGATGGCTCCATCGTCGGTCGCTGAGCGACCTCCTACTCGACCGCCTAGTCCCAGAAGACGCGTTCGACGACTTTGCGGGCTTGGCGGGTGATCTTGAGGTAGCGGTCCATGAGCTCCTCGAAACGGTCCGCGCCATCACCGATCAGATGAGCCAGCCCGGCACGGTCGTTCGGTGCCTCCACCATCGACTCGGCCGGCTTCGCCCGCAGCAGCACCACGCCATTGCGGATACGACTGACCATGCGCCATGACTCGATGAGGATGTC
The DNA here is from genome assembly GCF_003674095.1 of Aeromicrobium phragmitis. Taxonomy (GTDB): domain Bacteria; phylum Actinomycetota; class Actinomycetes; order Propionibacteriales; family Nocardioidaceae; genus Aeromicrobium; species Aeromicrobium phragmitis. The sequence goes on from NZ_RDBF01000005.1 coordinate 189,582, forward strand.
CGCGTCGCCGCGGTCGAGCAGTCCCGCCTCGGCTGCGGCATCGATGGCCGCGATCGTGCGCGTGGTCCGCAAACCGGGGTGCTCGTGTGCGTACTCGAGTTGAAGCAGCTGCGCCGTCCACTCGATATCGGCCAGTCCCCCACGGCCGAGCTTGAGGTGCGTGTTGGGGTTCGCTCCGCGCGGCAGTCGCTCAGCGTCGACGCGAGCCTTGATCCGCCGGATCTCCCGTACCTCGGATTCGCTGAGTCCACCTTCGGGGTAGCGCAGCGGGTCGATGAGCTCGGTGAAGCGACGGCACAGATCGGCGTCGCCCACGGCGGCATCCGCGCGCAGGAGCGCCTGGGCCTCCCAGGTGTCGGACCACTTGGCGTAGTAGGCCGCGTACGAGGACAACGAGCGGACGAGCGGACCGTTCTTGCCCTCCGGGCGCAGATCCGCGTCCACCTGCAGCGGCGGGTCGTCACCGGCCACGGCAAGCTGCTGGCGCAGCGTCTGAGCGATCCACAGGGCGCACTTGGTGGCGCCGGCGTCGGCGACGCCGTCCAGCGGCTCGTGCACGAACATGACGTCCGCGTCCGAGCCGTATCCGGTCTCGTGACCGCCCAACCGGCCCATGAGCACGATCGCCATGCGCACGCTCAGCGGCCCCTTCTCCTGCTCGTACGCCGACATCGCCACCGCGAGCGTCGCCTGCAGCGTTGCGGTGTTGATCGCGGTCAGCGCCTCGCCCACAACGGCGATGTCGAGCAGACCCAGCACGTCGGCCATCGCCACGCGTGCCAGCTCGCGGCGGCGGACCCGCCGAATCGCCCGCACGGCGGCGTCGGGCACTGAGTGACGCCGGGCGGCCAACTCCATCTCGGTAGAGAGCCGGTCCAGATCGTGCGGCACGAGTTCGGCGTCGTCACCGAGCAACGCGACCACGTCCGGGGCCCGCACGATCAAGCCGGTGACGTACTTGCTCGACGACAGCAACCTCGCCAACTGTTCGGCCCCGACGCCCTCGTCGCGCAGCTTGCGCAGGTACCAGTGCGACTCGCCGAGTTCCTCCGAGATCCGCCGGAACGCCAGCAATCCACCGTCGGGATCGGGCGACTCGGCGAACCAGGCCAACATCGCGGGCAGGAGGGACTGCTGGATCGCCGCACGCCGGGAGACGCCGCTGGTGAGCGCCTCGATGTGCTTCATCGCCCCGACCGGATCGGCGAACCCGAGCGCGGCAAGCCGCTGCTCCGCCGCCGACTGGGTGAGGCGAAGCCCCTCCGTCGGCAGACTCGCGACGGCGTCGAGCAGCGGGCGATAGAACAACTTCTCGTGCAGCCGGCTCACCACGCGGCGGTGCGCCTGCCACTCCTTCACGAGGCTGTCGACAGGGCTTTGCCGATACCCCATGCTGCGGCCGATCCGCCGCAGGTCCTCAGGATCCTCCGGGACGATGTGCGTGCGCTTCAGCCGGAACAACTGGATGCGGTGCTCGAGCGTGCGAAGAAACTCATACGCCTCCTCGAGCGCCGCTCCGTCGCGCCGTCCGACGTAACCGCCCTCGGTGAGCGCGTGCAAGGCCAGCAGCGTCGTACGGCTACGCAGGTCGGTGTCACCGCGGCCGTGCACCAGCTGCAGCATCTGGATGGCGAACTCCACGTCACGCAGCCCACCGCTGCCGAGCTTCAGCTCTCGGTCGCGATCACCGTGCGGAATGTTGTCGACGACCCGCTTCCGCATGGCGCGCACGTCGGCGACGAAGTTGGGCCGGTTGCTGGCCGACCAGACCATCGGCGTGAGCGCCTCGAGGTAGCGCTGGGCGAGGTCCGCGTCGCCGGCGGCGTACCGCGCCTTGAGCAGCGCCTGGAACTCCCAGGTGCTCGCCCACTTCTCGTAGTAGGCGACGTGGCTGGTCAGCGAGCGGACCAGCGGGCCGTTCTTGCCTTCGGGCCGCAGGTTCGCGTCGACCTCCCAGATCGTGCCCTCGCGGGTGTGCTCGCTGCACAAGCGCATGACCGCCGAGGCCATGCGGGTCGCCGCGCTGAGCGCCTCGGTGTCGTCGGCGTTCTCGGTCGGTTCGTAGACGAAGATGACGTCCACGTCGCTCACGTAGTTGAGCTCGTGCCCGCCGGTCTTGCCCATCGCCATGATGGCGAGTCGGGTCGCATCCGCCTTCTCCTCGTCGGCGGCCACCATGCGCAGGGCCGCGTCGAGAGTGGCGATCGCCAGATCGGCCAGCTCGCCCGAGGACTCGACGAACGTGGTGACCGCGGTGAGATCGCGGGCGGCGATGCGCAGCAGGGCGCGGTGGTACTGCACGCGCAGGCTCGCCGAGTCTGACGCCTGGCGCATCCACGCGCGGTACTCCTCGAGCGTGGCCGGGCGGCGCAGGAGTTCGTCGGCGGCCACGTCCGTGACGTACTCGGGGTGGCGGGTGAGGAAGTCGCCGAGCGCTTCGCTGGTGCCGAGAACGATCAGCAGCCGCAGGCGCAGCTCGTCGTCGGACTCCAGCAGCCCGACGAGGCGCTCGCATCCGCCGTCGGCCTCGGCGATTCTGGCCAACGACGCGAGGCAGGTGTCGGGATCGGCGACCGAGGCGATCTGAGTGACGAGCTCCTCGGAGCAGTCGGTCAAGATCGCGAGGTTCGCCGCCGCCCGCTGGGTATCACGAAATCCGAGCCGGGACAGGACCACGGACATTCCCTCAGACGACCGGCATGAGCCGGTCGATCTCGAACTGCGTGACGTGCGACCGGTAGTCCTGCCATTCGGCGCGCTTGTTGCGCAGGAAGAAGTCGAAGACGTGCTCGCCGAGCGTCTCCGCCACCAGCTCGCTCGACTCCATGATGCGGATCGCCTCGTCGAGGTTGCGCGGCAGCGGCGCGATGCCGAGGGCGCGACGCTCGTTCTCGGTGAGCGACCACACGTCGTCCTCGGCCTCCGGCGGCAGCTCGTAGCCCTCCTCGATGCCCTTCAGTCCGGCAGCGAGGATCAGCGCGAAGGCGAGATAGGGGTTGCACGCGGAGTCGAGTGCGCGATGCTCGATCCGCGCGGAACCGCTCTTGTGCGGCTTGTACATCGGCACACGCACGAGGGCGGAGCGGTTGTTGTGGCCCCAGCAGACGTAGCTCGGTGCCTCGCCGCCCCAGGCGAGTCGTTTGTAGGAGTTCACCCACTGGTTCGTCACCGCGGTGATCTCGGGTGTGTGCTCGAGGACGCCGGCGATGAACTGCCGGCCGGTCTTGCTGAGCTGGTACTCGGCCCCGGCCTCATAGAACGCGTTCTCGTCGCCCTCGAACAGCGACACGTGGGTGTGCATGCCCGATCCCGGGTGCTCGGTGAACGGCTTGGGCATGAAGGAGGCCCACTTGCCCTGGCTCAGCGCGACCTCGCGAACGACGGTGCGGAAGGTCATGATGTTGTCGGCCGTGCTGAGGGCGTCGGCATAGCGCAGGTCGATCTCCTGTTGGCCGGGGCCGCCCTCGTGATGACTGAACTCGACCGAGATGCCCATGGACTCGAGCATCGTGATGACCTCGCGGCGGAAGTCCTGACCGCCGCCCTGGGCCGTGTGGTCGAAGTAGCCGCTGTCGTCGACCGGAACGGGCTGCTCGCCGCGGCCGGGCTTGCCCTTGAGCAGGAAGAACTCGATCTCGGGGTGGGTGTAGAACGTGAAGCCCGCGTCGGCCGCCTTGCCCAGCGCCCGCTTGAGCACGTGCCGGGGATCGGCGTAGGAAGGACTGCCGTCCGGCATCAGGATGTCGCAGAACATCCGCGCCGTCGCGGGTGTCTCACCGCGCCAGGGCAGGATCTGGAACGTCGACGGATCGGGCTTGGCGAGCATGTCGGCCTCGTGCACCCGAGCGAAGCCTTCGATCGCCGAGCCGTCGAAGCCGATGCCCTCACCGAAGGCGCCCTCGAGCTCGGCCGGGGCGATCGCCACCGACTTGAGCGAGCCGAGCACGTCCGTGAACCACAAGCGCACGAACCTGACGTCGCGCTCCTCGAGCGCCCGGAGTACGAACTCCTCCTGCTTACCCATGCGGTCAGTCTAGGGGCGCACCGGTCCGCCGCGGACCAGCCTGGGGCGGTGAGATGGCACGCACCTGCACGACGCCCGTGCGTGCTGGTTCACCGATCGCGCGCGGTCCGCTCGCCGCTCATGCCGGCCGTCGACGCCCTAGGCTGACGACGTGCCTCAACTGCGTCTCGCCCTTGCCCAGGTCAATGCGGTCGTCGGCGATGTCGACCACAACGTCGAACTCGTCGTGAGCGCCTGTCACGAAGCCGCCCGCGCCGGCGCCCATCTGGTGGTCTTCCCCGAGATGGTGCTGACCGGCTATCCGGTGGAGGATCTCGCCGGCCGGCTCACACTCATCCGCCGTTCGCAGGAGGCGATCGCCGCCCTGCCGGATCGGCTCGCGAAGGAGGGGCTCGGCGATCTGGTGGCCGTCGTCGGTCACCTCGACAGTGCGCGACCTGGCGAGGTCGAGGCGATGCCGGAGCGCCTCGGCGTGCCGAAGAACGCTCCCACCAACTCGGCCTCGGTGATCAGCGCCGGCCAGGTGGTGGCGCGCTACGACAAGCACCACCTGCCCAACTACGGCGTCTTCGACGAATTCCGCAACTTCGTGCCCGGCGAGGAGGTGCAGATCGTCCAGGTGCACGGCGTCGACGTCGCGATCGCCATCTGCGAGGACATCTGGCAGGACGGTCCCTCGGCCGCGGCCAAGGCCGCGGAAGCGGGCCTGCTCCTCGTGCTCAACGGGTCGCCGTACGAGGCGGCGAAGGACGACACCCGGCTCGAGCTGTGCGCCCGGCGTGCCCGCGAGGGCGCCTGCGCCCTCGCCTACGTCAATCTCGTCGGCGGACAGGACGAGCTCGTCTTCGACGGCGACTCGCTCGTGGTCGATTCCGAGGGAGAGCTCGTCGCCCGCGCCGCGCAGTTCGTCCCCGAACTGCTGGTCGCGGATCTCGACCTGGCCGCGGCGACGGCGCCCATGCCGGATCCCGGGACCCGGGTTCACGGCCTGCTGCTGAACCGCGTGGTGGTGTCCTCCGATCCGGTTCCCCCCTACGCGCCGCGCGAGACGACCGTCGCCGAGCGCTGGGACGACCTGGGCGAGCGTTACCAGGCGATCGTGCTCGGTCTGCGCGACTACGTCGAAAAGAACGGCTTTCGCTCGGTACTGCTCGGCCTGTCCGGGGGCATCGACTCGACCCTCGCCGCCGCGGTCGCGGTGGACGCGCTCGGGGCCGACCGCGTCTTCGGGGTGTCGAACCCGAGCGAATGGTCGACGGAGCACTCGCGATCCGACGCCGCCGAACTGGCCCGGCGCACCGGACTGCAGCTCGACACCGTGCCGATCGCGCCGATCTTCGGCGCGTATCAGGACGCCCTCGATCTCGACGGCCTCGCCGAGGAGAACCTTCAGGCCCGCATCCGCGCGGTGATCTGGATGGGCCTGTCCAATCAGCACGGTCACCTCGTGCTGGCGTGCGGCAACAAGTCCGAGCTCGCCACGGGCTACTCGACGATCTACGGCGACGCCGTCGGCGGGTACGCGCCGCTCAAGGACGTGCCCAAGACGATCGTGTGGGAGCTCGCGCGGTGGCGGAACGCGTGGGCCGAGGCGCGTGGCGAGCAGCCGCCGATCCCGGAGAACACGATCAGCAAGCCGCCCTCGGCCGAGCTTCGGCCCGGGCAGCTGGACACCGACTCCCTGCCCCCGTACGACGTGCTCGACGGGATCCTCGACGCGTACGTCGAACGGGACCTCGGCGCGAAGGCCGTCGTCGAGGAGGGCTTCGACCCGGCCGTCGTGCAGCAGGTCGTGACGCTCGTCGACCGGGCCGAATACAAGCGCCGGCAGTATCCCCCCGGACCCAAGATCAGCGCGCGCAACTTCGGCCGGGACCGCCGCGTTCCCATCACCAACCGGTGGCGCGAGGAGTTGTAGGCTGCTGCTGTCCGTGGACCCCCGCCGAGGGGCTGCGAGAAGGAGAAGTCGATGAACGATGCTGTCCAGCATGCCGAGGAACCGGCGCCGTACGGCGGCGGTCCCACGGCGGATCCGTCCGTCAAGAAGGTGCGGATCCACCACCTGCAGAAGTGGAAGTCCGAGGGTCACCGGTGGGCCATGCTCACCGCCTACGACCAGGGAGCGGCCACGGTCTTCGACGAGGCGGGCATCCCCGTCCTCCTCGTCGGGGACTCCGCGTCCAACAACGTCTTCGCCAACGGCACGTCGCTGCCGGTGACCGTCGACGAGCTCATCCCGCTCGCGCGCGCGGTGGCCCGCTCGGCCCGCCGCGCGCTCGTCGTGGCCGACCTGCCGTTCGGCTCCTACCAGGGCTCGCCGGAGCAGGCCTACGCCACGGCCGTGCGCTTCCTCAAGGAGTCCGAGGTGCAGGCGGTCAAGCTCGAGGGCGGTGTCGAGATGGTGCCGCAAGTGCGCAAGCTGACCGAGGGCGCCGTGCCCGTCATGGCGCACGTCGGGTTCACGCCGCAGTCCGAGCACGCGCTCGGCGGCTACCGGGTGCAGGGCCGCGGCGACGCCGCCCAGCGCCTGCTCGACGACGCCCTCGCGATGCAGGAGGCCGGCGCCTTCGCCGTGGTGATGGAGATGGTGCCCGCTCCCGTCGCGGCCCAGGTCACCGAGGCGCTCGACATCCCGACGATCGGCATCGGCGCGGGCGTCTCGTGCGACGCCCAGGTGCTCGTGTGGCAGGACATGATGGGTCTCAACACCGGCCGGTCACCGCGCTTCGTCAAGAAGTACGCCGACCTGCACGGCGTCATGCTCACAGCCGCCCAGGAGTATGCCGCCGATGTCGCCGCCGGCGCCTTCCCCGGCCCGGAGCACTCCTTCGAGAGCTGAGCCCGGTACCCGCTGAGTGTGGGGTGCCGCCCACACTCAGCGGGTTCTCACTCGTCGACGTCGTCGTTCCAGGTCGGATCGTTGTCCCAGGCCTCGTTGCGGGCCTCGGCGATCTCGAGGGCGCGACCGGCTTCCTCGGGGGTGTCGTACGGGCCCATGCGATCCGCGCCGCGGCAGCCGTCCTTCCCCTCCACGGTCTGGTGCTTGAAGCAGTAGTAGTACTGGAGTCCGTCGGTGTCACTGCTCATGCCCTCATCGTGCCGCAGCGGGCTCCGCTCCGCTCGACGCCCCGGTGACCTGCGCGTCGTTAGAATCGCGCCATGCTCGCTCCCCGGCTTCGTCCTGGCGTCGTGTCCGCCGAACGCCTCGTACCCGCCCATATCGACCGGCCCGAATACGTGGGTCAGCCGGCTCCCCTGCCCTACCGCGGTCCGCTGGTACGCGACGACGCGACGATCGAGGCGATGCGGGTGGCCGGCCGGCTGGCCGCGCAAGCACTGGACGCCGTCGAGGCCGCGATCGCCCCGGGCGTCACCACCGACGAGCTCGACCGGGTGGCCCACGAGTTCCTCGTCGAGCATGGCGCCTACCCCTCGACCCTCGGTTACCGCGGCTACCCCAAGAGCGTGTGCACGAGCGTCAACGAGGTCATCTGCCACGGCATCCCGGACGACCGTCCGCTGCTCGACGGTGACATCGTCAACGTCGACATCACGGCCTACGTCGACGGCGTGCACGGCGACACCAACAAGACCTACCTCGTCGGCGACGTCGACGAGGAGTCGCGGCTGCTCGTCGAGCGCACCGAGGAATGCCTGCGCCGGGCGATCACGGCGGTCAAGCCTGGTCGGCAGATCAATGTCATCGGTCGCGTCATCGAGGCCTACGCGCGGCGCTTCGGGTACGGCGTCGTGCGCGACTTCACCGGACACGGTGTCGGGCCCGCGTTCCACGACGGGCTTGTCATCCCGCACTATGACGACCCCCAGGCCGACACCGTCATCGTGCCGGGCATGACGTTCACGATCGAACCGATGCTGACGCTGGGCACGATCGAGTGGGACCTGTGGGACGACGGATGGACGGCCACGACGCGCGACGGCAAGCGGACGGCCCAGTTCGAGCACACCCTGCTGGTCGCCGAGGACGGGGCCGAGGTCCTCACCCTGAGCTGACACGCGCGAGCCCCCGCCCGTCCTCGGACAAGCGGGGGCTCAACGCTGTGGTCAGGCGGGGATGTAGTCGAACGAGTCCGGGTCGGGGCCGATCCGGCGTCCTTCGTCGAGCGCCGAGATCGACCCCATGTCCGCCTCGGACAGCTCGAAATCGAAGACGTCGAAGTTCTGCCGCACGCGCTCGATCGACGACGCCTTCGGGAAGACGATGTCGCCGCGCTGCAGGTGCCAGCGCAGGGCGACCTGCGAGGGCGCCCGGCCGATCGCCTCGGCGATCTGCGTGACCGCCGGGTTGGACAGGATCTGCCCCTGAGCCAGCGGCGACCACGCCTCGGTCGCGATGCCGTGCTCGGCGTTGACCGCGCGCAGATCGTCCTGCGTGAAGAACGGGTGCACCTCGATCTGGTTCACCGCGGGGACCACCTCGGTCTCGTCGAGCAGCCGGCGCAGGTGATGGGCGTTGAAGTTCGAGACGCCGATCGCGCGGGTCTTGCCCGACCGGTAGACCTCCTCCATCGCCTTCCACGTCTCGACGTAGTCGATGTCGATCGTGGGCAGCGGCCAGTGGATGAGGAAGAGGTCGAGCCGCTCGAGCCCGAGACGGTCCAGCGACTCGTCGAGCGAAGCGGCGACCCGCTCGGGCGCGTGGTTGTTGTTGTTGAGCTTGCTGGTGACGAACACGTCCTCGGGAGCGAGCCCGGCGGCCGCGATCGCCGCACCGACGCCTTCCTCGTTGCCGTACATCTGCGCGGTGTCGATGTGCCGGTAGCCGACCTCCAACGCCTCGGCGACGCGATCCTGGGCGTCCTCCGGCGGGATCTGCCACGTTCCGAACCCGAACTGGGGGATCTCGACACCGTTGTTGAGCGTGATCTGGGGAACTGAAGCCATACGTGCGACGCTAGCGCGGCCGCACCTCGAGGGCACCTCGGCGAGACGGTGACGGTTCTCTCGCGCCGACGGGGGAATACGGTGTCAGTCGCCGAGCAGCCCGGCGCAGACCGTCGCGGCAGCCGCTGCATCGCCGCGGATGATCGCCTCGGCGAGCAGCTCGAGCCGGTCCCGCAGCTCGGGTGTGTCGGCCGGCGCCGGCGCATGGGCGGACAGGGTGTCGTCCAGCTCGGCGAGCAGGGGCGACTCTGCGAGCCGCCGGACGCATCGCCACGTGTGCTCGAAGGTGCGCGGCCGCCCGTCGTCGGCGAGCATCGCGAGGCGCAGCGAGGCCTGCGGATGGACGGCGGCGGCCCGGGCGATCCCGGCGAGCATGGCCTCGCGGGCGGCGATCAGCTCGGCGCGAGGGCGCGTGTCGACGCTCGACAGCAGCGTGCTCGGGCCGGACTCCGCGCTCTCGCGGACCAGCGCACCGACACCGTGCCGCACCTCGATGCGGCCCTTGGTCTCGAGGGCCGCGAGCGCTCGAGACAGCGTCGCCCGGCTGACCCCGAGTTCGGCGGCCAGCTGTCGTTCGGGCGGGAGCCGGTCGCCGCCGACGAGTCCCTGAGCCTCGATGAAGTCGGAGATGTGGGCGGCCAGGCTCTCGTAGAGGCGTTCGCGGCGAACGGGCGGCAGCTTGGCACGGTCGGGCATGGCGACATGCTATAGAACCCGACCCGCAGTGGACAGGTGGCTCAGCCACAGCTAGGCTCCCCGAGTTGAGACTTCGATCACATCAGGAGAGTTATGTCCCACGAGCTGATCGCGTTAGCCGTGCTCGCGATTGTCTTCCTCGTCGCCACCGTCCGGGGCGTCAACATGGGCGCCCTGGCCTTGGTGGCCTCGTTCGTCGTCGGTCTCGCGGTCTATGACGCCACCACCGACGACGTGCTGGCGGGCTTTCCCAGCGACCTGTTCGTCATCCTCGTCGGCGTCACGTACCTGTTCGCGCTCGCGAAGAACAACGGCACGGTCGACTGGATCGTGCACGCCGCCGTGCGGGCCGTAGGCGGGCGAGTCGCGCTCGTGCCGTGGGCGATGTTCGCCGTGTGCGCCGCCGTGACGTCCATCGGCGCGGTGAGCCCTGCGGCGGTCGCGATCGTCGCGCCCGTGGCGATGGGCTTCGCTCTCCGGTACCAGATTCACCCGGTCCTCATGGGGATGATGGTGGTGCAGGGCGCCACCGCCGGCAGCTTCTCCCCCATCGGGATCTTCGGCTCGATCACCAACGGCGTCGTCGAGAGCAACGATCTTCCCGGCAACCAGGGCGTGCTGTTCGCCACGACGTTCGCGGCGGCCACCTTGATCGCGGTCATCACCTACCTCGCCTTCGGCGGACGTCAGCTCATCGGCCGCGGTCGCGACGAAGCCGCCGTGGGCGCGATGGGCGCGGAGGCCGAGCGCACGTCCCGCGAGGCGACGCATGCCGCCACGCGTCAGACGCCGCACTCGGCCGTCGAGGCCCGCCGCGGCTCCTCCGACCCGGAGGACGCCGATGACGCAACCCGGCTCACCCCCCAACGGTGGCTCACGCTCTTCGGTCTCCTCGCGCTCATGGTGGGTGCGCTCGGGTTCGACCTCGATGTCGGCTTCACCGCGCTGACCATCGCCGTGGCGCTGACTCTCGCGTTCCCCGCATCGGCCAAGGGCGCCGTCGAGAAGATCAGCTGGGGCACCGTCCTGCTCATCGGCGGCATCGTCACCTACGTGTCGCTGCTGGAGAACCAGGGCGTCGTGCAGTGGCTCGGCGACGGTGTCGCGGGAGTGGGCGCTCCCCTGGTCGCGGCGCTCCTGATCTGCCTCATCGGCTCGGTCGTGTCGGCGTTCGCCTCGACCACCGGCATCATCGGCGCGCTCATCCCGCTCGCCGTGCCGTTCCTGCTCACCGAACAGGTCAACGCCATCACGCTCATCGCGGCCTTGGCGATCTCGAGTTCGGTCGTCGACTGCAGCCCGTTCTCCACCAACGGCGCCCTCGTCGTCGCCAATGCCGAGCCCGACCAGCGCGAGCTGGTGTTCAAGCGGCTCATGCAGTGGGGCATGAGCATCGTCGTGGTGGCGCCGCTCGTCGCCTGGGCGCTGCTGGTGGTCCCGACGGCCTGAGCCCCGGACGCGGCGGGCCCGGACGACCGGGCTCGCCGCAGAGGTGCGGGCGAAAGGCGAATGAGCCGGCCTGTAAGCCGGATTCTGTCCTCGCGTCGAGCGCGAGGGGCGGCCATCCATCTGGGGCGCGCATTGCTGCACGCCTCGGTGCGACCTACCCGCTGACCTCGGACGAGCAGCCCGTCAGCGCAGGCCCGAAGGCCCTCTTGGTCTTGCTCCCGGTGGGGTTTACCGAGCCGCGACGGTCACCCGCCGCGCTGGTGAGCTCTTACCTCACCGTTTCACCCTTACCCGCACCTTCGTCCGAGGACGAAGGCCGCTGGCGGTTTGCTTTCTGTGGCACTGTCCCGCACGTCGCCGTGGGTGGCGGTTAGCCACCACCGTGCTCTGTGGAGTCCGGACTTTCCTCGACACCTCGCGGTGCCGCGACCGCCCGGCCGACTCATTCGCATCCTCGATCCTACGCGTGAGACCCACCTCACGGTGCACCGCGGGCGGACGCTCTGCTAACGTGGCGAGCCGAAAGGGAGTAGTCCCCAATCGCTGCGTCGACATACTGAACGACCTCGGTCGATCCGGTGCAGCGGGCCAGTCACCTGGCGGACGAGACTTTCGACCGGACCGTGGTACGACGACGAGCCGGTCGAGGACTCGTCACCGCGGCTCTTCGTCCAGCTCGGACGAGGAGCTTTTTTCATGTGGGACGCCCTGGTGCTGAGCACCGTCGTCATCTTCGTCGCCGAACTGGGCGACAAGAGCCAGCTCATGGCGATGACCTTCGCCTCGCGCTACCGCGCGCGAGACGTCCTCGTGGGCATCACCATCGCCACGGCGATCGTGCACCTCGCCTCGGTGGCGATCGGCTTCTGGATCGGCGAGGCCTTCGCCGACTACCAGGGCTGGATCGCGATCGCTGCCGGCCTCGCGTTCCTGGGCTTCGCCGCCTGGACCTTGCGCGGCGACGAGCTCACCGAGGACGAGGCCGCCAAGGCCAGGGCGAGCACGGGCGCGGCGCTCTTGGCGGTCGGCTTCGCCTTCTTCCTCGCCGAGCTGGGTGACAAGACGATGCTCGCCACCATCACCCTGGCCGTCCGCGAGGATTGGTTTGGCACCTGGATCGGCAGCACCATCGGCATGGTCGCGGCGGACGCTCTGGCGATCGTCGTCGGTGCCGTGCTCGGCCGCCACCTGCCCGAGCGCCTGATCCGCTACGTCGCCGCTGCCGCGTTCGCGGTGTTCGCCGTCCTCCTCCTCGTCGAGGGCGTCCGAGCGGTCTGATCGCTCCTGACGTCATACGTTCTGTGGGTCAGCGGCCACCAAACGTATGACGCTAGAAGGGCCGGGCGGGCGGGTCGGTAGGGTCGACGGGTGCTCATCCTGCTTCCCCCGTCCGAAGGCAAGACCCGGCCCGAGCAGGGGCCCGCGCTCGATCTCGCGACGCTGAGCCTCCCCGAGCTCAACCCCACCCGCGAGCAGCTGCTGCGGACGCTGATCCGGGTCAGCGCCGGAAGTCCGCGCCGGGCGATGGAGGTGCTGGGGCTGGGTCCCACCCAGGCCGACGCGCTCCCCCGTAACGCGAGCCTGCGCGAGGAGCCGACCGCGCGGGCCGATGCGGTCTACACGGGCGTGCTGTTCGACAACCTCGATCCGGGCAGCTTCGACGAGGCTGTCCGCGACCGCGCGGACAGCACGGTGGCGATCGCGTCGGCGCTGTTCGGCCTGGTGCGACCGAGTGATCACATCCCGGCCTACCGGCTCTCCGGCTCGGTCACCCTGCCGCGGCTGGGCACCGTCGCCAGCCGCTGGAAGCCGCACCTACCGGGGGCGATCGAGCGCCTCGCCGACGGCCGGCTCGTGGTGGATCTGCGGTCCGGCACCTACGTCAACCTCGGCGCTCCCCCGCGCGACGTTCCTGGCGCGACGATGCGCGTGCTGCACGAGAAGGACGGCAAGCGGTCGGTCGTCAGCCACTTCAACAAGGCGACCAAGGGGCGCGTGGCGCGTCAACTCCTCGCCGAGGAGGTGAACGCGAGCACCCCCGACGACCTCGCCGATGCGCTCCGCGACCTCGGCTGGACCGTGGAGGTCGAGAAGAACCGGCTCGACCTGATCGTCAGCGAGCTCTGACGCCTACGGGACGGCGTTGAAGGAGCGGAGGCTCGCGTTGCCGTCGGGCCACCACGCCACCGTGGAGATCGACGCCGGCGCGAGCTCCATCCGGTAGATCGCAGTGATCGGTGCGCCGAGCGCGAGCCCCACGAGCATCTTGATCGGGGTGACGTGGGTGACCGCGACGACGGTCTTGCCCGCGTACTGCTCCAGCAACCGGTCACGCGTCGCGGTGACCCGCTCCAGCACGACGTCGAAGGCCTCGCCGCCGGGTGGAGCGACGGCCGTCGAACCGAGCCAAGCCGTGACCTCGTTCGGCCAGCGCTCCTGGATCTCGGCGAAGGTGTAGCCGTCCCACTCACCGAACGACGTCTCGGCCAGGCCCTCGTCCACGGCCACCTCGAGTCCCAGGCGACGGCAGACGTGATCGGCGGTCTCGCGGGTCCGACGCAAGGGCGAGGCCACCACCGCGTCCGCTCCCCCGTGCTCGTCGATCCACGCGGCCGCTCGCGCCGCCTGTTCGTGACCGACCTCGGTGAGCTCGGGGTCGGAGGTCCCCATGCCGCTGAACGCCTTGCGCTCGGTGAACGGCGTCACGCCGTGCCGCACGAGGATCAGCGTGGTCGGCTCTCCGGTCCCGGCGCTCCAGCCCCGTGCGGGTGCCCACACGACATCGGTCGTCGCGTCGGGGAGCTTGCCGTCGAGCGCGGCGTTCACCAGCGCGTCCGCGGCCTTGTTGTCGTCCCGGGGGACCCAGGTCCAGGTGATCGGCAGCAGCTCGCGGACGATGACCTGCGCTTCGAGCGCGAGCGGCTTCATGTCCGGGTGGTTGATCTTCCAGCGCCCGGACATCTGCTCGATGACCAGCTTGGAGTCCATCCGGACCTCGACCTGCGCGTCGGGCGTGTGCTCGCGCGCCAACTCCAGGCCAGCGATCAGAGCGCGGTACTCGGCGACGTTGTTCGTGGCCGTGCCGATCACCTCGCCACGCTGGGCGATCACCGCGCCACTGGTCGCATCGCGCAGCACCGCACCCAAGGCCGCCGGGCCGGGGTTGCCACGCGATCCACCGTCGGCCTCGACGATGACGCGCGGCGTCACAGTCCTGATTCGCCCGTGCGGACGAGGATGCGGCTGCACTCGGGGCAGCGCTGGACGTCGTCGGCCGGTGCCTGCGCGAGTTCGCGCAGATCGGCGCCGTTGAGTTCGAGTCGGCAGCCCTCGCAGCGCCGAGCCCGGAGGGCCGCGGCACCGAGGCCGCCGTGGGACGCCCGCACCTTCTCGTACAACGCGACGAGATCTTCGGGCAGCGAGCGCGCGATGGCACCACGCGCCGCCTCGAGGTCGGCGAGTTCGTTGTCGATCGAGGCGTACGCCTCGTCACGCGTCGCCACGAGCTGATCGCGGGACTGATGCCGCGCCTGCACGTCGTTCGCCACCGCATCGAGAGCGGCCAGCGCCTCCTCGAGCGACTCCATGACCTCCAGCTCGGCGTCCTCGAGCGTCGCGATCCGGCGGTCGAGGGCCACGATCTCGTGCTGAAGGCTCTCGAGATCCTTGGGATTGCTGACGGCTCCGGAGTTCAGCCGGTCCTCGTTGCGCTGGCGGCGCGTCTTGACGAGCTCGACCTCCTGGTCGGCCTTCTTCTGCTCGCGTTCCAGATCGGAAACCCGCGTCGAGGCCTCGATCCGCTTGCCGTCGAGCGCCGCGATCTCGGCATCGAGCGCGGCGATCTGGGCGAGTTCGGGCAGCGAGTTCCGGCGGTGCCTCAACTGCGCGATGGTGGAGTCCTTGGCCTGCAGATCGAGCAGGGTCTGCTGGGCGGACGGTTCGGCTTTCAGGGTGACTCCTCAGCTCAACGTGGTGGTCCACGGATCGGTGACGATGGTGGAGACGTGTGCCTTCACCGTACCGCCAAGACGCGCTGTGACCTCGCGCGCCGCGACGGGCAGCCAGGTCCACTCGGCCGCCCAATGCGGAACATCGACGACGGCGCACGCTCCGGGTCGTTCCCGGTGCTCGCTGACGGGGTGGTGGCGCAGGTCGGAGGTGACGTAGACGTCGGCGCCCATCGCGTCGGCGCGGCCGAGAAGGAAGTCCCCCGAACCGCCGCACAGCGCGACCGTGCGCACCTCACGGTCGAGATCACCGGCGACGCGGGTCGCACCATGATGCTCGGGCAGCACGTCCTTGACGTGCTGCGCGAAGTCGCCCAGGGTCATCGGCGCCTCGAGGACGCCGATCCGTCCGCTTCCGCGCCCACTCGGGCGCGCGGCCGTCTCGATGAGGTCGTACGCCACCTCCTCGTAGGGATGAGCGGCGAGGAGGGCGCAGCGGACCCGTTCGCGTAGCTGCACTGGCGCGACCATCTCGACCTTGACCTCGTCGACGTGCTCGACGTCCCCGATGTCGCCGATCGTCGGATGGGCGCCCTCCAAGGGCCGGAACGAGCCGGTGCCGCGCGACTGGAACTGGGCTCGGTCGTAGTCGCCGAGCCGTCCGGCGCCGGCGTCGTGCATGGCCGCGGCCACCGCGTCGGCGTCGGGCACCGGGACGAAGACGGCCCACTTGTCGAGCCCGCGATCGAGGTCCTCCTCGAGCGGCCGGATATCGCGCAGACCCAGCACCTGCGCCATGGCCTCCGAGACGCCGAGCGGCGGAGCGTCGGCGTTGGTGTGGCACGTGTGCAGGGCGATGCCGTTCGACACCAGCGTGTGGACGACCCGCCCCTTGGGCGTGGTCGCGGCGACCGACGTCGTGCCCTTGAGATAGAGCGGATGATGCGTGACGACGAGGTCGGCGCCGACCCGCACCGCTTCGTCGGCGACGGCTTGGACGGGATCGACGGCGAAGAGGATCGTGTGCACCCCGGCGTCCGGATCGCCGGCGACCGTGCCGACGGCATCCCAGCCGTCGGCCCAACGCGGATCGTAGAGCTCGTCGAGGACGGCGACGACGTCGCGGAGCGTGGTCACGGCGCCACTGTAGTCCCAGGGGCGCGCGTCCGGATCACCCCTCGGCCGGTTCGCTCAACGCCAGGAGCAACGTCGGGATCTGCTCGCGCATGGCACTGAGGTCTGCCGCGTCGGCGTCCGAGCCGAGGAAGGCATCGCGCAAGGTGGCGTCGAAGATGGCGATCAGCAGTCGGGTGGCATCACGCAGGTCGATGGTGAGACGGCGCCCCAACGCCCGGCACCCGGCATCGATGACGTCGCCGAACTCGGCGTGCGTCTGCTCCCAGAGTTCGGCGTAGACGTCGGCGATCCGGTGCTGACGGACGGCGTGCGTGACGAACTCCTGGTGCACGAGGAACCACATGCGGTCGGTGGGCTGACTGGCCACGAAGCGGTCGAGGACGTGGGCGATGCTGCCGATGTCGCCGCCCTCGAGCTTGTCCTCCACCGCCGAACGCAACGCGCTCAGCATGCGGTCCTTCTCGCGCATGAAGAGGTCGAGGATCAGCTCGTCCTTGCTCGCGTAGTTGGAGTAGAACGCGCCACGCGTGTAGCCGGCGCGCTCGCAGATCTGCTCGACCGTCGCACCCTGGATGCCGGTCTCGGCCAGCACCTCGCGTGCAGCATCGAGCAGACGCTCCCGCGTGCTCGCCCGCCGCCGCGTCGCCGACTCCTGCATCACGACCTCCCTCTCGACCGCACCGAGGGTACCGCACGTATGACGCTCGATACATTGACGTATCCGATACAGATTCGTATCGTGACGGCCATGTCGTCCGCCCTCCATGCCCTCGGCCGGTGGTGCCACCGCCACGGCCGACTCGTCGTCGGTGGCTGGCTGGTGGTGCTTCTCGCCGCCCTGCTGCTGGCGCTCGGCGTCGGCAAGGGCACACACGACGACTTCTCACTGCCGGGAACCGAAGGCCAGGAGGCGCTCGACGTGCTGGAGCGCACGTTTCCCGAGCTGTCCGGGATCTCGGCTCAACTCGTGATCCTCGCCCCGGACGGCTCGTCCGTGGACGACCCGAGCGTCCGCGAGGCGATCGAGGCGACGCTGGACAACCTGCGCGCCATGCCCCTCGTCGACGAGGCGCTCTCGCCCTTCGACGACCTCGTGGACGGCACGATCGATGATGACCGCGACGCCGCCATCGTCCAGGTGCAGTTCTCCGGCGGCCCCGGCGACATCACCGAGGCGGTGAAGGACGAGCTGCAAGACACTGCCGAACCGCTGCGCGATGCCGGCGCGCGGGTGGAGTTCGGCGGCGGCGCCTTCATGAACACGGGCCCGACGATCACCTGGATGGAGGCTGCCGGGGTGGTCGTGGCCTTCGTGGTCCTGTGGGTGACCCTCGGCTCGATCCGCGCGGCAGTCATCCCGATCGCCACCGCTCTCATCGGCGTCGGCATCACGATGAGCCTCATCTGGGCGCTCACCGCCGTCGCCTCCCTGGCCTCCCCCACGCCGCTCCTGGCGCTGATGATCGGGCTCGCCGTCGGCATCGACTACGCGCTCTTCATCGTCTCCCGGCAGCGTGAGGAGCAGAGCGCCGGCGTCGCTCCCGACGAGGCCAGCGGGCGTGCCGTCGCGACCGCCGGGTCCGCCGTGGTCTTCGCCGGGATCACGACCCTCATCGCCCTCGCCGGCCTCGCGATCGCCCGCATCCCGTTCCTGACCTGGATGGGCGTGACCGCATCCGCATCCGTCGCGATCGCGGTGGCGGTGGCCGTCACGCTGTTGCCCGCCCTCATGGGGCTCGCCGGCGCGCGGCTGGCGCCCCGGCGCGGAGCCGAGCAGTCGGCGGGCCACCCGATCGCTCGACGCTGGGTCGGCGGCGCGACCGCCGCCCCGTGGGTGACGATCATCCTCGTCGTCGCGGCGCTCGGCGCGCTCGCGCTGCCGGGCCGCGAACTCCAGCTCGCTCTCCCGGGCAACGGCACGGCCGAACACGGGACCACCGAGCGCGCCGCCTACGACCTCATCGAGGACCACTTCGGTCCGGGATTCAACAATCCGATCCTCCTCCAAGCCGACATCGTCCACTCGACCGATCCGGTCGGGCTCATGGACGCGCTCGGGAAGGAGGTTGCCGGCTTCGAGGGCGTCGACACGGTCGCGCTCGCCACTCCCAACCCGACCGCCGACACCGGCGTCGTGCAGTTCTTCCCCACCACGTCGGCGGAGGACCCGGCCACCGCAGCCCTGGTCGAACGGCTCCGCGACGCGGCTCCGCGCCTCGCCGACGAGTACGACGTGCGCACGGCGGTCACCGGGCAGACCGCGATGGAGATCGACGTCTCGGACCAGTTGTCCGCCACGATGCTGCCCTTCGGCGCCTTCGTGGTCGTGCTGACGCTCCTCTTCCTCACCACGGTGTTCCGCTCGGTGGTCGTGCCGATCAAGGCGGCTGCCGGCTACCTGCTGAGCGTCGGCGTCTCGTTCGGCGCGGTCGTCATGGTCTTCCAATGGGGATGGGCCGCCGAGCTCCTGGGGGTGGAACACATTGGTCCGGTCATCAGCTTCCTACCGATCCTGCTCATGGGCGTGCTGTTCGGACTGGCGATGGACTACGAGCTGTTCCTCGTGTCGCGCATGAAGGAGGAGTTCACCCGCGACGGGGACCCCGACCGGGCGATCCGGGCAGGCTTCGTCGCCAGTGGCCGCGTCGTGACCGCGGCGGCTGTCGTCATGCTCGCGGTGTTCGTCGCCTTCGTCCCCGAGAGCGACGCGATGGTCAAACCGATCGCCTTCGCCCTCGCCGTGGGCGTGTTCGTCGACGCCTTCGTCGTCCGCATGGTGCTCGTCCCCGCCGTCATGGCGGTACTGCGCCGCCGGGCCTGGTGGATACCATCCTCGCTCGATCGCCTGCTGCCGGAGCTCGACGTGGAAGGCGACGCCCTGCACGAGCGCGTCGCCCGGGACCGCTGGCCCGAGGAGCCCGTCCACCTTGCGGCCGACGACCTCGCACTGCGCAGCGGGCTGCGCGTCGAACGCCTCCGAGTCCCCGAACCGCTGCTGGTGGTGGAGGGCAGCAGCCAGGACCGGGCCGAAGTACTCGCCCTCCTGACCGGCCGGTCCCCCGGCACGCGGTCGCCCGTACGGGTCGGCGAGTACGTGCTGCCGTTCGACGCGGCGCGCCTGCGGCGCGTGGCGATGCTGGTCGACCCGCCCTGGCGGACGACCGCAGGCACGGTGGCCGGCGAGCTGCGTCGGCTCGGGGCGGCCGATCCGGAAGCAGCGATCGGTGCGGCGAGAGCGGCCTGTGGAGCCTCGGGCTCCCCCCTCGGAGTCGTGGACGCCGATACGTCCCTCGAGCTGATCGACCCGGCGACCCGGGTGGTGCTCACGGTCGCCGCGGCGCCCGCCCGGGTGGTCGCCATCGATCTCGCCGAACTCTCCGACGGTGCCGTCGAGCGGGTGGTCGCCGCTCTGCATTGGCTCACGGGCGACCGCATCGTCGTCCTGGGCGTCGCCCCGGGTCAACCTCCGCTGGACGCACACGTCCTCGACCTCACCGCACGATGGGAGCTGATCTCGGCATGACCGTCTCCTCGATGGCGACGGCGCGCGGACCTCGCCGCCTTCTGCTCGCGCTCGCCCTGGTCGTCCCGGTCGCGGTCATGGGGGTCCACGCCGCAGCCGACGGCGCACGCAGCCCTCGGGCGGCCGATGTGCGGGCAGCCGTGGTCAACGAGGACGAGATCGTGACCCTCACGACTCCCGAAGGTGAGAAGCAACCGGTAGCCGTCGGTCGGCTCCTGACCGCCGAACTGACCGGCGACGACGACGCCGACAACTTCGACTGGGTCATCACGCACCGCCAGGACGCCATGGCGGGCTTGCGGGCAGGCGACTACGGCGCGGTGCTCGTCATTCCGCGTGACGTCTCCGCCGCTGCGGTGTCCCCGGCCGGCGACGATCCCGAAGCCGTCACGACGGCGCGACTCCGGCTCATCACCGACGACGCGACCGATCGGCTCGCCGGCCAGCTGGCGGGCAACGTGACCGAGGCCGCCGTCGCCGCCCTGAACGCACAAGTCGCTCAGACCTTCATCGACAGCATCTTCGTCTCGACGACCACGATCCGTGATGCCCTCGCCGAGGCCGCGGACGGAGCCGAGCGGCTGCACGACGGCACGGTCACCCTCGCCGGCGGTGCGGCGGAACTCGCCGACGGGACTAGTCGCCTCGACGACGGCGCCGCCGAGCTGTCCGCGGGATCGGCACGCTTGGCGGACGGCGCCGGGCAGGTGGCGAGAGGCGCCGGCGAGCTGTCCGGCGGCGTCGCTCGACTCGACGACGGTTTGCAGGAACTCCGGCGCCAGACGGCGACGTTGCCCGACGACGCGGCGCAGCTCGATCAGGGCGCCCGCGAGTTGCGCGACGGCGCTCAGCAGTTGGACAGCGGGGCGCGTGAACTGATCGCCACCGTCGAGCCGTTCCTTCAGATGGCCCAGCAGCTGACCGACACGGTGCGAGCGTGGGCCGCGCAGTGCGCGGACGTGCTCCCGCCCGGAGCGTGCGTCTGGGTTGCCGAGGCCGCCGCGGAGGCGGAGCGCGTCAACGCCGAGGTCCAGACGCTCGGCGCCCAAGGGGCGCTGTTGACCGACGGAACCGGGCGCCTCGCCGCCGGACTCGCGCAGCTCAGTGAGGCGACCGCCCAGCTCGCCTCGCAAGCACCCGCGCTGACCGGCGGCGTCGCGCAGCTCGCCGATGGGTCCGCTCAGGCACGCGCGGGCGCTGTCGCCGTGGCCGACGGCACGTCGCAACTCGCGTCCGGGGCGCAGGAACTGCGCAGCGGCAGCCGCCAGTTGCGCGACGGCACGGCGCAGGCCGCCGACGGTGCAGGTCGACTCGCGGACGGCGGCGCGGATCTCGTCGACGGCAGCGGCGAGCTCGCCGACGGGCTGAACGACGGAGTCGAGCAGATCCCGCTCTACTCACCTGCCGAGCGCGAACGGATCAGCGAGGTCGCCGCCGCTCCGCTGCGGACGTCGGCGGAACGTCACCACGCCGTGCCCGTCGACGCCCTGGCGATTCCCGCCGCTGTAACGCTCGCGCTCCTCACGGCGGCCGCCGCCGCGTGGGCCGTGCGGCCAGCGTTGTCCCGGTCGCGCCTCGTCGCCTCACAGGGGCTGCTCCACCAGCTGTTCGCACCGCTCGTGAAGACCCTCGGCATCGTGGCCGCCCAAGTCGCGGTGCTCCTGGCCGGAGCAGCCCTGTTCACCGACGTCGACTCGATCGCGCGGCCGGTCGAGTTCGCGCTGCTCGCCGTGCTCTCGGTCGTGTCGCTCACCGTGCTCGGGCAAGGCGTAATCGCCGTCTTCGGTCGTCCGGCCGCTGCTGCGGTGGCTGTCGTCGCGGCGCTGGTGACGCTCGGAGCCGCCGCGACGGGGACACACTCACCGCTCATCGGTCTCCTGCACTCGGTGTCGCCGCTCTCCCCCGTGCTGCATGGGCTGGAGGCGGCTCAGGCGGGGGTGTCCACCGCCACACCACTCGTCGCGCTCGCGCTCTGGGCGGCATTGGGGGCCGGCCTCACGATGCTGGCGGCGCAGCGCGCCCGCTCCGACCTGCGCTGGCTGCTGGCCGCGCGCTGAGCGCGGGGGCACCGATCAGGGGACGCGGGCGAGCCAGGCGGGGTCGTCGTACTTCTCGCGGGCGAGCTGCTCGGCTTCCTTGAGCGTGGCGTCGTCGAGATCGACCCGCCGCAGCCCGTAGCTGTTCTCGAAGGACTGCAGCATCGCGCCCACGACGTCCCGGCGCGAGAGGCCCGTCTGCGAGCGGATCGGGTCGACGCGTTTCGCCGCGCTGACGTGCCCCTTGTCGGAGAGCTTCTCCCGTCCGATGCGCAAGATGTCGAGCATCTTCGCCGCGTCCATGTCGTACGACATCGTCACGTGGTGAAGCACCGCTCCGTTGGCCATCCGCTTCTGCGCCGCGCCACCGATCTTGCCGGCCGGGGACACGATGTCGTTGATCGGCACGTAGGAGGCTTCCACGCCCAGCTCGCGCAGCGCCCGCACCACCCAAGCGTCGAGGAAGGCGTACGACTCGACGAAGCTCATCGCCTCGACGAGCGTCGCCGGTACGTAGAGCGAGTACGTGATGGTGTTTCCGGGCTCGACGAACATCGCACCGCCGCCGGAGATTCGGCGTACGACGGTCGTGTCGTGGCGGGCGGCGGCCTCGAGGTCGACCTCGTTGGACAAGGACTGGAACGAACCGATGATCACCGCATTGGACGCCCACTCCCACACGCGCAGCGTCGGCGGCCGTTCGCCGTCGCCCACCTGGCGCGTGATGACCTCGTCCAGCGCCATCTGCATCGCCGGGTGCTGCTCGCCGGTGTCGACGAGCTCGAAGCTGTGGTCGGCCCAGCTCGTCGAGCGGCCCAACGCGCGCAAGACGGCGATCGCGATCGCTCGAGGGTCGAAGCCGACCATCACCGCGTCGCCGCGGGCACGCTCGACCGCCTGTTCGTACACCGTGGCGGGGGCGTCGGCCCGAAGCCCTTCGAGGGCGTCGGACATCTCGCCCAGCGCCTCCTCGGGTTCGAGGAAGAAGTCGCCCGAGAGGCGCAGATCGGTCAGGAGACCGTCCTGAACCTCGACATCGGCGACGACGAGTTTGCCGTTCGGGACCTTGAACTCACCATGCACGTCGGTATCAACGCCGGGCGGTGCCGTTTGCTTCCAGCTCGCCGCACGGTCGCGGTCCGCGCCGTTCCGGCCCCTCGGGGCCGAGCTCAGAGACGGATCTCGACCTCGGCATCCTCGCGAGCCTCGTCGACGACACGCATCAGGGTCTCCCGCTCACGCTGCGACTGAGCCGCCTCCTCAAGCTGGGGGCGCACCTGCTCGAACGACGGCACCTCCGCGGCACCCCCGTGCGCTTGACCCAGTTGTTCCTGCTGAGCGACCGCCTGGTCGTAGAGCGTACGAAGCTCGGACTCCGCGATGGGCTCATCGCCCACCTCGGCATCGACGAGGGCTTCGATGACGATCCCGTCGGCTACCTGGGCACGCACCTCGTCCTTGGTGAAACCTTGCTGCTCCTGAAGGGCGGCGAGGTACTCGTCCGCCGACGCCATTCCACTGTCGATGGCGAACGCGTGGAGCGACTCCTCGATCTCCTTCTCGGACGCGCTGAAGCCGCGGGCCTCGGCCTCCTGGAGGAGCAAGGCGTTGTCGACCATGAGATCGAGCGTCTGCTTCTTCAGATCATCCTGATCCACCGGCTGTCCCGCAGCGACGGACTGCTGGAACTGCGGCTCGTACACCGCGACGAAGTCGTCACGCCCGATCTCCTCGCCGTTCACCACCGCGATGACGTCGGGGATTCCGGAGAGATCCGCCTCGGTGGTCTCGGCGACTGTCTGATCGTCGGCTTCCTCGTCGACCGTCGTCGTGCCGGGCACCACGGCCATCAGCAGGACCCCCAGCACGAGCGCCGCGGCGACGACGGCCGCCAGCATCCTTGATCGAGTTGACACGTGAACTCCCTCGTCGTCGGTCGAGCGGGACCGACGCTAGCAACGGGAGCCTGAATCACCGTCGCGCTGAGCCGTTGGCTTCCGCCTCCACGGGCTCCGCACCACGCCCGCGCCGCGAGCCGACGTACGCCCGCTCACGGAGTTCGGCGAGGAACCCGACGGGGGCGAGGTTTGGCAGGTTCACGAGGTAAGGATCGAACGACACGTCGCCGACGAGCCGGCGACCGGTGACCTCGACCCGGCCGATGACCTTCCAGGAACCATCCCGCCGCTCCTCGATCGCGAACCCGAGGGTGCCCGTCGCGAGGGCGGCGTTGATCGCCGTCATGGAAGCCGGAGTCGCCGCGCCGATGTCGGGCCGGAGCGCGAGGATGACACGGTCTCCGGAGGCGTGGTACGGCAACAAGGTGCTGTACGACGTGCGGCTCCATCCCCGCGTCGGGCTCAGGACGTTTCTCCTCCATCCCCGACAACCCACGGTCGTCAGCAGAAGATCGATCGGGGCGCGATCCGGGCGAATGCGAAGCGCGATGCCGAGAAAATCCGGCAGGCCGCCGGGCGTGCCGATGCCCTTGGACAGGCGGATCAACGCGTCGGCCGACCCGGGTCCGCCGAGGGCTCGGACGGTCGGCGAGGCGGGGTCATCCCATCGCGCGCTTGCTTCGAAGATGTCGCCGACGGGGTGGAAGCCGCGGGCGGACCGGGCACGCGCGAGCAGATCGAAGGCGGACTCGACGACTTTCATCACGCGGCTCATGCCTCGTCGGTGCCCGTCGCGCTCACTCTCGAAACCCGCACGTCAGCCGCTGGCGTGCTCCTCGATGTACCTGGCGATGCCATCGAGCACGATGCGCAGGCCGAATTCGACCGAGTCCTGAACATCCGCCGACGGCTCCGGGGCGACGTCGGCCAGGGCGTCGAACAGATGCGGGAAGTCCTTGGGATCGGCGAGCTCGCGCAATTGCGACTCGAAGTCGGCGTAGATGTTCGCCGCGGCGATCGCCGCCGGATCGAGGTCGCCATCGGGCACCTCGGCGCCGACGCCGGTCGCCTCGCGTACGCTCTGGATCGCCGCGCGGCCGGATTCGACCTGCACGCGAACCTCACCGAGCACGTACTGAGCGAGCAGACCCAAGATGGCGAGCTTGTCCTCCCCCGGAAGCGCCACGTCACGGAGACACCCCATGCCGGCGTCGATCCACCTCAGCCGGGTCGGGCCGGGGTACATCGCCGCGAGCGGCAGGTCCAGCACCCAGGGACGGGCCACGGTCTGCTCGACCTGCACGCGCGTCCACCGAGAAAGCCCCGCGCGCCACCCCTCGCCGGGCACGAGCGTCGGCGGTTCGCCCGCGAAGCGGTCCCCCATGAGCGTCAGGAGCTCGTCCTTGCTCGCGATGTGGCGATACAGGGCCATCGACGAGTAGCCGAGTTCCTGACCGACGCGGGCCATGGAGACCGCGGCCAACCCCTCAGCGTCGGCGATCTCGACGGCTGTCCGCACGATCCGGTCGACCGACAGCGCCGCCTTCGGACCGCGTCGGCCCTCCGATTCTCGCCCCCACAGCCGCCGGAGCGTGGGCGACAGCCGATCGTCGGATTCCTGGTCCGTCATGCGCCCATTGTCTCGTGCGACCCGCGCTGGACACGGCGGGCGCGCCTAATGCACACTGTTGCTGCCATAAACAGTTTCTTTCATAAACCTCAGGAGTGCCATGCCGCCCGATCCCCTCGTCGTCGCCCGCGGGCTTCGCAAGTCCTACGGGACGGCGCGTCGCCCCGTCACGGTGCTCGACGGCGTCGACCTGACCCTGCATCGCGGCGAAGTCCTCGCTCTGCTCGGCCCCAACGGCGCCGGCAAGACCACCACCGTGCGCATCCTCAGCACCCTGCTGCGACCCGATGCCGGCACCGCCACGGTGGCCGGACACGACCTCCTCACCGCACCCGCTCGCGTCCGCGAGGTCATCAGTCTCACCGGCCAGTACGCCGCCGTGGACGAGAAGCTGTCGGGCCGTGAGAACCTCGCGGTGATGGGTCGGCTCGCGCATCTTCCCCGGCGCACCGCCCGCCGCCGCGTCGACGAGCTCCTCGACGCCTTCGACCTCGGCGACGCGGCGGATCGACGGATCAGCACGTACTCCGGCGGCATGCGCCGCCGCTTGGACCTTGCCGCCGGACTGCTGCGCCGCCCGCAGGTGCTGTTCCTCGACGAACCCACGACGGGACTGGACCCGCGCAGCCGGCAGACGATGTGGGAGGTCATCCGCGACGTCATCGCCGAGGGAACCAGCCTGTTCCTCACCACGCAGTACCTCGAGGAAGCCGACCAACTCGCCCATCGCATCGCGCTGATCGACGGTGGGCGCGTCGTCGCGGAAGGAACGCCCGAGGAGCTCAAGCGGCGCGTCGGGGACGCCGGAGTCGAGCTGACCTTCGCCACGGCGGCGCTGGCCGCGACCAGCGCTGCCGCGCTCGCCGAGCACGGCGCGACTCATGAAGGCGACGTCGTGCGGCTCCCCACGGACGGTTCGCTCGCCCACGTGCGCAGCCTGCTGACGGCGATCGAGAAGGCGGGGGTCACGCCGGAGCACTGGGAGGTGCGAGCACCCACGCTCGACGACGTCTTCTTGACCCTGACCGGACGCGCCGCCCGAGCGCGCGACACCGACCCGAGCGACCAGGAGGCCGCAGCATGAGCGCCATTCACTCGCCCGACACTCACGCTGAGACGGTCGGGCGCCGCATCCGCTATGCGGCTTCTGAGCTGACGACGATGTCGGGACGATCTCTCCGCCTGGTGCGGCGCGACCCGGACGAACTGCTGATCTCGCTGGTGCTGCCGATCACCATCATGCTGCTCTTCGTGTACGTGTTCGGCGGCGCGATCCAGTCCGGCACCGACTACGTCACCTACGCGACACCGGGCGTGATCCTGCTCTGCGCGGGCTACGGCGCCTCCAACACGGCGATCGCCGTGAATCAGGACATGACCACCGGGACGATGGACCGCTTCCGGTCCATGCCGATCGCCAGCGCGGCGGTGCTCGTCGGTCACATCGTGGCCAGTGTGGTGAAGAACCTCGTCACCACCGCCATGGTCCTCGGCGTGGCGGCGCTCATCGGGTTCCGGCCCGACGCGAACGCGCTCGAATGGCTCGGCGCGATCGCCATGATCGCCGGCTACATCCTGGCCATCACCTGCCTGGCGGCCTTCGTCGGAGTCATCGTCCGCGGTCCTGCGGCGGCGGGCGGATTCGGCTTCTTCATGCTGTTCGCACCGTACGTGTCGAGCGCCTTCGTGCCCCCGGAGACCATGCCCTCGTGGCTGCGAGGCTTCGCCGAGCAACAGCCCGTCACGCCCGTCATCGAGACGATTCGCGGACTGCTCGTCGGGCTGGGGTCCGACGCGGCACCGGTGACGGACCTCGGCGGCACCGCAGCGATCGCCGTGGGATGGTGCGCCGTCTTCACCGTCCTCGGGCTCGTCGCCGCATCGTGGGCCTTCGCTCGCCAGCGGCGGTGACGCAAGCGCTCAGACCCGCGTCAGCGGTCGAGCATGTGGTGCTGAACGGTCTCGAGCCACGCGACGACCTGCGCGGCCGGCGCCTGGAGGGTGCCGACCTGCAGGACCCGGGGGCCGCGTCTTCCCACCACGGTGATCTGGACCGCATCCACGACGACCCTCGCTGCCAGGACGTTCTGCCATGGCACCGTCGCGAGTCCGGTGACCTCGATGCCATGAACCGTGACGACGAGATGACGCCGCAGGTAGCCGATCTGTTGAACCAGCACCACGACGGAGAGCGCTGCACAGACGAGGAACGGCGGCGTGACGAAGACGAGGGCGCTCACACCGAAAGCGAGGGGAAATCCCAGCGCGGCACAGAGGCAGAGCGCGGTGCTGAACGCGGCCAACCCGATCGCGATATGCCGCGATCGGCTCGCCGCCCGGATCACGACGCGGCCCGAACGTTGCAACTCGGCGTCCCACTCCCGCAGGGGAGCCCACGACCCGCCGTTTCCGTCGGGCCCACGCGGTGGCACCGCCGACCAGGACTGCTGATTCACGATTCGGCTCCCTCAAGCGCTGCACTGGTGGGCGAAGAGGGGTTCGACTCCCCCAAGCACTCCGCTCCGCTCGTGCAGGGGGCACCCCCACCCAAGGGGGTTCTCACGCAGCACTCACCGTCTGTCAACGGAACGGCTCCGCCGCCCCGTTGACAGACGGTGGGCGAAGAGGGGTTCGAACCCCCGACCTTCCGGGTGTAAACCGGATGCTCTGACCAGCTGAGCTATTCGCCCTCGACGATATGGATCGGCTCGCAACAATAGCGCACGACAGGCGTGCCGCCAGGGTCTCGGGTCCCTGGCGGCACGCTGCCATCAAAGCAGAACAGCGGCGCGCCGGAGGCCGATTCGCGAAATTCGTCTCCCGGGATGACTCAGGCGAGGTCGGCGAGCGCCGCGCGGTAGGCCGCGAGGTCGCGTGCCTCACCCATCTGGTTCTCGACCTTCCACCGCACGATGCCGTCGGCGTCGAGGAGGAACGTTCCGCGCAGCGCGCAGCCGAGTTGATCGTTGAAGACGCCGTAAGCGCGGGCCACCTCGCCGTGCGGCCAGAAGTCGCTCAGCAGCGAGAACTGGTAACCGTCCTGGTCGGCGAAGGCGCGCAACGCGAACATCGGGTCGCATGAGATGGCGAGGAGCTCGACACCGCTGCCGGCGAAGTCCTCGATGTTGTCGCGCAGCTCGCACAGTTCGCCCGTGCAGATGCCGCTGAACGCGAACGGGTAGAAGACGAGGGCGACGGGCCGCCCGCGCAGCGTGGACAGCGAGACGTCCTCGCCGTGCTGGTTCTTGAGGGTGAAGTCCGGTGCGGCGGTGCCGATCTCGATCGTCATGCGCCCGAGCGTAGCGTGCCCGTACCCGACGTCCGGACGTCATACGTCCTGAGGCCTCCAGGCCTCCAGGCCTCGAAACGTATGACGTCAGAAGGTCAGCGGCGGTGGGTGGAGAGCTTGGTGGCCGACCAGTCCTCCCCTGCGGGGAAGGTCGTGGTGACCGACAGGCCGGCGATCGGGGCCGCCTCGCCGATATCAGCACCCGAGACGTAACCGTCGCGCCCTACTTTCGGGGTCAGCAACCACACGAAGCCGCCCTCGGCGACGTCCTGCAGCGCATCCATCAGCCCCTCGGCAAGATCACCATCGCCGTCGCGCCACCAGAGAATCACGCCGTCCACGACCTCGCCGACGTCGCCGTCGACCATCTCGTGGCCGGTATGACCCTCGATCGCCGTGCGCAGTTCGTCGTCGACGTCCTCATCCCAGCCCAGTTCCTGGATGATGGTGTCGGGGACGAATCCCATCTTGCCGGCGTCCACCCGCTCCTCCTTGTCGTTGAATGGGCCCGAACCTACTGAAAAGTAGGTTCCCTCCGGGCACCTGCCGCTCTCACACTAGCGAACTTGAAGTGGAATGATGGAGAAGTCCACCCGACACCCAAGGGAGCTTTCAATGCCGCAATCCGGCCAGGAACGTCCGCCCATCATCCATGAAGGCATGCCGACCCAGCTGCCGGACGTCGATCCCGAGGAGACCCGAGAGTGGGTCGACTCCCTCGACTCGATGGTCGATGGGCGCGGACGCGAGCGTGCCCGCTACGTGATGCTGCGCCTGTTGGAGCGCGCTCGCGAGAAGAACGTCGGTGTGCCGGCGTTGCGCAGCACCGACTACATCAACACCATTCCACCCGAGCGCGAGCCTGACTTCCCCGGCGACGAGGACATCGAGCGGCGCATCCGTTCGTACATCCGCTGGAACGCCGCCGTCATGGTGTCGCGGGCCAACCGACCCGGCCTCGGCGTCGGCGGTCACATCGCCACGTACCAGTCCGCCGCGAGCCTCTACGAAGTCGGTTTCAACCACTTCTTCCGCGGCAAGGACCATCCCGGTGGCGGCGACCAGATCTACTACCAGGGACACGCCGCGCCGGGCATCTACGCACGGTCGTTCCTCGAGGGCCGTTTCAGCGAGGAACAGCTCGATCGCTTCCGCCAGGAGCACTCGCACGGATTCGGCAACGGCCTCTCGTCGTACCCGCACCCGCGCCTCATGCCGGACTACTGGGAATTCCCCACCGTGTCGATGGGCCTCGCGGCGATCAACTCGATCTACCAGGCGCGCTTCAACCGCTACCTGCAGAACCGCGGCATCAAGGACACCAGCCAGCAGCACGTGTGGACCTTCCTCGGCGACGGCGAGATGGGCGAGCCCGAATCGCTCGGTGCCATCGGCCTGGCCGCCCGCGAACAGCTGGACAACCTCACGTTCGTCATCAACTGCAACCTGCAGCAGCTCGACGGACCGGTCCGCGGCAACGGCAAGATCATCCAGGAACTGGAGTCGTTCTTCCTCGGTGCCGGCTGGAACGTCATCAAGGTCGTGTGGGGCCGCCAGTGGGACGACCTCCTCGCCAAGGACACCGACGGCGTCCTCGTCAACCAGATGAACCGCACACCCGACGGCGAGTTCCAGACCCTCTCGGTCGAGTCCGGTGCCTACAACCGCGAGCACTTCTTCGGAGCCGATCCGCGTCTGCTCAAGATGGTCGAAGACCTCTCGGACGAGGACATCGAGAAGCTGCCGCGCGGCGGTCACGACTACCGCAAGGTGTACGCGGCGTTCGACGCGGCCCGCAAGCACACCGGGCAGCCGACCGTGATCCTCGCGCACACCATCAAGGGCTGGCTGCTGGAGGCCTTCCAGGCCCGCAACGCCACGCACCAGATGAAGAAGCTCACGAAGGAGGACCTGAAGGGCTTCCGCGACCGGCTGCGCATCCCGGTCACCGACGAGCAGATCGACGCCAGCGACATCGCGCCGTTCTACCATCCCGGCAAGGACAGCGACGAGATCCAGTACATGCTGGAGCGCCGACGCGAGCTCGGCGGATCGCTGCCCAAGCGCGTGGTCCAGCCGGTCGAGGTCGAACTGCCCAAGGCCGACCTCTACGGCGAGCTCAAGAAGGGGTCGGGCAAGCAGCAGATCGCCACGACGATGGCTTTCGTCCGCCTCCTGCGTGACCTGATGAAGGACAAGAACGTCGGTCCGCGCATCGTGCCGATCGCCCCGGACGAGTACCGCACGTTCGGCATGGACTCGATGTTCCCGTCCAGCAAGATCTACAGCCCCCACGGGCAGACCTACGAGTCGGTCGACCGCAAGCTGCTGCTGGCCTACAAGGAGTCCGAGAAGGGCCAGCTGCTGCACGAGGGCATCAGTGAGGCCGGCGCGATGGCGTCGGCGATCGCCGCCGGAAGCTCGTACGCCACGCAGGGCGAGCCGATGATCCCGGTCTACCTCTTCTACTCGATGTTCGGGTTCCAGCGCACGGGCGACTCGATCTGGGCGATGGCCGACCAGATGTCGCGCGGGTTCCTCGTCGGCGCCACCGCCGGCCGGACAACCCTGACCGGCGAAGGCCTGCAACACGCCGACGGCCACTCACCGCTGCTCGCCCGCACCAACCCCGCGGTCGTGCACTACGACCCGGCGTACGCCTTCGAGATCAGCCACATCGTCGAGGACGGCATGCGCCGCATGTACGGCCCCGACGCGGAAAACGTGATCTACTACCTGACGGTCTACAACGAGCCGATCAACCAGCCGGCCGAGCCGGAGGACCTCGACACCGAGGGGCTGCTCAAGGGCGCCTACCGCTACCGCAAGGCACCGTCCGGTTCGCACCGAGCACGCATCCTGGCATCCGGCGTCGCCGTGCCGTGGGCTCTGAAGGCGCAGGAGATCCTGGCCGACCAGTACGACGTCGCCGCCGACGTCTGGTCCGTCACCTCCTGGAACGAGCTGGCTCGCGAGGCCACCGAGACCGAGCAGTGGAACTACAACCACCTCGGCGAGGATCGTAAGGTCCCGTACGTCACGCAGGCGTTCACCGACGACGATCCGCAGATCCCGTCGCTCGGCGTGAGCGACTACATGCGTGCCGTGCAGGACCAGATCGCCCGGTGGGTGCCCGGTCCGTGGCAGTCCCTGGGTGCTGACGGCTTCGGTTTCGCCGACACGCGTGCGGCCGCCCGCAGGTACTTCCAGATCGATGCCGAGTCGATCGTGGTCGGCGTCCTCGCCGAACTCGCCGCCCTCGGCCGGATCGACGGCAACGTCGCCCGCGAGGCCTTCGAGAAGTTCCAGGTCGACGACCCGACCTCGATGGCCGGGGTGCCGCAGGAGGGCGCCGACGCCTGAGCGTCGAGAAGCCGACGAGGGGGACGCGCACGTGCGCGTCCCCGTCGTCGTTTTCGGTGCGTGTCGGGGCCGCCGAGAGGCCCTCAAGAGCGGTGGGGACGTCCCCCTAGACTGTCTCCATGCAATCGCGACCATGGTGGGATTTCTTGCGTCGATGGCCGTACACCTTCGGTGTCGCCTTGTCGCTCGTGGTCGGCATCTTCACCATCATCATGTCGCAGAACCTCGGCGTCCCGCTGCGCGATCCCGAGGGGTTCCTCGGCCCCGCCTACATCCGCCTCCCGCTCATGGGCCTGGCGTTCTTCGCGGCCGGCGTCATCCCCATGGCGATCAAGCGCCGGGGTGTCCGTCACCTCGTCCCGGGAATCCGCGACGTCGTCCGCGACGACTGGACGTGGGGCCGCGTGGTCCACATCCTCATCGGGTTGCTCACCTTCTATGCCTGCTACGTCAGCTACCGCAATCTCAAGAGCTATCTGCCGGTCCTGCGCGAGGGCGTGCTCTACGACAAGATGCTCTCGGAGTGGGACTACTGGATGCTGTTCGGCCATCAGCCGGGCGAGCTGCTCCATCAGCTGCTGGGCACCGGATTCAACGCGCAGCTCCTGTCGACGATCTACCTGTCGTATCTGATGCTGATCCCCATCACGCTCGCGGCGTTCCTCGTCCTCAACCGCGACGTCTCGCTGGGAGCCTGGTACGCGACGGCGCTCGCTCTCAACTGGATCCTCGGCACGGTGAGCTACTACATCTGGCCGTCGCTCGGTCCGGCGTTCTACCAGCCGCAGTTCTTCTCCGACCTGGAGGAGACCGGAGTGACCGGACTGCAACAGTCGCTGTTCCGCAACGGCTCAGCCTTCAAGGAAGACCCCACCGGGGCCTACATCTACGGCATCGCGGGCTTCGCCTCGCTGCACGTCTCGGTCACCTTCACCGCGGCGCTGTTCTTCCAGCGCACCGACCAGAACCGCTTCATCCAGGCCGCGGGCTGGATCTACTTCGTGCTCACCGTCATCGCCACGATGTACTTCGGCTGGCACTACATCGCCGACGACGTCGCCGGCGTCTTCATCGGCTGGTTCGCGGTCGCGCTCGGCGGGTGGGTCACCGGTAACGGCTTCTGGCGACAACGCCACCACAAGGTTCAGCTGACCGCGTAGTCCCGCAGCTCGGCGGCGACCGGCTCCATCTCGCCCGGGTCGCCACGGCGCAGCAGCGACCGC
Organism: Aeromicrobium phragmitis; assembly: GCF_003674095.1. Lineage (GTDB taxonomy): Bacteria > Actinomycetota > Actinomycetes > Propionibacteriales > Nocardioidaceae > Aeromicrobium > Aeromicrobium phragmitis. The sequence continues at coordinate 222,702 of NZ_RDBF01000005.1, forward strand.
CACCGCCCACGATGGTACTCGGCGGCCGGCTTGGTGCCGCAGAATTCCACGACGAGCTCGGTGAACCGCTCGGGCTGGTCGCGGTGCGGGAAGTGCCCCGTGTGCTCGAACAGGTGCGTTTCGGAGTTGGCGAAGGCAGGACCATGATGGGCGTGATCGACCGGGATCACCATGTCCTCGGTGCCCCAGATGAGCAGGACCGGCATGAGCCGGGCGAGATAGGCCCGATCGGTCATGGTGACGAACTGCCCGCGCCAGTCCATCACCGTGCTCGTCACCCGGCGGAAGGCGCGGCGTTGCGCCGGGTCGGCCAGCTTGAGATAGGCGTCGGCAACCTCCCCCAGGTCGCGAACGGCGATGTGCGGCAGCCTGGCGAGGCTGCGCAAGGTGCCGGCGACGAGCGGGCGCCAGGGACGCATCGTGGCGACACTCATGACCGTTCCGGCACCGGGCAGCGTCAGCAGGCGGATGAGCGGGGTGACGTCGCGGCCGAGTCCGCCGGTGGCGACCAGCACGACGCGCTCGGTGCGTTCGGGGAACTGGTAGGCGAACTGCATCGCCACTCCCCCGCCGAGGCTGTGCCCGACCACGGTCACCGTGTCGACGTCGAGGATGGTGAGCAGGTCACGCATCCCGTTGGCGTAGCCGCCGAGCGAGTAGTCCGCGTCGGGCTTGTCGGAGGCGCCATGGCCGAGGAGGTCGGGAGCGATGACGGTGAAGTGCTCGGCCAGGCGGTCCAGAACCGGCAGCCACGTGGTCGAGTCGCAGCCGAGGCCGTGCAGGAGCAGCAGCGCCGGACCGGACCCGCGCTTGCGGTAAGCGCGCCGGTGCCCGTGGACGACGACGTACTCCAGATCGTCCTGGCCCGAAACGGACCGACGGCGCGAACTCATTGACCCATCCTAGGGCCTCGCGCGCCGCCGCGAGGGGAACGGCCGTGCGCCAGGTCACGCGATCGGCGCCGTACACTCGTGTCCGTGGACTCCGACGACGACCTCGATCTGGAACAGGCCAAGCAGCCGGCTTTGCGCGCCGTCTCGTGGATGGCGATCGTCGGTGCTGCGCTGGGGATCGCCGCGGGTCTCCTCGGCGCCACGGTGTTCACCGCGACGGGTATCACCGGCGCCGATCTGCCGCCGCTGAACGCGACGCCCAGTCCCTCGGCCACCCCGACCCCCACCCCGACCCCCACGCCCACCGAGACGACTGAGGCCGGAGAGCCCGAACCGCAACTGTTCGCCGAGAGCGACCGCGTGCCGCCGGGCCAGCGCTTCCGGTTGAGCGGCATCCTGCCGTCGGCCGGGGACGGCACGACGCTGCAGGTGCAGGTACGCGACGGCGACGGCCCGTGGGACGACTTCCCGGTCACGACGCAGGCCGACGCCGAGGGCAAGTTCGAGACGATCGTCTACACCTCACGGACGGGTGAGCGCGGGTTCCGCATCATCGACCCCGGCTCGGGCGACGCGACCCCCGAAGTCCGGGTCACGATCGGCTGAGATCGCTCAGATCACCTGGTGCAGCCAGCGCACCGGCGCGCCGTCTCCGGCGTGCCGGAACGGCTCGAGCGCGGCGTCCCACGCCGCTCCGAGCAGTCCGTCGAGGGCGTCGTCGATGGCGACCTCCCCCAACGCCGCCTTGAGGCGGAACGCCTTGATGCGGTCCTCGGGGATCATGATGTCGCCGTGCACTCCCACGACGGCGTGGAAGATGCCCAGCTCGGGCGTGTAGGAGTAGCGGGCGCCTTCACTGCTGGCGGTGGGCTCCTCGGTCACCTCGAAGCGCAGACGCTCCCAGCCGCGCAGCGCGGAGGCGAGCGCGGCTCCGGTGCCGACGCCGGCCTGCCAGGAGAGTTCGGCGCGATAGGTGCCCGGCTCGGCCGGCTGCGTGGACCAGGTGAGATCGACGGCGTCGCCGAGCACGTTGGCTGCTGCCCACTCGACGTGCGGACACAGCGCCGACGGCGCAGAATGCACGAAAAGAACACCCCGGGTCGTCGGGGCGTCACTCGATATCGTCCTCATCGCGGTACCTCCCTAGGGTCGCCTTCCCCAGCGTCCTCGGGACCAGTACCACCTTCATTGTGACCTAACGGCCCGTAAGCGACAAGAGAGGATGCCGGTGAGCACCAACATCCAGCAGAACGAGGCCGCCTCGCGGTTCGAGATCCACGTCGACGACGAGCTCGCGGGCTTCGCCGACTACGAGCGGCGCGGTGACGTGTGGGAGATCCCCTACACGCGCGTCTTCGACCACTTCGGTGGCCGCGGGCTCGGTCACGAACTCGTCGTCGCCACCCTCACGAGCATCGCCGAGCAAGGGGGTCAGGTTCTTCCGACGTGCCCGTTCGTGCCGCGGGTCATCGCCGACCACCCGGAGTTCATCGACCTGGTGCCCGAGGATCGCCGCGCCCGTTACGGCTTCTGAACCAGCTCCTGGCGGGTGTCGTGCACGACCGGGATGCCCGAGTCGCGCCACAGCCGGAGGATGTCGTCGCTGTCCTCCCACGCCTCGACGGGCTCGAACCCGTCGTCGCGGAGCTGCTCCAGGAGCTCGGCCTTCACGACGACTGCCGGCCGGAAGTCGCTCGCGTAGCGCATGTAGAGACCGTCGTGCTCGATGCCGTGGGCGACGAGCCAGTCGAGGGTGAGGTCGCGCCAGATGAACTCGCGCGACGTGACGATCAGGACGGCGTGCCCGACAGCATGCGCGCGCTGGACGACCTCGACCATGGCAGGTCGAGCCGGGCAGCCGGCCGACGCAGCGTGAAAGGCGTGATAGTCCGGTTCGGCGCCCTCGATGAGGTACTCGATCGCACGCGTATCGCACAGCGTGCCGTCGAGATCGATCAGCACTGCGGGTCGCGGCATGGGAGCACGGTACCCGACCGCTCCCCCAGCCTCGACGAGTCAGCGCGCCTCGGACTACGGCGTCGTGCCCCTGAGCTCACGCAGCCAATGACCGATCTCCGCGGCCACCGCGTCCGCGAGCTGCTCCGGCGTGTCGTCATCGGGCTCGGCGACGAGCTGACGGACGACACCGTTCGCATGAAGGTCCGCCGCGCCGATCTGCTGGCGGCGCGCCAGCTCCTCGGCGTGGTCGATGTCGCCGTAGACGATCGCGCTCGCGCCTTCGGGAGGCAGCGGCGAGAGCCAACTGTGCTGGGCCGCCACCACGACGTCCGCGGGCAGCAGTGCCAACGCCCCGCCCCCCGTCCCCTGGCCGAGGAGCACCGAGACCGTCGGAACGGTCAGCGTCGACATCGTCGCGATGCACCGGGCGATCTCGCCGGCGATGGCACCCTCCTCGGCCTCCTTCGACAGTTCGGCGCCGGGGGTGTCGATGATCGAGACCAGCGGGAGGCCGAGCTCCTCGGCCAGCCGCATCCCGCGCCGGGCCTCGCGGAGAGCGCCCGGCCCCATCGGCGAGGCGGGAGTCTGCTGCGTCCGGTCCTGGCCGACGACGACGCACGGAACGCCGTCGAGTCGGGCGAGCGCCACGAGCATCGTCGAGTCCCGCTCGCCCTCGTCCGTGCCCTTCAACCGCAGCGTGGCGTCGCTTCCGCGACGCAGGACGTCGCGGACGCCGGCGCGCCCGGCGCGACGGGTGCGCGTGACCGAATCCCACACCGCGCCGTTGACGCCGTCGGGCAGGACCCGACGCTCGCGGCTTGAGGACTCGACGGGGTCGAGCAGGATGCCGAGTGCGCGCTCGACCAGCGCCGGGAGGTCCGCCGAGTCGACGACGGCGTCGATGATGCCGTGCTCGGCGAGGTTCTCGCTCACTTGGACGCCGGACGGGAACGGGTCGCCGTAGAGCGTCTGGTAGACCTTCGGGCCGAGGAAGCCGACGAGCGCACCCGGCTCGGCGACGGTCACGTGCCCGAGCGAACCCCACGAGGCGAACACGCCGCCCGTCGTCGGGTGGCGCAGATGCACGAGGTACGGAAGCCCTGCCGCACGGTGGTCCATGATCGCGCGGGAGATGTCGACCATCCGCACGAAGGCGGGCGTACCCTCCTGCATGCGCGTGCCGCCGGAGGCGGTGGAGGCGAGCAACGGCAGCCCTTCCGCGGTGGCTCGACGGATCGCCGTCACGATGCGGTCGGCCGCGTCGCGGCCGATCGACCCGGCGAGGAATCCGAACTCGTTGACGACGAAGGCCACCGGACGGCCGTGCACGGTGCCTCGGCCGGTCAGCACCGACTCGTCGACGCCGGTACGTTCGCGGGCTCGCATCAGCTCCTGCTGGTACGTCTCGGAGTAGCCGCTGATGTCGATCGGCTCGTCCCAGCTCTCGAACGAGCCGGCGTCGAGCACGAGCTCGATCAGCTGACGGGCAGACATCCGCTCTCGCGCGGTCGTGGTCACTGGTCGTCCTCCTTCACCCAGGCGCGGATGGACGCACCGTGTTCGTCGAGGGTCGGGGGCGCGGCGTGCTCACGGCGGGTGACCTCGGTGCCGTCGGGCCCGAAGAACCGCAGCGGCGGGCCCGGCAGCGTGAGCCGTCCGAGGGTCGCGTGGTCGACGTCCACCAGCAGGCCCTGGCTGGCGGTCTGGTCCCATGCGTACACCTCGTCCAGCGTGCGGACCTTGCCGGCCGGGATGCCGACCTCGGCGAGCCGAGCCAGCAGATCGGCCGCGTTCCATGAGGCGAAGGCCTCCTCGACCAACGCAATGGTCTCCTCGCGGCGGGCGACCCGTTCGGGGTTGGTCGCGAAGCCCGGGAGCTCGGGGTCGAGGTCGAACGCCGCGCAGAACCGTTGCCAGAGGCTCTCACTGCCGAGGGCGATCTGCACCGCACCATCGGCGCAACGGAAGAGGCCGTAGGGGGCGATCGAGGCGTGGTGGTTGCCCTGCGCCCGGCCCACTTCGCCCGCGACGGTCCAGCGGGTGCCCTGGAAGGCGTGGACGCCCACCGTCGCCGCGAGCAGTGAGGTGCGGACGACCTGGCCCTGGCCTGTGCGCTCGCGTTCGTGCAGCGCAGCGAGGACGCCGTAGGCGCCGTACATGCCCGACAAGAGGTCCGAGATCGGCGTGCCGACCTTCTGCGGGTCGTCGGGACCGGAGCCGGTGAGCGACATCAGTCCGGCTTCGCCCTGCGCGATCTGGTCGTAGCCCGCCCGGCCGCCTTCGGGACCGTCGTGACCGAAACCGGTGATGGACAGGATCACGAGCCGCGGGTTGCGTTCCTGAAGGGTGGCGAACCCGAGGCCGAGACGGTCCAGAACGCCCGTGCGGAAGTTCTCGACGAGGACGTCCGCGCGGTCGACGAGTTCGAGCAGGACGTCCCGGTCGGCGTCGTCCTTGAGGTCGAGGGCGATCGACTGCTTGTTGCGGTTGGCGGAGAGGAAGTACGTCGACTCGCGCTCACCGTCGGTCGGCTCGTGGGTGTGGCCGTCCTCGCTGGGCCAGCGGAACGGTGGTCCCCAACCGCGGGTGTCGTCACCGCGGCCGGGTGCCTCGACCTTGACGATCCGGGCCCCGAGGTCGCCGAGCATCATCGTCGCGTGCGGGCCGGCGAGGGCTCGAGACAGGTCGACGACGAGCAGGTCCGACAGTGGTCCGGTGCTGGTCATGGTCACACTCCCCATCGCGGTTGATCCTTCCCTCCCGTGACTGACGTCACGCAAAGGTTCAGTGGCCTATCCAATAGGCAACTGAAGGAGTTGTCAATACACTCCGAGGCATGGCCCCACGACATACCCTGCGTCCGGTGCAACGGCCCCGGCTCTACGAGCAGGTGGCCCAGCAGATCTCCGAGTGGATCGACGCGAACGGCCTCGGCTCCGGCGACCGCTTGCCGCCCGAGCGCGAGCTCGCCGCTCAGCTCGGGGTGAGCCGCGCGACCGTCAGTCAGGCCCTCGTGGCCCTCGAGGTGGTGGGCGTCGTGGTGGTGCGCCACGGCGACGGCGCGATTCTGAGCGGCGTGGCCGGCACGTCGCGGGTCGTCGAAGCGATCCGCGACCACGCCAAGCGCATCCCCGAGATCATCGATGCCCGCGATGCTCTCGAGACGAAGCTCGCTTCCCTCGCGGCCGAGCGCCGCACCGACGAGGATCTCGAGCGCATCGAGGAGGCGCTCCGCATCATGGAGGCCGACATCGAGGCGGGTGGGCGCGGCGACGAGGGCGACGAGCTGTTCCACGGAGCCGTCACCTCGGCGGCGCACTCGGACCTGCTCGCGCGCATGATGGTCGAGATCGGTGAGCTCATCGCCGAGACGCGCATCGAGTCGCTCGGTCAGCCGGGGCGCCCGCGCGACTCGCTCGCGGCGCACCGGCGCGTGGCCGAGGCGATCCGCGAGGGCGACGCAGCTGCGGCAGCGCGGGCCATGCACGCGCACATCGAGCAGGTCAGCGACGTGGCGATCCTCAACGAACGCTCGTGACCCCACTCGACCAGCTCATCACCGTCCTCGCTGGTCTCGGGGCCGGGATCGCGACCTCCTCGATCGGGGTGGCGTCGCTCGTGAGCTTCCCGATCCTGCTCGCGCTCGGGGTCCCACCGGTCGCCGCGAACTCGTCCAACACCGTCGCCCTCGTACCGGCCGGGCTCACCGGGGCGCTGGGCTACCGCCGAGAGCTGATCGGCCGGCTTCCCCTCGCGATCGCCGTGATGACTCTCAGCGGTGCCGCGGCGGTCGCGGGGGCGCTCCTGCTGTTGCGCCTGCCGCCCGACGTCTTCGCGGCCCTCGTGCCGTACCTGATCCTGTTCGCGTGCCTGCTCGTGGCGGTGCAACCGAGGATCTCGGCGTGGTTGAAGAGCCGGCGGCCGGAGGGGACCGTCACTGCTCGGACCTCCATGACCCCGTCCCTCGCCGGTGGCACCGCGGCGTGCGGCGTTTACGGCGGCTACTTCGGTGCCGGGCAGGGCGTCATGATGATCGCGGTGCTCTCGCTCGCCCTCGATCTCCCGCTGCCCGTGGTGAGCGCGCTGCGCACCCTCGCCGTGCTGGCGTCGAACATCGTCGCCACCGTGATCTTCGTGTTCATCGCTCCGCTCGACTGGCACATCGTGGCGCTGCTGGCCTCGGGGTCGATCGTCGGCGGGTACCTCGGGGCGCTCGTCGGACGTAAGCTCCCGACGTCGGTGTTCCGCGGACTCATCGTCGTCGCGGGCGTCCTGGTCGCCCTCGGCTACTGGCTCTGAGCAGGCTGCAGCTGTCGGAGGACGATGCGACGATCGAGACATGAGCAGCACCGGCCCCGCGACACCCCGTTACGTCATCACGATGGCCACGCTGATCTTCACGATCGCGTTCCTGGTGATCGGCCTTCCGGCCGGCTATGCCCTCGGCTGGCCCTGGTACGCCACCGTGCCGGCGTGCCTCGTCGCCGGAGCGATCGTGGGCGCCATCGCCTACAAGGGTTGGAAGTCGAGCCAGTGAGGCTGGTGGCCCCGGAGCCGGCGGAGATCCGGCCGTGGCAGCAGGCGCAGAGCATCGCCGAGCTGGCGAGGTTGACAGCCGCGTGGATGCGCGGGGAGCTCGGCCGGCACCCGATCGACCGGACCAGAGCGCTCGATCCCGAGTCCGGCGCGATCACCGAGTATCTGCTGCAGATCAACGAACTCGGGCTCATGACCACCGCATCTCAGCCGGGACTCCGGGTCGATGACACCGCCCTCGTCCAGCGGTCGTTCGTCGAGGGGTACGGCGACGAACGGTTGATTTCGATGCTGGACGCCGCTTTCACGCTCTCCGGCTTCGTCGTCATCAGCTTTCCTCCCGGCCGGAACGTCACCTGCGACGTTTCCGTCACGGCACGGAACGGGTACGTGACCAGCTGGCTCGGTCGCCACTACCCCCAGGACGACATCGCGAACTGGTCGTCGAGCGTCAGCCCCGAAGTCGGCGCGATCATCGCTGAGTCGTGGGGTGTGCAGATCTTCGACCCGGTCTGGGGCCGCAACGACCGGCTGTGGGAGGCAGTGACCACCGTGCTTCGGCACATCGCGGACGCCGCCTGACGAGCGGCCTCACTCGTAGGGAGTGCGGGGCTCGAACCCGCGACCCAAGGATTATGAGTCCTCTGCTCTAACCGGCTGAGCTAACTCCCCGTCAGCGAAAACACCATCACGACGCGTCCTCGTGGAGCAAACGTGGAGCACCGAGCACCGCGAGCACCTCGTCCGAAGGTGGTTCCGCCAGGTGTGCGTAGCGCTGCGTCGTCTGCGCGGACGAGTGACCGAGCAACCGGCCCACCTCCGCCAACGACACCCCGCCTTGCAGCAACCATGACGCATAAGTATGGCGCAGATCATGGATCCGAACTCGGCCCACCCCTGCCGCTTCGACCGCCGGCCGCCACACCCGATAGGACCAGTTCGAGTTCCGCAGCGGCATACCCCGCTCGCTCGGCAGAAGCAGCGGGCCCGGACAGCGGCCGTTCGCGTGCTCCACGCCGCAGTCGTCACGCGGGCGCTCCACGTGGAGCAGCCGCTCGAGCAGGTCCGGCAGCAACGGCGCCTCGCGGGCCGTCTTGTCCTTCGGGTAGGCCTTCATCTTCGCGATCGCCTCGCTGTACGTCTCCACGATCCGAAGGCGCCGCCGTGCGACGTCCAGACGAGCCAAGTGGGCGCCGGTGACCTCGCCCCAGCGGGCTCCGGTGTACAGCAGGGTGTCGGCGACGAGCTGGTCGTACTCGGTCGGCAGCTGCGCGCGGATGGCTGAGTACTCCTCGCGCGTGAGGTCCCGCTCCACGACCGACGGCGCGCCGGGTAGCCGCAGCCGTGCGGCTGGGTTGGAGTCGAGGATCTCGGCGTCGACGGCCGCGGTCAGCGAGGCGGACAGTAGGTGTACGCAGCGCTTCACCGACTCGGGCCCGAGGCCCTTGGTGCGTAGCTGGGTGGCCCAGGCTTTGACGTCGTGGCGGGTGATCGCGCCGAGCGGCACGTCCCACCACCTGGGGTCGAGGTGGTTGCGTCGGCGGTGGGTGTCCGCCTTCATCGTGGATTCTTCGACGTCGCGCGCCGGCCACCACACGTCGACCCACTGCCCCCACGTCTGCTTGCGCGCGTCCGGGTCGCCAGCGAGCCGTCGACGGGCATCGAGCTCGGCGGCGCTGGCAGCGCGTTGCGCCTTCGCCTTGTGCGCGAACGTGCCCGCCGATCGCGTCTTGCCGCTGGCGTCGCGGTACGAGCCTCGCCAGCGCCCGGACGGGAGTTTCTCAGCCCACGCCATGGCTCATGCACACCACGGCTGGGATCGCACAAGCTCGACGATCTGCGCGCCCTGGCTGTCGGTGACCTCGAGGTCGCCGGTCGAGAAGCGCAGCGCGGCGTTCTGTTCGAGGTTCTGCCCGCCGCCGACGATCGAGCTGCAGAGGTTGCGAGCGCTGTCGATCGCGTCCTCGCGTTGAGCAGCGAGACCAGGAACAATGGCGTCGAGTTCGGCGACGAGCTGGTCGCCCTCCTCCGCTGACGGTGAAGGGACGGCGGCTTCCGGGTCGCAGCGCTCTAGGAACTCACCGGTCGTCTCATCGTCGCGCGGCTGGCACTCTTCGCCGCCTGCCTCTTTCTCGCCCCCGCACGCCGCGAGCGCGACCACGAGTCCGAAGGCGGCGATGCAGGACATGATCTTCATGGGTGGAGCTCCTCGCTGCATTTTTTCTCGATGACCCTGGCTTCGGCCGGGTGCATGAAGCGGCGGTCCAGCCGTGCCTCCATCCGCGTCATGTCGAGCCACAGATGGTCGGCCGCCAGGTGAAGGTCGCCGTCGGCCCAGACGATCGCGTCGGCGACGTCGTGCGGGTTCGGGCACAGCCACTTCGCCGCGCGCCACTGGATCAGCGCCTCGACGCGCCCCTCTTGGCAGCCGTCGTGGCCGGCCAGGATGTGCTCTTGCTCGTGGCGGGTGGAGCATCGGCGCTCGACCTGCAGCGCCTTGATGTTGTGCCAGACGTTGCGGACGCCGTCGGTCTTGCCGAGGACGTGATCGGGTAGGTCGTGGCGCCACCAGATGCGGATGTGCGGGAACTTGGCCCACTCCGCCCAGGGATGCGGGTGGGGTTTGCTCGAGGTACTCATCGCGATGTGGACGCTAGCGACCGCGACTGACAGAGTCAGTCGCTCCCTTCGGATGTCCGCACCAGCCTCAAGCGTTTGATCAAACCGTGCCCTCGGTCGTATGGCCAAAGTTGTTCACGATGAAGTCGAGCAACGACGATGCCCGGGGAAATCCCTATCTCTGCAGCAAACTCCTTGACCTCCGTCAAAGTCCGAAGTCCAGCGAGACGGTGAGCGTAAACGGACGGAATTAGTTGCTCTGCGGCGAAGGCGTTCGCTTCGGCCTCGCACGAATCGTCACCCCACTCACCCGAAACGAAGCCACCCCCCGAGAGGTCATGCAGAAGTACGTGTGCCAGCTCGTGGAACAGCGTGAACCACAGCTGGTCCTCCGACTTTCGGTGTAAGGAGAGGGCTATGAGCGGCTGGCCCTCGTGCAACCGTGTTGCTCCGTATGTTCCCGCGCGTGGAACGGACTCGACAAAGATCAAGCGGACACCGCAGGCGGCAAGTTCTTCAACCATGAAGTTGCCGTACTCATCCGGCGGCCGTCGAGTCTGCTCCCGAAGTCGAGGAAGGAGCTCTTCCAGCGAAGACCGGGAGTACGGCGCCGGTAGCTCAACAGATCGTGCTTCAATCTCGACCAGTTGAAGCCAAGTAGCGCGAGCCGCCCAGTCGTTCTTGGCGGACTGCCGGAAGGCTACAGCCACTGGCGGTTGGGTGACCAGCTTGTCAAGAGCAGCGAGGCTGCCAACTTGGTAGAACGAGAAGACCTGCGCCAGCAGCTCCTCCAGCTTTCGCTTTGTCGCTGTGATGTAGCCGCTGCTACGCAAGAGGGTCAGTGGCAGCCGGTCCAAGGTTTCGATGACGCACTCGCGCTTCTCCGCGGCGGCGAGACGTAGAAGCTCGCTCCGGTAGAAAGTCTCAATCTGCATCCACCGGTCGGGAGGCGTGCCCGTCACAAGCCCTAGCCGGTGAGCAAACTCAACTGTCAGCGGAGCAGTGCCGTGGATCAACTTGTTCACGTGCTTCGGGGAGCAGCCCAGCCGATCAGCAAGCTGCTTCTGAGTCCACCCGTTCTCCTCACACCACTCCGCGATGTACTCCCCGGTCGGCACGACGAAATCCAATGGCGTATTCAACTATCTCACCTCCTAGTGATAGTCCTCGATCGAGTCGACAGCGACTTCGCTCACGTCGTCGTCGGCCGGTGAAAGTACGATTCTCCAGTTGGCAGAGAGGCTCCCGGAGATCTCCCCGCCGCGATCGGCACTCAGGCGGTGCCATTTCCCAGGTCCATCCCAGAGGTCCTTGACCGAGTTCGCCGAGTACAGCTCTGCCATGCGCCGCCGTAGGCCCTTTGCGACGGGCCCGCCGAGCTTGCGCTTCATCTGCGCTTCCTGCGTGCAGATCCTCTCCAGTTTCGCGTCTGCGAACAGCACCCTCATCCGGCACCCGCATTACCAGAAAGGTAACTGCCCACACCGACAGTATGGCGCAACTCCGCAAGCGAGTTGCCTGCGGGTGATCTCACGCTCCCCCATCCTCGCCTTGCTCGTCCTGCTCTCGACGCCGGCGCACGCCCTCCGCTTCGCGCTTGATGTCGTCCGCGGCGGCGTCCTCGGGGATGGGCGGGCCCCCGATGCCGTAGTCGGGCTCAGGCTCGTTGCGCTGCGGGAGCTCGGTGACGTTTGCGACGGGTGTGCGCTGATCTTGAGAAACCGGCGACGCTCGCTGCAGGCGGCGAGCGGAGACGAACAACTGGATGATCCGGTCGACCGCTTCCCTTTCCTCACGTGTCATGAGATCGGCATCTGCAGGCGGCTGGTACTCGTCCTCAAGTTCTCGCTCGATACCCGACCATCGACTCACCTCTGTGCGAGGGATCCCCAGCGCGTCCGCCACCTTGTTGACGTTCCGTTGCTCGGGGGTCCCGATCTGATGCACCATCCGACGCGCGGTCTCCACAGCTAAGCCGGCGGCCGCAGCGAGTCGCGAGACAGAGGGGCGCCCGTTGTGCGTGAAGCTCTTTCGCTCCATCGCCGACGCCCACGGCTCGGGAATTTCTCTACTCACGTCTACGACCTTCCAACCGCTCACGCATCATGGGCAAGCTCAAGCGTAGACAAGTACGAGCCAAATAACACGCATGGGATTCTGCGATTCCAACGAAACCTAAGACGGAAGTTCCTCACCGAACGTAGACAAGCCCGTCTACCGACTGCTAATATCTTGTCAGCAGTTAGCTACTCGTCTACAGTTTGGAGTGCGCAATGATCGTGAGCTACTGGAGGCTCGACATGAAGCTGAAGAGCCGCGACGTTCTTCGCCAGTACATGAAGTACCGCCGAATGAACGTTCGCCAACTGGCGGTCGCGAGCGGCGTCTCGCGCTCGACCATCGGCCACCTCCACAGCGGCAAACGCACGGGCTGTCGACCCGAAGCGGCAGCAGCCATCGCGGAGGCCCTTCAGGCGCCAGCAGACCTCCTTTTCGACGCGACAACTACTAACGTCCAGCGAGAGGTTGGGAGGAAGGTGGCATGAGCAGGCTCTCCCCCACCTCGCTCGAGCAGCGGATCTGGTTCAACACCGAACAGGCCGCGGCCTACTCCGGCTACCACGTCCAGACCGTCCGCCGCGCGCTCGAAGCCGGCGAACTCAAGGGCAGCCAGCGCACCGCCGGCGGGCGGTGGCGTATCCACCGCGATGCGCTCGACGCGTGGCTGTCCGGCGAGAAGGCGTCCGCGTGACCGAGCTGCTCATCGTCCCGGGGCTCGTGCTCCTGGCCTACGCGCTCACCAAGTTCGGCGGCCGCCCGCGGCGCTGATCACCCCACACATAGAACCGGGGCCCGACCCCAGCCAGCAAGCACGGATCGGACCCCAAGTCCTGAAAGGCAGTATCCCATGGCAACCCACATCGCCGGCGTCATCGACATCGTCCTCGACGCCGACACCCGCACCGACGTCACCGACGACGGCGCAGTCCTCGCCGGCAAGACCCGCGAAGGCACCCCCGTCACCGTCAGGCTCGCCGAGCCCGCCACCGACCGCCTCGTCCGCGACGCCCAGCTCCTGCGCCCCGACATCTACGGCTCCCCCAACAGCGTGCATGTCGCCGAAGCGGCGCGGCTGCGCGACCGGGTGCGGGTCCTCGAGGCCGAGCTTGAGCGGGCGCAGCGTCTCGCCCCGTCGGCGGACCTCGCCCCGGTCACCCGCATCGACTCCCCGAAGGCGGTCTGAGCCATGGCCACCGACAACACCGCGACCATCGTCGACTTGCGGGCCCGCCTCGAGCAGCTCGAGGCCGAACTCACCGACGCCCAGCACCAGGTCGCCAAGGTCAGCTACCAGCGCTGCGCCGAATGCTGTGGCCGCATGGTCCAGTTCGCCGGCCACGACCAGGTCACGGGCTGGACCTGCCTGCAGCCCGGCTGCGTTAACTACGACGTCCCGGCGGTGGCGTCATGAAGCTCCCCCGCCCCTGCATCGTCGTACTCGGCACTGCCACCGCCGTCCCCTGCCTCACCATCGCAGCGATCGGCGGCCACTACGCCGGCCCCGCCGGCTACTCGATCGGTGCCGTCGTCCTCGGCGGCCTCGCTCTCGTCGGGCTCGTCGACTACCAGCGCCACCCCCTCCCCGGTCCCGAGGCCACGATCGACGACGCCGTGCGGCCGTTCCCCGGCTGCGTCCTCGGCGTCTGCCGGTACCTCACCTCGTGCGAGCACTGCGACACCCCGGTCTGCGTCGTCCACGGCAACCCCGACGACGTTCGCACCTGCGTCGACTCCGCCCAAGTCACGCACTGCGCCGGCTGCGAGGACGAGCATCTCGACGGCTGCCGCTCCTGCGCGGCGGCTGTGGCGGGGCGGTGGTGACCATGACCGAGCCGCTCCACGCCCGCGACATCCGCGGCAAGGGCCGCTACTACGGCACCTGCGGCCGCGACGCCTGCCCCTTCGGTGACGACCTCTACATCTCCGTCACCAACGCCCAAGGCGTCGTCGCCAAGCCCGCGCTCGTCCCGGCCGCCGTCAAGGTGACAGCCGAGACCGCGTGGCGCCGGCTGCCCGAGATGGTGGCGTTCTCTCGCCAGCCACCAGAAGGTCCGAACGGATGCGACAAAGCCAAGGTCGCCGACCGGTGCGGACACTGCCGCTTCTGCCTCACCATGGCCATCAAGCGCGAGCACCAGAACGTGTGGGACCACGCCGCCGACTTCGGCACCCTCGTGCACTCCCACGCCTACGGTCAGAACGTCGGCCAGCCGATGCCCTACGACCCCGACGTGGAGCCGTTCATCGGGCAGTACCTGCAGGCCATGTCGATCCTCGGAGTCGACCTCGACAAGCACATCGAAGCGGCCGAGACCACGATCCTGTCCCGCAAGCATAAGTACGCCGGGACCGGCGACATCTGGGTGAACCTCCCGCTCCATCCGACGACGTTCGAGTTCCACCCGTCGAAGCGGTGGCTGTGGCTGCTCGACATCAAGACGAGCCTCACCAAGCCCGCGAACACCGTCTACTCCGACCAGGTGCTGCAGCTGGCCGGTCTGCGGTGGGCCGACACCGCGATCCTCGCCGACGACAGCGAAGTCACCGTGCCAAAGTTCGCCGGCACCGCGCTGCTCAACCTCCGCGCCAACTCGTGGGCCCTGATCCCTCTGCCCTCAGACCGCGCCGCGCACAAGGCGTTCGTGCACGCCGTCGGTCTGCAGACCTTCATGCAGTCGCTCGACACCAAGCCATGGAAGCCCGTCGCGCTCCCTGCGATCGCCGACTCCACCTCGATTCGAAAGGCATCGTGACCATGCCCATCTCACCGATCGTTCTCCAACGGCGACAGGCCGAGCTCGGCCGCATCCGCCTCGGCCAGAAGCAGGCCACCAGCAACGGCAAGACCCGCCCCGCCAAGCTCGACCGCTTCCGCTTCACCAGCGTGTCCGAGCAGTACATCCGCGACCTCGCCAACCTCTACGGCGGCACCGCCCAGCCGTGGGACAACAACGGCATCGCGTCCTGGGAAGTCATCACCGAGGCGACCAGCATGCCCGTGATCGTCGTCAAGGGCGGCCTGTCGCAGTGGATGGAGACCTGGTCCGGCGGCGGATGCGTCCACCGCTGCAACGGCGAACACATGGTCGACGGCACACCGTGCGAGAACGACACCACCACGGTGCAGATCCGACAGGACGGCCAGAACAAGACCATCCCCGCGCACGACGCCGCGAAGCCCACCACCCGCCTGTCCGTGATGCTCCCCGAGCTCGAAGCCATCGGCGTGTGGCGGATGGAGACACACGGCTGGAACGCGGCCGCCGAGATCCCCGCGGTGGCCGAGCTCGCGCAGTTCGTCGGCGACCTCGTCCCCGCCCACCTGCACCTCGTCGAGCGCCGGGCAATCAAGGACGGCCAGACGTCCCGATTCGTCGTGCCCGTCCTCGACCTGCAGATCGGCGCGGCGAAGCTCCGCGAGGTCGTCGCGCAGGCGTCCGGTATCGCCGAACTCGAGGCGCCGCCTGCGAGCGGTGCGCCCGCGATCGAGGCCGCGCCCGCCGACCAGCAGCAGGGGCCGCCGGAGCCCACGCCCGAGCAGGTCGCCGCATGCACCGATCGGGACGTCCTCGAGCGGATGTGGCGGGCCTCCGGGCCCGAACGTCGCGCCCAGATCGAGGCCCGCGCGGCCGAGCTCAAGGCACAGCAGCAGCCTGCTCCCCACACGACGGAGCAGCAACCGAACGACGACGGCACCTACGACGCCGACGTCATCGACGACAGCGCCGACGACCGCGAACAGCTCTGGCAGCAGCTCGTCACGAAGGCCGGGCAACTCGGCTGGGACCTGTGGACCCTCGAAGCCGAGGTATCCAAGCGGTTCGGCGGGATCGTCCTCGACGACGTCACCGCCGACCAGATGCGCGAGTACGCCGCCGAGCTCAACACCCTGCAGGGGGCCGGCGCATGAGCACCTGGACCCGTGGCACCGTCTACGCCTTCGACACCGAGACCACCGGCGTCGACGTCCACCACGACCGCATCGTCACAGCCACCGTCGTCAAGATCGTCGCCGGCCAGCTGACCGACCAACGGTCCTGGCTCATCAACCCCGGCGTCGAGATCCCCGAAACCGCCACCGCGGTCCACGGGATCACCACCGAACACGCCCGCGAGAACGGCACCGCACCCATCATCGCGCTGCCCGAGATCGCCGACGTCGTCGCCGGTGTACTGCGCGCCCGGCTCCCGCTCGTCGCGTTCAACGCCGCGTTCGACCTGTCGATCCTCGAGGCCGAGCTCGCACGCCACGACATCCCCACGATCGCGTCCCGCGTGGAAGCCGCGCAGTGGCACACGCTCGTCGACCCGTTCGTCCTCGGCCGCGGCATCGACAACATCAACAAGGCGTACCGCAAGGGCCGCAAGTACAAGCTCCCCGACCTGTGCCAGCGGTACGGGGTGCCGTTCACCGAGACCCACGACGCCACCACCGACGCCGTCGGCGCCGCGCTCCTGGCCATCGCGATCGTCGAAGCCGAGGAGTACTTCGCCGAGCACGGGCCCGAGCGGCTGTTCAAGTTCCAGCAGACATCACGTCGCGCTGATCAGCGGCGGTTCCGGCAGTGGGTCGTGGACAACGGGCGGACCGAGGAGTACGGCGACATCGACGACGGGTGGCCGCTCCACTCTCGCCTCCACCAGGGGGTGCTCGCGTGAACACCCTCCTCGCGATCGATCCCGGCAACACCGAGTCGGCCTACGCGCTCATCAACGCGGACACCTGCGAGCCGCTCGTGGTCGCCAAAGCCGACAACGCAGAGGTACTCGAGACCCTCATGGCGCTCGACCTCAACCTCGCCAGGGCAGGCCAAGAACCGCCCCGGCTCGCCGCCATCGAGATGGTCGCCAGCTACGGCATGCCCGTCGGCGCCGACGTCTTCGGTACCTGCGTCTGGATCGGCCGATTCCAGGAGTGCCTGGCCCAGACCTCGCGGACACCCGTCGAGCTCATCACGCGCCACCCCGTCAAGCTCCACCACTGCCACAGCTCGAAGGCCAAAGACTCCAACATCACCCAGGCCCTCATCGATCGGTTCGCTCCCGGCCAACCAAACCGTGGCAAGGGAACCAAGGCCGAACCCGGCTGGTTCTACGGCTTCCGCGCTGACATCTGGCAGGCCTACGCGCTCGCCGTGTACGTCGCCGACACCCGCGAGGGAGTCGCAGCATGAGCCAGCTCATCGAGGACCTCGACGTCATCGGCCACCTCGACCACGAACCCGCCTGTGACCCCGTCAACGACGACTGCGACCAGACCGCCAGCTGGTGGCTCAAGGTGACCACGCTGTGCTGCAACACCTTGGACGACCGATTCCTCTGCCACGGTCACAAGCGGGAGATCGACCAGTTCCTCGAAACGCCGGGGATCATCTTCTGCTTCTTGTGCGGCGCGAAGCCCGCCCCGTTCAGCATCGTTCTCCGGCCATTGCGAGGCGGTGACAGCCGATGAGCGACGTCGACCGCACACCGAAGCCCTGCCACCACAAGATCGCCAACCACCAGCACGGCACCTACGCGGCCTACACCCTCGACCGCTGCCGCTGCCAACCCTGCGTCAACGCCAAGACCGACTACGAACGCGACCGTCGACGACAGAAGGCATACGGTCGCTGGAACGGCCTCATCGACGCCGAGCCAGCACGAAAGCACGTCCGCACGCTCATGAGCCAGGGAATGGGCTGGAAGCGTGTCGCCCACGCCGCCGGCCTCGAACCGAGCGTCGTATGGAAGCTCCTCTACGGCGACCGCGCCCGCCGGCTCGAACCGTCGAAGCGCATCCGACCGGCAACGGCCGACAAGCTCCTCGCCGTCGAACTCGACCTCGCCGACGGGCAGACCACCGACCGCACCGGCGCTGTCCGCCGGCTGCAGGCCCTCGTCGCCCTCGGCTGGTCCATGTCCAAGCTGGCCGACCAGCTCGGCAAGGACCTGAGGAACTTCGCGTCCGTCATCCACGGCCGCCGCGACATCACCGTCGCGACCGACCGCGCCGTCCGCGAGCTGTTCACCGACCTCGCGATGCAGCTCCCACCCCAGAACGACTGGCACAACAAGAGCGCGGCCACCAGAGCACGCAACTACGCCCGCAAGCACGGCTGGGCGCCCCCGCTCGCCTGGGACGACATCGACAACGACGACCGCCCCAGCACCGCGGCCCTGGATCCAAGAACAGCCCTCGACGACGTCGCCATCGAACGCGCACTCGCCGGCGACCGCTCCGTGCGACTCACCCTCGCCGAGAAACGCGAAGCCACCGCCCGCTGGCAACAGCGCGGCGGGTCACTCAAAGAGCTCGAACGCCGCACCGGCTGGCGCGCCGGCCGCTACACCACCCCCACCCAGGAAGGAACCGCAGCATGACCACCAAGCTCACCAGCAGCCTCCCCAAGTCCGACGAGCTCAACGGCCTCAACGCGATCGCCAACGACCTCGTCGTGCACCCCGACGAACTCCACGTCGCCGTCGTCGTCATCGACTGCGCCAAGATCACCACCGACATCGACACCGACGAATCCACGCCCACAGCGCGTATCCGCCGCATCGAAGTCATCACCCGAGCCGACGACAAGACCCAGCTCCGAAACCTCGCCACCCGAGCGTTCGAAGCACGAACCGGAAAAACCGTCCTCCCCCTCGAGCTCGAAGACGAACTCCGCGCAGCTTTCGGCGGATCGGACGAGGACCCCGATCCCACGAACTGATCCCGCCATCCCCTCTCGCCCCCTCAGGCCGGCACGCCCACCAACCCGGTGCGGCGTGCCGGCCACCCGCCTCACGAACCGCGACAGGAACCATGCACGTGACCGACGAGCAGTACCCGCCCTACACCGACGCGGACACCCCCGCCGGCACCGTCACGCCCCTGCGCCCACTCACCAACCTCGCCGCCGAACAAGCCCTCATCGGCGCCATCCTCCTCCAGCCACAGACCGCCGCACCCCTCCTCGAGCAGGTCGACCCCGACGACTTCGACGACCCCCGCCACGAAACCATCTGGCAGGCCATCGACCACATCGTCCACACCGACGGACTCCTCCCCGACCACATCCTCATCGCCGAACACCTCCGCGAAACCGGCGACCTCCCCCGCGTCGCCGCGATCCTCCCCCACCTCACCACCGCCTGCCCCTCACCCGCCCAAGCAGCCGAATACGCGCGCCTCGTCCGCCACGCCGCCATCGCCCGCCGCGCCACCAGCAGACTCAACCGCGCCCAACAGCAGCTCACCAACACCACCCCCGAACTCCTCCCCCTCCACATCTCCGAAGCCCTCCAAGAACTCGACGACATCACCCGCGTCCTCGCCGGCCACAACGCCGGCGCCGGCATCACCACCCCCACCATCGACGAACTCCTCGACGGCGACGACGACGAACCCGACTGGGTCGTCCCCGGCCTCCTCGAACACCAAGACCGCGTCATCGTCACCGCCGCAGAAGGCGCCGGCAAATCCACCCTGCTGCGCCAGATCGCCGTCACCGCAGCCTCCGGCATCCACCCCTTCACCGGTGAGCCCATCACCCCCGTCCGCGTCCTCCACGTCGACGTCGAGAACTCCTGGCGCCAATCCCGCCGCCGCTACCGGCCCCTACGCCTCCAAGCCGGCGACCGCCTCGACCCCGAGAACCTCCGCATTGAACTCAAGACCAGCGGCCTCGACCTCACCACCGTCGACGACCGCGACTGGCTCGCCCGCCTCTGCACCCATCTCAAGCCCGACCTCCTCCTCATCGGCCCCATCTACAAACTCGCCGGCGGCGACCCCACCGAAGAACAGTCCGCCAAGCCCGTCGCCCTCGCGATCGACGCAATCCGCGAGAAGGTCGACTGCGCCGTCATCCTCGAAGCCCACTCCGCGAAGAAACCCTCCGGCGCCAAAGACCGCCCCGCCGAACCGTACGGCTGGTCCGGGTGGATGCGCTGGCCCGAACTCGGCATCTGGCTCGGCGACGACGGCACCATCAAGCACTGGCGCGGCGCCCGCGAAGAACGCGAATGGCCCATGCACCTCCAACGCGGCGGCGAGTGGCCCTGGATGCCCTCGGTCACCGACCTCGAGGAGCGCTGGCACCAGATCCGCCGCGCACGCACCAACGCCCGCCGACCGCTCACAATGCGCGACCTCGAACAGGCCACCGGCATGTCCCGCTCCACCGTCGCCCGAGTCGTCGGCAAGGGCTCCATCTACGGCGACATCTGGGCCTCGTTCAACGCCAACCAGCACCCCGGAGACGAGCCCCGATGAACACCACTTCGCAGCACCACCACACCGGAACCGGACTGGGACATCCGCCGCATGTCTCACGTGTCCCAACCTGTCCCAACCCCCAAGAGACACTGCAATTCCAGCAAAAACGCATCTTGTCCCACTGTCCCACGCGTTTTCGTGAGACAACGCCCGATTTTCCCTGCAATTCCAACTTGTCCCACCTGTCCCCCCTTACGGGGGTGGGTGTCCGTGAGACAAGACACCACCCACCCCCGCCGAAAGGGGCCGCCGCAGCCCGGACCAGCACCTCACCGCAACCGGTTGGACCACCGGCTACGCGCGTGAGTGGACCTCATGAATCAGCACACATAGGAGACACCCATGAATGACATCAGCATCACCGCCAAGCAGCGGCAGGAACTCGTCGACCTCGTGGACGACACCTCGAAGGTGTTCGTCGGCGTCGATCGGTCCGATCGGTGCATCGAGAACCCCGCCGAGGTGTTGGACGCGATACTCGAGCACCTCGGTGTCAGTGTCGCTCCGGCCCCCGAGCCCTGGACGCTGATTCCCGAGGGTCGTGAGTCCGCGGCGGTGTTGCGGGTGAACGGCGTGGTGGGGACGTACTGGTGCGACCGTTCTCGCAATGGCGTCTTCGCCGTCGACCCGTCCCCGAACACGATGGTCGACCTGAATGGCTTCACGGTCACCTATGCGGCGGCCGAGAACATCACCTCCGTCGAGCCCGTGCAGGTCGTCCCCGAGGGTGCGCGTGTGCTCGGCGACGACGAGGTCGCGGTGCCGCGGGAGTTGGTGGAGCGGGCGAAGGCGTGTGCAAACTCGACCGCCTCGCCGCTGATCCACGCCTTCGCTGCCGTCGAGGGCGGTGGCGACCAGTGAGCGTTCAGCGCTTAGGAGCCGAAGTCAGCCCGGCACGCCCGAACGAACTTCTCCCGCGCCTGGTCAAGCGCTTCCATCGCGCCCACCGTGCCGCCGTCCTCCTCGAACTCATAGAGCCGATCAAGCAAAACTCGACCCGCGTCGGACGCCCTCTTACTGCCGTAAATCTCAAGCTCTGTGAGATCTGCGAGGAGAGGAAGGTCCCAGTTCGGCGGGGGCGGCTCATCACCACCCTCGGCCCTTCGGAACGCGCGCGTGAACTGCGCGTCCGCCGTGACAACGGCTCGTACGACGCGCTGAGTCACTTCGGCTTGCATACTCCGTCTCCAGTGACGAGCCGCGCGGCGATCGCTCAGATAGGCAGACGCGATCGAGATGAGGCCACCAATGACGATCCCAGCAAGACCGACAACCAGCTGATTCACCTACATCCCCATCCCATGCTCCTGATCGAAGTCGGCGTGGGGGGTGAGGAGCAACCGAAACCGCGTAGTTCGGTTAGAAGCCACCGCGGCACCACCACTGAGCACATAGAACTGGATGCCGCCCTCACCGGATTTTTCGATGGAAAGTTCGAGTTCCAGCTCACCGTTCACCCACGTCAGCGTGTCGCCGCCACGTTGTGCCGCTTCACGCAGCTCCGTTCCAAGTTGATGCAGGACGTCAGCGAGTCCCAGTTTTTCGTCGCTCATGAGAGAGACCCTAGAGGCGACAGGCCAAGGTCATGCTGTTTGTGGCGACGCGTTTTTCATGCGCGCTTTCATCTCGTACGCGAGAACCAACAGTTGCTCGGTGAATGTAGCGACATCCTCTGCGACCTTTGCATCGATCGGCGTGACCTCATGGTTTGCGTCGTTGCCGACGTCTTTGATTCGATCCACCCACTCCAGCATGTGGGTCGTCACTATTCCCTCGCTTCGCAAGTGATCGACCGCTTCCTTGAAAGTCGGCGCGCGGTTCTTCTCGTTCTTCGCAGGAAGGCCGTGCTCAACGGCGACATGAAACAGCAACTTTCGGCAGAGCATCACAGACGCGGTATTGGCGCCAGCCCCGAGGCAAGTGCGCACCTCGTCCCAGATCCGGGCGTCGGCGTCGGGAAGCCCCTGCGGCTGTCTCAACGGCTTTCGTTCGGGGTAGAGCTTTCCATCCTGGACGACAGCACCTTTTGCGCAGGCTGGGCAACGGAGCCATTGGGTACGGCCAACGTTGGACGCACTGGTGTGAAAACTGTGAGCAATACGGACCATTCGTTTCGCGTGACAGTGCGGACACGTGTAGTCCGCCCATGCATAGGAATCGCCCTCAGAGAATCTCGACGTGTTCTCGATCGTGGCGACGGCCGAAGTTACCTGGCTCACGGGGAGGACGATACCGGCTATGCGCCCACAGCACGACAAATCCACTTGACCGACCGCTAGCACGCCAAAGGAACACAGCATGAGCGACAACACCGGTGCCCGCTGCGACTGGTCCGACCTCCCGACCGACCAGTGCAACCACTGCCACCCCGAACGACGACTTTCCCACCTCGAACGCGGCGAGCCCGCACGCCCGCGGGTGCGCGTCGTCCACCCCGTCGCGCTGCAGACCGCCACCGGCCCCAACGAGATCCCGTCAGCCCGCCTCATCGCCACGGACGACCCCAAGACCGTCCACGAGTACGTAGTCGCCCTCACCCAGGCGACCGTCCACCACCAGCCGTACACCGTTCAGCAGCGCAACCCTGACGGCACGCACACCCTCGTCACGCAGCGCCACAGGACCACCAGCCCGTCACTGCTCGAGCAGCTCGCCTCCGCGACCGAGCCCCTCGCCGGCGACGGTGACGGCGTCCGGGCGTTCGCATCCAAGCCGTCCGCGAGGGTCGACACGATCGACGCGTACCTCGACATCGAACGCGAGGTCCTCGCCTGGCTGCGCCGCCTCGACCTCCCGATTCCCGACCACCACGACCTCGCGACCGAGCTGCAGCGCGCCGCCGCCAACGCCGACGAGCGCGACATCAAGCGCGACGTGCGCTCGTGGTGGATCAGGGCCCGCACGGTCACGGGCTGGGATTCGCCGGCGTGGCGGCCGCGGAACACGTGTCCACTGTGCGCGACGTCGGGATCACTGCGGGTCAGGTTGGACGCGCAGACCGCCGTGTGCGTGTCCTGCTGGGAGGGGTGGGACTCGTCGACGATCGGGCTGCTGGCCGACCACATCCGCCGCGAGAACGACGACCTCGGCGAAACCGTCTCGGACGTCGGATGAGGCTCGTAGGGTTCATGTATGGAGTTCCGGACGGGCGAGGGTGGCGGCGGCGAGGACAGCCTTCTCAGGTACAACCCTGCAAAAGACCCGATCTATGAGCACATGCGGCGTGCGCAGAGCGCGAATCTCAACCTCAAGGCGCAACAACGCGCGGAGAGCCGCCGTACTGCCGATGCGACCGAGCGAGCGGCCGAAGCGATTCAAGTGATGCGCGACCTCGCAGTCGAGCAACATCGTGAGAACCAGCAACTACGGCTCCTCACCGCGGTCCTCTCGGTCGCCGTTCTCATCGACATGGGCATCGCGATGCAATCCGACGGGCTCGCCGCGTGGCGGGTCGCCGCTACCTTCCTGGGCGCATTCGCGGCGTATGGGTTGTTCAGGCTCATCTCCGCGGTCTGGGCGAAGTGGCGCGACCGCCGCGCCGAGCGCTGACCCCTGCTTGACGTTCGCTCAGCGAACATGCACCATAGAGCCGTCGGGAGAAGTGTCTCCCCGCCCAGAACCACAACGAACCCCAGCCCAGGCGGCTGGGGTTTCGTCATTCCCGATCGAGGACGGAGGCCAGGAGCCCCGCCACGACCCGCAGCGAGGTGACCCGACCGTGCCTCGCAACGCACCCATCAGCGACGAAACCCGGACCCGCATCCTCGCCCTCCACGCCGAGGGACGCACCCGCAACGACATCGCCCGCGAGGTCGGCGTCTCCGGATACACGGTCACCAAGGTCGTCAAGGCCGCAGGCCGCAGCTTCGACCGCACTGCCACCCGCGCCGCGACCGAGGCACGCCAGGCCGACATGGCCGAACGGCGGGCACGACTACGGGCCAAGTACCTGCAGCGAGCCGAGGAACTCCTCGACCAGATGGACAAGCCGCACCTGGTGTTCAACTTCGGCGGCAAGGACAACACCTACGCCGAACGCACCCTCGACCGGCCGCCCGTCAAGGACATCCGCGACCTCATGCAGGCGGCATCCACCGCCACCAGCGCCGAGCTCCGTATCGCCGCGGCCGAGTCCGACTCGAATGCCGAAGCCGCGCGCAGCGTCCTCGTCGGCCTCGCCAACGCCCTCGGCGTCCACGGCCCCAACGACCAACCAAACCCCGATGCCGGCACCTGATCTGCCGCTGTCGGCCGCGCAGCTCGACTCCGTCCGCGAGTCCAACGGCCGCGTGAACATCTGGGACGGCAGCATCCGATCCGGTAAGACCATCGGGTCGATCCTGCGCTGGCTGATGTTCGTGGCCCTCGCTCCCCGCGGCGGCGAACTCGTCATGATCGGCCGCACCCGCGACACCGTCTGGCGCAACGTCATCGGCCCCATGCAAGACCCCAGCCTGTTCGGACCCGCCGCCGCCACCGTCGTCGGGAACTACGGCGCCCCGACGGTGACGATCCTCGGCCGCCGCGTGTACGTCCTTGGCGCCCACGACGCCAAGGCCGAGAAGACCATCCGCGGTCTGACCGTCGCCGGCGCCTACGTCGACGAAGTCACCACCCTCACCGAGGAGTTCTTCACCCAGCTCCTCGGCCGCATGAGCGTGGCCGGCGCGCAGCTGTTCGGCACCACCAACCCCGACAGCCCCGGGCACTGGCTCAAACGCAAGTTCCTCGACCGGCTGGGGTCGCTGCCGGACTGGCGGCGGTTCCACTTCACGATCGAGGACAACCCGTCCCTCACCGCGGCCTACGTCGAGTCGATCCGACGCGAGTTCACCGGCCTGTGGTTCCGACGGTTCATCCTCGGCGAATGGGTGCAGGCCGAAGGCGCGATCTACGACATGTGGGACCCGGACCGGCACGTCGTCCCCCACGCCACCCTGCCGCCCATGGAGCGTGTGCTGGCCGTCGGTGTCGACTACGGCACCACGAACCCGACCCGCGGCTACCTGCTCGGGTACGCGGCCGAGCGGCTGTGGGTGCTCGACGAGTGGGCGCCCACGGGCGGCACGGACGCCGAGCTCTCGCACAGCCTCACCCGCTGGTTGAACGGTCGCCAGCCGGCAGAGTGGCGCGACCCCGAATGGCTGTTCATCGACCCCGCCGCCGCATCGTTCAAGCTGCAGCTGCGCCGCGACGGACACCACAACACTCGCGGCGGCGCCAACGAGGTGCTGCCCGGTATCCGCACCATCGGGTCGCTGCTGGCACTCGAACGGCTCAAGGTGTCCGACCGGTGCGAGAAGCTCATCGACCGTGTCCCCGGTTACGCGTGGGACCCGAAGAAGACCGAGAAGGGCGAGGACGCCCCGCTCAAGGTCGACGACCACGAGGCCGACGCCCTGCGTTACGCCGTCCACTCCACGCGCCGTCTGTGGCGCAACCTGATCCCCCTGACCGCGTCGCTCGACGACGACCCTGAGCTCGAGGAGGCCGCCTGATGCGTGTCAAGGTCTACCTCGCCGACGGCGGGACCCTCGAGGTGAACGACTTCGACGAAGGCTCCGCACTCGACCTGCGCAACGCCGTCGAGTGTGGCGAATCGTGGCTCACCTTCGAGATGGACGACGCCACGGTCCTGGTCAGCGCCCGGCAGGTCGTACGGATCGACTTCGATGGGGAGGCCGCCTGACATGCCGCTCCCCGAGAAGGACATGCAGTGGCCCCCGCCGCAGCTCACCCACATCCTGAACGACATCAGCACCTGGTCCGCCTGGTACTCCGGCGACCCGGCAAGCCTGTCCACCGCCTACGGCGCCGTCGACACCACCGGGCCACGTCCACTCACGCAGGTCCGCCCCTCCCAGTACGCCGGCGGCGTCGTCGGCGCGGTCGCACGCTGGTTCTGGGGACAACCCACCCCCGCCGGGCACCAGCGCACCAAGCTCCACGTGCCCGTCGCCGCCGACATCGCCACCGCCTCATCGGATCTGCTGTTCGCCGAGCAGCCGACCATCGTCACCAACGACGACGACACCAAGCGCAAGCGGCTCAACAAGATCCTCGAAGGCGTCGCGTGGGAATCGCTGCTCCCCGAATCCGGCGAGATCGCGGCCGCGCTCACCGGCGTGTACCAGCGGATCGTGTGGGACGAGAACGTCGCCGACCATCCGCTCATCACCGTCGTCCCTGCGGACTCCGCGTGGCCCGAGTTCTCGTTCGGGAAGCTGC
Organism: Aeromicrobium phragmitis; assembly: GCF_003674095.1. Taxonomy (GTDB): domain Bacteria; phylum Actinomycetota; class Actinomycetes; order Propionibacteriales; family Nocardioidaceae; genus Aeromicrobium; species Aeromicrobium phragmitis. The sequence continues at coordinate 249,249 of NZ_RDBF01000005.1, forward strand.
GCGCCGTCACGTTCTGGCAGGTCGTCGCCCGCAACGGCAGCACTGTCGTACGGCACCTCGAACGTCACGAACCCGGCCGCATCCTCCACGGCCTCTACCAGGGCACCGAAACCCAGCTCGGCCGCCGCATCCCCCTCACGGAGCACCACGCCACAGCAGACATCACCGTCGATGAAGACGCTGGCGTCGACACCGGCACCAGCCTGCTGACCGCCGTGTACATCCCCAACGTGAAGCCGACCCGCCGCCCGACGTGGCGCAACGACCCCATCGGGTCGAACCTGGGCCGATCGGACTTCGACGGAATCGAACCGGCGATGGACGCGCTCGACGAGACCTACACGTCCTGGATGCGTGACGTTCGGATCGGCAAGGCCCGCATCATCGTGGACCAGGCCGCGCTGGAAACCGAGGGGCGTGGCCACGAGGCCAGCTTCGACCTCGACCGCGAGGTGTACGAGGCCGTCAACATCATGTCCGGCAGTGGCGACGACGCCCCGATCACGCCGTACCAGTTCGAGATCCGCGCCGAAGCGCACCAGGCCACCATCCGCGCGCTCCTCGAACGCATCATCTCCGGCGCCGGATACAGCCTGCAAACGTTCGGCGTCTACCCCGAAGGCAGCGGCACCACCGCCACCGAGGTATCCGCCCGCGAACGCAAAAGCATGACGACGCGGGAGAAGAAAACCCGCTACTGGGCGCCGGCGCTCACCCACCTGCTGACCGCGCTGCTCGAGGTCGATCGCGCCAAGTTCAGGGGCCCGGGGCCGTTCGATCAGATGACGATCGAGTTCCCGCCCTCCACACAGCCCACCCCCGCCGAGCTCGCGCAGACCGCGCAGCTACTGTCCGCCGCGCAGGCCGCGTCGATCCGCACCCGCGTGAAGATGGTGCACCCCGACTGGGATAAGACCGCGGTCGACGAAGAAGTCGACCTGATCATGGGTGAGAACAGCCTGTCGGTGCCAGCGTTCGGTCCGCTGCCGGCCGACCGTGCCCCAGCTGTCGACGAAACCGAGTAGCGTCACCTCATGCCCCTGTCGCCCGAGTACGCCGCCGGTCTGACCGACCAGCTGGTCGCGGTGTACCAGGAGGCCGAACAGGTCCTCCTGGGCCGGATTGCGCGGGCGCTCGCGGCGAACATGGACGCCCCGGACTGGGCCGAGCGCAAGCTGTTGCAGATGCAGCTGCTGCAGGCGCAGACCGTGCGGCAGGTCGCGGAGTTGACCGGCAAGTCGTCGGAGGAGATCGCCGCGGCGATCGTGCGGTCGTACAACCGGGGCGCGGCGATGGCTGAGCAGGATCTTGCTGAGCTCGTCGCCCGCTCCGCGACCGCCCCTATGGTTCCGCCGGGCCTACCGGCGGTCGAGGGTCTCGTGTCCGAGACGGTCGCGCACGTGCAGCTGGCGAACCAGCGCATCCTGCGGGCGGCCGATGACATCTACCGGCAGGTCATCGCGAGCGCGGCCCCTCAGGTGCTGTTGGGTACGCAGACCCGCCGGGAGGCTGCGCAGTCGGCGTTGAACCGGTTCGCGAACCGCGGGATCACCGGGTTCGTCGACAGCCGTGGCCGCCAGTGGGCGATGGAGTCCTACGTCGAGATGTCGATGCGCGCTGGCGTCATGAACGCGCAGGTGCAGGGGCACGTCGAGCGGCTGCTGTCACGCGGCCAGGATCTGGTGATCGTGTCCGACGCGCCGCAGGAGTGCGCGCTGTGCCGTCCCTGGGAGGGCAAGGTGCTGTCGCTGACGGGGTCGCAGCATGTTGACGTGCGCGTGGCGGGCACGCTCGACGCGGCCCGCTCGGCTGGCTTGTTCCATCCGGGTTGCCGGCATTCGGTGAGCCTGTTCATCCAGGGTGTGACGAAACGCCCCACCGACACCGCGGACGCGGCCAGCCAGCATGACCGTGAGCATCTGCGGTCGCGTGAGCGTCAGGTGCGCAAGTGGAAGCGCCGCGAGGCGGTCGCGCTCGATGACGCGGCCCGGGAGCAGGCGCGCGCGAAGGTGCGGCACTACCAGGCGCAGATCCGTGAGCATGTGGCTTCGTCGTCGGCGAAGCGGCAGCGTCACCGCGAGCAGCTCGGCGCGCTCTAGCCTGCAGCGTCCTCGCACACCGGAGTGCCGTCGAGCTCAGGCTCGTATGCGCACTGGTTGCTGATCCACACGCCCGGGTCGGTGCCGTCGAGCACCTGCGGGTACTTGCTCGCGGCGGCCGCGAACTCGGCGACGTCCTGGCACTCGCTGAACGCCGGGTGCAGATCGGCCTGCGAGTCCGCCATGTCACCGGCCTCAGCCGCCTGCGCGAACACCGCCTCGCAGGCGCTGTCCTCTCCGCTCGCGTCGTCGTCGCTGCCTCCACCGCAGCCGGTGAACATGAGCGCGGCCGCGGCCAACACCGCGGCAGTCCTAGTCCTGATCACCGGTTGATCGTAACGCGCCAGGAGCGCGGTCCACCCCGATATGAGCCCAGGAGGCCCTGTCATGACCGAAGCAGCACCCGAGACCCAGACCACCACCACGGACGGCACGAGCGGCGAAGCGACCACCACCGCCACGACGACGCCGCCGGAAGGTGGCCAGAGCCCCCAGGGCAAGGACAACGGCAGCGACGACCTCGTCGAAGCGATCCGCTCCAACCCCGAGAAGGCGAAGGCCGAGATCGAACGACTCCGCCAGGAGAACGCATCCGCCCGGACCAACGCCAAGGAACAGGCCGCCGAGGAAGCCCGCAAGGGCGTCCTTGAGGACATCGCCAAGGCGCTCGGCTTCAAGGACGGCGAGAAGGCTCCCACCGTCGATGAGCTCAAGCAGCAGCTCACCGAACAGACCACCAAGACCGAGCAGGCCAGCGCCGCGTATCGCGACACACAGGCTGAGCTTGTCGTGTGGCGCAACGCCACCGACCTCGGCGTCGACGCGGCCGCGCTGACCGACTCGCGCGCGTTCGAGCGCGCCATCGCAGACCTCGACCCCGCTAGCGACAGCTTCGCGGAGGACGTGAAGAAGGCCGCCCAGGAGGCGGCCGAGCAGAACCCGAAGCTCAAGGCGGCCCCGGCGGCCGGCAAGAGCGGCGCAGAACTCAACGGCGGGACCGGTGAGGGCGCGATCACGCAGGAACAGTTCGACCGCATGTCCGGCCAGGAACGCAACGAGCTGTACCGCACCAACCCCGAGCTCTACCGACGCCTCTCCGGCCGGTAGAGCCCGACCCCCCCTCTGACGAAGGAGAAACGCCACCATGGCTACCACCCTGCGCGCCGATCTTTGGGCGCCCGAAGTCTGGGCCGACATGGCCGCCGCCGAGTTCACCGGCAAGGCCATCGTCGCCACCAGCACCGCCGTCCTCACCGACGACACCCTCGTCGGCCAGCCGGGCGAGACCATCAACTTCCCCAAGTGGATGGAACTCTCCGAGATGCAGGACGTCGCCGAGACCGACGTGCTCGTCCCCGAGAAGCTCACCCAGAAGGCCAGCGCCGCCACCATCAAGGAGGCCGGGAAGGCCGTCGAGATTTCCGACAAGGCCAGCCTCGTCGGACTCGGCAACCCCCAGGACGAGGCCGTCCGCCAGTTCGGTGTCCTCGCCGCCCGCAAGGTCGACGCCGACCTCATCACCGCCGCGCAGGTGACCGTCGCCGACGGCGTGAAGTACGCCGACGGTTCGGCGGCCACGGCTTCGGCGCCGCTCACGCACACCATCACGAACGCTGACGGTGCGATCACCTGGGACGGGATCGTCGACGGCCTCGAGAAGTTCGGCGACGACTTCGAGCCCTCGGAGTTCTCCGGCCTGTACATCCGGGCCGAGCAGCGCAGCCAGATCATGAAGGACGACGCCTTCATCAAGGCGTCCGAGGTCTCCGCTGGCGGCGCGGGCAGCATGCTGCGGCGCGGGTTCATCGGTGAGATCGCGGGCCTTCCCGTGTACGTCACCAACCGGCTCGGCTCCGGTAAGGCGCTCGTGCTCAAGCAGAACAGCCTCGGCCTGTTCTACAAGCGCCGCCCGATCGTCGAGCAGGACCGCGACATCCTCTCGCGGACCACGGTCGTCACGACCAACCTGCACTACGCGACGAAGCGAGTGAACGACAAGGGCGTCCTCGCGCTCACGATCGCCACAGGCGCCAGATCGCCATGGGCATGCTGATCAACCGCCACCGCGACCGCCACAAGTCGCGCCGCGGGAAGGCGGCCACCAAGACCACGAAGCCCAGCACCGTCGCGGTGCCGGACAGCGTGGACGAGGACTCGACCAAGGCCGAGCTCCTCGCCTACGCCGAAGCCAACGGCATCGAGGTCAAGAAGACCGCGAAGAACGCCGAACTCCTCGAGTCCATCCGGGCCGCCGAACAGGGCCCCGGACAGGACACCTCCGACATCGGCACGGAGCCCGGTGACGGCGAGGGCGACGGCGACAAGACCCCCGACCCGGACGGGTCGGAGGCCAAGTAAGGGCGGTTCGGGCCGGTGGGCCCTTCCACAGTCCACCGGCCCGAGCACCACACCCCGACGCGCAGAGGAGGCGGCCATGGTTCAGCCCGAGTACACGACCGTCGAAGGCATCCGTGCCGCGCTCCCCGCCAGCATCCGCGACGACATCAACGTCGACGACCAGATGCCCAAGCGCGCGTCGCGCATCATCGACGAAGCCCTCATCGGCGTCGTCTACCTCGTCGACAACGCCACACAACTCCCCGTCGACGAGGGCACCCGGCAGACGCTCGACGACGCGGCCGCGGCGCAGGGCGCGTGGATGATCATGACCGGCGACGAGGACGGCACCGGCACCGCGCCCGGCACACCCCAGTCGGCCACCGTCGCGGGAGCCACCTGGTCGGGCATGAGCCAAGCGCAGAACGCGACCACCACTCGGTCGGGCGCGAAGCTCGCTCCCGAGGCCGCCCGCATCCTCCTCGTCGAGGGCCTCGTTCCCACGGTGGTGCGGGTCCGTGGCTGAGATCCCACTCTCGTACCTGTACGCGAAGGTCGAGGTCGAGCCGTACGCCGGCACCGGCGCCTACGGCGACACCTACGAGGCTTCCCGCACGCGGCCCTGCGCGATCGAGGATCGCCGCCAGCTGGTCCGCGACAACGACGGCCGCGAGGTCATCTCCGAAACCACACTCACGATCCGCCGCGAGCACCTGGCCGACTTCCCACCCGGCTCCCGCGTCCACACCCACCACGGCCGCGTCGCCTACGTCATCGTCGCCGCCGAACACCGCGACGGCGGCCGCGGCGCCTGGCAGCACGGGACGGTGAACCTCACATGACCGACACCGGCGGCGTCGCCGTCAACATCAACCTCGGCCGCGCACGCCGCGCCTACGTCGAAGCTGGGGCCGATGCGCTCGGAATCGCCGCCGAACACGTCCTGCAGGTGTCGAACACCCGCGTGCCGGTCGAGGAGGGCACGCTGGAACGTTCGGGCACGACGAGCGTCGACAAGTCCAAGCTCGTCGCCGCGGTGTCCTACGACACCCCCTACGCCGTCGCGCAGCACGAGCGCATGGACTACGCGCACAAGGGCAAGGGACAGGCCAAGTACCTCGAGTCCGCGCTGACGGGTGAGCGACGCGTCGTGGCGAAGCTCCTCGCTGACGAAATTCGGCGGCGGAACCGATGAGCGTCTACGACACCGACCTCACGGTGGGGGTCGCGATGCTGCTGGCCGACCACGGCCACGGCACATGGGACCCCGAGGGCGTGTATCAGCCCGGGGAGACCGGGATTGTGCTCGACCTGGTCCCGCAGACCCCGGACGACGTGATCACCCTGTCCGCCTATGGCGTCGACGACGACGTCACCGAGGGCCGCTCCGTGGTCGGGGTGCAGATCCGAAACCGCGCCACCGCCGGCGACAATCCTCGACCAGCCCGCGAGCTCGCGGCCGCCATCTTCACGACGCTGCACGGTCGCACGCAGATCACGCTGGCCACTGGCTTGCGCGTGCATCAGATCAACCGGGCGTCGTGGACGTCCGGCGGGCAGGACTCGAACCGGCGTTGGTCGATGATCCAGAACTTCTACGCCGACATCTACATCCCCGCCAAGCAGCTGTACCCACCAGGAGGAATGACGCCATGAGCGAGCAGCGCTACAAGCACCCCCGCACCGGACAGGTTCACACCGTCCACAACAAGGCCGTGGCCGCGTTCCTCAAGGCCCGCGGCTACGTCCCCGACACCGGCAAGGGCACCGAGCCCAAGCCGGCCACCAAGCAGTAGTCCGACCCCTCAACGGCAGCCCCGAAGGAGCACACCATGCCTGTTACCACCAAGGTCCCGCTCGGGGCCGAGACCCTCGCCCGCAAGTGGTGCATCGACGTCAACGCCGGCAACAGCGACACACCCGACTGGGTTGGCGTGTTCGGCATCACCGAGTTCAAGCCAACCCAGTCCCCCACCACCCAGGACACGTCCGACTACGACGGCGAAGGCTGGAAGTCCGAGACCGTCACCGCGCAGAGCCGGGGCGGCGAAGGCAAGGTCAAGCGCGCATCCACCCGCGCCGACCGCACCGCCTACGACCCGGGCCAGGAAATCCTGCGCCTCGCCGCGAGCGAGATGGGCCTCGACAACGAGGTCGAGGTCCGCGTCTACGAGGACAACGGACCCGACGGCCCCGCCGTCGAGGCATACCAGGGCTTTGTCGGCGTCACCTGGGAGCCGGACGGCGGCGGCATGGACGCCATCGACTTCGCGTCCTTCAAGCTGCTCGGCCACGGCAAGCGGACCGCGATCCCGCACCCCGCGGCCGACACGACGCCGTAACAGGCCGGTGGGGCGCGGGATCTCCCTGGCTGGGCCCGCGCCCCACCCCCACCCCATCCACCCAGCCAGGACCGTCCACCAGCCAGGAGACCAGCAGCATGTCCCAGTTCAAAGACCTCGACGACTTCTTCGACCCGACACTGCGCCTGCCCATCCGAGGCAAGGAGTACGTCATCCAGCCCGTCGACGCCGCCACCGGAGTCTGGGTCCAGCGCCTGTTCGAGGTCGGCGTCCGACTCCAATCCGGCGATGACGTCGAAGAGGCCCAACTCGCGTCGCTCAAGCTCGACGACGCCGAGGAACGTGACACGTTCCGCCGCGTCCTCGGCGACACCTACGACGAGATGGTCGCCGACAACGTGCCGTGGCCCTACATCAAGCACGCCGGAACCACCACGCTCATCTGGATCGCCACCGACAAAGACCGCGCCGAAGCCTACTGGAGCGCCGGCGGAGAACGCCCAAAAGCGCGCAAGGCGCCGGCGGACCGTCAGGCGAAGTCGGCCCGACCGGCCTCCACCGCCACGAAGAAGGCCCCCGCCAAGAAGCCCCGCGCTTCGGCGAAATCCTCATCGAACACTGGTCGCTGATCGAAGCGGACCTGCACGAGGTCTACGGCATCGACGTCGATGACCGCGGCCTCATGCGGGCCCGCTCATGGCGGTGGCTGCGCACCCGCATCCACGCGCTACTCGACCGGCCCCCGCAGATAGCGCCGAACGGCGCGGTCGTCCATTCCACCCGCCTCGGGTTGATCCTCAACCCACCCAAGGAGCCGAAGGAGGGCTGATCGCATGGCGCTCGACGTTGGTGACCTCGTCGCCCGACTCCGGCTCGACACCGGCCCGTTCGACCGGGACAGCCGAACCGCCGAAGGCAAGTTCGGCGCATGGGGTGGCCGACTCGGCAAGGTCGCGATCGCCGCCGGCGCAACGGTCGCCGCGGCCATGGGTGCCGCCGCCTACCAGGGCGTGCAGGCGTTCGCGGAGTTCGAGTCGGGCATGAACGAAGTGTTCACCCTCCTGCCCGGCATCTCCGAGCAGGCCATGGGCGACATGTCGGACCAGGTCAAGCAGTTCTCGATGGACTTCGGGGTGCTGCCCAACGAGGTCGTGCCGGCGCTGTACCAGTCGCTGTCGGCGGGCGTCCCACCTGACAACGTCTTCGACTTCCTCGAGACCGCGCAGATGGCCGCGAAGGGTGGCGTCACCGAACTGACCACCGCGGTGGACGGCATCTCGTCGGTGGTCAACGCCTACGGTGACGAGATCCTCGACGCCACGCAGGCCAGCGACCTGATGTTCACCGCCGTACGGCTGGGCAAAACGAACTTCGAGGAGCTCTCGGGCAGCCTCTACAACGTCACGCCGACCGCCGCGGCGCTTGGGGTCGAGTTCGGTGACATCACGGCTGCGATGGCGCAGATGACCGCGCAAGGTGTCCCGACGTCGGTGGCCACGACGCAGCTGCGGCAGCTGTTCGTCGAGCTGTCCAAGGAGGGCGGCGCGGCGTCCGATGCGTTCAAGGAGATCGCGGGCGAGGGGTTCGCTGACTTCATCGCCGGCGGCGGGAACGTCGCTGACGCGCTGGACATCATGCAGCAGGCCGCCGACGAGAACGACGTCGCGCTGCAGGACATGTTCGGGTCGGTCGAGGCCGGCGCTGCGGCGCTGTCCCTGGCCGCTGGTGGCACGGACAGCTATCGGGCGGCGATGGACGAGATGGCCAACTCGGCCGGTGCGACCGAGGCCGCCTACAACCAGATGGACCAGGGTCTGTCGGCGTCGTGGGATCGGATCAAGGCCGCAGGGTCGGTCGCGCTGATCGACCTGGGTGAGCAGCTGGCGCCGTTCGTGTCCGATGTTGCTGACCTTGCCGAGCAGGCGCTCCCGTCGCTGGTGGGCGCTGTGGGGTCCGTTGGTGATGCGTTCACGGCCGCCGGGGACGCGGTCGGTGTGGCTACGGACTTTCTCGAGGATCACGAGGTCGCGGTCACCCTGGTGGCTGGGGCGATCACCGGTGTCCTGGTCGCTGCCCTCACCGTGTGGATGACCCGCACGGTGGTCGCTGCGGCGACGAACACGATCGCGTGGTTCACGACGGCGGCCGCGTCGCAGACGAGCGCTGCCGTGCAGTCCAAGTCGGCGCTGCAGGTGGTGATCGGCTGGCTGTTGATGGGCGCTCGCGCGCTCGGGCAGGGTCTGATCATCGCGGGCGTGTGGGCCGCTCAGATCGCTGCGGCGGCGGTCCGTGGGGCTGCGGTATTCCTGATACAGGCGGGGCTGGTCGTCGGCGGATGGGTGCTGATGGGTGCGCAGGCGATGGCGCAGGCGGCGCGGATGGCGGCTGCTTGGTTCATCGCGCTCGGTCCGATCGGGTGGGCGATCGCCGCGATCATCGCCGTCGTCGTGCTGATCATCGCCTACTGGGACGAGATCAAGGCCGCGACGCAGGCCGCCTGGGAGTGGGTGGTCGAGCAGGTGAAGAAGGTTCCGGGCGCGATCGTGAGCTTCTTCATGAACTGGACGTTGCCGGGGCTGATCATCAAGCACTGGGACAAGATCAAATCCACGTTCCGCAACGGCGTCTCCAACGTCGTGCAGTGGATGCGTGACCTTCCGGGCCGCATCCTCGGTGCGGTCGGCAATCTCGGTTCGCTGCTGTGGGGTGTCGGTGAGGACATCATGCGGGGCCTGCGTGACGGCATCGACCGCGGCCTGGAATGGGTGAAGTCGAAGCTCGGCGGGGTCGGGAAGCTGATCCCCGGCTGGTTGAAGGACGTTCTGGGCATCAGTTCGCCGTCGAAGGTGATGCGCGACCAGGTTGGTCTGTGGATTCCTGCTGGTATCGCGGAGGGTGTCGAGCGTGGCATGCCCGGGCTGCGGTCGACGATCACGGGAATGGTGGACGACGTGGTGGTGCCGATCGACGCGGCCGCCGCGTACCGGTCGGCTGTGATGACGCGGTCGTGGGGTGCGTCGGGTGCGCTCGCACCGACAGGTCGTGTCGGTGGGGCCGGTTACGGCGGCCCTCTCGTCGAACAGCACGTGCACGCGGCACCGGGGATGAGTGAGGAAGCGATCGGCGACGCCGCCGAGCCTGTCAAGGTGTTTGTGTAAGTGGGTGCCGTCTCGGTTTCAGAGGTAGGGGTTGATCCGGTCGGGGTAGGCGATGG
>NZ_RDBF01000041.1 GCF_003674095.1 Aeromicrobium phragmitis
ATTGCCGTAACGGTGACCGCTGCGGCCGGTCACACCGCGCACATTTACACGGCAGATTGCCGCTGTGACGAGCCGGACCATGACCACGGCCCCGACTTCCCCGACGATCTCATGTATCAGGCAATCTGCCCGCCGTGCAGCTGGCACCACATCGCCGCCAACGAGAACGCGGCCGTGGAAGCGTGGCACGACCACGCCCTGCCGGGTTGGCGAAACCTCCCCGTAGTGCCGCGACGCGTGGCCCAACTCGACGACACGCGGGCGACCAGACAGCGGCGAGACCGATGGGTTGCCGAACACTATCCGGAGCATTGGCAGCGCCCCGGCTATCCGATCCTCACCGAACGCGGCAAGTGGGGGACCCGGCATGTTTCGGGGCGGTCCCCGTTCGGCGGGTACGACCTCACCGGGTCGGTGGGGGAGTAGGACCCGTGGCCCCATTACCCCTAACACCACTATTAGCGGTAATGGGGCCACCCGCTGACGCGGGGATCGGCGGCGGCCGTCGAGGTCCTGGCCTGAATCTCCGCACTCGCCAGCCGCCGGGGCCTCTCAGCGGCCCGGACACGGAGGTCCGGGGAAGTGCCGCGAGGGACGGCAACAGGTGAT
>NZ_RDBF01000042.1 GCF_003674095.1 Aeromicrobium phragmitis
GGTGGACGACCTCAAGCGGGTGGTCGCGCGTACGTTCGGGGCGTGTCTGCGCTACCGGGTGACCGGGCTGGCCGCGGAGGCGGCCTTCTTCGCGATCCTGTCGCTGCCGCCGCTGATCTTCGGCCTCGCCGGCTCGATCGGGTACATCGCGAGCCACTACGACGTGGCCCAGCTCGACCTGTTCCGCCAGCGGATCATCGACTTCAGCTCCCAGGCGCTCAACGATGCGACGGTCGACGCGATCATCGTCCCGACCGTCGACGAGGTCTTGCGCGGAGGCCGGATCGACGTGATCTCGATCGGTTTCGTCCTCGCGCTCTGGTCCGGATCGCGGGCGCTCAACGTCTTCATCGACACGATCTCGATCATGTACGGACTCGGCGGCGAGCGCGGCATCATCCGCACGCGGGTGCTGTCGTTCAGCCTCTACGTCGTCGCGTTGCTCGTCGGCATCGTGCTGGTGCCGCTGGTGCTGATCGGTCCCGTCGTCATCGCGCAGTGGATCCCTGACGACCTGAACTGGCTCAGCGCCTTCTACTGGCCGGGGGTCCTCGTGGTCTCCACGGGTTTCCTCGCCACGCTCTACCACCTCTCGGTCCCGGCAC
>NZ_RDBF01000043.1 GCF_003674095.1 Aeromicrobium phragmitis
GAGGTCGTCGACGGACGGCACCAGGGCCGATCGGCTCGACCGGAAACGTACACCGAAACCGAGGCCGCGGGAGTGGGTCAGATGACCTACACCGCCCGCCTCGCTATGACGGTCAGAGCGGTAGCAGCGGCAAGCAGCAACGAGGCGGAGTTCGTGCGGATGGCGCGCGAGGAAGGTCTGTGGGTACGCCCTCGATTCGCCGCCGGCGGCCAGGAGCACGTCACCGGATATGCCGTGGCGGACCGACCCGCGCACGGGCAGACCGCGGTCTGGCGATCGGGTGGCAAGCTCGGCCGCGACCTCAGTCTGAGCCGACTCCGGATGGCATGGGGGGAGGGGTCACGACCGGAGGACGCCCTCGATGAGTGGCGGGCCGCGTGGCGCGGTCAGCCACTGCCCGGGCAACGCCGTGGTGCTCAACTCGACGACGAGACGCTGCGTCAGATGTGGGGCGACCTGGCAAGGGTCAATGAGCAGCTGGCGAAGGTCGACCCGGAGAACGGGCCAGTGTGGTCCCATGTCGCGGGGCAGGCAGCCGGGGTGCTCGGCGCGTGGTCACTGCGTACCGAGAACAGGCCAGGGGAACTGGCTCGCGCCAGCGAT
>NZ_RDBF01000044.1 GCF_003674095.1 Aeromicrobium phragmitis
TCGCCTCCCTGTAGGCCCTCCGGCCCGAGATGTGGTCGGTTTTGTGTCACTTGAGCCTGCTCTTGTGACACGAAACCGACCACATCTTGTTTTTCCACGCCCTTGCGTTCCGGATGATGAGAATCCACATCTCGCTCGAGCGGCCTGGTGCTCGGGCTGAACACCGGTCGACGCTGGTGACGTGCCGCAAGCTCGAGATCTGCCCGCCGAATTGGGGCGAGGACCGTTCACCCGACGCCACGCCCTGGCCTTAGGACTCACCGACACCCAGCTACGAGGGCGAAGATTCCGGCAGCTGTTTCGAGGCGTCTACGTCGTACGCGCCCAGGCTCTTTCGCTGCTCGTCTGGACTCAAGCTGCCTTGCTCATCGCGCCCGCCGGAGCAGTAGTCAGCCACCACACCGCTCTCGCGCTCTGGGGACTCCAGCTTCCGGGCTGCCATCCGATCCACCTGTCGACCAATCAGCGTCTCCGTCTGCGGGTTCCCGGCATCGCGTGGCACCGGCGCAAACACCAGATCGGTTGCCGCGAGGTCGCAGGCGTCGTCGTCACGGGACCGGAACGAACGATCGTCGACCTCGCCACGAAGCTGCCCTGGCAC
>NZ_RDBF01000045.1 GCF_003674095.1 Aeromicrobium phragmitis
TAGGAGCTTTTGAGCTCCTCGCCGAGCTGGACCATATCTGCTTGCAATCCCGGGAACCCTGGAGCGCCGAAATCGCCGCCGACCGTATGAATGGACTGTCCGTGACCGCGGTGATCGGACGCAACGACGTGAAAGCCGGCGTCGTTCAGCGCCCGCGCGAACCGGTCGTAACGGCCGGCATGTTCGGCCAACCCGTGGGCGATCTGGACGACACCGCGTGCCATCGTGTCGTCGGGTAGCAGCCACGAGTATGTGGCGATGGCGATGCCGTCCTGGTCTGATGCGTACGATCCGCTGATGTAGGACACGCCGTTCTCCTTGTCGTTGTTCGCCGGCAGCTGCGGAGGTCTTAGCGTCTCATGGCTTCTCGTGTACCTCATGCCGCCGCGGTGCAGTGCTGAGCCGGGGGTGAACGCGGCCATCGCTCAGGACGTCGACACCCGGGAGGCGCGGTGTCAGGAGTGTCGGTGGTGAGACGGGTTGCTCACTCGCACCGTCACCCCGGCCGTCCCGGTCACACTGCACTACGCGTTGGCCGATCTCGGGCTGTCGCTCCATCAGACG
>NZ_RDBF01000046.1 GCF_003674095.1 Aeromicrobium phragmitis
GTAGACACAGCCGCCGCTCGTCTCGCTCATCCCGTACGTCCGGACGACGGTGATGCCGAGCTCGCGGGCGCGCGCCAGCAGCTCGGCCGGGGCCGCCGCGCCACCGAGCAGGATCGCGTCGAGATCGGCGAGTGCCGCGGCGTCGTCGGACGCCAGGAGCCGGAACAGCTGCGTCGGGACGAACGAGGCGTACCGCCGCGGACCGGTCATCGCCGCCACCGCGTCGGGGATGGACGGGTGCTCGTCGGCGAACACCGGAGGTTCACCGGCGAGGATCGACCGCACCAGGACCTGGAGCCCGCCGACCGCCGTGGTTGGCAGCGCGCTGATCCATTGCCCAGGGCCGCCGAGCCGCTCGAGGGTGGCTCGCGCCGACGCCAGGATCGCGCCGTGGGACAGCACGACGTCCTTGGGATGGCCCGTACTGCCCGAGGTGCGCACGACGAGCGGCGCGCCGCCCTCAGCGACCCACGGCTCCAGCAGCGCGTGGATCTCGCGGGCGGTGCCGGTGACGGGGCGCAGCGAGGGTTCCATCGTCGGCCAGCCTAGTGACAGTGGCAGA
>NZ_RDBF01000047.1 GCF_003674095.1 Aeromicrobium phragmitis
GGTGCCGTCTCCGGTGTGGCCGGACCCAACTGGGCGCTCGTGGGCGACGCTGCCGGGTGCGTCAACCCCCTGAACGGCGAAGGCATCGACTACGGTCTCGAGACCGGTCGCGAGGCCGCCGAGCTCCTCGCGACCGGCGCCGATCTCGCGGCAGCCTGGCCCGCCCTGCTGACCCGGCACTACGGTGAGGCGTTCTCGATCGCCCGGAGACTGGCGGGACTGATCACGGTTCCGCGGCTCCTGCCGACTCTCGGCCCACTCGGCATGCGCAGTCACGCGCTGATGACGATCGCGCTGCGGGTCATGGGCAATCTCGTCACGGACGAGGATCGCGACGCTGTCGCCCGCGTCTGGCGTTGGGCCGGTCGGCGGTCTATCGCGCTCGACGAGCGTCCACCCTTCAGCGACTGAGCCGCATCCCGCGCTCCGCAGTAGCGTAAAGGACATGACGACTTCGCCGCTGCTGGAACTGAACGACGGTCACCGGATGCCCCAGCTGGGCTTCGGCACCTACGGCATCGACGACCCGGACACCTTCGTCGCCGCGATCGATGCCGGCTA
>NZ_RDBF01000048.1 GCF_003674095.1 Aeromicrobium phragmitis
CAACCGCCCCGAGCGCCTGAACGCGATCACCGCCGAGAAGGCGAGGGAGATCGCCGCCGCCGTGGGGGAGGCGGACGACGACGACGCGGTGCGCGTCATCGTGCTGCAGGGAGAGGGGCGCTCGTTCTGCTCCGGCTACGACCTCAAGGTCTACGCCGAGGAGGGCCTCGACCATCAGGGACAGGTGTGGGATCCCATCAAGGACTTCCGCATGATGAAGTCGAATACGGATCACTTCTTCACCCTGTGGCGGTCCGCCAAGCCCACGATCGCCAAGGTCCAGGGGCACGCCGTCGCCGGGGGCAGCGACATCGCACTCTCCTGCGATCTGGTCGTCATGGCTGAGGACGCCCGCATCGGGTACATGCCTGCCCGCGTCTGGGGCTGCCCCACCACGGCCATGTGGGTCTACCGGCTCGGCGCCGAGCGGGCCAAGCGCATGCTGTTGACCGGCGACACCATCGACGGCGTTCAGGCGAAGGAATGGGGACTGGTGATCGACGCCGTCCCCGCCGACGAGCTGGATGACGCGGTCGAGGCCCTGG
>NZ_RDBF01000049.1 GCF_003674095.1 Aeromicrobium phragmitis
CACCGAGGAACTCCTGGTCGACGATGAGCAGCCGGGCGTCCTCGCGGGCCGCGGGGTCGGGGGGCTGGGGGCGGCTCGCCATCGTGTTGAGCAGCAGCACCCGGCCGCCGAGCTGCATGATCGCGATGAGCGCGATGACCATCCAGCGGTGATTGCGCGCGAGCAGCGCGATCGAGTCGCTTGGCTGCAGGCCGCGCTCCTTGAGCGCCGCGGTGACCCGGTTGACCTCCGCGACGAGGTCGCGATAGGCGATCTGCCCGGCGTCGTCGATGATCGCGATCTGGTCGGGGTAGCGCGCCGCCGCAGCATTGAGGCCCGACGGCAGCGCAGGTCCCCACTTGGCGAGATGGAACCCGGCCTTGGCCAGCCGCAGCGGAGACTGCACCGACACCAGACCAATGCGCCGCAGGACCTTGACGGTGTAGCCCAGATCGCTCATGCCGGGAGTGTAACAACAAGTTACCCCCGGGTAGAACCGGCGAAGGCGACGTGGTCACCCGGTTCGGACGGGCTCGAGGGCTGCGGTCTCCTCCTCGGTGAACAC
>NZ_RDBF01000050.1 GCF_003674095.1 Aeromicrobium phragmitis
ATTGTCCGAGCAAGGTCTGCAGCGCGGCGATCAATGCCACCGGCTGGTCGAGCATGATGTGGTGTCCCGCGTCCGGGATGACGGTCACGGGTACCGTACCGCCGAGTCGCTCACGCACGACCTCGGTGATGTCGTGCGTCGCCATACCCCGCTCGCCGCGCAGCAGCGCGACGTCGCAAGCGGCACCGGCGAGGTCCTCCGGCTGCATCATGGCCGACAGGAACACCCGCGGGTCGAACTTCCACCGCCAACCGGCCTCGGTCTTGGTGACCGACTCCGCGGCGACGTGCGCCAGCACGTAGTCGAGGCAGGCCGGGTCCTCCGGCACGGTACGGAACCGGGCGAGGATCTCCGCGCGGTCGGCGTAGTACTTGACGGCGTCGGGATTGGCCCGCTGCGCACGCCACATGCCCGCTTCCGGGGAGACTCTGCGCACGGGCGAGTCGATGGCCACGACGCCGCGAATCCGATCGCCGTGCTCGCGCGCCGCGGTCAACGCGACGAAGCCGCCCATGCTGTGGCCGTAGATGATCGGCGGGAGC
>NZ_RDBF01000006.1 GCF_003674095.1 Aeromicrobium phragmitis
GAGAGTAGGACGTCGCCGGACAACCACACAGCGCGAGGCCGCCCCAACCCTGGGGCGGCCTCGCTGCATTTACCCCCAGGATCGCCGCAACGATGCGCATCCTGGTATCAAGGAAGAGTCATGGCTGAATCGAAGAGGCCCCGCCCGAACCAGGGTCGTGGAGGCGCGGGCAAGGGCCCGCAGAAGAGAACGGGACGTCCTGGCGCTCCCGAGCGCCGCGGCGGTCGGGGCGCGCCGGCGGCCGGCGGTAAACGTGGAGGACCTGCACGCGCTCCCCGCCGTCCCGAGCCCAAGGATCGTACCGACGCTCAGAAGACGTACGACGGGCCGCCGATCCCTGACGATGTCAGCGCCAAAGATCTCGACCGTTTCGCGCGGCAGGAACTGCAGGGGCTCCCACCGAAACTCGCC
The DNA here is from genome assembly GCF_003674095.1 of Aeromicrobium phragmitis. Taxonomy (GTDB): domain Bacteria; phylum Actinomycetota; class Actinomycetes; order Propionibacteriales; family Nocardioidaceae; genus Aeromicrobium; species Aeromicrobium phragmitis. Next base: position 412 of record NZ_RDBF01000006.1, read on the forward strand.
GAGAAGGTGGCTCGTCACCTGGTGATGGCCGGCTCGCTCCTGCACGAGGATCCAGCGCTCGCTCACCAGCATGCGCTCGCGGCGCGTGCGCGCGCGATGCGTAACGGGCTCGTCCGTGAGGCCACCGGGGAGACCGCGTACGCGCTGGGCAACTGGTCCGAAGCGCTGTCGGAGTTTCGCGCTGCTCGCCGCATCACCGGGCGGCTGATCTACGCGGCCATGATGGCCGACTGCGAGCGGGCGCTGAAGCGCCCGGAGAAGGCGCTCGAATACGACACGCCGGAGATCCGCGCTCAGCTGGACGAAGCTGGCAACGCCGAACTCACCATCGTCATGGCCGGGGCTCGTCGCGATATGGGGCAGCTCGAGGCGGCGCTGCAGTTGCTCGAGACCGAGAACCTGCTGAGCAAGAACCGCGCTGACTGGGTGGCCCGGCTGCGCTATGCGTACGCAGACACGCTGCTCGCCGCGGGTCGTCGTGACGAGGCGATCACCTGGTTCCACCGGGTCGTCGCCGTCGACGGGAACAAGCTCACCGACGCCGAGGAGCGGCTGGCCGATCTCGAGGGCTGAGGTGCGCCGGCCCGTCATGAGCGCCGGTCCCGCTGCTCGGAGCAGAGCGCCTAGAATGCGGGCATGAAGGAGCACGTTCACGACGCAGCCCGCCGGGCCCGTCAGGCCGCCGCTGTGCTGGCGCTCGCGACCCGGGCCGAGAAGGACGCGGCGTTGACCGCCATGGCCGACGCGCTGGTGGAGTCCACTGCCCGCATCCTCGACGCGAACGAGGCCGATGTGGCCGCCGCACGCGAGGACGGAACGCCGGAGAACGTCATCGACCGACTCGCGCTCGACGCAGCACGTGTGGCGAGCTTCGCCCAAGGTGTGCGCGACGTCGCTGCGCTTCCCGACCCGGTCGGCGAGGTCGTCCGCGGCTCGATCCTGCCGAACGGGTTGGAGTTGCGTCAGATCCGTGTTCCCATGGGCGTGATCGGCATGATCTACGAAGGACGACCCAACGTCACCGCCGATGCCGCGGCGATCTGTCTCAAGTCCGGGAGCGCCTCGCTGCTGCGAGGCTCCAAGAGCGCAGCGCGCTCCAACGCCGTGATCGTCGACGTCATGCGCAGCGCCGTGGTGTCGGCGGGGCTTCCGGCCGACGTCATCCAGGCGATCTCCGCCGAGGACCGGTCGTCGGCCGCGCACCTGATGCAGGCGCGCGGTCTCGTCGATCTCGTCATCCCGCGCGGAGGAGCGGGACTCATCCGTACCGTGGTGGAGGAGTCGACGGTGCCGGTCATCGAGACGGGTACGGGGAACGTCCACGTCTACGTCGACCACGACGCCGACCTGGACATGGCTCTGGACATCGTCCTCAATTCCAAGACCCACCGCACGAGCGTCTGCAACGCTGCCGAGTCGCTGCTCGTCCACAAGGCGGTGGCGGACGAGTTCGTGCCGCGGGTCGTCGCGACGCTGCGTGAGCACGGGGTCGTCATCCACGGTGATCCCGCGTTCATGGCGGTGGATCCCACGGTGCAGCGGGCCACCGAGGAGGCGTACGCCACCGAGTTCCTCGCCTCGGAGATCTCCGCGCGCGTCGTCGACTCTCTCGACGAGGCGATCGCGCACATCCGCCAGTACTCCTCGGGCCACACCGAGGCGATCGTCACGCGTTCGCTCGAGGCTGCGCACCGGTTCTCGCGTGGGGTCGACTCTGCTGCCGTGATGGTCAACGCGTCCACCCGGTTCACCGACGGCGGCGAATTCGGCTTCGGTGCCGAGATCGGCATCTCGACCCAGAAACTGCACGCGCGTGGGCCGATGGGGCTGCAGGAGATGACCACCACGACCTACATCGTGACCGGCGACGGGCAGCTGCGCTGACCGCGGTTCTCGGATCCCGATAATCCTGGTTGGAGGGTAGGCCCCGGGAACGCCATCCTCGTCTGGCCATGTGACGTGGCCCACGCCGCCATCGGTGGCGTGAAGCAGACAGGAGTATCCCGTGACCTCACCCATCGGCACCCGCGGTCCGCGATCGACCGCGGCCGAGCAACGCAAGGTGCTCGCCGGCACCATGATCGGCACCACCATCGAGTGGTACGACTTCTTCATCTACGCCAACGCGGCGGCGCTGGTGTTCGCGCCGCTGTACTTCTCGCACGCGACGTCGGGCGCCATGGCGCAGATCGTCGCTTTCATGTCAGTCGGTATCTCGTTCTTCTTCCGGCCACTCGGCGCGGCCATCGCGGGCCACCTGGGCGACCGCATCGGACGTAAGAGGCTGCTTGTCGTCACCTTGACGATGATGGGCACCGCGACGGTCCTCATGGGCCTGACGCCGACGGCCGCGCAGATCGGAGTCCTCGCCCCGCTGCTTCTGGTACTGCTGCGTATCGTGCAGGGGCTCTCTACCGGCGGTGAGTGGGGTGCGGCGGCCTTGATGGCCGTGGAGCACGCGCCGGATCATCGCCGCGGGTACTTCGGTTCCTTCCCGCAAATCGGTGCCGCTGCGGGCATGTTGCTGGCCACGGGAGCGCTCGCGATCGTCAGCGCCACGACCACGGCCGAGCAATTCATGGCGTGGGGCTGGCGCCTGCCGTTCCTCGGCAGCATCGTGCTCCTGGTGGTCGGTCTGTACATCCGCCGCCGCGTGGGTGAGAGCCCGGTGTTCGAGGAATTGGAACAGACGAGCAAGCGCGCCTCCGCCCCGATCGCGCAGGTGCTGAAGCGTCACAAGACCGAGTTGTTTCAAGCCACTTGGGCGTACGCCGGTGTCAACGCCGCCGCTTACATGGTGCTCGGCGGCTACGTGCTGAGCTACTCGACGAACTCCCTCGGGCTCGATCGCACCGGTGTGCTGACGATCATCGCGGTCGTCAACGTGCTGTGGATCGCGTTGACCATCTGGGCCGGCGCGCTCTCGGACCGGATCGGTCGCGTCAACACCTACAAGATCGGGTTCATCAGCCTCGCGGTCTGGGTGTTCCCGATGTTCCTGCTCATCGACACCGGTTCCTACCTCGCGCTCGTCGTGGCGCTGGCGGGTCTCGCGGTGGGCCTGAGCTTCTCGTACGGACAGCAGTCGGCGATGTACGCCGAGATGTTCCCCGCCCAGGTCCGTTTCACCGGCGCCTCGCTCGGTTACGCCTTGGGCTCGATCATCGGCGGCGGCTTCGCGCCCACTATCGCCTCGGCCCTGCAGACCTCGACGGGCTCCACGATGCCGGTCGCGGCCTACCTCGCGCTCTGGGCGCTCATCGCGCTCGCGGTGGTCTGGAAGGTCAAGGACCGCACCGGCCAAGACATCTCCGCGGCGGCCGCCGCCACCCCCACCACGACGAGAGGCTGACCCATGGCTCGTATCCACACCACCGTCATCGACGGGCTCCGCACCCGGTACATCGAGGCAGGGCACCGTTCCCGAGAGACGCTGCTGTTGATCCACGACGGCGGTTTCGGCGCCAGCGCCGAGCTCTGCTGGTCCGAGGTGATCGAGGAGCTGGAAGCCCACTTCCATCTCGTCGCCCCCGACCTGCTGGGATGGGGCGGCTCCGACAAAGTGGTGCACTTCGGCGAGGCGCCCTATCCGTCGAAGATCCGCCAGGTCGCACGCCTCGTGGAGACTCTCGATCTCGACGAGGTGGTCTCGGTCGGCACCTCCTTCGGCGGTTCCCTGGCCCTGCGAGCCGCCCTCGAGCCGGAGAATCCGTGGCGCGCTCGGGGAGTCGTGAGCATCACCGGGGCCGGTGGGCTCTATCGCGTTCCGGAAGGGGTCGAGGCGATCGGGAGCTTCGATCCCACCATCGAGGATGCCCGTCGACTCACGTCGTGGCTCGTCGCCGACGCGGACGCCTTCGAGGAGCATGCGCGCCAGCGGCTCGAGAACAGCCTCGTGCCGGGGCACTGGGAGGCGATGAACGCCCCCCGCCTGCGCAACCCCCGGGCCGAGCGCCCGGACGTGAAGGACCCGTTCCTCGACCGGCTCGCCGAGTTGCGGCTTCCGGTGTTGTTCGTCGAGGGCGCCCGCGACCGACTGCTCGACCAGGGCTGGGCGAAGCAGCTGGCGGACCTCGCGCCGCACGGCGAGGCGCTCACGATGGACTGCGGCCACGCGCCCAACGTCGAGCTGCCCGCCGAGCTCGCGAAGGTGCTTGCGATGTTCGCCGACCGGGGTGAGGATCGGTGACGCTTCCCCTCGTGAGTGTCGATCAGATCGAGGAACTGCTGGCAGGGGCGGAGATCCCGCCCCTGCTGGCGGCCATGGCGCACGCCACGGGCGACCGCGCCTTCCTCGACCCCGGGCTCGCTCCGCCGCACCGTCAGCGCGGCGCCCACCTCGTCAAACACGGCGGCATGGACGAGCCGGCAGTCGAGCGGGCGAAGAAGCTCATCGCGGCGGCGTTGCCCGACGTTCTCGGGCGCGAACCGGCGTTGCGTGAGGAACTCATCGAGCCGAGCCTGTCCTTCCTCGCCGGCCGGCTGCGCGACGGCGCCGACGATCTCCTGCGTCATGAGCTCGTCGGCCCGCCGACACCGGTGGACTTGACGGCGTCGGGACTGCGCGCCGTCGTGGTCGGCGCGGGAGTCTCCGGACTGGCGGCTGCGGTCAATCTGCGGGCAGCGGGCGTCGACGTCACTGTGCTCGACAAGAACGAGGAGGTCGGCGGTACCTGGTGGGAGAACACCTATCCGGGGTGCCGGCTCGACACCCCGAACTTCACCTACAGCTACAGCTTCGCCCAGCGTCCGGTGTGGCCGGATCACTTCTCGCAGCAGCCGGATCTGCGTGACTACCTCATCGAGGTCTCCTCGCAGTTCCGGCTGCGCGACGCCGTGCGCTTCGGCCGCGAGGTCGAGGAGGCCGTGTGGGAGGAGTCGACCGCCGAATGGGTCGTGACCGTCCATGCGCCACAGGGCAGGGAGGTGTACCGCTGCGACGTGCTGGTGACGGCCGTGGGGCAGCTCAATCGACCTCGCATCCCCGACATTCCCGGGTTGGACGAGTTCCCTGGGGACGTCATGCACTCGGCGACGTGGGACCACGGCGTGGAGCTGGCCGGGCGCGAGGTCGCGGTCGTGGGGACGGGGGCCAGCGCCTTCCAGATCGTCCCGGCGGTGGTGGACGACGTCGCCCGGCTCACCGTCTTCCAGCGCAACGCCCCGTGGATGCTGCCCACGCCGCACTACACGCAGCCCATCGACGGGGCGCAGCGGAGGCTTTTCGAGCAGGTCCCCGGCTACGGACGGTGGTACCGGTTCTGGCAGTTCGTGGCCTCGATGGAGGCGTGGCTCCCACTGGTCGAGGTCGACCCCGGCTGGTCGGAGCCGGGCACGGTGTCGCGACTGAACGCCGAATTCCGCGAGGAGTTGCTCGACGCGCTGCGCGGCCAGTTCGCCGACCGTCCGGACCTGCTCGCCGTGTGCACCCCCAGCTATCCGCCGGGCGCGAAGCGGATGCTGCGCGACGACGGCTCCTGGGGACGTGCTCTGCGTCGCGATCATGTCGATGTCGTCCGCAGCGGCGTCGTCCGGGTGGAGGGCCGCCGGCTCATCGCCGCAGACGGCAGCTCGGTCGAAGCCGACGTCATCGTCTTCGCCACCGGGTTCCGGGCCGAGGAGTTCCTCGCTCCGATGCGGATCGTGGGACGCGAGGGACGGACGTTGAGCGAGCACTGGAAGGGTGACGCACGAGCGTACGCCACGACGAGCGTTCCCGGGTTTCCGAACCTGTTCATGCTGCTGGGACCCAATTCGGGGCTGGCCGCGAACGGCAGCATCGTGTTCATGTCCGAGTGCGCGGCGGAGTATGTCGTGCGATGCCTGGAAACCCTCGTGCGGCGCCAAGCGGAGGCGATGGCGCCGACCGTGGAAGCCTACGAGCGCTTCGCGGAGCGTGTCGATGCGGCGAACCGACGTCGGGCCTGGGGCGTTCCCGGCGTATCGACGTGGTATCAGAACCAGTACGGTCGTGTCTCTCAGAACTGGCCGCTGGAGTTGGCGGACTACTGGGAGTTGACGCACCGGGTCGTGGAGGAGGACTTCGACTTCACCGGCGTGCGGTGAGAGAGGCGGCGGCGTGAAGGATCACAGCAGCGACAACTCGTACTTGGGCCGGGTGCTGCGCATCCTGGAGTCGTTCACGCCGTCGTGCCCCGCCCTCTCCGTGGCGCAGCTCGCCGAGCGGACGGGCATCCCGTTACCGACCGTCTACCGGTACGTCGGCGAGCTGGTCCGTGTCGGGCTGCTCGAACGCGTGGGGGAGGGCGACCGGCTTCGGGCCTCCGTCCGGCTGTGGGAGCTCGGGTATCGCGCGTCCAACGCCACCGCGGTCCGAACGGTCGCCCTGCCGTTCATGCAGGATCTCCACGCGACCGTCGGCCACAACACCCAGCTGGCCGTGCTCGACGGCACGGAGGTGCTGTACGTCGAACGGTTGCGAGCGCGTGGTGCGATCACCAACATCACGCAGACCGGCGAGCGGATGCCGGCCAAGATCAACTCCTCGGGTCTGCTGCTGGCCGCGTTCCTCGACGACCGTGAGCGCGTCGAGCAGATCATCGAGGAGGACATCTCCGACTACTGGCTGGTCGCGGGACCGCCCCCGTTCGCCGCGGTACACGTGCCGACGCGTGAGGAGGTCGAAGGGGTGCTGGCTCGGGCGCGACGTGACGACTTCTGCCGGCTCGACGCGTGGCTGTCGCCCGACACCGCCGGAATCTCCGCGCCGATTCGCGACGCGCTCGGCACGGTCTGCGCCGCGCTCTCGTTGATCGTCCCTAATGATCGGTCGATACCTCAACGGGTGGTGCCCGCGCTGCGCACGAGCGCCACGGCGATTTCGCGCGCCTTGGGATGGCGCGGGAAGGTCAGATCACGCCATCGGTCGGCCCCGCTGGCCGCGCTGGTAGATTAAGCGCATGCTCGATCTGCTGAAGTTCGCCGAGGAAGCCGCTCATGAACCGGCCGTTCACCCGGCTCTCGTCGGGGTGGCCGCGCTGGGCATCCTCCTGGTGTTGCTGTTCATCCTCCTCGCCTTCGGCAAGGGCCGCGAGCACACCTGAGCCGCATGGCCGCCAGCGAACGCCGCCGCATCGGGGTGATGGGCGGGACGTTCGATCCCATCCATCACGGGCACCTCGTCGCCGCGAGCGAGGTGCAGTCGTGGTTCGACCTCGATGAGGTCATCTTCGTTCCGACCGGGCAGCCCTGGCAGAAGGCCGACCGCGCAGTCTCGCCGCCGGAGGATCGCTACCTCATGACGGTCATCGCGACCGCGGCGAACCCGCGCTTCCAAGTCAGCCGGGTCGACATCGAGCGGCGCGGTCCGACGTACACCATCGACACGCTGCGGGATCTGTCCCGCCAGCATCGCGACGCCGACCTGTACTTCATCACCGGTGCCGACGCGATGGCCGCGATCCTGACATGGCGCGACCACGACGAGCTGTTCGAGCTCGCGCACTTCGTCGGCTGCACGCGGCCCGGACACGAGCTGGACGAGAAGACGCTCGAGGGCTTGCCGGCCGACCGCGTGACGTTGGTCGAGATTCCGGCGCTGGCGATCTCCTCGACCGACTGCCGCCAGCGCGTCCAGAAAGGCGAACCGGTCTGGTACCTCGTTCCCGACGGGGTCGTCCAGTACATCGGTAAGCACCGCCTCTACCACCGTGAGGACTCACCATGACCGCCACCGACCGCGCCCTCGAACTCGCGCGTGCCGCCGCCGCGGCCGCCGACGACAAGCAAGCCACCGACATCATCGCCTTCGACGTGTCCGACCAACTGGTCATCACCGACGCCTTCGTGCTGTGTTCGGGTGCCAATCCGCCGCAGATGTCGGCGATCCGCGACGCCGTCGAGGAGAAGCTCTTCGGGCTCGGCGCCAAACCCATCCGCCGCGAAGGGGAACGCGAGGGCCGATGGGTGCTGCTCGACTACGCCGACATCGTCGTCCACATCCAGCACGTCGAGGAGCGCGCGTTCTACGCCCTCGAGCGGCTCTGGAGTGACTGCCCGACGATCGAGCTCGGACTGTCGCAATGACCCGATCGCGTCGCGTCATCGTCTGGCGCCACGGACGCACGGCGTGGAACCTCGCCGGCCGCGTGCAGGGCCAGAGTGACGTGCCGCTCGACGACGTCGGCCTTGCTCAGGCACGTGATGCCGCTGGATACCTCGCGGCGCTCGAGCCCAGCCGCATCCTGTCGTCCGATCTCAAGCGTGCGGCGTCGACCGCCGCCGCGCTCAGTGCGGTGACCGGTATTCCGGTCGAGCTCGACAAGCGCTTCCGGGAGATGGACTTCGGCGCCCGTGAGGGCCTGACCTGGCCCCAGGCATGGGAGGCATTTCCCGAGGGGATGCAGGCCTGGGTGAGCGGGGATGAGACCAAGATCCCCGGCAGTGAGACGCACGAGCAGGCCGGGCGTCGCTTCGCGGCGGCACTCGAGGACCACCTCGAGGACCTGCCGCTCGGCGACACTCTGGTGGTGGTCGCCCACGGCGCACTGCTGCGCACGGGCCTGTGCGCGTTCCTCGGTTTCGAGGTGGCCTCCTGGCGGCTCTTCGGCGGTCTCGCCAATTGCAACTGGTCGATTCTCGAGGAGAGCCGTCACGGCGACTGGGCCGAGTGGCGGCTCACGGAATGGAATACCGGCAGCCTGCCCGAGCCGGTGCTGTCCGACGACGAGCAGACCGAGCGCCCCGTCGACGAACCCGGCTGAGCTCGACGGCTCAGGCGAGTTCGACGAGAAGGCACCCGCCGAGCAGCAAGGCCAGCCCGAGAGCGCGCAGCATCGTGACCGGGCGGCGCGGGAGGCCGAATGCGCCACGGGCGTCGATCACCGCGCCGGCGAGCTGTTGTCCGGTGACGGTCAGCACGATGGTGACGGCGGCGCTGATACGGGGGATCAGCAAGAAGGTGCCGGTGACGTACAGCACCGCACACAGCGCGCCCAACCATCCCCACCAGGGCATGGTCCGCACCCCGGCCAGGTGCAGCGGCGAGGCCGCCCCGGTCATGCGGAGCACCGCGAGGACCAGGGTGATCGTGACGGCGGCGACGACGAAACTGGTCAGCGCGACCGTGATCGGATCGACCAGCACGGTGCGAAGGCGCGCGTTGACCGCACCTTGGAAGGGCAGCGCTGCCCCGGCGACCAGGCCCAGCGCGATCCAACCCGCACCCGCCCGGCCGTCAGCGACACCGGCGAGCGATGGGGTTCGTCGGTCGCCACGCGGCGCGCTGGATGCGAGCGCGGCCGTCGGTGTCGCCGTGGCCTGCCCGCGGACGACGACCCCGATGCCGGCAAGCACCAGTACCGCGCCCGCGACCAGGTGCGGTGTGGCGGGTTGACGCTCCAGGCCGAGCAGGCCGAACACGTCGAGTGCCACTGAGCCCAGCACTTGCCCGGCGACGAACATTCCACCCGCGGCCAGCGCACCGATTCGGGGAAACAGCAGGATGCCGCACGTGATGTACAGCGGGGAGGCCAGCCCGCCCAGCAGATACCAACCCGGCGCAGCGCCGAGCCTGCCGAACGCATCGAAAGCACCGGCCGCCACAGCCGTCAGGACCAGCAGCGCCACAGCGACCCACAACTGAACCGTCGCTCCGCCGTAGGGCGTTCCGACGGCCCTGGCCAAGCGCGGGTTGACCGACGCCTGAACCGCCAGGAGAACCCCGATCGCCACTGCCCCCGCCGGCAACAACAGTGCCTCCATCGCTGCGCTCCTCGATCAAGTGGTCATGATGTCCACTTAGGACCCTACGGCTAAGCGGTCACTGCGTCCACCTGTTGTCGCCGCGGGCGGATGCGAGGACAATGCGAAGTGATGAACGCCCCCGACTCCGACGACACTGCTCGCCGACCGGTCCGAGCCGATCGGGACGACCTGCTGGGCTCCGGCTCCGCCCCCGGGCGCGAGCGAGCCGACGCTGCCCGCAACCGGCAGCGGGTGCTCGATGCCGCGACGGAGCTGTTCGCATCCGGCGACCCGCGGGCGGTCACGATGGAGCAGATCGCCCGCGCCGCCGGCGTGGGTCGCGCGACCCTGTATCGGCGCTACCCGGACGTGGCTTCCATCGCCACGGCGCTGTTGGACGATCACGAACGCGACCTGCAACAGCGACTGCTCTGCGGTCGCCCGCCGCTCGGCCCTGGCGCGCCACCAGCGGAGCGGCTCGCGGCCTTCTTCGCGGCGATGGTCGACCTGCTTGAATGTTTCGGATTCCTCCTCCTGGCCCGCGAGACCGGCCCGGCACGCTACGCCGCCGGCGCCTATGATTTCTGGCGCGTGCACGTCGCCGCTTTGCTCAGGGAGGCCGGCGTCGACGGGGCCGGCCCTCGCGCCGACCTGCTCTTGGGGGCCGTCGACCCCGAGCTCTACCGCCACCAACGGACACGCCTGACTCCCGCGCAGATCACCGCGCACCTTGACTGGTTAGCCCGCGAAGTTCTCGCGTAGGCCCTGCTGGTGTTCAGCAAGACGAACTCGCAGGGCGCTGAGTTGACCTCGGCCGCTCCTCAGTAACTGGAACGTCATAGGTGGTCGAGTAGCCGCGAGGAACGAGCGGGGTCGCTCTCGTCGGTGGTCGAGTAGTCGCGAGGAACGAGCGGCGTATCGAGACCACGATGGTCCGCTGACCGGAAACGGACCCCGGGTTGGGCCGTCTGATCTTCATCGGGTAAGGTTGACGAGGTTCAACGGGGCTATGGCGCAGTTGGTAGCGCGCTTCCATGGCATGGAAGAGGTCAGGGGTTCGAATCCCCTTAGCTCCACCACACGTTGCATGTTCAAACCCCTGCCCGGGTCACCGCGGGTGGGGGTTTGTGCTGTTCTCCGCGGCGAGGTGGCGACGGCCCTCGTCGTGAGTTGTGCTGTGCGCGTGATTGCGCTCGGCTCGCGTTGCTGCTGATCTTGCAGCTTGACTCTTACTACCTGCCCCGGCCCACGTGCCAGGCCCGAACCACACCGAGCTGGGAAAGCGTCCGCAAACGTCACAGCCGTCGAAAACGCAGACCTTCTAAGGTGGAGGAAACACAAAGGCTTTCCTGTAACTACACTATCGAATATTGTTTCGTTGATGAGGAGGGCTGATCGTACGCGGCGGCGATCATGTCGACAGTCCGGACACCCACGGGCAGGGCCAACCGAGGAACTTTCGGTAACGCGCCCGCTTGCACTGGCCGCATGCGAGCACTCATGCGGTTACTAGATGACCAACGAAGCTTCTAGCACGGGAGATCGCATGACTGAGCCGAGAGAAGAACCTTGTCCCGACGGTATCTCTCTCGGTATAGGAGCCGCGGGTACGTCTGCGCGGTGGGTGCCCAACGTCATGGTTCCGATGCGCGATGGAGTGCGCCTTGCGACTACGCTGCTGATTCCGCATGAGCTGCCGGCCCCCGCGCTGCTGATGAGGCTGCCGTATGGCAAACAGCTTTACCCGGGCGTCGTCACTCACGCGATGCTTCCCAATCCGTTCGATCTGGTGATGGCCGGTTACGCCGTCGTGTGGCAGGACTGTCGGGGTACCTACGACTCGGAGGGTGAGTTCGCGCCGTGGGTCAACGAGACTGACGACGGGCTCGACACCTTGAACTGGATCCGCCGCCAGGAGTGGTGCAGTGGGTCCGTCGGCATGTACGGGCTCTCCTATCTCGCGATGGCTGAGTGGATGGCTGCCAGTCGGTCGCCGGAGGGTCTGCGCGCCTTGGCCTCCGGGTTCAGCGCGACCGACTTCCACGCCGCGTGGTACTCCAGCGGAGGGGCGATGTCGTGGCACAGCGTGCTCATGTGGTCGGTCGGTCTGGCGCTGGTCGATGCTCGGCGCTCTCTTGCTGCGGGCGAAGGTGACGTGGAGGTGGTGGCTCGCCTACAAGCCATGGCCGACGATCCAGTTCCACATCTGTCGGTGCCGCCTAATCAGCAGTTCCTGCTTTCACAACAGCTGCCGTGGTGGTCGGACCTGACGACACATCCCGAGTTGGACGAACACTGGCGGACTCTCAATCCGGCGGAACGCCCAGCCGACGTTCTGGTGCCCGCCCTGCACCTCGGCGGGTGGTTCGACATCTTCATCGAGGACACGGTGAGGTCGTACATGCGCCTGCGTTCCGGAGCTGGAACGGAGGAAGCCCGCTCCGGACAGAGGCTGATCATCGGTCCGTGGGACCACGTAAATCAGACAGGCGTCTACCTCGACCGCCACTTTGGACCAGCGGCCGGGGCAGCGACAGTGGGCTTGACCCGTGCACACCTCGACCATTTCGACCGCTCCATCCACGGCACGGCGCCGAACGACGAGGATGCTCCCGTTCGCATCTTCGTCATGGGCATCGACCAGTGGCGCGACGAAGCCGACTGGCCGCTGCCGGACACGCAGTATGTCGATCACTACCTCGAGGGAGCTCCTGGAGTGAACCGCATCGGAAATGAGGGTGGTCTGTCGACGGACCTACCCTCCGCGTCAGCGGTCGATACCTATGTGTTCGATCCGGCCGATCCCACGCCGACGATGGGCGGACGGATGGGCTGGCGAGGTATCGCTCTGAACGCCATCGGTCCGGTCGATCAACGAGCGGTCGAAGCTCGACCTGACGTCCTGTGCTTCACCTCGCCCATCCTGCAGGACCCCATCGAGGTCACAGGTCACGTCGCCCTCGTCCTCCATGCGACGTCCTCAGCGCGGGATACCGATTTCACCGGCAAGCTGGTCGACGTACATCCTGACGGTCGAGCGATCTACCTCACGGACGGCATCCTGCGGATGCGCTACCGCGATGGACTCGATCGCCCTGCGAGCATGGAGCCTGGGCGCGTGTACGAGATCACGCTGAACCTCGGTGTCACCTCGAACGTGTTCGGTCGCGGACACCGGATCCGGGTGGAGGTGTCGAGCAGCAACTTCCCGCGCTACGACTGCAACCCCAACACCGGCCGCGACGTAGCGAGCGAGTCGGCCGGGCGGGACGGGATCAGAGCCATCAACCGGATCCTGCGCGGCGCGAACCACCCCAGCAGGCTGGTGTTGCCGGTCATTCGGCGGTGATCGTACGCGGGCTGGCAGGCTCAGGGACGGAGAAGTTCCCCGAGTACCCGCTCTGCTCCCTCAGGATCAGGAAGTTGACCGGTGATGGTCGGGAGATAGTGGTAGGAGTCGGAGATCCGGACGGTCGCATAGGCCAAGTCGTCCAAGGACAGCGAACTCCGCACGCGGTGTTCGGCGAGGTCCTCAGCGAGGAAACCCTTGATGAGGTTGACGAGTCGCGGGTGGTAGGCGAAAGTACCGAGGGTCATGAGCCGCATGAAATGCTCGTCATGTTGCAGGGCGATCTGACGTGCGCCGGGCTGTTCCAGGATTGCGCGAAGATGACGTCCGAGTGCCGCGGGTACACGCGGGCCGGGACGATCGCGAACCTCCGCCCACGCCTGTGTGAGACTACGTTCGGTCAACGACCACACGACCTCCACCAGGAGGGAGTCTCTCGTACCAACCCATCGATGAAGGGTGACGCGATTGACCCCCAGCTCCTGGGCGATCGCGCTGATGTCGACCTTCTCCCCGGCGAGGTAGCGGCGACGAGCCAAACGAATGGCGTCTGCCCGTCCCGGTCGCCGCGAGTTCCTCTCGACCTCTAGGTCTGTGGTCGTCATGCCCACAGAATACGACGGATCCGAAACGCCTCGGAGCTGATGGAGGGTCCTGGTGTAGTCCGGGCTCCTCGTCGTCGACACCTCTCAAACGGGTCGGCGGGCCCTGAAGAGTACTTCGTGGCACTGCCGTATCGTCAAGGGGTTCGTTGACGGGCGGCACTGCTGCCCTCACGGTCGAAGAAGTTCCCGCAGCACTCTTTCCGCACTGTCTGGATCTGGTGGTTGTCCGGTGATTGTCGGAAGATAGTGGTAAGACTCGGCGATACGGACGGAGGCGTAGGCAAGCTCGTCGAGCGAGAGTGTGCTGCGGATGCGGTTCTCCGCGACGTCCTCGGCAATATAGGATCGGACGGTACGGACAAGTCGCGGCTGATAGTTGTGGCTACCCAAGGTCATGAGCCGCATGAAATGCTCATCGTGCGTCAAGGCGATTTTGCGCGCGCCAGGTTGTTCCAGGGTGTCTCGCAGCCATCGTCCCAGGATCGCCGGGACACGCGGGCCGGGGGAGTCGCGCAATTGGTCCCATGCCGCGACCAGGCTGTCCTCTGTGAGTTTCCAGATGACCTCGACCAGCAGTGAGTCCTTCGTACCGACCCAACGGTGCAGGGTGACCCGGTTGACTCCCAGTTCCTGCGCCATGGAGCTGACGCGGATCCTCTCGCCAGCCAGATACTTACGACGGGCTAGACGAAGCGCGTCATCGCGGCTGGCTTTCCTGGGAGGTTCCTCAGCCCGGAGCGCCTGGGTCGTCACGGAGCCATTCTCATGACGGTTGACACGTGCCGTACGAACCCGGGGACGCGGTCGTTCACCGTTCGACCACCGCGATGCGTGGCCCAACCGATGGGCACGCGCCGGTTGCGCGGTCCGTTCCGGTGGCGCGAACTCGCTCCAGCGGACCGTAAGCGTCGGCCAGCCGACTTCATAGCCAAGTCGGCTCCACATCCTGCAGCAGGGTGTTGCGCTGGGCGAGTACATCCCACTGAGAATCGGTGCGTGGTAGTTCGTACTCGAAAAAGTAGCGAGCAGCCAAGCGTTTGCCGCTGTGAAAGTCGGTGTCTCGGTTCTGAGTGGCGATGTGCTGCTCTAGCCACAACCAAGCTACGACAACATGGCCGAACGCTTCCAGGTAGATCGTGGCGTTGGCGAGGGGATCCGCCACATCATCGTCCTGCCAGATGGCGGCAGTAGTCGTCTCCAGCCGCTCGACCCTCCGCAGCAGCTCGGCGCCAAGCTGTTTGCGCTCGCTGCTCGAATTGCGAGCACGGCCGATGGTGGATCGCATGAGTTCAGTAAGGCGGGCAAGGGTTGCTCCGTCGCGAGCGCGAACCTTGCGCCCGAGGAGGTCGGCCGCTTGGATGCCGTGCGTTCCCTCGTGAATCAGGTTGAGCCGGTTGTCGCGGTAGTGCTGTTCGACCGGATAGTCGCGCGTGTAGCCGTAGCCGCCGTGAACCTGTATGGCCAGATCATTGGCCACGAGGCACCACTGGGCTGGGAACGACTTGGCGACGGGGGTGAGGAGATCGAGGAGGGCCGCCGCATCCTCCCGCCGAGCTGCTGTCTGCTCCGTGGCGGCGTCGTCCATGAGACGCCCGCAATAGAGAACAAGAGCGAGCCCCCCTTCAACATAGGACTTCTGGGCCAGCAACATCCGGCGCACATCTGGGTGTTCGATGATGGGTACCGGCTCTGAGCTGGGTGCTCGACGGCCCTGGCGCCGGGTCCGGGCGTACTCCAGCGAAGCGAGATAACCAGCAGAGCCGAGACCGACAGCGCTTAAACCGACGGCGATCCTCATCTCATTCATCATGTGGAACATGTGGAAGATGCCGCGATTCTCCTCGCCGACCAGGTGGCCGACCGCACCAGGACGACCTCCGGGCTCGTGGTCACCGCTGCCGAACGAAAGGACGGTGTTGGTCGTGCCACGGTTGCCCATCTTGTGGTTGAGCCCGACCAGTGTCACGTCGTTTCGTTCACCGACCGCTCCGTCTTCACCCACCAGGTACTTCGGGACGGCGAACAGCGATGTTCCCCGGATGCCGCTCTCGATGCGGTCGGTTCGCGCGAGAACCAGATGCACGATGTTCTCGCCCATCTGGTGGTCGCCGGCGGAGATCCACATCTTGTCGCCGTGAATCCGGTACGTACCGTCGGACTGGCGAGTGGCTCGTGTGGTGATGTCCGCCAGCGATGAGCCGGCTTGTGTCTCTGACAGGCACATCGTTCCGAAGAACCGCCCGGCGATCAGCGGGCGTGCGAACCGATTGATGACGTCGGTCGAACCATGGGCGAGCAGCAGGTTTGCTGCTGCCGCAGTGAGGTTCGCGTAGCCGCTTGTCGAACAGTTGGTGGCTGCGAACCACAGCCCGACCCCGGTGCGGATCGTCATCGGCAGGTCGGCACCACCGACTGCCTCCGGGAACGGGGCACTGTGGAGGCCGGACGCGAAGTACGCCTCGAGCGCCACCTGAACCTCTGGAATCAGCCTGACCGTGCCGTCGTCGCGCAGGCAAGGCTCCTGGGTGTCCGCTGTCCTGTTGTGAGGTGCGAACTTGGCAACGGCGAGTTCAGCGGCAAGGTCCAGAGCGCCCCGGAAAGTCTCGACCGAATGCTCCGCGAACCGTGGCCTGAGGGTCAGAGCTGAGGTCTCGAGCCAGTCCTCGATCAGGAAGTCGAGGTCCTGGCGTGAGACGTACTGGTCAGTCATGGTTCTCCGTCGGTGTCTTCTGGGCGAGCTGGCGTTTGAGGACTTTGCCGGTGCTAGTCATCGGCAGTTGATCCACAACCTCAAAGACCCGGGGGCACTTGTAGGCCGCGAACTGATCGCGGGCCCACCGAGCAAGGTCGTCAACCGAGATATCGTGGCCGGGTCGGGGGACAAGGTAGGCCTTGATCTCCTCGCCCAAGGATTCGTGCGGGATCCCAACGACAGCAGCCAATGAAACGGCTGGATGGGTCAACAGGACCTCCTCGATCTCGCGCGGGTAGACGTTGTAGCCACCTCGGATAATGAGGTCTTTGGCTCGGTCGACGATGTAGTAGTAGCCGTCGGCGTCCCTGCGGGCCAAGTCGCCGGTAAGGAACCATCCGTCACTGAGTGCTTTCTGAGTGGCTTCGGGGCGCCTGTAATACCCCTTCATCACGTTGTGTCCGCGGACGGCGATCTCACCGACCGCGGAGATCCCGTCATCGCCCGTGAGCTCATTCCCATCCGGGTCGATGAGTTTCATCTGTACGCCCGGGATCGGCACGCCGATAGAACCGACCCGAGGTGGTCGACCGAGCACATTGAACGAGACCGACGGGGAGGTCTCCGACAGCCCGTATCCTTCGAGGATCGTGACCCCGAAGACCTTCCGGAATCGACGGTGGACCTCCACCGGCAGCGCTGCTCCTCCGGAGCACGCGATTCGAAGGTGGTGGCGAATCGATTCGAGCTGCGTGAGGTCTCCGGTGGCGCCGAGCATCGCCCAGTACATCGTCGGGACTCCTGCGAAGATGGTCACCTGCGCCGATGCCAGCAGGTCGATCACCCGCTGTGCGTCGAACTTGCGCATCAGCACGAGGGTGCCTCCGAAGGCGATTGCGCTGTTCTGCAGGCACGACTGGCCGAAGGAGTGAAACAGCGGCAGGACACACAGGTAGGTGTCGGGATGAGCGGGATCGATCCCGTAGAGCTCGCGAGTCACAAGAGCGTTGTCGCGCAGGTTTCGGTGCCGAAGTTCGGCTCCCTTGGGCTGTACAGTCGTGCCGGAAGTGTAGAGAATGACGGCGGTATCGTCGTCCTCTCGCGGGTCGGTTGTGGGCTTTCGGGGAGGGTCCGCGTCGATGTCGGCGAGGTCGAGCCAGATGGCGCAGGACTCGACGGCCTCGAACGCTGACCTCGCTGACGCGGCGCCCTCGGGCGAGTCGTCACCGTGATGCACCACGACAGCCGCCGCTTGACAGTCGCGCATGTGGTAGGCGATCTCACGCGGGCGTAACGAAACGTTCAGCGGCACGACGATCGCGCCGCACTTGAGGATGCCGAAGTACGCCGCAGTGAACTCAGGGGTGTTCGGGCACACGAGCAGCACGCGGTCCCCGGGCTGCACGCCGCGCTGTCGCAGGGTCGCGGTGACGGTCTCAGCTGCCCGCAGTAGTTCCCGGTAGGAGACGACCCGATCCTCGGCCACCACGGCCGGCCGGTCGGGGTGCAACTGTGCTGTGTCATCGAGCAGGTGCGCGAGGTTGGTCATGGAGGAGTCCTTCTGCGGTGCTGGCCGAACTAGCGCGAGGAAGCGCTGTGGCTCCGTGCAACAGTAAGTCCATAATGTAGCAACAGCAAGCACATTATGCTGCATTGTATAATTGTCGCTGGAACGGTGCGTAAATCGCCACGTGGGCGCCGAGTCGCCGCGGCAAAGGGGCGTCGCCGGGCTCGGTGTTGTGATGGTGATGGGTCTCGCTGAAGCCCCCGCTGACTCGGTCCTGGCGGCTCGCGGCGCAGTGGTCGGCGCTAAGCCGCTACCGAGGGCCGGCCTGGGGGTGGTGCGTGTCGAGACCGATGTGACCGTATGGGCGGACCTGCGGGGCTGCCGCGATGCTCGACCGCCTCGCTAATCGGCTCCGGCCCCGGGATGCTTCGAGACCGAGTTCCCGACGGTTTCCCGGAGGGCTTCTCGCGTCGCATCAACCTCGGATCCTGATGTGCCGGACGGGGTCTTGCCTGGGCTGGCCCTACCGCTGCGTGGCTCACGTCAGATGCCTCGTCCTTCATGACCGGCGCACGCGCACCGTCGACTGCGGTTCGCGCTCGCCTATAGCGAGACCGCGCGCGTGAGCGGAGCGTCGCGTTGCTGCCGAGCGCATAGCGCTGGCGGGCGACCCCTTGACATGTGGCGCACGACACAACACACTTACTGCAACATCTTGTGGGGTGTGTAGTCACAGAATCGCCAAGTGCAACAGTGCGAGTTGCCCTGATCGACAGCGGTAGTCGGACCTGACGCGTCAGCACGCAGCGAACCCCGCGGCCGAGAAAGAAGGGCAAGCACATGAAGAAGTTCAGTTTCGGAGTCGCCGCGGCGACACTGCTGACCGGCACGTTGGCTGCTTGCGGGTCAGGGTCATCGAGCGAGGATGCGACCCTCAAGCTGACCTTTGGCAGCTCGGTGCCGTCGGCGAACTTGGTTGCCGTGAAGGCAATCGAGGACGAGCTCATTCCGCAGCTCATTGACAGGGTGGCCGCTGAGACAGACTACGAGATTGAGATCACCGAACAGTTCGGAACTCTTGTCGGTGTTGGCGAGGAGTTGACCGGCATTGAATCGGGTCTAGTCGATTTCGGCACTACAGTTTTTCCCTACGAGCCCACCGCTCTGGGCGCGATGAACTATCCATACTTTGTCCCCTTCTCCACACCTGACGCTGAGGTGGCCTTGGGTGCATTCCGTTCGGTATACGAGGGCAACGCCGATCTTCGCGCCCTTTTCGAGGACCACAATCAGGAGCCGCTGGCCTTCTTCGCTCTGGGTGACTACGGGCTTGTGACAACCGAAGCGTGGGCCGAGCCCTCCGACCTGAGGGGGCGCAGCATCGTCGGTGCAGGAAGCAACTTGGAATGGCTAAGCGGTCTCGGCGTTTCGGAAGTGTCGCTCCCCGGGGCTGAGTGGTACACGTCGTTCCAAACCGGGCTCGTTGATGGTGCCATTACCGACCCCGGCGGTATTCAGACCCTCAGTCTGAATGAAGTGGCCGGCCATTTCGCCACTTTGAAATTCGGGTCGCTACCCATTGGCTCAGTGAACATCAACGCAGACGTGTGGGATTCGCTGCCCGAGGAGGTTCAAGCGACTGTGCGCGAGGTCTGTCTCGAGTGGGAAAAAGAGGCTGCACAGCGGGTGAACTCCGTCGGTCAAACAGCTCTGAGCGAACTCGGCAACGAAGGAGTCGAGGTCGCCGAACCCTCAGAGTCTGGTCGGCGAGCCTGGGCCGAGCAACTGAAGGGGCTCCCGTCCGCCAGCGCTGTGAGCCTAGCCGACCAGGGCATGTCCGGCGCCGAGATCATCCAGGCGTACATCGACGCCCAGGTCGCCGGAGGGCACAACTTTCCGCTTGAGTACGCGGTGGCCGAATGACGACGAGCGGTCGAGCGAGCATCCCGATGCAGGAGGGCCCCGGGTCTGGCGTGAGCGCGTCGGGAACGCACCCGGGCGCCCGGACTGCCGGTGGACGACTGTACTCCACGGTCGACGGCGCGATGGGTGTCATCAGTCGCACCGCCATGGCCGTAGCATCCATCTGGATCGCGGTCCTGGGCTTGTGGATCACGGCTGATGCACTGGGGCGGGCGTTAGGAATCTACTCCTTCGTCGGCACCGTCACCATTGCGACCGAGTCAGTCGTCGCGATCAGCTTCCTCTGCATGCCCTACGCGACGCGGCACGACGTGCACATCCGCGCCACACTGCTCGTGGGCCGGGCAGGTCCGCGGGTCACCCAAACCAGCCTGACGTTCTCGTACATCGCTGCGACGGTTCTCTTCCTGTTCCTGACCCATGCCTCCTGGGAGCCTTTCCTCAATGCCTGGCGGACTGGTGAGTTCTCGGGCGAGGGAGGGCTCAACGTGACCTTGTGGCCGTTCAAGCTCATCGTCGTCACATGCGCGGCGGCCATGACCATTGAGAGCGCGCTCGCCGCGGCCAGATCGCTTGGTCGTCGTGGGGGCGGAGCTGCGTCCGAGGAGAACCGATGAGTGATCCGCTAATCGGTGCCTTCGCCATCATCGCGCTGTTCGTGCTGGTCCTGGGTGGCGTCCACATTGCCTTCTCCTTGATGGCCATCGCCCTGATCGGCATGTACCTGCTGAGTGAGAATCTCGAACTCACGGCACTGCTTGCTTCCAACGCGGCGTTCGGCGGCGTCCGGCAGTACGTGTTCGTGGTCATCCCTTTGTTCATCCTCATGGGCGCGTTCATGAGTAACTCCGCCGCAGCCCACCATTTGTTCGCTGCGGCCCAGATCGGACTGCGACGGATGATCGGGGGACTGGGGATCGCCACCGTATTCGCCAACGCACTCTTCGCCGCAGTGACTGGGGTGAGCGCAGCATCGGCTGCAATCTTCTCAAGGATCGCTGTGCCGGAGATGCTCAAACGCGGTTACGATCTCAGGCTCGCTGTGGGAGCGGTTGCTGGGAGTTCCGTTCTCGGAATCCTGATCCCGCCCAGCCTTCTTCTCATCCTGTATGGCGTCATCGGTCAGGTATCGATCGGGAGACTGTTCTTGGCGGGGATCATCCCCGGGTTGTTGCTCGCCGTCTTCTACGTAGTTCTGATCGTTGTGCTCGGCTACACCCGCCCGGAGTGGGTGGGAAAAGTTGCCCGAGAGTCGCGGCGCCGGCGAGCAGAGGTGTCCGCGAGTGTAGGCGGAAGCAGGTCAAGCGAGCTTGCGATCGGCGACGGCCCCAACTCCCACTTCGTGGCTGAGGTGTCGGCCGTTTCACGAAATCCGGCGGCCAGAATCATGGCGACCGTTCCTGTGCTCTTCCTATTCGCAGCCGTGATCGGTGGAATCTGGCTGGGTTGGTACACCCCCACCGAAGCATCCGCGATTGGTGCGCTGGGCGCATTGATCATCGCCGTCGGCTATGGCATGCGCAAGGACCGAATGATCGAGAGCTTCCGCGAGACAGCGGCAAGTATCGGCGCGATAATGCTGCTACTGATCGCTGCGCAGATGTACTCGAAAATGCTCAGTCGCAGCGGTCTCATCTTTGAGCTCGGCGGTTGGCTCCAGTCGATCAACCTCGGCCCGTACGTGGTCATCGCGTTGTTCGTCGTCGTCCTCTTACTCATGGGATCGATTCTCGATTCCAGTTCGATCGTGCTCATTATGGTTCCGGTGATGGTTCCGGTGGCCTTGATGCTCGAGCTGGACCCGATCTGGTTCGGAATTGTGATGATCATCGCGATCGAAATCGGAGTGCTGACACCCCCGTTCGGCATGGTCCCCTACGTCATGAGCGCGGTACTGAAGCCGCGGGTGAGCGTCGGGAAGATTTTCATCGGAGCCAGCCCCTTCGTCTTTTGCAACTTGTTGCTGCTGGTTCTCGTGGTGATCTTCCCCGAACTGGCTACGTGGCTGCCGAACCAGGCGTAGGAGTGGTCGTGACGGCGGTCCTGAAAATTTGAATCTGGCGATACGAAGTTTCATTCTGAGACAGGAACGAAAGGATCAGATTTCCCATGGCACTCACGAGTTTCATCGAAGAGCCGAAATTTGACGTCTACCGGGAGCGCTTCGCTGAGCATTTTATCCTGGAGCGAGAAGACGGGATTCTCGTGGCTCGCATGCACACTGGCGGCGATGTGGCGGTGTGGGGTTTGGAACTACATCGCGCGCTGGGGCAGCTGTTCAAGACCGTCGCGGCTGATCCGGAAAATGAGGTGCTCATCCTCACGGGAACGGGTGACTACTGGCTCAGGGACATTGACAGTGAGAGCTTCAACGCCGTAGAGAAAGATGAGTCGACTTTCCGGCGTGAAGGCTACTTTCAGTGGTATCGGGACGGCATGAAGCTGCAAGAGAATATTATTTGGGACGTCGATATCCCCACGATCTCGGCAATCAATGGGCCAGGATTTCATAGCGAATTCGCGCTCCTGCACGACATCACGATCTGCACCGACGATACGAGGCTTGTGGAACCCCACTACCACGTTGGCTTGGCGCCAGGTGATGCGCTGTATCTCGTGCTGCAGGAGCTGATCGGCTATAAGCGGGCGAACTATGCGATGTACACAGCCCAGAACATTACGGCCGAGCAGGCCCTCGAATGGGGGCTTGTCAACGAAGTCGTCGCCCGAGAGGATCTGGTCGATCGCGCCAGGTCGCTGGCAGAGATGATCATTCGGACCCAGCCGAACCCGATCGTTCGGCGCCTCACGAGCCGTATCGTCAAGCGCCGCTGGCGCCGACTGCTCACCGACGACTTCGAGATGCATTTTGGACATGAGATGTGGGGGACAATGGTTCACCGCCAAGATCACGGCGAGATGGACACGCGCGCCGCTCTCAACGAAGGTTGAGGCGCCGCAGAAAGAGGGGTCCAGCTGCCCCCAGGGCTGGCGCCGCGGGTGGCGAGTCAGCTGTCGTGGCACCGCCGGTGAGCCTCGCCTCGTTCCCGACCTACACGACCTGCCGTTTCTGCCGCCTATCAAGCTGCCGCTGAGGAGAAGACTATGTCGTTGACCAGCTTCATCGAAGAAGCGCCATATGAGGAGTATCGA
Organism: Aeromicrobium phragmitis; assembly: GCF_003674095.1. GTDB lineage: Bacteria > Actinomycetota > Actinomycetes > Propionibacteriales > Nocardioidaceae > Aeromicrobium > Aeromicrobium phragmitis. The sequence goes on from NZ_RDBF01000006.1 coordinate 23,346, forward strand.
GAACGTTTCGCCGAGCACTTCGTCATCGATCGAGATGCGCGGGGAGTCCTCACTGCGCGGATGCACACCAACGGCGGGCCCGCCGTTTGGGGCATGGAGTTGCACCGTGCGCTAGGCCAACTGTTCAAGGTGGTGGCGGCCGATGATGACAACGAGGTGCTGATTCTCACGGGCACGGGTGACTACTGGATCGATGGCATCGACGCCGAGAGTTTCCGTGCCGTCGAACGAGATGACGAGACCTTTCGCCGGGAGAGCTACTTCAAGTGGTATCGCGACGGAATGAAACTGCAGGAGAATCTGATCTGGGACGTCGACATCCCTACGATCGCCGCGATCAACGGACCGGGTCATCACCAGGAGTTCGCACTGCTGTGCGACATGACCATCTGTAGCGAGAACACGAAGTTCGTGGAGGCTCACTATGCCGTCGGCCTCGCGCCGGGCGATGCCCTCTTCCTCGTCCTCCAGGAGCAGTTGGGCTACAAGCGGGCAAACTACGCGATGTACACGGCTCAGAGCATCACCGCGGAGGAAGCCTTGACATGGGGACTGGTCAATGAAGTTGTCGCCAAGGATGAACTTTTGGGCCGCGCCGTGGCACTGGCCAATACTGTCTTAGACAGCCAGCCCGACCCGGTCGTGCGACGGATCACAAGCCGGATCGTCAAGCGGAGGTGGCGTCGGCTGCTCACGGACGACTTCGAGATGCACTTTGGGCATGAGATGTGGGCGACCATGGTCCATCGGCAGGATCACGGGGCCATGGACTTGAAGGGCATCGTCGGGAAGGGCTGACCCTTCGACGGAAGTTCAATCTGGGCATCGGAGGCACCGGATCGTCGGAGCCGACGCCAGGGAGCGTCGGTTCCGACGTTCGGTGAGCCGGCGCGGGCCCTCGGCCGGCCGACCACTCTGATGGGTGCCGCATGTGGCGAAGAAGTTCTCCGTCGCGGCGTTGTCTCTGGCAGCGCCGGCGTGGTCGATTGATCCGACCATGCGGTGACGGTTGGTGCAGCGGTCTGCCACGCCGCGAGCACTGCTGGTGCCGGTGACGCCCGGCGGCCGTGCGCGGACGGTAACGCCAGGTGCAAGCAGGCGTTGATGCCCTGACGACCAATCGCGCTGGGCCGGCCGGGGGCCATGTCGGCCAGAGGCGATTCCTCGCGCTGCCCTGGGTGTAGCCCATGCAACAAATCTTGAAAAGTTGCAGGTCATGCGCATACGATGACAGCTCTGTGACCCAGCACACACCGCCTGAGGTGATGACGAATGACCACTACCCACAACCCGAGCCTGCCGGTCCAGCCTGGCCGCGTGAGCAGTCCGGACCGAACTCCGAGTACTGACCCTCGATTCTTTCCGGAGATGCTCGCGGGTCTTCGCGCGGTCGGCCTGGATGGCGTGTCAACGCCCCCGCCGGTGGCGGCGACCGATGCCCTGGACACGGTGTTGGCAGCCGTGGGTGCCGCGCATGCGGGATTCCAAGCCCTCTACGACGCCATCCCGCTCGACCGAATCGCCGAACCCGCCGGTCGACCAGTCGAGCACTCGAACGAGACCATCGTCGGAACCGACGGCAACGCGATCAAGCTGCATATCTTTCGCCCTTCCGACGTCGACGCGCCGCTACCGGGCGTCGTGTATAGCCATGGCGGAGGCATGACCATCCTGACGGCCGACAACCCGGTGCACCGTCAGTGGTGTACTGATCTCGCTGCGGCCGGTTCTGTTGTCATCATGGTCGACTTCCGAAACGCCTGGACCGCGGAGGCGCATCACCCGTTCCCCGCTGGGCTCGAAGACTGCTTTGCTGGCGCGATCTGGGCCCATGAGCACCGAAACGAGTTGGGGCTGTCCTCCGTTGTGCTCCAGGGCGAGTCTGGAGGTGGGAATCTCGCCATCGCGACAGCGATGCTCGCAAAGAAGCGTGGACACCCTGACGTCGTGGATGGCGTGTATGCCAGTGTTCCCTACATTAGTGGCGCCTACGGGTGGCCTCGCGAGCGCCGCATCGCCGAGCTGCCGTCCTTGGTAGAGAACGACGGATACTTCGTCGAGACTTCGATGATGGATCTTCTCGTTCGTGCTTACGACCCGGACGGTGCGCACCGTGAAGATCCCATCGCATGGCCGTACTTCGCCTCAGAAGACGACGTGCGGGGGTTACCTCCCTTCGTCGTCTCCGTCAATGAGCTGGACCCGCTCCGTGACGAGGGAATCGCGTTCGCGCGCACCCTCGCACGAGCCGGCGTCGAGGTCTCCGCGCGGATGAACCTCGGCATCGTGCACGGCAGCGAGATGATCTTCCGTCACGCCCTCGGGCCGGCACACGAATCAGCAATCAGGGACATCGTGGGCTTCGCAGCGGACCGCTCGCGTGTAGCCCGCGGTCGCTGACCCGCACCCTCACCGAGGGGGCGCTGTCGGTGGCGACGTGCTTGAGCTGCACTCCGAACACGCAGCGTGGCCCCCGATTGCGGCTGGCCCGCTCACGTGGGCTGCCGCCACCCCGGGCAACTCCGCTCCTCCGCGGTGATCCCCGGGGTGGCGCTCTGTCAGCCTTGGCGGGGCGCGACGCGTTCCAGGTAATCCGCCAGACTGAGTGCTCCCGACGTGGTCGGAATGCGTTCGCTGGCGCGACGCCACCGACATCACTCAGTAGAATCGACGACTTCTTCGTCACAATCGGCCTCATCAACGACCCGAATCCATGACGAAATACAAGGGGGAGGAGTTGTCGTGACCGGCCCCAACCGGGTAGTGCGACGTCTGACGATGATGTCGTGAAGCGCTCCGGGTGCAGTTCGGTCACAGATTCTGGGGCACAATGGTGCACCGTCAGGGCCCTGGGCCGACAGACACGCGCAACACCCTCGGAGGGTAAATGGGGGAAGCCAGGAGATGGGGTGCTCCGGCCCGGATTCCAGACCTTTAGACGAGAGTTCGTCGTCAACCGCTAGAAGGGGAGCATCATGCAACGTGTCGCACAGTCGATTGCTGCCGCGACGCGAGCAAGGGTCCTCGCTGCCGCCCTGAAGGTGGTTGAAGTCAAGGACTTCCACAGCAGGACCATCGAGGACGATGCCGCACTCGACGGCGCCTCCTCGGGAGCGATCTACGTCCGTCTCGGCTTGAAGGAACAGCCGACGTCGAGCTGGTTCAGTTCGGCCGGTGGTCGGGCGCCGGAGCACCTCGCCGCGCGATACGAACGCATCGTCCTACGGCTCGTTGGTTGCTCAGTCGACGGCTTCTCGCCGCAACGACGGGTCACGGTGGCGCCGTGACTGCAGTGCCCTCCCCTCGCCGCGCCGTCGAAAGTACTGATACTCCCCGAGTCGGAACGTCCCGGCTCTCGCAATACCTCCACGGCGCGACTCCGTCGATCGGACGAGTTGGCCTCGAGGCATTCCAGTTGGCTCGCCGCATATTTCTGGCAGGAGAGAAAGTCGACGTCGGTGCACTAGCAACAGAGCTGGCGGTCGATCGCACTACACTGTTTCGGTGGGTCGGTAACCGGGATCAACTTCTCGAAGAAGTCATCCGCTCACTGAATGTCGCCTCCTGGCGAAGAGCCCTGAGCCTCGTCCCAGGGGCGGGGCCGGCTCGTGTGGCTGGCGTCCTCTCGGTCTGGATCGAGGACGTCGCTACGGCCGAGTTCTTCCGTTCCTACCTGCGCCGCGAGGGCACCCGCGCGCTACGGCTCCTGACGACGTCCGACGGTTTGCACCAGGCCCGCGTTGTCGACGACATTGAGCGACTTCTCGTCACCGACTTGGAGGAGTCGGAGGAAGCCGGCACCCCGTGGACTCCACCGATGGAGGTGCATGATCTTGCCTACGTCGTCTGTCGTATCGCCGAGTCCTTCGTCTACTCCGACCTGATCACCGGCGAAGAGCCAGAACCGAGGAAGGCTGCAACCGCGATCGGCGCAATTCTGGGGCTTCGACTTCAGTCTGGGTCTGCGCTCGACCCCTGCATGTTCTTCGCACCCCGTGGGTGAAGTATCGCACAAGGTCGTACTGCTGGGTGTTCGGTCTTGGATGCGTCGACCAGAAGAATGGGCTGGGGAGGAACGTTGCCACAGGCCCCGAGGTCATTCCAAATGAGGGGAAGGCCCTGAGCGCAGCGATCGGTAGGCCGTCGCCAGCGACAGCCAGCAAGCGGCCCAGCGGGAACGAGAACTCTCGCCCCTCACCAACCTGCAAGCCCAGTGAGGACTCCGATCAATGGGCACAGGTATCGGCTAGCTCAGGATGCCGGTCGACCAGCTGACACCGGACCCAGACACTGAGACTCGTCCGCTTCGCGGACGTATCGCCAGCAGTCGAGACACCACCGGGTCTCGGTTAAATTCGGCGGCGCACGATCGACCGCCCACGCGTCGATGATGGCGCCCCTTCGTTGCTTCGAGCGCCCGAGCTAGCAGGGCGTACAGCTTGTCAGTAACCTCATCGAGCGGCTCGATACTGACGGCAGCCCGGGCGAGCGCTCCTTCGGTGGGGGCAAGGACCGGATGCGCCAGGCAGTGTGCGGTTCGGCTCGACCCCGGCCGCGGTGGGCGTCTCGCCCAGCGGCCCGTTGCCGGTCGCCGAAGACCACCGCGTGGCTGCTGACTCGACATGCGGCCAGTGAGGATGCGATCGAGCAGCTCATCAAGGCCGCGGCGCCGGAGCTCAAGCCTCGGAGAATCACGGTGAGCGCGGTATGCCTCGGCGCGACGGACACCGAGCTGTCGCGACACGCCAATTCCACCGAGGCCCTGGCCCAGGTGGCGGTGATGACGCCGCTGAGTCGCTTGGGGCGGCCTGAGCACATCGCCGATGTCGTGCTGCTGGCCTGCCGGACAGCAGAGACCGAGGAAGGCCCGGGCGGCGTAGTTGGCTTACGCCGTGCGGCGAGTGCTGTGCTGAATTCGTAGCGAGGCTGATGTTGACCTGCTCCTCGGCGCGGCTCGGCCGTCCCAGGGAGCACCGGCTGTTCGATCGGGCTCAAACCTCATCCACGCTTCTGCTTTCTCTGTCGAAGGGCCTCGTACTGCCCGCGGCGATCACTCCCAGGGGAAACGGGTCGTCAGCGGCTCGGGTGGAGGCAGCGAACCGGTGGCCGCGGCACGCGTGACGGACTGCGGCATCTCGCCGAGCTGGAAGGTGGACGTGCGTCCTCCGATGCGCATGGCGGCGAACGAGCCCTGCCGGGGCACGTCCTCGGGCACCGCGATCTCGTGCGTGCCGGCGGCGAGCTCGCCGTCGTAGGCCACCGCCGTCTGTGCGACCGGGTCGGGCGGAACGAAGGTCGCCCAGAGGCCGTGGAGTGTCACGGAAGCGGCATCGGCCAGCGCCAGGCGGAAGGACCGAGCGTTGGGGTCGTAGGTGACGCCGGACACCGCTCCTGAGAAATGCTCCTCGACCTGGGCGACGAGGAGGGGTGCAATGCCGGCCAAGCCCTGGAGGAAATGTGCCTGCGAGTTGATCTGCCGGATTCGTGTCGCCAGGTGGTCCTTCGTCGTCGGCGGCACCATGCCGCCGAAGATGACGAGATCCACCTCGCGCAGATCGTAATCATCGAGCAATGTGTCGAACTGGTTGCTCGCGTTGGCTGCGTACCCGCGATCTCGCAGCATGCGCACGGAGTCGACGAGCACCCCCTGGCTCCGCCCGACGATGAGTATGCGGTGAGTTTCCTCGGTCATGACCATGCTCCTATGTTGGGTATACCAATATTGGTGCTGCCAACATAGCATAATGTTGGGTGATCCAACAAACAGTAGACTCGGTGCATGCGCGAGCACCCCGACCCCCGACGCACGCCGGATCGGCTCAAAGACCGTCCCACCTGGCTTCTCGGCCAGGCGGCGGCGCGGGCGTCGCGGCTGCTGGTCGCCGGATTCGCCGAACACGGTGACGGGCTACGCGGGTACCACTACCGGCTCCTCGCCTCCCTGGAACAATGGGGGCCGTCGAGCCAGGCCGACCTCGGTCGCGACACGGGGATCGATCGCAGTGACGTCACCGCGGCTCTCACCGAACTCGAAGCCCGCCGTCTCGTCGAACGCGAGATCGATCCGGCTCACCGCCGGCGCAAGATCGTGTCGATCACGCCATCGGGAGCGGCGACACTGCGCAAGCTCGACTCGGTGCTCGACGGCATTCAGGAGGAACTCCTGGCTCCATTGACCGCCGACCAACGACAGCAGTTCTCTGCGGTCATGGCGCGGCTCGTCGACGACTGAATCGTTGCCCCTCGGGCCGTCGGCGACGGTCTCGAGCGCGTGAGGGACCGTCGAGGAGCGAGCCCATGGCAGAGCCGTCGCCGAGCTGAGTGCTCGTGATGACGCTGATGGTGCCGTTCGTCTCCAGCACCACTGCGGCCATGTTCGACAGGCTGCCGGAGCCGCTGCTGCGGATGGCCTGGTGCACCTCCGACTCGGTGAGCCGGTGACGACGTAGCGCCTCCGGCACGATCATGCCGTCGCGCACGAGCAGCGTCGGTGCCGCCGTGACCAGCGAACGCACTTTCGGCCAGTGGGAGGAAATCCATGCCACGACCAGCTGGAGACCGGTCAGCAGCCCGAGCGCGACCACGCCCTCGGCCCAGCTCACCGTCGAGTTCAACAAGATCGTGGCGAGCGTCGAGCCGAGCGCGACGGTGACGATGAAGTCGAAGGCATTGAGTTGGCTCAGCGTTCGCTTGCCGGAGCCGCGCAGGACGAGCATCAAGCCCACGTACGCCGCGATGCCGACCGCGACGATCCGGCCGATATCGGACCAGGAGTCGAACCACATGCGTTGGCCTTTCCTCGGGCATCAGCTGTTCTCATGTCACCTTCGCACGCGTCGTCGGTCCCTTCCACGCGAGCGAGCCGGGCAACGCAGCATGAATGCACCGGCATGCGGTCGCGACGTCGTCGTGGCGGTGGGCGCAGGCGCGCCCGCTCCTCGTCACCGCAGTCTCGGATCCTCGGTCGGCTCCGCGAACATGCTGGAGCAGTCTCGGCCGGCGGCGGAGATCCGGTTGCCCCGGCATGCTGGAGGGATGCAGACCTTCCTGCCGTACGCGGACTTCGAACGCTCCGCCCGCGCCCTCGACTCCAAGCGTCTGGGCAAGCAGCGGGTCGAGACGCTGCAGGTGGTCCGGGCGCTGACGGTGCCCGGCTACGGCTGGGCGAATCACCCGGCGACGCTGATGTGGAGAGGGTTCGAGGAGGCGCTCGTCAGGTACGGGCTCACGTGCTGCGAGGTCTGGGTGGAGGCCGGGTTCGCTGACACCTGCGCCACCACGATGCTGACCGACGCCCAAACGGCCGGTATGACGGCCATCCGTACCCAGGCCGAACTCGCCACCGCTGGCGAGCTGCCGCCGTGGCTCGGAGACGAAGAGCTGCACCGCAGCCATCGCTCGGCGCTCGTGCGAAAGGACCCCGAGCACTACGGTCCGCTCTTTCCCGACGTGCCGGCGGACCTGCCGTACGTCTGGCCGGTGCGCTCGCCCGCCGTGCTGGAGGCGGAGCGGCGTCGGGCGGAGAACCAGGAGAGGCGTGCCCGTCGGGCGCTGGAACGCCGCGTCGAGGAGCGTGAGCGGCAACGGCGACGACGATCGCGCGCTGCGCGGAAGGGTTGGCAGACGCGGCGCCGCAACGAGGCCCGCTGACGCTGGCGCGGCGCTCGGTCGTACGAGCTTCTCGATCCACGTCGTCGTGCGCTGGTGAGCCTACTCGCTGTGATCGATTGGTTCGTCAGCGTCGGCGCTTCTCGGGTCGAGTCGGACGATGCGGTCCGCGGCGGCGATCGTTTCGGGCCGGTGCGCGATCAAGAGGATGGTGCGCTCTCGTGATCGGCTCAGGAAGACCATGATCGCGGCGTCGGCTTCGGGGTCGAGCGCGGCAGTGGGCTCGTCGAGCACGAGCACGCGGGGATCAGCGAGGAGTGCACGTGCGATGGCGACGCGGGCGCATTGCCCACCGGAGAGCCCTGCTCCGTGTTCCCCGACCGGCAGAGAACCGTCCGACATCCACGGCATCCCCGGAATCAACTGCCCACGACGCCTACCGGTGGCCTCGATCTGGTCTGAACCTCCTGTGGTCCACGCCTGGCCGAACGTCCATCTCTGGGGTAGCGAATCGCACGACGGTAGGATCGGGCCGCGCACGCGGCGGAAACGAGCGAGAGGGACTCGACCATGGATGACGGGCACCTCGCCACCGACCTCGTCTCTCTGACGTGGATCGCGGCCGCCGCCGTCCTGTCACCGTTGCTGGCCTCGCTCACGCGCAAGAAAGTGCCGGATGTCGTGTGGCTGCTGGTGCTGGGCATCCTCATCGGCCCGCAGGTGCTCGGCATCGCGGAGGCGAGCGACGGTGTCGCGCTGGTCCGCGAGATCGGACTGGGACTGCTGTTCTTGCTGGCCGGACTGGAACTCGATACCGATTCTTTGCGTGATCGACGCGGGAGGCGCGCGATCGTCACGTGGCTCATCTGCTTCGCCCTCGCGCTCGCCGGCGGTTACCTGCTCGCCAGCGGCGAAGACCTGCGCCTGGCGGCGGTCTTCGCGATCGCCGTCACCTCGACCGCGCTCGGCACGTTACTGCCGATCGTCAAGGAGTCGGTCGGCACGGCGAGCCCGCTCGGCCGCGCCGTCCTGACGCACGGTGCGATCGGTGAGCTGGGCCCGGTGATCGCGATGTCCCTGCTGCTGTCGACACGCAGCCCGCTCGGTGCCGGACTGATCCTCATCGCGTTCGCGGTCGTCGCGCTCGCTGTCGTGGTGATCCCCGCGCGCCTGGTCCGGCGCATTCCCGGCGCCCACCGCGCGATGATCGCCGGGGTGCACTCGACGAGCCAGACCCTGCTGCGCTTCGCGATGCTCGTGCTGATCGCGTTGATGGCGGTCTCGGCCCTGTTCGAGCTGGACGTCGTGCTCGGCGCCTTCATCGCCGGCATGTTGCTACGCCGGCTCCTGCCGCGCGACGACCGCACCCTGCTCGACAAGGTCGAGGTGGCCGGCTTCAGCCTGCTCATCCCGGTCTTCTTCGTGACCAGCGGCATGGCCCTCGACATCTCGGCCGTCGGTGAGCATCTCGGCCTGCTGGCCGGCATCGTCGCGGTTATCGTCGTCGTTCGGGGCGTACCGGTGTGGTTGCGCGAACGATTCGACCGCCGCGGATCGGCGTTCGAGACCCACCGCGATCAGATCGCCCTCGGGCTGTACTCCGCCACCGGCCTGCCGATGATCGTCGCGGTCACCGAGGTCGCCCGCCGCACCGATCTCATCGACGAGACCACCGCGTCGGTGCTCGTCGCGGCGGGGGCGGTCACGGTATTGCTGTTCCCGCTCATCGCCGACCTCGTCCGCAGCGCCGACGAGCGGGTCGGTTAGCGGCGTTCGTCCGGAGTCGGGATCAGCGAGAGCACAGTGCTCAGCGCGCCGTACATGACGGCCGTGCGGGTATGGGGGAGGCGGACGCCAGCGGCTGCGCGCGCCTCGCCACGACGGAAGATCCAGCGTTCCGCGCCGACGGTGAGGGCGATCGATCCGGCCAGGAACGCCGCCGCTCCACCGACGAGCGCCAGCTTGCGGGAGGTGGGTAACGACGCGACGTCGGCTGCAAGAGACGTCTCGGCGGTGGTCTCCTCCGACTTCGCAGCGAACGCGTCGGGAAGGGCGGCGGTGGTGATGACGGCCGCGAGCGCGGCCTTCGCGAGGCCTCGGCGCCGCCGGGAGGCGATGAAGTCCGGCGTCGCGTAATAGGCGGAGGTCGCCACGCCGGTGAGCAGCGTGCGGGCCGTGCGAGAGGTGACTCGTGACGTCATGCGCCCATTGTTCCGGACGCTACCTGGCGCTCGAGGCGCGCGAACGCCCAGCGCCGAGCGAGGGCCGGTGAATCGTCGTATCGTCGCGGAGCAGACGGAGCGACGAGGAGGCGCCTGTGAGCGTGGAACGTCCCGGTGCGGAGCAGTGGGTGCCCGAGGATCGCGATCTGGACAGCATCCGCGCCGCAGCTGCGGACTGTCGAGGCTGCGAGCTCTGGGCCGACGCGACCCAGGTGGTGGTGTCGGCCGGCCCGCCCGATGCCACGGTGATGCTGGTGGGGGAGAAGCCCGGTGACCAGGAGGACCGCGAGGGTGAGCCGTTCGTCGGGCCGGCCGGGCGACTGCTCGACGAAGCCCTCGAAGCGGCGGGTATCGATCGGGACCGGGTATACGTCACGAACGCCGTCAAGCACTTCCGATTCCAGGAGCGGGGCAATCGGCGCCTGCACAAGAAGCCGGCCATCGCTCATATCAAAGCCTGCTGGCCCTGGCTCCAGGCCGAGATGGAGACCGTGCAGCCGCCGGTCGTGGTGGCGATGGGTGCGACGGCTGGCCGGGCCGTGCTGGGGCGCGATGTGCGCATCGGCGAGGAGCGCGGTCACGTGCTGTCCGAGGACCCCGCAGTGCTGGTGACCGCCCACCCGTCCTCGGTGATCCGCCTGCGCGGGCGCGACGGGTACGACGAGGCCTTTCAGGCGCTCGTCGCTGATCTCCGCGCTGCCGCCGGACAGTGATCGCAGCTCGGCAGGACGAACTCAACCTTCGACGGTAGCGGCTCGACGAGCGCGTCGGCGTCGGGCGCGGCGAACCACCGACACGACGACGCCCCCAGCCGCGATCCACGGTCCGCCGACGATGATCGGGTCCAGCCACTGGTGGTTCAGGTCCGCGCGGTTGCGGCCGAGCCGTGAGGCCAGGCCGTGGCCGGTGAACTCCGCACGCAGACCGGTCTGCGTGATCGGATTGTCGGGGCGCGTGGTGAAAAAGGACCGCAGGTGGCTCTCCCAGGCATCGACGCGGTCGGCTCCCAGCAGCAGGAGCCAGTGTGCCGCTCGGCCCTCGCTGTACGTCCGGTACGCGTGCTTGCGGATGACGCCTGACAGCCCCTTCGGCGGGCAGCTGGTGCCGAAGACCGGGGTCAGCTGGGCGTGCTCGATCGAGCGCTCTCGCGGCCACCTCTCCTCCTGGCGTTCGGGGAAGTGCCAGTGGGCACCCGCCTCGTCGGGGGCGAAGCGTTCCTTGGGCACGGCCGGACGATCGGCAGGATCGAGGTCGACTCCCCACCCTGGGATGCGGGCGCGCAACTCCTCCGGACTCGCGGTAGGAGGCTGGTCGGGGGTGTACGGCATGGCGTGTCTCCTCAGGCGCTCGGCACGATGACTGGTTTGATGCAGCCGTCCAGTTTCGCGGAGAACAGGTGATACCCCTCCGCGATGTGCTCGAGCGGAATGCGGTGAGTGATGATCTCGCGGGGCCGCAGGTATCCGTCGCGAATGTGTTCGAGCAGCCGCGGCCACTGACGCTTGACGGGGCACTGATTCATCCGCAGCGTCAGCCCCTTGTTCATCGCGTCGCCGAACTTCACCGCGCTGAACATCGGCCCGTACGCGCCCATTACCGAGATCGTGCCGCCCTTGCGGGCGGCGTCGATCGCCCAGTTGAGCGCGATCGGCGATCCGCCCTGCAGCTTCAGCTTCGCCGACGTCACGTGCTGGAGGAAGTTGCCGTCCGCCTCGGCACCCACGGCGTCGATGACCACGTCGGCGCCCAGATAGTCGGTCGTCTTCTTCACGGTGACGACGATGTCGTCCTGCTCGGCGAAGTTGATGACCTCCGCGTGCGCGAACGTTCGCGCCTTTTCGAGTCGGTAGTCCAGGTGGTCGATGACAATGACGCGCGCCGCTCCCATCAGCCACGATGAGGCGGCCGCGAACAGCCCGACCGGCCCGGCACCGAGCACCACGACCGTGTCGCCCTCGGTGATCTCGCCCAACTGGGCTCCGAAGTATCCCGTTGCGAGGGCGTCGGTCATCAGCAGCGCGTCGTCTTCGTCGAGCCAGTCGGGGATGACGCTCGGGCCCACGTCGGCGAACGGTACTCGAACGTACTCGGCCTGCCCGCCGTCGTAACCACCGCAGGTATGGGAGTAGCCGTAAATCCCGCCGACCGCGGTGGCGTTCGGATTGACGTTGTGACAGTTGGAGTACAGGCCCCGTGCGCAGAAATAGCAGGAGCCGCAGTAGACGTTGAACGGGACCATGACGCGATCGCCGGGCTTCAGGTTCTGCACGGACGATCCGACCTCGTCCACGACGCCGATGAACTCGTGTCCGAAGGTCATGCCGACTCGCGTGTCCGGCATCATCCCGTGGTACAGGTGCAGATCCGAGCCGCAGATCGCCGCGCGGGTCACCCTGACGATGGCGTCGTTGGGATGCTCGATGCGCGGCTTGTCCTTCTCCTCGACGCGGACCTTGTACGGACCGCGGTAGACCATGGCGCGCATCGTCGTCACGCCGCCGAGCCGGGCCGGCGTCCGGTCGACGTCCGCTTCGCGGCCGTCGGATCGTCGGACGGGTCGGTGAGGAAGGCGTAACCGGCCACCAGGATGCCGACGACGAGATGCGGGACCCAGGCGTTGGCGTCCAGGTCGGCAAACCCGAACGCCCACGGCGAGATCGCGAGGATGAAGCCCGTGATGATCTCGACGATGATGTGGAAGCGCATCGGGACGACCTTGGCGGGACTGGCGGGACTGGTGGTGGTCAGCTCGTTCGCGAGGAGGAACAGGCCGATGACGACCGCGGTCCAGGTCGGTGCCGACTCGTCACTGAATCCGAAGATCCACGGCGCCGCGACGAGGACGACGCCGACGACGAGTCCGATGTAGGTGTGAATCCTGCTGGGAATGACGTGCATGAAACGCTCCTTCGCGAGGGGCTTTCGGGAGTGGGCACTACTGCTGGGCCGGGTCCTCGTCCCCGAATGCGGGATGCCAGGTGGAAACTTTGCGGACCTCGGTGAGGTGCCCACCGAGGTAGCCGCCGACGCCGGCCGCGAGTCCGCCGGCCACCGCGTAGACGACGCCGCGTGCGTGGTGGCCGCGGCGCCGGGCGAGGAACGAGCCGGCGAAGCACGTGAGGGAGGCGCTGTTGGCGGCCGCGTGGACCACGCCGACACGCTGCTCCCGCTTTCCGGTGACTGCCCATTCGGCGAGCCCGGTGGTGGCGGTCGGGACGGCAGCGAGCACGCCGAGCCCGATGAGACGCCGCGCGGCCGGACGCGCAGGCGGGCCGCCCAGGAAGTCAAGGACGATCGCGGACGTCCACAGGCCCAGGGGCAGATCCGTCATGAGTGGGTGGATGCCGTGGCCGATCCGGGTCCCGTGCAGCAGCTCGCGCCGCCTCGGGGAGGCCACGAGGCGATCAGCCACCGCGCCGAGCCGCGCGACGTACGGGTCGAGCCCGGCGTCCTCCTCCAGCTTCTGCGTCCATCGCACCAGCCGAGGAACCCTCGTGTGGTGTGCCATGGTGTGCCCCTTCCTCGCGATGTCATGTGCGTGACGAGGACGTACCCCGAACGGCCGGGAGTGAACACTTCCGCGGAGGTTCAGTGCTGCTCGAGCAGGTCGTTCTCGTCGATCGCTTCGCGGGACAGCACCTTGTAACCCTCGCTCTCGAAGAAGACCGTGATGCGATCGTCCTCCGTACTCATCACCACGCCGTCGCCCCACTCCACGTGCTGAACGCGCGTCTGCACGGGAAACGGGTCGTCCGCGATCGGTTCGACGGACTCGGAGGTGCCGGCATCGCAGCTGTCGCAGTTGCCGCACGCTTCGTCGAGGCTCTCGCCGAAGTACCGCAGCAGGTACTGCCGCCGGCAACCGGTCGTGTCGGCGTAACCCCGCATCATCTCCAGCCGCGATTCGTCAATGCGCTCTCGCATCGCAGCTTGCTCCTCGGCCCTCGCGGCGGCGTCGTCCGGCGTGCCGTCGAACTGCGGCGACAACCGGATTCGGGTGCGTACGCGCTCGACGACGACGGCGTCGTGCAACAGCGCGATGTGGCCACTCACCTTGCGGGGGCTGACGTCGAGGCGCCGGGCGAGCTCGGCGTTCGAGAGGGATGAGCCGGTCGTGGTCAGCACGCCGACGATGTTCTGGACGAGCTCAGCGTCGGGATGCCGGGCGGCGAAGAAACGCCGAAGACCCAAGTCCTCCTGCCGGTAGTGCAGCTCCACGTGCGCCGGCTCGCCGTCCCGGCCCGCTCGGCCGGCCTCCTGGTAGTAGCTGTCGAGCGATTCGGTGATGGCCGCGTGGATGACGAACCGCACATTCGGCTTGTCGATGCCCATGCCGAAGGCGCTCGTCGCCGCCACGACGTCGATGTCGTCGTCGAGAAAGGCTTTGTGGACTCGCCGGCGTTCGCCGGCACGAAGTCCGGCGTGGTACGTCGCGGCTCGTATCCCGCGTCCGGTCAACGCCTCCGTGTACTCCTCGGCCGCTCGCCGGGTGGCGACATAGACCAGCCCCGGCTTCCTCAGCTCGACGACGTGGTGGAGCACGGCCTCACGCTTCCGGTCCTCCGACTCGTGGCGGGTGACGCCGAACCAGAGGTTCGGGCGGTCGAAGCCGCGGGTCATGATCCGGGCGTCCCGCATGGCGAGCCGCTCGACGATCTCCTCCCGCACCGGCGCTGCGCCGGTCGCGGTGAGGGCGAGCGTGACCGGATGGCCGAGCCGCTCGATGACGGCACCGAGCCGTAGATAATCGGGGCGGAAGTCGTGCCCCCAGGCAGACACGCAGTGCGCCTCGTCGACGACGAACAACGAGACGTTCTGCTCCCGCAGCCGGTCCACCACGTCCTGCTTGGCCAACTGCTCGGGCGAGAGGAAAATGAATTCGGACTCGCCGACCGCCAGGGAGCGCCACGCGTCCTCGTTGCGGCCCTCGCTCTGTGCCGAGTTGATTGCGACCGCCTCCGGCGCGTTCGGGGCGTCCTCGAGCCCCGCCATCTGATCGGCTTGCAACGCGAGCAGCGGCGACACGACGACGGTCGCCCCGTCGACGAGCATGCCGGCCACTTGGTAGATCGCCGATTTCCCGTAGGCGGTCGGCATCACGCACAGGACGTCTGTTCCGTCCGCGAGCGCCTCGATGGCGTCCTCTTGCCCACCGCGAAGCTCCTCCCAGCCGAACGCCTCGGCGGCCAGCTCGCGGGCGCGGGCGATGGTGTCGTGTGCGGGCATGATGTCCTTCCCGAGAGTGCCCTTGCAGCCTAGGACCGCCTGCCCTCGTCGGCGCGCCGAGCGCGGCGGTGGCCTCGTCATCGCACCCAGGGGTCGTCGTCGACGATGCGCGTCCAGGGTCCGTCGGGCACGTCCTCGGCCTCCACGAACCGCCAGTCGACGCGGGAGATCAGCTGGTCGAGCCCGGCCAGATCGAGGCAACCATTGAGCGCTGGTGAGACGTCCAGTCCGGCTCCTCGAAATGCCCGGCTAACCGGCCGGCGGTCGTCGATGCCGAAGACGTAGCCGGCGTCGTCGTAGACCCCCGGGCCGGCATCGGCGATCTGGCCGTAGCAGGTACGCCCGGAGTGGCGCAGCTGCACCCAGCGGTTCTTCATCAGGCTGAACGAGCGGTCGCCGACGTGCTCGGCGTATCCCGGGTCGACGGCCCAGGGGATCACGTCCCCGCGCATCGCGAACGCGCTGTCGTCGTTGACGTCGTCGAACGGCAGGTCGAGGTAGAACGGGTTCATCCGCGGCTCCACGTGGCGGGGCCACCACCCGTCCTCCTCGTACCGCTGCTCGGTCTGGCACTGCTGGTCGATCCACACCCCGTCGCAGCCGCCGTAGCGTTCCATCCACCGCGAGTCGTAGGTCGAGACCCGTTGCGACCCGTCCGGCGCGTCGGGGTCGAGCACCTCGCCGACCCAGAAGGTCGCGGCGAGGATGTCGGTGTGCCAGGGGTAGGTGCGAGGCAACGGCGACGGGGACGCGAAGGTTCCGGGAGGTCGCATCGTCTCATCTCCTCCGGGGATCGCCGAGCAACTCAGGGGCAGGATCCCGAGCGCGAGCGCGAGAACGAGCGCTCGCGCCCGGGACATGGTCAATCGCCCGCAGCAGGGTGCCCCTGCGGCTCGACCGCCGGGGCCACCGCGGGCGCGACGGCGGGAGTGGCAGCTGCCCGGGCCGCCGGCTCCGGAGCCGCCTCCGCGTCGAACATCTCCACGTCGTCGGTCACCAGGGTGCCGTCGCCGAAGAGGTTCAGGCCGAAACTGATGCCGGTCATGCCCTCGGGGATCTGCGGGGTGGTCCAGACCGCCTGCTGGAACGTCGCCGACGCACCGAACCACGGGCTCGACGTCCAGTAGTGCCAGCGACCCGCGGTGTCGCGCAGGTACACCGCGAACTGGGTCACCGTCGTCGCCGTGTACCAGCTGCGGAGGGAGTACTGCCGTCCCTCTCCCACCGTGGGTGCGCATTCACCGAGGTCGAACGTCGACAGCCACTTGGCATCACCGTCGACGTAGCCGCCCATGTGCACCCGCGCGGCCATCGATCCACCGCGGCCCTCCGCCGTGGCGTCGAGCTGCGGCGCGTTGGTTCCGTAGCCGCCCCGCATCCAGCATCGCGGCGCTCCGTCGGGGCCGATGTCCTCATAGCCGGCGTTGGCGATCGCGTTCTCTCCCGGCCCGGTCATCGCCGGTGCGGGTGCGTCGACGATGGGCTTCGCCGGACCGCCGATGGCGTCGCCGACCGTCCGGACGACGGTGCCGATGTCGCGTCGCGATTGCAGCCAGGCGAGGAACTGCTCGAAGACCTGCGGCGACACGGCGATATCGCAGCCGGACACGCACACGTTGTGGAAGGTCAACTGTGCCCAGCCGCCCTTGTGCTCGGCCCTCCTGACGACGCCTTGGAGATCGCCGAGTGTCCAGCCCGTCTCCACCTGGGGCGGAGCCTTCGTCTCGAACGGGTCTGCGGGCGGTAGCGACTCGGCGTTGCGGCACGAACGGCACCGTTCCAGATCGATATCACCGAGGCCCCGCGCACTGGAGTAGCCGCATCCGGCCACCGCGTCCTTCGCCGTTCCGTTCACCCGGGCGAAGGGGTACGCGAAGCTGCGCACCGTGAAGCCCCACGTCGTGAGTTGCGCGCGGTCGTAACAGACCTGACGCGCCGCTTCGTCGGCCGAGATGGCGGTCAGGTCGGCATGCGAGACCGTGTGCCCGCCGATCTCGTGCCCGCTCGCCGCCATGGCCTCGAGTTCCTGGAGCGTCAGGTGACCGGGCGCCCCGACGTAACCGGAGGGCACGAAGAACGTGCCGTCCATGTCGTACTGGTCCAGGAGTTCGACGGCCGCGGCCTGGTTCGCGTTGGCATCGTCGAAGGTGAGACTGACGATCGTGCGCGGTGCGGCGTCGGCCGGGGAGGTCTCGGGGCCCAGGCCGATGAGGGCTGCACCGACTCCGATGGCGGCGATCGCGGCGGCGACCGCCGCCGCCGTCCGTTGTCGTGTTCTCGTGACCATGGTCCTCAGTGCTCCTATTCGACGGTGACGGATTTCGCGAGGTTGCGAGGTTTGTCGACGTCCCGGCCCAGTGCGACCGCGAGTTCGCGGGCGAGCACCTGAAGCCCGACCACGGTCTCCAGGGGCCCGAGCCAGTCCAGTCCGCGGGCGAGCGCGGTGGTCGAGGTGCGGGCCGGGATCGTGGCTTGTTCGGGGCCGACGCTGATGACGCGGGCACCGCGAGCTCGGACCTCCGCGATGTTCGCGGCGAGACGTTCGGACCCGTCGTCGAGCACGACGACGGGAGTTCCTGTCTCGATGAGCGCGAGCGGGCCGTGCTTCAGCTCGCCCGCCGCATGACTCTCGGCCCAGCGGTAGGTCAGCTCCTTGAGTTTCAGCGCGCCCTCGTCGGCGAAGACGCGCGAGGAGCCGCGGCCGAGGAAGACGAACCCGGGCGAGTCGAGGAGTGCCGGAACGAGATCGGGCACGCTCCGGCGGGCCGCGCCGATGGCGTACGCGAGCAGGTCCGGGACGCCGCTGAGTTCGGCGACCCGTCGGCGGACCGCCGAGCGATCGACGAGCCGGGCGGCTGCGAGCAGCGACAGGCCCATCGCGGTGCCCCCGATCACCTGGGCGGTGAAGGTCTTGGTTGCGGCGACGCCGATCTCGGGACCGGCCTGGCACAGCATGACCGCCTGAGCCTGCCGCGCCAGCGCCGAATGGGGGTTGTTGGTGAGTGCGAGGATCGGATGACCGCGTTGGTGCAGGACGTCGACGGCCCGCAACACGTCGGCCGTCTCCCCCGACTGACTGAGCACGACGGCGAGGCTGCCCGGCACCGTCGTGGTTGTCGCCACCTCGCTCGCCTCGATGGCCGAGTAGGGGATGCCGCCGAGGCGGGCCGTCACCTGGGCCACCGCGCGGCCGGCGTGCAACGACGTGCCGCATCCGACGATGGTGAGGTGCCGAGGGACCTGAAGGCCGAAGGACGGCCACAGGTCGCCGGCGACGGAAGGGCCCCACGTCGTCATCACCTCGGCGACGACCTCGGGCTGCTGCTCGATCTCCTTCGCCATGAAATCCGGGTGCACGCCGCGCGTGAGGTCCGTCCCGCGCAGCGTGGACGCGATCGACGCCGGCGGGCGGACCGCCATACCGTGCCGCCACCACGGCAACCCTGGCGCGAGGTCGAGGACGTCACCGTCCTCGACGATACGGTAGCGCTCGACCCACGGAGCGATCGCCGCGAGGTCGCTGGCGGCGAAGACGCCTCGTTCGGACTCCGCGACGACGAGCGGGGAGCCGTGGCAGGTCACGACCAGCTCGCCGGTCGCCCCGTCCAGCACGGCAAGGGCCCAGGAGCCCCGCAGGCACCCGATCGTCTCCTCGACCGCTCGCCGCAACGGGAACCCGCCGAGACGGCCCTCGATGAGATGCGCGATGAGTTCGGTGTCGGTCTGAGAGGTCAGGACGTGCCCCGCGCGTCCGAGTTCGGCCCGCAACTCGAGGACGTTGTCGAGCACGCCGTTGTGCACGACGGCCAGTCGGCCGGAGCAGTCAGTGTGGGGGTGGGCGTTGTCGACGCTCACCTCCCCGTGCGTCGCCCAGCGCGTGTGAGCGACGCCGGTCGTGGCCGGCAGTCCCGGCTGCCAATGGTCGAGGCGGCGCTGCAGGTCGTCCACCCGGAACGTCGTCCGCAGCACCGCGGAACGACCGTCAGCCGCCCCGGTGACGGCGATTCCGGCGGAGTCGTAGCCGCGGTACTCGAGCCGGCTCAAGGCGTCGAGCAGGACCCGCCCGACCTCGGGCGCCCCGGTGCACGCGACGATCCCGCACATCAGAGCCGACCGGCGGGGGTGAGGGGGCGACCGGCGAGATCGTCGGCCACCCGCATGATCATGGTCTCGATGCTCGTCGTCGGGTGGTAGCCGACCAGGTCACCGGCGAGGGTGTTGTCGGGGACTCGGCGGCGCATGTCCTCGTACCCGGGCGCATAGGCCTCGGTGTAGTCGACCAGCGTGACCGGGCTGTCCGAGCCCACCGTCGTCGCGATGCGCAGCGCGAGATCGAGGATGGACACCTCTTCGGCACCGCCCAGGTTGACCGCGCGGCCGAGCGCGGCCGGCGACTGCGACAGCTCGATCAACGCGGGGACGACGTCGCCGACGTACGAGAAGCAGCGGGTCTGCCGGCCGTCGCCGTAGACGGTCATCGGTTCTCCCGCGAGCGCCTGGCGCACGAGGCGGGGGAGGACCATGCCGTAGCGGCCCTTCTGGCGAGGCCCGACGGTGTTGAACAGCCGCACGATGGCGACCGGGAATCCGTACGCGGACCAGTACGCATGCGCGTAGGCCTCGTCGATCCCCTTCGCCGCGGCATACGTCCATCGCGACAGCAGCGGTGAGCCGAGCACGCGATCGGCGTCCTCGCCCAGGCGGTCGGCGGTGTTCTTGCCGTACACCTCGCTCGTGGAGACCAAGAGCATCGTCAACCCGAGTTCATGGGCGAGGTCCACGACGTTCTCGGTGCCGTGAATGTTCGTCCGCAGGCTCTGCAGCGGCTCGTCGATGATCACGTGCACCCCGACGGCGGCCGCGAGGTGGAAGACCCGGTCGGCGCCGGACATCACCTGGCGGAGCACGTCGCGGTCCAAGACCGAACCCTCCACGAACTCGAAGGCCGGGTGCGACGACGCGGCGGCGAGATTGCCGCGATCGCCGGTGGACAGGTCGTCCAGGGCGACGACGGTGTCGCCGTTTGCCAGGAGTGCTTCGACGAGGTGACTGCCGATGAAGCCGGCTCCGCCCGTGACGACGCTGCGCCGTCCGGTCGGGATCGCCGCGTTCACAGTGTCACCCGATTCGGGAGGGCCTGCGCCCCGTAGGTCCCGTCGACGACGAGTGTCGCGTCGGGGATCCACGTCGCGTCGGTGCCCGAGTGTGCCGTGTGCAGGAGCACGAGATCGGGCGCGAAGGCCGCGGGGTCGTCGACGCGCAGCAGGTCGATCCCGTTGGGAAGCGTGGCGGTCGACACGTAGGGATCGGTGAAGCCGACCACGGCTCCCGCCTCGATCAGCCGCTGGAGGATCTCCAGGGCGGGTGACTCCCGAAGGTCGGCGACGTCCGGCTTGTAGGTGACGCCGGAGACCAGCACCCGGGCGCCGGGCATTCCCAGGCCGTGGCGCGACAAGACGTCGCGGAGTCGTTCGACGACGCGCGTGGGCCGAGCGGCGATCTGCTGCATCGCCGTGCTGATCATCGGGGCGTCCACACGGTCCTTGCGCAACTGCCACAGCAGATAGTGCGGGTCGCACGGAATGCAGTGCCCGCCGACGCCCGGTCCGGGCCGGAACGGCATGAACCCGTAGGGCTTCGTGGCGGCGGCGTCGATCACGTCGGTGACCTCGAGTCCGAGGGAGCCACAGATGTCGGCGAACTCGTTGACCAGGGCGATGTTGACGGCACGAAAGGTGTTCTCCAGCAGCTTGGTCATCTCGGCGACCGCAAGCGACGGCACCGGGTGCACCCGCTCGGCGTAGGCGGCGAGCACCCGCCGGGCGACGCCCGTGCACGCCGAGGTCGCGCCGGCGACGACCCGGGGCACCTGTTCGGTCCGGACGGCGGCGCTGCCGGGGTCGATCCGTTCGGCGCTGAAGGCGACGTGGATGTCCTCGCCGGCGACGAGCCCGCGACGGCGCAACGGCCGGACGAGCAGGTCCTCGGTGCAGCCGACGTAGGTGGTCGACGTGAGCATGAGCAGTTGGCCCGGCACGGCGTACTCGACGAGGGTCTCGCAGGCGGCGCGCAAGGCGGTGAGGTCGGGAACGAGGTGACGGTCGACGGGAGTCGGGACGCACACGATGACCGCCCGAGCACAGCGCAGTTGAGCGGGGTCGTCGACGAGCCGGAACTGCGCATCGTCCAGCGCGCGGTGCAAGCGCTGGCGATCGCTGGGAAGCAGGTCGACGTCGTTGCGTTCGATCGCGGCCCGCCGGTGCGGCGAGATGTCGAAGGCCACGACGCGCTGGCCCGCATGGTGGTAAGCCAGCGCGGTCGGCAGCCCGACGTATCCCAAGCCGGCGATCGCGACGTCGGCGGTCACCGCCGGCTCGGTGGCGCGCGGGTGTTCGATGCGGCCGACCGGGGACGGCACGCTCCGTTCGGGACGGGGATCGGGTAGGTCGAGGGTGCTCATGGGGGACTCCCATCGTCGGGTCGTTCGAGGTGGAGTGGCGGTGCGCCGGTGACCGTGAGGGAGGGAACCGGACGCCGCCTGTTCGTCACCATCGGGCGCGCTGCAGGGCCCGGTCAACGGGATCGGCACAACACTGCGGAGCTCCGCATCGCGACCGCAAAACCCCGCAATGACGGCGTATTCGTGGTGCGGTGCGCTACGGTCCGCTCGTCGCCGGGACGTGCGTAACCTGACGGGCGCCCGGGGTGGCACGGCCCGGTTCCTCGACGGACGGACGACAGATGAGCGACCTGGTCACCACGCTGGCGGCGGCGTTGCTCCTGCTCGGCCTCAGCACGGCGTGTTGGGCCGGCGTCGGGGGCGGCCGTCGCCTGCTACGGATCCTGCGACCCCCGCCCTCGTCGCCTCACCGCGTCAGTGAGCGCGATGTCGCGGTTCTGATGGCCGCGCACAACGAGGAAGCCGTGATCGACACGACGTTGGCGGCGGTCGAGCAGTTGGTGCCGCCCGAGCAGGTCTTCGTCGTGTCGGATGCCTCGTCGGATCGCACGGTCGACCTCGTCCGCGCGCGCGGAGCCCGAGTGCTCGACCTTCAGGTCGGCCGCGGGAAAGCGGGTGCCCTCGTAGCGGGGCTCGAGGAGTTCGCCCTGACCCGGCGTTTCGAGGTCGTCATGATCCTCGACGCCGACACCTTGCCGGCAGCGGACTACCTCACGACCGGCTTGCCGTTGTTCGACGATCCCGAGGTCGCGGCCGTCGCCGGCCGGGCGAGCACGCGCTGGTCCACGTCGTCGCGCGGGTGGGTGAGCCGCGTCCTGATCGCCCATCGCGAGCGGGTCTACGTCCTCTTCCAAACCCTGCTGAAGTACGGCCAAGCCGCGGCACGAGCGAACGCCGTGGCGATCGTTCCCGGCTTCGCCAGCATGTACCGGACGGACGTGCTCGAGCGATTGGACATCGCAGCGCCCGGCCTGGCGATCGAGGACTACAACATGACGTTCGAGATCCACGCCAAGGGGCTCGGTCGAGTCGCCTTCGACCCGACGGCCGCACGCGCCATGACACAGGACCCCGACACGCTCGGGGATTACGTGCGTCAGGTGGGGCGGTGGAACCTGGGGTTCTGGCAGACCCTGCGTCGGCACCGGCCTCGCCGGAGTCTCTTCTGGGCGGCCGTGTCGCTGTTCGCTGCGGAGGTCGTCCTCAGCAGTCTGCTCGTGGTCGTCCTCGCCGCGTCCACGGCGGCACTGGCGGTCGTCACGACGGTGCGCATCGCTGCCGGGGAGCCGTGGTCCTGGGAGATGTCGCCGGGCGGGCTGCCCGTCGCGGCGGCCCTGATCGGGGTCGTGGTGGTCGATCTCGTGGCCACGATCTACGTCGCCGTCCTCGTCCGTCGCCCGGGCATGCTGATCCTGGCTCCGGCGTTCACGCTCGTCCGCGTCCTCGACGCGGTGCTCTGCCTGCGTGCCCTCGCGCACGCCGTCACCCGTCACTCCTCGGGAGTCTGGAGCAGCCCCACCCGGCGCGCCGAGACCGTCGGTCAGGCGGCGTCCTCGCCCAACAACGCGATCAGCTGAGCCCGCGACGCGATGTCCAATCGGCGGTAGATCTGCGTCAGCCGGAGTTCGACCGTCCGCAGCGAGAGGTACAGGCGTTCGGCGATCTCCCGGTTCCGCAGGCCGGACTGGACCATCCGGGCGATCTCCTGTTCGCGCGGGCTCAGCTTCTCGAGAGCGTTCGGCGGCGAAGCGCGAGTCGGAAGCCGGCCCGAGTCCAGCCTGGTCTGAGCGGCCCAGCCCACGGCACCGAGAGTGTCGAAGATGGTGGCGGCGGTCGTGGCCGTCCGGTGCGCCTCGGCGGGCTGGCCTGCCGCGTCCTGCCGGGCGGAGAGACACCGGAGGGTCCGGGCACCCTCGTAACTGATGAGCTCACCTTCGTCGAGTGAACGCACGAGCGTGGTCAGCTGTCGTACCGACTCGGGGACGGGCGCGACCAGGGCGCGACTACGCGAGAGGACGAGTGCCGCCCAGCGGCTCGACCGCCCGCGCATCCGTGCGGCGAAGTTCTCCACGGCGCGGCGCGCCTCTGCCGGGCAGTCGGCCCGGACACATGCCTCGACGTAGTCCCCCCACTGGCGCAACAGCCCGGGATACGGGAAATCGCGAGTGAGCACCGAGACCGCTCGAAGATCCGAGAGGGCCGCGTCGACGTCGTCGGTCATCAGCTGCACGACACCGCGAAGTGCCAGTGCGCGCGCGTGATGGGCCGGTGCGCCGCCGCGCGACGCGATGTCGATCGAGCGGTCGGCCATGGCGACCGCCTCCTCGATCTCCCCGAGCGAGTAGTGCCGCCACGCGTCGGCCCAGGTGCTCGTCGCCGTCTCTCGCGAGATCCAGGGGGCGTCACCCGACCAGAGGTCCAACGTGCGGCGGGCCGCATGGAAATCTCCGCCGGCGATCTCGTTCAGCAGTGCCGCATAGTGCGCGAAGGCGATCCATGCTCGGTCCTGCATCGACGGATGGTGCAGCGCCACTTCGAAGAGCCGGCGTGCATCGGCGTGGTTCTCGCGAAGCGAGAGCAAGCGTGCGCGCACGATGAGTTCCTCGACCGCGCAGTCTGAGGTGGTCAACGGGAGCGGAGACGGCCCGGGCTTGCCTTCGATCGCATCCGCGATCCGGGCGAGTTCGGCGAGCAGTCGGTCGCCGAGGCCTCCGGTGGACCGCCCGAAGGAGCGGGCGCGATCGAGGGCCTCGCGAGCGGCGACCGGTTCCCACCGCTCCAGATGTGCCGCGGCGACGATCCCTTCCAGCTTCTTGACCTCGTTCCGGTGGCGCGCCCCATGCAGGGTCACCAGGGCCTCGTCCGCGGCATCGAAGAGCCGCTCACCCGTGCTGAGTGCGCCGACAGACTGCACCGCCGCGAGGCGGAGTTGATTCTCGGCGCCGTTGCGGACGGTGAGCGCCCACCTGCCGTACCGCGTGGCGAGGGCGGTCTCACCTGCCCACTGGAACGCCCAGCACACGTCGACCACGGCCGGGGGATGCGGGACGGTCGACGGCCATCGCGCGAAGGCTCGCTCGGCCATCTCCGCCGCTGCCTGCAGGTGCCCCTCCGCCGCCGCACGCTTCGCGGCGCGGAACAGTTCCTCGGCCACGGCGGTGTCGGCGGTGAGGAAACTGCGGTACCAGGCGCCGAGCTCGGAAAACTCCTCGCTCACGGCGTCCGCGAGTGCGGCACGCCGCTCGCGCCAGCGCCGTTTGGTGGCCTGACGGAGGATCGCGGACCGCAATCGCTGATCGTGCAGGTAGACGTAGGGCCCGTGCGCGCGCAGAGTCCCCGTGTCGAGCAGCTCGGCGATCGACGCGTCCGCATCGTCGTGGAGCGCGGCCAGGGTCTCGCCATGGGTGAGCGGGCTCAACGCGACGTCGAGCAGCAGCGACTGTTCGGGCTCTGCTGCGGGCATGCCCGGATGCGATCCGGTGGTGGTCAAGGGAAGGGCGAGGGGAGTGGCGCCGCTGCGCTGCTGTTCGCACAGCTCGCCCACGGCGCGCAGCCATGTCGCCGGCTCACGGCCGGCGTACTCGAGGAGGAGGCGAAGGGTCGTGGAATCGGCGCCGGGGAACCGCTCCTTGGCCAACCGCTCGGCCTCGGCTCCGCTGAACTCGGCCAAGTGCAGTTGGCGAAGCGAGCCGAATCCGCGTGGCGGCGTGGTCGCGGTCGCGACGACCCGGACGTTCGTGCCGGACAGCCGCGGGAGCAGCGTCGCGAGAATGGCGGCGCTCTGACGGTCGAAGAGGTCGATGTCGTCGATCAGGACCAAGGTCGGTGGAAGACCCAACCCGCCGATCAGTTCGCGCAGGTCGTGGGCGGCGGCGTAGAGTCCCGCGTCGTCGTCCCGGCACACCTGCAGATGACGGCCCAGCTCGTGCATCATCGCCGGATGGAGCAGGCCGAGAAAGGACGAGAGCCCGGAGAGGTCGAACTGCTGCTCGTCCTCCTGGCCTCGAAGGATCGGGGCGTCCTCCCGGCGGGCGAGTTGTTCGAGGACGTGGGTCTTGCCCAATCCCGATGCGCCGACGACGAGAAGGGTCGTGTCCGCCCCGGACCCGAGGTAGCGCGACAGATAGGGCAGCGCGGCAGCGGCGCTGAGTCGCGGCACATCGTGCCCCGGCGTGTCCCCCCTCAGCATGCTCCGCTGCAGCATTCGGGCCCCTTAGGATCTACCCCCTCATCCCGGTAATATCAGCGGTCTGGCGTCGGGGCGAACGGAAACGTCGTGAATCATCCGAACGGACCACGTGCCCTGTTTAGGGGCCAGCGCCGAGACCATTCGAACGGGCCGTTGCGGCGTCTTGCGCTCGGATCAGCCCAGTTCGACGAGCAGGACGCCGGTGGCGATCACCGCGATGCCGAGCAGCATCCGCCGGGTCAGAGGATCGTCCCAGAAGGCGCGGGCGAGCACCGCGACCGCGGCGATGCCGGTCGCGGTCCAGACCCCGTAGGCCACGCCGACCTTCATGCCTTCGTCGAGCGCGCGGGCCAGGAAGGTGAACGCGATGCCGTATCCGGCGACGATCACGACCACCCAGCGGCGGCGGCGCAGGCCGTCGCTCGCCCGCAGGCTCAAGGTCGCGGCGATCTCGGCGACGATCGCGAGGGTCAGCCACACCCAGCTCACGTCGTCACGTCCTCGGGGCGCCGGGAGCCGGTCTCCACCAGGACCACTCCGACGATGATCAGCACGATGCCGGCGACGGCGAGCGGGCTGAGGAGTTCGTCGAAGATCACCGCGCCGAGCAGAGCGGTGAGTGCGACGCCGGACGCGCCCCAGATCCCGTACGCGACGCCGATCGGCAACTTCTCGCGCAGAACGAGGGCCAGCAGGGCGAACGCCGTGACATAGCCGGCGACGACGAGCGCGATCCACGCCTGGTGGTCGATGCTGGCGCGCAGCGCCATGGTGCCCGCGACCTCGGCCGCGATCGCACCGCCGAGCAGAAGCCACGCCCTCATCGGCGGCGGCCCGTCTCGTTCGGCGACGGCACCGTCGCGGACGGGAGCTGGCTCAGCGAGGGCACGTGCGCACCCTACCCTCGGCGCCCCTGCGGCCGGGTCAGGACGTGACGCGGAACCAGAGCGCCGCCGCGTCCGAACTCACCGCTTCGCGGATGCGTCGCAAGGAGTAGGTGCGCTGCGTCCCCTCGAGCAATCGCGTCCCGCCGCCGAGCAGTACGGGCGCGATGAACACGAGGACCTCGTCGAGGATTCCGTGGTCGAGACACTGCCGGGCGACGTCGGCGCCGAGGATGTTCACGAGGCCGTTCGATCCGGCGGCCGCCCGCGCGGCCGCGACGGCGTCGGAGAGGTCGCCGGCGACGACGACGTCCGCGGGCGGGTCCGCCAGGGGGCGGTGGGTGAGCACGACTTGCGTGCCGTGCCACCGGCCTTCGAATGCTCCTTCGCGCTTGGGGTCCCCGGCGTTCGGATCGTCGCCGTCGTAGGTGCGGCGGCCCGACAGGATGACGCTGACCTGGGGCACGAGTTCGTCGACGAGCGGGTCCGGTGCCAGGTGAGGCTTCAGCCAGCTCATGTCGCCGGCCGCGCCCGCGATGTATCCGTCGACCGACATCGTGGCCGAGTACAGGAAGGTCGTCATCGTGCCATCAGCGGTCGCACCTCGACTGAGCCGTAGCCTACGTGCGGCATCCGGCTCGCGATCTGCTCAGCCTCGGCGTCAGAGGCGGCGGCGATCACGTGGACGGCGAACACCATGTCGTCGCCGGGGGTCTGCGTGGCGCCCAGCTGCTTTCCCGGCCCGTCGAGAGCGAACCCGGCGACGAGCGCTCCCTTCGTGAGCAGGTCCTCATCGACCTGCGCCCACTGACGCATCTCGGCGTCGTGTTCCGCCGTTCCCTCCGCCGGGCCTGAACCCGGGGTGTACCGGTGGAGCAGTACGTGAGTGGGGGTGGGCATGTCAGTTCTCCTCTGCGGTGTCGCGGCGATAGGTCAGGTGTGTGACGAGGCGCTCGGTCCGACTCGTCACGGGGAGAAGGGAGAGCGGCTTCGTGCCGTCGAAGAGGCGCTCGCCGGCGCCGAGGGTCACGGGCGCAACGTGGAGGCGTAGCTCGTCGATGCGTCCGGCATCGAGGTACTGCCCGATGGTGGATGCGCCGCCGGCGATCGCCACGTCGGCATCACCGGCAGCCTCCCGGGCTAGCTGGAGCGCGTGATCAGGGCCCCCGGTGACGAAGGTGAAGGTCGTGCCGCCGTCCATCGTGACGGGCGGCCGCCGATGGTGGGTGAGGACGAACACCGGTGCGTGATAGGGAGGCTCCGGACCCCACCAGCCGTTCCAGCTCTCGTCGGGCCACGGTCCCCGGACCGGGCCGAACATGTTGCGGCCCATGATGAAAGCTCCGGCGGCGACGATGGCGGCGCGTTCGTCCGCGTTCTCCTCGGGTGTCTCGAACTGCCAGCGGTGCAGCTGCTCCCCGCCTCGACCCAACGGATGCTCGCGGCTCTGGTCCGGCCCCGCGACGAATCCGTCGAGCGACACGGCGACATCGCAGACGACGCGGCTCATGGCACTCCTTCCAAACTGGTTGCAGTATGCATCTGGTGCTACTCCACCACACCCGGTGGTAAACTGCAACCAGTCTCGAGGAGGTCGTATGGCGAGATCCGCAACGCTGCGGTCGGGGTGCCCGATCAATCTCTCGCTGGAGGTGATCGGAGATCACTGGTCGCTCCTGGTCATCCGCGACATCATGTTCGGCGGTCGCCGCCATTTCCGGGAGCTGCTCACGGAGTCCGAGGAGGGCATCGCATCCAACATCCTCAGTGATCGCTTGAAGCGGCTCACCGAGGCGGGTCTCGTGACGCGAGCCGCCGACCCCCAGCACCGGCAGAAGCAGATCTACAGCCTCACCGAGCAGTCGATCCAGTTGGTTCCGGTGCTGGCGCACCTGGGCTCCTGGGGGCGGCGGTTCCTGCCGGTCAGCGCTGAACTCAGCATCCGCGCCCAGGTGCTCGAGGAGGGGGGACCCGCGTTGTGGGAGGCCTTCATGGAGGAGCTGCGCGCGATCCACCTGGGAGCGAAGCAGCCTGCTGGCCCTTCCGTGCTGGAGCGCCTCGACGAGGCCTACCGGGCCGAGGTGGAGCGACAGACGCCAGGTGGCTGATCGAAGCAGATCGGGCCTGACAGCTGCGAGCCGCTTCGGGCGACGCTGCATGACTCTGCGCGCCGCCGGCGACGCGGGCGGCACAAGCCGCACCGACGTTTCGGTTCTCGAACGAACCGCTCGGTTGCAAGGCCTCGAGTTTCAGCTCGATCTCACAGCCGGGGCGGCGCTGATGGGCGCGGAGGCGATGAGCGGCGTGGGTCGGTACAGGGCGCCTATCGCCGCCGACCGTACCGACCCCGACGCCGTTCAGTCGTCGAGTTCGGGATGATGACGCAGGCGGGCGATGCTCCACGCGAGCCCGCCCCAGAAGATCAACATCGCGAGGATCATCACGGCGATGGCGGTGGGGGTCATCAGCTGCTCCTTCCGTTGCCGCTGCCCGTGGCGCGGTCGCGTGCGGTGGAGACGTCACGGGCGAGGACGTCCACGTCGTCGGGGGTGAAGTTCTCCGCGTCGGGCCGTCGATACCGCTGGAAGCTGAGCCCCACGGACACGACCGCGACCAGGGCGATGACCCCCCAGCCCGCCACGAGCAGGAACCACTGCGGGAATCCGCCGTAGCCGTCGGCGATGTAGGCCCAGGTGCCGGTCACCAGGACCGCCACGAGGATCAGCGGGCTGACGTACATCACCATCGCCTTCCACAGCGGACCCACCCGCAAGCTCGCGCCGGCGTTGAGGTGCTCGGCGAGGCGGGGGACGGCCCGTGCCACCCAGGCGACGAGGACCAGGGTGAGGACCGCCGAGGTGACGACGCCGATGTTGTTGATGAAGGCGTCGACGACGTCGAGCGTGTTGATGCCGGTCGTGGTCGAGAACAGGACGACCGACGGGACGGCGGCGGCGATGCCGACGATCAAGCCCGTCTTGGCCGGGCTCCATCCCGTCTTGTCCTGAACCGCGCCCGAGACGACCTGCAGAATCGAGAGCAGGGACGTGAAGCCGGCGAACACGAGGCTCAGGAAGAAGAGGACACCGATCACGGCGCCGCCAGGCATCTGGGACAGCAGCGTCGGGAACGTGACGAATGCCAGGCCGACTCCGGTGATGCCCTCGAGTTCACCCACCGTCGTCGCCTGCTGCGCGGCGAGGAAGCCCAGCGTCGCGAAGACGCCGATGCCGGCGAGGATCTCGAAGCTGCAGTTGCCGAAGGCGACCACGGTGCCCGACCCGGTCAGGTCGGCCTTGCGGCTGAGGTACGACGAGTACGTGAGCATGATGCCGAAGGCGATCGAGAACGAGAAGAAGATGTGCCCGTACGCGGCGATCCACACGGTCGGATCAGCCAACGCGGACCAGCTCGGCGTGAAGAACGCGTTGACGCCCTCGGCGGCGCCGTCGAGCGTGAGCGCGTAGAGGACGATGGCGACGAACAGCACCACGAGGAGCGGCAGCGTCACGCGGTTGACGCGTTCGAGGCCACGGCGGATGCCCAGGCTCATCACGAGGATCGTCAGCACCCACACGACGAGCAGCGGCACGAGGACGGTGGACACGAAGTCGAGCGAGAAGCCCGGATCCGCTGCCGAGAGGTAGTCGCCGAAGAAGAAAGCGTTGGCGTCGTCGCCCCACGCGAGCGTGGCGGAGTACACCGTGTACGCCAGCGCCCACGCGACGACGACCGCGTAGTAGATCGCGATAACGTAGCAGACCGCGACCTGCCACCAGCCGAGCGGCTCGAGACGCTTGTCGGCGCGGCGGAACGCCAGCGGCGGGGCGGCCTTGTAACGATGGCCGAGCGCGTAGTCGAGATACAGGATCGGGACACCCGCCGTGAGGAAGGCGACCAGATAGGGGATGAGGAACGCGCCTCCGCCGTTCTCGTAGGCGACGCCGGGGAAGCGCCAGATGTTGCCGAGTCCGATCGCCGAGCTCACTGCCGCCACGATGAACGCCGTTCGGCCACCCCAGGCCTCGCGCTTCACCTCTGCCACTGCTCTGCTCCCTTTCGTTCGATGAACCGGTGGGACGATACCGGACAGCGCTCACCCTATGAGATCAGCGTCACATTTGCCCAGCGATGCCCCGGGCTCCCCGCGGCGACCCGGGGCCTAGAGTCGACGACGTGGCGAGGATGAGACGGCGCTACGGTGCCGTGGTGGTTCGGCGGCTGCGCCGGTGGACCCCGAGTGGCCGGTGGTTCGTCGGCGTGGTGCGGCTCTTCATGACCTCGGCCGCCGCCCTCGCCGTCAGCCTGTGGCTCCTGCCCGGTGAGCAGATCGGTAACGACGCGCTGGCGGTGCTGTCGGTGGCCGCCCTCGTGCTCGCCGTGGGGGCGTTGTTGCGGCCGTTCCTGACGCAGTTGGCGGTCTTCACCGGTCCGCTCGGCCTCCTGCTCGTCGGTCTGCTGGCCGACTCGGTGATCCTCGGCATCGCCCTCGCGGTGCTGCCCGGCGTCGACCCCTTCGGCGTGAGCGAGATCGTGCTGGCCGCCTGGGGCGCGGTGGTCGTGGCGGCGGTGCTCAACTGGTTCTTCGACTCGTCCTCCGACGAAGCCTTCTTCAATCAGGTGCTCGGACGCGCGCTGCGCCGGGGCCGGGGCAGCGACGTACGCGGTCCGGGTCTGGTCATCGTCCAACTGGACGGAGTCGGCGTCGACACGCTCCGGCATGCGGTCACGGCGGGGTCCGCGCCGACGATCGGACGCTGGTTGCGCTCGGGTGGCCATCGGCTCCGCACGTGGCACACCGGCGTTCCCGCCACCACCCCCGCGGGCCAGGCGGCGCTCCTGCACGGCGACACGCACCACGTTCCGGCGTTCCGCTGGTTCGACAAGGAACGTGGCCGCACCGTCGTGAGCAGCCGCCCCGATGACGTCGCCCTCGTCCAGCAGCGGATCTCCGATGGCCGGGGACTGCTGGCCGACGGCGGCGTGAGCATCTCCAATCAGTACTCCGGCGATGCGCCCGTACGACTGCTGACGATGAGCGCTGCCCGCGTGCCACGCGACCGTGGGGCCGCGGCGTTCATGGCCACCTCGGCCGGGTTCGCCCGCTCGCTTGTGCTGATGGTCGGGCAGATGATCACCGAGGTGCACCAGGCTCGTCGGCAGCGTCGCCGCGACGTCGTTCCGCGGGTGGCCCGAGGCGGAAACTTCGTGTTGCTGCGCGGTCTCACCACCGTGGTGTTGCGCGACCTCAACGTCGCCCTGGTCGCCGAGCACATGGCGATCGGAGCGCCGGTCATCTTCGTCGACTTCGTCGATTTCGACGAGGTCGCTCACCATGCGGGCCCGGCGCGCCCGGAATCGCTGCGGGCGATCGAGGGCCTCGACCGCGTTCTCGAGTTCTTCGCCGAGGTGGCCGAGGACACGGGCCGGGACTACGAGATCGCCGTCGTCTCCGATCACGGACAGTCGCAGGGCCCGACCTTCCGCCAGCTCAGCGGCGCGACCCTGGCTGAGGTCGTCGATGCGCTCGCCGCGCTTCCGGCCCGCGCCGCGCACCACGACGACCGGCCGGCGGAGACGTGGGGGCCGGCCAACGTGCTGACCGAGGCCGCTCCCGGTGCGAGCCGGTTGATCGGCGCGGCCACCCGCACCGTCGCGGTGGGCAGCGGAGGGTCCGGGTCGCCCGAGGAGCCCGAACCGGACGAGAGCGACCCCCTGGTCGTGATGGCATCGGGCAGTTTGGCCCAGGTGTATCTCCGCGACGTGCCGGGTGTCGCCTCTCGCGAGCTCATCGACGAGCGATACCCCATGCTGGTGACGGGGTTGGTGCGACACCCGCACATCGGTCTCGTTCTCACCCGGACCGCCGAGGGGCGGTTGCGCGTCGACGGTGCGGACGGCTGGCGGAGCCTGGACGCCGCGGGCGGCGTGGTCGACGGCGAAGGCACGGACCCGCTGCTGGACTACGGACCCTTCGCCGCCGGCGATGTGCTGGACGCGGCCGGACGTGCTCACGCCGGTGACCTCATCGTCATGGGGCGGTACGACGCGCGCCTCGACGAGGTCGTCGCGTTCGAGGAACTCGTCGGGTCACACGGAGGGTTGGGCGGTGGCCAGACGGAGGCGATGCTGGTGCATCCCGCCGACTGGGACGTCCCCGAGACCGCACTCGACGGCAGGGCGGTCCACGAGGTGCTCGTCGGGCGGCTGCACCAACTCGGGCTCCGAACGGAGGATCGCCGTGAGTGACGTAGCAGCCGTGTGGTGGGGCCACGCGACGAGTACGGTCGAGCTGGACGGTCGGCGGGTGCTCACCGACCCGGTGTTCGCCGACCGGCTGATGCACCTGCGCCGGCGCACTCCGACCCCCGCGCCCGAGGCTCTGGAAGCGGACCTCGTGGTCGTATCCCACCTCCACCCGGACCACTTCCACGTGCCGTCGCTGCGGCGGCTCCGGCGGGGGACCACGGTGCTCGTCCCCCGCAACGGCGGGCGTCTGCTCCGCGGGGCGGGCCTCGACGTCGACGAGGTCACCTCGGGGACGGTCGCTACGTCCACCGGGTTGCGGATCGAGGTCACGCCCGCGGCGCACTCGGATCAACGGCACCACGGCTCGCGGTTGCGCGGCGAGCCGCTCGGTTTCGTGGTGCGAGGGCGCCGCAGTTCCGTCTGGTATCCGGGAGATACGGCGCTCGCCGATCACATCGACGACGTGCGCGACATCGACCTCGCGCTCGTGCCCGTCGGTGGGTGGGGGCCGACGCTGGGGAAGGGGCACATGGACCCGGCCGCGGCCGCCGAGGCGGTGAGGCGCGTCGGAGCTCGCTGGGCCGTGCCGGTGCATTGGGGGACCTTCTGGCCGATCGGGATGCGCCGCTGGGCGTCGACGTATCACCGGTTGTTCCGCATGCCCGGCCGCCGGTTCGTCGAGGCCGTGGACGCCGGCGCCGACGTCTCGCTCGCGCCGCACGGCGCCCGGCTGCGCTGGGAGGAGCTCGGTGGCTGAGGATCTCGGCTGGGTGCATCTGGCTGTCCTCCTGGCTGCGGTCGCGTTCGGGGCGGTCGTGCCGGTGGTCCCGACCGGTCCCGCGCTGGCGGCTGCGGCGGTCCTGGCCCATGACGAGGCGCCGTGGGAGATCGTGCTGGTGCTGGCGGTGGGGTGGCTCGGCGCCTACCTGGGGGATCTCGTGGTCTTCGCGTTGTTCTCCTTCACCGGCGGACGGATCGCGCAGCGCGTTCCGTGGTTGCACGCCGATCGCCCCGCGATGGCGGCCATGGGGCGGCGGATCGAGGCCAACGACCTGGCCACGATGACGACGTCGCGCCTGATTCCCGCTGGTCGCCTGCCGGTGCTGGCTGCCGCTGCGGTCAGCGGATACCCGTGGCACCGCTTCGCGCTCACGGCCGTCGCCTCCGCGGGCGCCTGGGCGGTGCTGTACGTCGGCATCGGCCTGCTCGGCGGCGCCGTGGTCCCCAGCACGACGGTGGCGCTGGTGGCCGCGGTGCTGGTCGCGCTCGCGATCGGGGTCGTGCCGCGGCTGGTCACCCGCACGCCTCGAGGGTGAGGGGAGCGGGCGGGATTTGACCGACCGGCCATATCGTGTTTCGATAATATCGAAAGTCGATATAGCAGGAGGGTGTCATGTCGGAGAAGTCCCCATTCGGTGCGTCGCGGTCGGACCTGTGGGCGGTGCTCATCGTCGGCGGGGTGATCGTCGTCTCGACGCTGGTCGGTCTCGTGGTGCGGTTGGTCGAGATCGTGCCCAACCGGGACGTGCCGGTCACGGTGCAGCTGATGGGGGAGCGCCTCGCCCTTCCACTGGGGCCGAACGGCGAGCCGTTGTCCGGCGAGGTCTCCACCGCCACGATCCAGGTCTCGGACATGCCGGTCGCCACGTACGTCTCCGCCCTCGGCGCGGCGATCGTTCCCGCCCTCGCCACGATCGGGGTGGTCGTGTGCGTCATGGTGCTGTGCCGCAACCTCATGGCCGGACGGTTCTTCAGCCGCGCCAACACCCGGCTGGTGAGCGCGGTGTCCGTGCTCATCGCGCTCGGTTGGCTGATCTCCTTCCTGTTCTCCACGATGGCCAGCAACGGCGCCCTCGCCTTGGTCGCCGACCGTGAGCTGCTGGAGTCCGTGCAGTTCCGGGTCGATTGGGTCGCGGTGCTCGCCGCGATGGGCGTCGGCGCGCTCGCATCGGCCTTTCATGCGGGCGAGCGGATGCAGCGCGACACCGAAGGCCTGGTCTGATGCCTCCCGAGGACGATCTCGGCCGCGTGCACTGCCGGTTGGACGAACTGCTCGCCGCGCGACAGATGACGCTCACCCGATTGAGCGAGCTGGTCGGCGTCACGGTGGTCAACCTGTCGGTGCTCAAGAACGACCGGGCGAAGGCGATCCGCTTCTCGACGCTGACGGCGATCTGCGACGTGCTCCAGTGCGAGGTCGGCGACCTGCTCGTCGTCACCCCACCGGGCGCAGGGACCGCCGCGCACTGAGGACGGCCACGGCCACGGGAATGGTGAGCAGCGCCGCCGCTGCGTTGAGCGCGCCGAACCCGAAGGCCGCTACCACGAGCCCGGCGATCAGTCCGCCGGCCGCGCCCGCCAGATTCATCGCCAGATCGCTGAACCCCTGGACCAACGGGCGGACCTCGGGTTCTACGGTGCGAGTGAGCAGCGCGGCGCCGGCGATCACCGAGGCGGACCACCCGAGGCCGAGGAGGATCAGGCCCGCGGTGATGCGGGTCTCGGAGTGGCCGGCAGTCCCGGCCAGGACCGTGGCCGCCACCAGGATCGCTTGGCCGAGCAGGATGGTGCTCTCCGGCCCGACCCGGTCGGCGAGCCATCCGAGCACCGGCGACAGGGCGTACATGCCGGCGATGTGCAGGCTGATGGTGAGACCGATGACGTGAAGCGCCGAACCGTGCCCCTGCATGTGGACCGGCGTCAACGCCATGACCGCCACCATCACCGCGTGCGAGGAGGCGACCGCGAAGACGGCGACCGCGGCGCGTCCGCGGATGTGCGGGAGAGCACGACGGATCGCGCCGCGGGAGGAACCGTCGGCGGCGCGCCCGATCAACCTCAGCGGGTCCGGTCGCAGGAACAGCCACGTCACGAGTCCGGCGCCGGCGAAGGCGAGAACGGAGAACAGCATCGGTCCGGCGAGCTGAGGCACCCCGACGCGATCGGCGACGGCGGCACCCGGGCCGGTCAGATTCGGGCCGATGACCGCGCCGACGGTCGTGGACCAGACGACGATCGAGATCGCGCGGCCGATCCGGGCCGGTTCGGCACGGTCCGCCGCGGCGAACCGTGACTGGAGGTTGGCCGCGGTACTCGCGCCGAACAGCAGCAGTCCGCCGAGTGCCAAGGGGAGGGACTCGAGGCTCGCGGCCGCCACGGCGAATCCGGCCCCGAGGGAACCTAGCCACCAGCCGGCGGTGAGTGCGGGTCGGCGTCCGCACCGTGCCGCCAGCGTCGACAACGGAACCGTGAACAGGGCGGCGCCGAGCGTCAGCGCGACGGTGGCGAGACCCGCCCAGCCCTCGGATCCGCTGATGTCCTCGATCAGCAAGGCGCCGATCGCCAGCCCCGCTCCGTTGCCGATGCCGCCGATCACCTGGACGAGTGACAAGACGGTCACGATGCGGCGCTGAGGTGAGGTCACGAGCACACTCTAAGGTCGGCGGAGCGTCGGTCGGCCCAGGCGCTCGCTAGGGTGAGGTGCATGCCCGAGCGCGTCGCTGCCATCGACTGTGGGACCAACTCCATCCGCCTGCTCGTCACCGACGTCGCGGGGGATGCCAAGACCGACCTGCTGCGCGAGATGCGCATCGTGCGCCTGGGGCAGGGAGTCGATGAGACCGGGCGCCTGGCCGACGAGGCGATCGAGCGCACTCTGTCGGCGACCGCCGAGTATGCCGAGTTCATCCGGGGACTCGATGCCGCGACCGTCCGGTTCTGCGCGACCTCGGCCGTCCGTGACGCTGCGAACGCCGGCCGATTCGCCGACGGGGTCGAGCAGATCCTCGGAGTCCGTCCCGAAGTCCTCAGCGGTGACGAGGAGGCGCGTGCCTCCTTCGACGGCGCCACGCGCGAGCTGGCGGGCGGGCGTACTCTGCTCGTCGACCTCGGCGGCGGCTCGACCGAGATCGTCGTCGGCGACCAGGGCGGAGTCGATGCCGCGACCTCCCTCGACATCGGCAGCGTCCGCCTGACCGAGCGGTTCCTCCCGGGCGACCCGCCGTCGGTCGCCGAGATGACCGCCTGCATGGAGTACGTCGACCAGGCGATCGTTCCTGCGGTGGCCGGGCTCGACGGTGCCGACGCGTTCGTCGGCGTCGCTGGCACGATCACCACGATCGCCGCGCACTCGCTCGGGTTGCCGTCCTACGACTCGGAGGCGATCCATCAGGCGCGACTGCACCTCGACGACGTGCGGGAGGCCTGCCTGTCGCTCGCGTCGATGGCCGTGGCGGACCGCCGGGCGCTGCCGTTCATGCATCCGGGTCGCGCCGACGTCATCGGCGGCGGCGCGCTGATCCTCGACCGGCTCATCGAACATCTGCCGCTGGAGACCGACACGATGGTGGTCAGCGAGCACGACATCCTGGACGGCATCGCATGGGGTGCCGCCGCGACGAAGGGAGTGTGACCCGCATGCGCGTGAGCGTGCCCGACGCCGATTGGCTCGACAGCCTCAGCGACCTCGGCCTGGATCTGCTCGTGTGGGACACCCAAGGTGCCCAACCCGACGGGCACCTCGACCTCGTGGTGTGGCCGTACACGCTCGAGCCGAGCGCCATGGCGAACGTCGACACGAACCGCGTCGGCGTGATCCAGGGCCAGTCCCTCGGGTACGACGGCGTCGCCGATCATCTTCCGCCCGGCGGCGTCTTCTGCAACGCCGTCGGCGTCCACGAGGAGTCGACCGCCGAGCTCGCGGTCACGCTGGCGCTCGCCGCGGCGCGACGCCTCGATCAGTTCGGGCGGCAGCAGGCGGCGTCGACGTGGTCGAAGGTGTGGACGTCGAGCCTGGTCGACAAGCGCGTCATGCTGCTCGGCGTCGGGGGCATCGGCCGGGAGGTGGCCGCGCGGTTGAGCGGTTTCGGGTGCGAGCTCATCCGCGTCGGCACCACGGCGCGCGACGACGAGCACGGCTACGTGCACGGCACCGACGAGCTGCCTCAGCTGCTCCCGCAGGCCGAGGTCGTCATCGTCGCGGTGCCGCTGACCGAGGAGACCACGGGCCTGATCGACGACGATTTCCTGTCAGCGCTGCCCGACGACGCCATCGTCGTCAACGTCGCCCGGGGTAAGGTCGCCGACACCGAAGCGGTGCTGCGTGCGGTGCCCCGCATCCGGTTCGCCAGCGACGTCTTCGATCCGGAGCCGCTGTCGGACGAGCACCCGCTCTGGTCGGCACCCAACGTCATCATCACGCCGCACGTCGGCGGGATGACGTCGGCGATGCGACCGCGCATCGAGCGAGTCGTGCGCCGGCAGATCGACGCACTGCGGGCAGGTCAGGACCCGATCAACGTCGCCGTCCGCACCTGACCGCGATCGCTCCCGTAGCCCAACGGCAGAGGCAGACGGCTTAAACCCGTCGCAGTGTGGGTTCGAATCCCACCGGGAGCACTCATGGGATCTCTCCAGCCGTGGTTCGGAGAGCAGCGTCCGACGCGTCGACCCAGCCAAGGGAGGAAACCCCGATGCTGCCGAGGAACGAGCCCGAGCAGGCGTCGCCTCTCGTCGTCGCCGGGGCCACGATCCCCGTCTCCTCGTCGCGCCCCGCACGTGCGGAGTTGTGGGTGCAGGACGGCGTCATCACATACGTCGGCCGGGACCGGGAGGTCCGGCCGGCCGGGTCGTGCCTGGTGGATGCGCAGGGTGCATCCATCGTCCCGCTCGTCGTCGGCAGTGCGGATCGGCGCGGGCGGGAAGTGCCTCCGACCACTAACGAACTCGTGCCGGGTGCCCCAGGAACGTTTGCGGTCACGACATCTCGGGTCGGCCCCCGCGCCTTCGAGACGTGGATGATCATCCGGCCCGCGGACCTCGTCATGGTCGTGGTGGCCGGGCACGTGATGGCATGGCGCGGCGAGCCGACGGCCGCTAGCGGTCCCGAGGCGCCGTCCTGGTGCGGCACATGGGCCGACGACTCCCATGCCCTCGAGCAGCACCTCTTGCCCGGCGGCAGATACAGCGAGACGCGGCACGGTCGGGCCGACGCCTACACGGGCAGCTACTGGACGTGCGGCGCGCATATCGTCTATCTCGACGACAGCGGCTTCTGGGCCTTCGGGGAACGATCCGGCGACGTGCTGTACCACGCGGACTTCGTCATGACGAGGCGAACGACGCGTCAGTGAGGGCTGCGCGGTGCCCCCGAATCCCTACGACCTAGCCGAGCGCCACGTCGAGTTCGCGTAGGCATGCGGATGCCCATTCGGTCACGGCCTGCGGATACGCGTCGTCAGGCCGTGCCAGGACGTCGACGGCCGTGACCCCCCAGCGTCGCGGCCAGTCCGGGTGGACGTGGTGACGATCGCCGACCGCGGCGTCCCGGCCGACCTTGGTGCCCGCCATCTGACGTCCGACAGCGCGGCGGAACGCGTCGATGGGGGGAGCGCCGGCGCTGAGCATGTCACGAAGCCCGTTGAGCAGCCCGTCGGCTGCCGACGGTGTGAGCCGCGACGGATGCTGCAGCTGGTAGCTCGCGATGGCGAAGTAGTGGGCGCGTTTGGCGGTCTCGGCGTCGATCCGAGGCAGGACGCGGTTCTCGATTTCCAGCAGCTCGTGGACGCGGGTCCAGCAGTCGCCGGACGGCGGCAGGACAGCGCCGCACTCCGTGCAACTGTCGCTCATCGGTGCCCTTTCAATCGTCGGTAGGGGTAGGCGTCGC
Source organism: Aeromicrobium phragmitis (assembly GCF_003674095.1). GTDB lineage: Bacteria > Actinomycetota > Actinomycetes > Propionibacteriales > Nocardioidaceae > Aeromicrobium > Aeromicrobium phragmitis. Next base: position 62,848 of record NZ_RDBF01000006.1, read on the forward strand.
GGACGTTCTCGTTGAAGTAGCGGCCGATGCTCTCGGCGGAGACGAGCTCATCGTGCACCTCGCGAGGAACCGCGTCGAAACGGTAGATCGCACCCTTGTGGAACTCGACCTCGAGGGTGTGCGTGGTGTCGTCGTAGCCCACCGACCGCAGGCTCGAGCTCGACACGAGTGCTCGCTTCATGCCGCTTTCGCACCGGCGCGGCGCGTCTGGTCCGGCGTCTCTCCGAGCACGGCGCGGTACGACCGGGTGAAATGGGCCTGATCGGCGTACCCGAGGTCCGCGGCTAGCGCGGCGAGGTCAGTGGCGGGGGTACCGAACAGTGTCGTCGCGGCGGCTTGGAGCCGCCGGCACTCGATGAGCCATTTCGGCGTGAGGCCGACGTGATCGTGCACGATCCGCCGAAGGTGCCGCTCGCCGACACCCAGCCGGGCCGCGAGATCGACGACCCGCAGGAGCTCGGCATCCTCTTCGGCGATGCGGCATGCTTCGTTGGCGAGGAGTCCCGCATCGTCGACGCGTCGCGCGAGCGGACGCAGCCAGCGCTGGAGGATCGTCGTGATGGTGGCGCGAGGATCGTCCGCGGACATCGCAGCGACCATCTCCTCGCTCGGCGCCGACGGCAGCGGCTCGCTGGAAGCGACCAGGGACACCGGTGGTGTCGCGGTCAGCATGCGTATCGCGGCCGGGCGCAACAGGATGCCGACCACCCACGAACGCCCGGTCAGTTCGCGGACCTGGACGCGGGGGTTGGTGCCGTGGAGCGACGCCTCGTCGGGACCGACGACGACGTTGCCGGCGGGATAGGTGAGGACGCGTTGCGGTCTGCTCTGGCCCTCCGGGACGTCCCATCGGGCGAGCCAGACATGGCGAACGAGCGGGTGAAGGGCCGGGTCGAAGCGGTCGAACCGGATTTCGGCATCGCCGGGATTGAGATGCCCTCGCGAGGTGACCACCGCGCCCCCTGTCCGGTTTCTTCAAGATCGCGCCGTCGGCTCCGACGACGATGGGCCCATGACCGAAAAGACTACGGCTGTCACGGGTGCTCACACGACCCATGGAGTACCGCACGGCAGCACCTCGTTGACTCCGCACATCGTCGTCTCGCCCGCAACGAAGGCGTTGCATTTCTACCGCGAGGTCTTCGCCGCGATGATCAACGACGTGACCCATCTCGGCGATGACGTCGCCCACGCCGAACTCGACTTCGGGCACGGCCGGCTGACGCTCAGCGATCCGCTCGAGGAGTACGGGCTCGTGCCGGGCGATCCCGAGCGCGGGGCCAGCTACTCCCTGGCGCTGTACGTCCCCGATGTCGACGACGTGGTCGCGCGGGCGCTGCAGTGCGGGGCGACGTTGCGCGAGTCCGTCGAGTCCTTCGTGTCCGGCGACCGGTTCGGCTCGGTGCTCGACCCGTTCGGCGTGCGCTGGTCGATCATGACGCGTGTCGAGGATCTGTCACCTGAGGAGAGTCGTCGCCGGGTGGCGGATTGGGCCGCGACCCAGGCGATGATCTGACGTCCCGTGGGAGACGACTCTGGTCGCCGCCGGATCAGCGGCGGACCGCTGAGAGGTCGCGGATGGTGCGACCCTTGGCGAGGCCCTTCGCCTCGAACTTCGTGATCGGACGCCCGGAGAAGCGCTCGGACCACGTGCCGGAGAACTCGAAGGGCTCGGCGCGGTCGAGGACCTCACGCATCTGCTCGGCGTAGTCCTCCCAGTCCGTCGCGAGGCGCCACACTCCGCCCGGACGCAGGACCCGGGCCGCGAGCGGCACGAAGTGGTCGGTGACCAGCCGCCGCTTGTGGTGCCGCTTCTTGTGCCACGGATCGGGGAACCACACGCGCAGCTCCTCGAGGCCGGCAGCCGGCAGCATGGTCGAGAGCGCGGGCACGGCGTCCACCACCGCGAGTCGCACGTTCGTGACGTTCTCGTGCCGCATCGTGACCAGTGTCTGCGCCACGCCCGGCACGTAGACCTCGAGGCCGAGGAAGTCGATGTCGGGATGCTCAGCCGCCGCGTGCACGAGCGACTCGCCGCGCCCGCTGCCGATCTCCATGACCACCGGCGCCTGACGGCCGAAGACCGCCGCGAGATCCACCCGGAAGTCCGGATCCACCGAGGTGCTCGACACCGCTCGGGGCACGTCGAGGACGTAGCTGGCGGCGAGGTCGTCCCACGCGTGCTGCTGACGCTCGGTCAACCGTCCACCGCGGCGGATGAACGACACGACGTCGCGGTGGTGGCGCGGGTCGACGGGGCTCTCGGACACCCCCGAACCCTATCGCCGCCCCATCTGGGAGAGGTGCAGACGTCGTTGGACCGTTCTACTACGATGGGACTACAGAGGCCACATTCCACCGGAGGAACGATGCGCAGCAACAACCCCGTCTTCGCCCGAAGCGAGGAGTTCAACCGCGCCACGACGCCGTACTCCGATCCGTCCCAGTGGACGATCGATCTGAGTGGCGACGCCGGCTCGACCACGAGCGAAACCCCCACCCGTACCGACCGGATGACGATCGACACCGTCGTCGAGAAGACCGGCATCACGCTCGGTCTCGTGGCGGCGGCCGCGGCCGTCACCTGGTTCCTGCTCGGCGACCTCGCGGTCGACGAGGGCGCGGTCGCGCGCGCCTACGCCTTCGCGATGGGCGGTGCGATCATCGGCCTCGGCCTGTCGCTCGTCAACTCGTTCAAGAAGGTCGTCAACCCCGCGTTCGTCATGGCGTACGCGCTGGTCGAGGGCGTCTTCGTCGGTGCCTTCTCCAAGATCATCTCGACCTGGGTCGGGCAGCCGTCGATCGTCTTCCAGGCCGTCCTCGGCACGATCATCGCGTTCGCCGGAACCCTCGCGGCGTACAAGTTCTTCAACATCCAGGTCACGGACAAGTTCCGCCGTGTCGTGACGATCTCGGTGTTCGCCTTCGTCGGCGTCGTGCTCGTCAACTTCGTGCTCAGCATGTTCGGCGTCTTCGAGTCCGGCGGCCTGCGCGGCTTCAACACGCTCGGCCTGATCGTCTCGGCGATCGCCGTGGTGCTCGCGGTGTTCATGCTGATCCTCGACTTCGACTACGTCGAGCAGGGAGTCGCCGCGGGTCTGCCGCAGCGTGAGTCCTGGCGCGCCGCGTTCGGCCTGACCGTGACGCTGATCTGGCTGTACATCGAGATCCTGCGCATTCTCGCGATCTTCGCCAACAACGACTGATCGCCGCAGCGCGACGAAGGGCCGGTACCCGCGGGTACCGGCCCTTCGTGCATCCTCCGTGCTCCGAGCGGTGACCTCTCACGCGCTGGAGCGCTCTGCGTGCGTGATGACGCACCGCGGATCGGAAGCGTGCGTGATGGCGCACCGCCGATCGGAAGCGTGCGTGATGACGCACCGCTCGCGGCGGTCAGCGGCGACGGCGTAGGACGCTCGCCCACCGGCCGTCCGGCACGACCTGGGTGCCGCCGTGCTCGGCAGCTTCCAGCGCCGCCTCACCGACCGTCATGTAGTCGCGCGGAGCGCCCGCGTACGCCTGATGCGCCCGCTCACGCCACGCCGCGGCCGCCGCCGCGTTGAGGAACGACACCATCGTCGCGTAGCCCATCGCGGACGGGTGGAAGCGGTCCTCGCCGAACAGCGCCTCGCCCTTGGACACGAACAGCGGCCCGAGCAGGTCGGCCAGCGAGACGACGCGCGCCCCGGCCTTGACGCTGGCGACCGTCTGCGCGCGGGCCATCTGACGGCTGAGCAGGCGGGCGACCGCGCGCAGGGGCTGCGGCAGTTGCTTGACTGTGCCCAGATCCGGGCACGTTCCGACGACGACCTCGGCACCCTCGGCGCGCAGCCGGCCGATCGCCTCGCTCAGGAAGCGCGACGCCCGACCGGGTGAGACCTGATGCGTCACGTCATTGGCGCCGACGAGGATGAACACCAGATCGGGCGCGTGATCGATGGCCGACTCGATCTGCTCGGCGAGGTGGGACGAGCGCGCCCCCACCTTGGCGACGGAGCGGACGTCGACCGGTGCATCGAACAGGTGTGACAGCCCGAGCCCGATGAGCGCCGGCGGCGTCTGATCGGCGCGCTTCATGCCGTAGCCCACGGCGGTCGAGTCGCCCAGCACCAGCACCTTGACCGGAGTACCGGGGAAATCGACTCCGTAGACGCCGTCGGCCACGGGCGGAACCTCGTCCGTGGTTCCGATGCGCCGGCGGGCCAGCAGGACCTCGCCCATGAGTAGCCCGTAGGTCCCCGAGATCGCGGCGACTGCGCCGGCGGCGGCTTTCGCGGTGCTCTTGGGGAGAGGGGGCATACCGCGATTCTAGTTCCGTCGTGCGACATCCGGGCACCGGCCGAGGCCGGAACGGATTCGCGAGACTGTGGGTTCGCTCACCTACGATGGGTGCTGTGAGCGAGTTCGTGCCCAATCTGCGTGACGTCGGCGGTCTTCAGGCCGGCGATGGCGCGGTCCAGCCGGGCCGACTGCTGCGCAGTGCGTTACCCCTGTCGGACGATCGCGCCCCCGAGCACATCGTCTGGCCGCCCCGTGTCGTGCTCGATCTGCGGTCCCATCACGAGGTCGAGCCGGAGCACCCGCTCTCGGCCACCGGCGCTCGTATCCGCAACTTCCCGCTGCTGAGCGCGTTGCGACCGGGGGTGGCGCCGCCGGAGAGCCTCGGCGACCTGTACCTGCTCATGTTGCAGACATCGGCGCCTTACCTAGTCGACGTCGTCGACGAGATCGCCCGCGCCGAGGGGCCCACGCTGGTGCACTGCGCGGCGGGCAAGGACCGCACCGGGGTGTCGGTCGCGCTCACGCTGTCGCTGCTCGGCGTCGGCCGTGACGACATCGTCGACGACTATCTCGTCACCGCGAAGAACAAGGAGGAGATCGAGGCGCGGTTCCGCCGGGTCTTCGGTCCACGCCGCGCCGAGCTTCCCACGGCCTACTTCACGACCCCGGTCGACGCGATCGTCGCCGTTCTCGACGTCTGGGACCAGCACGAGGACGGCGTCCACGGCTGGTTCCGTGCCGCCGGCGGCGACGCCGAGACGGTCAAGCGCCTCCACGAGCAGCTCCTCGCATGATCGGCGACCACACCATCCCGGCGCGCGAGGTACCGCTCGGTGGCATCCGCCAGCTCACGGTGCACCGCACGCTGCCGAGCCGGGGACTGCCCACCATCGGGCCGTGGTGCTTCGTCGATCACTTCGGGCCTACCTCGTCGACGATGACGGTCCTGCCGCACCCACATACCGGACTGCAGACGGTGACGTGGCCGATCACCGGTCGTATCCGACACCGCGACAATCTCGGCAGCGACGTGATCCTCGAACCGGGCGAACTCAACCTCATGACCTCCGGAGACGGCGTGTCCCATTCGGAGTTCTCCGTGGTCGACGACGACCTCCCGGCCGACATGCACGGCATTCAGCTCTGGGTGGCGCTGCCGGACGCCGCCCGACACGGACCGGCGGCGTTCGAGCATCACCCCGACCTGCCCCGCGCCGAAGGGCAGGGGTGGCGAGCCACGGTGCTCGTCGGAGACTTCGGGGGAGTCCGGTCGGGCGCCACCGTCCACTCCCCGGCGCTGGGGGTGGAACTGCGGCTCCAGCCCGGCACTCATGACCTGCCGGTGGCTCCCGCGTTCGAGCACGGGGTGCTCGCCGTGGATGCCGAGCTCATCGTGGCGGGGGAGACGCTCGCGCATCGTGATCTGCGGTACCTCGCGCCGGGCAGGGACACGATCCGGATCGAGGTCGAGCAAGCGGCCATCGTCATGCTCCTCGGCGGTGAACCGTTCGAGGAAGAGCTCGTCATGTGGTGGAACTTCATCGGCCGTACACATGAGGAGGTCGCCCGAGCACGTGAGGACTGGCAGGCCCAGGCCGCGCGCTTCGGTCACGTGGACGGGCATGACGGCGCCGTCATTCCGGCACCGCCGATGCCTGATGTGCGGCTCCGGCCCCGCCGCCGTCTCATGTGAGCCGTCGCACATCCCGGCGAAAGCAGATACTGTCGGTATCTGAAGTAGAAGGGGTGAGCAGGGATGACGTACTTCACCGGCCGCGTCGCGGTCGTCACGGGGGCGGCCTCGGGAATCGGTCGCGCACTGGCTCTCGAACTGGCCAAGCGGGGAGCCCGGATCGCCGTCTGCGATATCGATGCAGAGGGGCTGAAAGAAACCGAGGCGCTGGCCGCGCAGTACGGCACCGAGGTGCGGGCAGACCACTTCGACGTCGCCGACCGAGAAGCCATGTTCGCCTACGCCGCACAGGTCGTCGAGCAGTTCGGCGTCGTGCACCTGGTGATCAACAACGCCGGCATCACGTTCGTCGGCGACATCGAGGAGCTCGACTTCGCCGACCTCGAGCGCGTCACCGATGTGGACTACTGGGGGGTGGTGAACGGCACGAAGGCCTTCCTGCCCCATCTCATCGCCTCGCGCGACGGCCACGTCGTCAACATCTCGAGCGTCTTCGGCATCATGGCCTCGCCGACGCAAGGGGCCTATAACGCCGCCAAGTTCGCGGTGCGCGGCTTCACCGAGACGCTGCGCATCGAGATGCTGCTCCGCAAGCGGCCCGTCGCCGTCACCTCGGTCCATCCCGGCGGCATCCGCACGGACATCGCACGCAACGCGGGAAAGACCGAGGGGCGCGATCGCGAGACGATCGAGGGAGTCTTCGACCGGATCGCTCGCACCTCGCCCGAGCGCGCGGCCGAGATCATCCTGCGAGGCGTGGAGAAGCGGAAGCCCCGCGTGCTCATCGGCCCGGACGCCGTGGCGCTCGACCTCCTCATCCGCGTGGTGGGTCCGGGATACCAGCGGATGCTCGCCCTGGTCGCCTCGAGGACGAAGCTCTGATGGCGGTGCGCAACGACTGGTCGGGCCACAGCTTCGAGCATCCGCCTGGACGCGTCCCGATCGCCGGTGATGCGCTGCACCTGCGCACCGGCACCCCGCTGTCGAACGTGATGCGCCTCGCTCCGACGATGGGCGACATCTTCGAGGTCCGGGTGTTCGGACAGAAGTTCGTGTTCGTGCAGAGCGCGGAGCTCGCGGCCGAGCTGTGCGACGAGAGCCGGTTCCGCAAGGCGCTGTCGCCGGCGTTGGAGGCGCTGCGAGAGTTCGTCGGCGATGCGCTGTTCACCGCCTACGACGGGGAGCCGAACTGGCAGCGGGCGCACGACCTCCTCATGCCGGCCTTCACCAAAGAGTCCATGCGCGGCTACCACGCCACGATGTTGGAGACCGCGCGCGAGATGTTCGACGTGTGGGACGCGGTGCGCGGGCCGATCGACGTCACTGCGGACATGACCAAACTGACGATGGAGACGATCAGCCGCACGGCCTTCAGTCGCGACTTCGGTTCCTTCACCTCCCGAGAAGTGCATCCGTTCGTGCCGGCCATGATCGCCGCCCTCACCACGGGAATGCGCAAGTCGTCGCTCGACACGATCCCCGGCGGCAAGCGGATCGCCCGCAAGATCGACGCGGAGAACGCCGACCACCTCGCCTACGTGGACCAGCTCGTCGACGACCTGATCACGCAGCGACGGGCCGGGGGAGAGGATCGCGGCGATCTGCTCGACCTCATGCTCAAGACCGCGCATCCGCAGACGGGCGAGCGGCTCGACGACGTCAACATCCGGCACCAGATCCTGACGTTTCTCGTCGCCGGGCACGAGACCACGTCGGGGGCGCTGAGCTTCTCGCTCTACTACCTGTCGCGGCATCCGGAGGTGCTGGCGCAGGCGCATGCGGAGACCGACGCGATCCTAGGTGCTGACCCCGAGGCGGAGCCGACCTTCGAGCAGGTGCCGAAGTTCCGGTATCTGCGGCGTATCCTCGACGAGGCGCTGCGCCTGTGGCCGACCGCTCCGGCATTCTCGCGCAGCCCGCGCGAGGAGACGTTGCTCGCGGGGAAGTACCGCATGACACCGGACGACTGGGCGCTGATCATCCTGCCGCTGACTCACCGGGACGCGCGGGTCTGGGGTGAGGACGCCGATCAGTTCAACCCCGACCGCTTCCTCGCGCAGAACAGTCGGGGGCGGGCCAAGAACATCTACAAGCCCTTCGGCACGGGCGAGCGCGCCTGCATCGGTCGGCAGTTCGCTCTTCACGAGGCGATCCTCGTGCTCGCCCGTATCCTGCACCGGTACGAGATCACCGGCGACCCGGGTTACGAGTTGCGGATCGACGAGCGTCTGACCATTGTTCCCAAGGGCTTCACGCTCGAACTGCGCCCGCGTACCCCGTCGGACAACGACGGTCCAAAGCGCTCCGGCGGGGGAGACGACCTCGCCGGCCGATGCCCCGTCACGCACTGACGTTCAGCGGATGCTGGTGCGGCCGTCGGCGTGGATCGTCCAGAACGGGTTATGAGCGACCTCCCAGAGGTGCCCGTCCGGATCGGCGAAATAGCCGGAGTACCCGCCCCACGGCGTCGACTCCCCGGCCCGGGTGAGGACGGCGCCGGCGCCCACCGCGCGGGCGAGGATGGCATCGACCTCCTCGCGGGTCCGCGCGTTGTGCGCGAGGGCGATGCCGCAGAACCGGGCACCGGTATCGGTGACGCCGGCGTCGGCGGCGAGCTCGGCGCGAGACCACAGGGCGAGGACGATCCCGGGGAGTTGATAGAAGGCGACCTCGGGTTCGTCGTTGGCCTTGACGAACCCGAGGCCGTTCTCGTAGAAGGCCCGCGCACGGGCAAGATCGGCGACTCCGAGCGTGATGAGACTGAGACGTTGGTCCATGCTCGTCACGCTAGTGCCGACCGCTGACGATCACCGCTGCTCGGAGTCGTCCTCGGCGGTGATCGCCTTGGTGGTGCCGCCCTCGCTGATCGAGATGCGGGTCGGCTCGGTGCCGGCGTACACGCCGCTGACCCGGATGTTCAGCACTCCCTTGTCGTACGAGGCACTGACGGCCTCAGCGCCGATGTGCGACGGCAGCGTGAACGTGCGCTCGAACTGGCCGTAGCGGATCTCGCGGATGCTGCGCCCCTCGTGATCCTCCGCGCGCTCGTCACGGCGCTCGCCGCGGACGACGAGACGATCCTGGACGACCTCGACGGTCACGTCGGACTCGATGTCGATGCCGGGAACCTCGAGCCGGACGATGACGTCGTCGCCGTCACGCACCGCCTCCGCGGCGGGCATGAAGTCCGTGCGCATCGGTTCGGGCCACGTGCCGGGACCGAACGCGGAGCGCATGAGGGCGTCGAAGGGGTCGCGGCGAGTGAACAGGGAAAGAGTGGTCGACATGGTGGCAGTCCTCCTTCTTTCACGTTCCCGGTCCCGTCGACCGGTAAGTTGAGTCTAACGCGCTCAACTTTCGTGCTTCAAGGCCGCGCATCCCAAATTTCGCTGAGGGCGAAATCCCTGCGTTTTCAGCCCTGCTCCGCCGCCGCAAGGGTGTCGTGCAGCGGTGTGGTGGGTCGCCCGATCAGCGCGCTGAGCTCGCCTGTGGTCGCGCCCAGTTCACCCCTGGCGATGGCCGCGTCGATGCCGACGACGAACTCGATCGCCGCTTCGGGCAGGCCCGCCTGGCGGAGTGCCTCGCGATGCTCGTCCGGGGACACGTGACGCACCTCCGCGTCGGCTCCGGTGACGGCGCTCAGCGTCTTCGCCAACTCCTCGAAGGTCCAGGCGGTGTCGCCCGACAGCTCGTAGACCGGCTTCGCGTGAGGTGTGGTGAGCACGGCAGCGGCAGCCGCGGCGTAGTCAGCGCGATCGGCCGAGGCGACGGTGCCGTCACCGGCGCTGGTCACCACGGCACCGTACTGGCGGGCGTTCTCGAGCTCGCTCAGGTAGTTCTCGCTGTACCAGCCGTTGCGAAGGATGACGTGATCGAGACCCGAGTCCGCGAGGAGGCGTTCGGTCTCGACGTGATCGGGAGCGACGGGGTTGAGGGAGGTGTCGCTGGCTCCGAGCGCGCTGGTGTACACGATTCGCCCGACGCCGGTGGCGCGGGCGGCCTCGATGACAGCGCGGTGCTGCTCGACCCGCTGGCCGACGGCGTTGCTCGAGATCAACAGCAGGTCGGTGACGTCGTGAAGGGCTGCCGCCAAGTCCTCGGGCCGGTCGTAGTCGAAGGTGCGCACCTGAGCTCCGCGCTCGCCGAGGTGGGCGGCGCGCTGGGGGTCGCGCGCGAGGGCGACGACCTGGTCGAGGCTGACGTGCTCGGCGAGCGCATCGACGACGAGGGTGCCGAGGGCGCCCGTCGATCCGGTCACGGCGATGGTCATGACATTCTCCTGTCGAGATACTTACGTTTCGTAAGCACTATACTCGAGTAAGTTCAAGAGCCGGGAGGTGGCCATGGTCGATCCACGACCCTTCGACGTGTTCGCGACCGACTGCCCGTCGCGCTCGGTACTCGATCACGTGACGAGCCGCTGGGGAGCGTTGACGCTCGCTGCGCTGCGGCCAGGACCCCGCCGCTTCAACGACGTCGCGCGCGCCATCGGGGGTATCAGTGACCGGATGCTCTCGCAGACCTTGAAGACGCTGGAGGGCGACGGGCTGGTCGTCCGCGATGAGCAGCCCGGCGGGCAGCGGGTCGAGTACGCACTGACGCCCGAGGGGGAGCGGATCGCCGACGCGACGCGCCATCTCATCGACGCGCTCTACGAGGTGATGCCGACGCTGTTGGCGCCCCGGAGTGCCGGCGCCTAGGCGTCCAGCAGATTTGCGGCGCGGGCGATCTCCGCGTAGTCGGCGGCCAGCGTCGCCGGCGTGGCGTGCGCGTTCAACCCGCTGGGGTTGGGCGCGACCCACAGCTGTGCTCCGCCCAGATTCTGGGGCTGCCGTCCCGTGGCGGCGCGAGGCTCTGCGAAGGCGGTGCGATACGCCGTGACACCGAGCACGGCGACGACGCGGGGCTGGCGTTCCTCGACAAGGCCAGCGAGCCGTCGCCGCCCGTCCACCAGCTCGACGCGATCGAGTTCGTCGGCGCGGGCCGAGGCGCGGGCGACGAGGTTGGTGATGCCGATGCCGCGGGCCGCGAGCTGCGGGCGCGCCTCCTTGGGATCGATCGTGTCGATCAGGCCGGCGTCACGCAGCGCGGGGTAGAAGCGGTTGCCGCGCCGCGCGAAGTGCAGCCCGGTGGCCGCGCTGATGAGCCCGGGATTGATGCCGACGAACAGCAGTCGCAACTCGCCATCGGGAAGCAAGTCGGGGATCGTGCGCCCGGCAAACGACTCCAACTCCGCGCGCGTCCACCGGCCCCGCGTACTCACCCGGTCAGCCTAAGCCGCTCGCCCCCGCGGTGGGCGGTGCGTGGTCAACCTGATCGAGTGCTTGATGCGTTGACAGGGCACCGCTGTTCGACGGGTCGAGTTGCTGAGGCACCGCTGCTCGGGCGTGCTCAGGCGTCGGCGTACTGCACGCCGGTCGCGTGGAGGGGGCAGTAGCCGAACGGGTTCTTCACCAGGTACTGCTGGTGGAACTCCTCGGCATAGAAGTACGCGTCCAGCGGGCGGATCTCGGTGGTGATCTGTCCGTAGCCGTGCGCGGTCATCTGCCGCTGGTACGCCTCGCGCGACGCCTCGGCCTTGCGCTGCTGCTCCTCACTCGTGGTGAGCAGGATCGAGCGGTACTGGCTGCCGCGGTCGTTGCCCTGGCGCATGCCCTGCGTCGGGTCGTGGTTCTCCCAGAACACCTTGAGCAGCTGGTCGTAGCTGGTCACGGCGGGATCGAAGATCACGCGCACGACTTCGGCATGCCCGGTCATCCCGGTGCACACCTCGTCATAGGTGGGATGGGGGGTCACGCCGCCGGCGTAACCGACCGAGGTCGACCACACGCCGGGCTGCTCCCAGAACGTCTTCTCTTCGCCCCAGAAGCAACCGAGACCGAAAACGGCGACCTCGAAGCCCTCGGGGCCATCGGTCTCGATCGGGTTCCCGGTCACCAGGTGCCGATCGCCCACCGCGAACGGGCGCGTCGCTCGGCCCGGCAGCGCCGTCTCGCGGGTGGGAAGCTGGGTCTTGTCGCGACCGAAGATCATGGTTCGCCTCATCACTACTGGAGAATGCGGGGACAACTCGCACAACGCGCGGCGGCGTCGGAGTGTTCCCTTAGTCTCGAAGAGTGAGCAGTGGAAGTCCGCGTCCGGACGGTCGACGTTACGAGGTTCCGATCGGCATCGAGATCGCTGCGGCGTGGTCCTGGCGTCTCATCGTCATCGCAGTGGCCGGATACGCCCTGGCCTGGTTGCTCGGGTTCCTCTCCGAGGTCACAGTGCCGCTCGCGGTCGGGCTCCTGCTCACCGCGTTGACCGCCGGTGCCGTCGATGGGATGCACCGGCGGCGGGTCCCTCGCGTGCTCGCCACCTTTATCGTGGTCATCGGGATGCTGGTGGCGGTCGGCGGGCTGGTGACGGTCGTCGGCGCACAGCTGTCGACCCAGTTCAACGACCTCCGCGACGCCGTCGTCGAGGGCATCAGCCAGCTGCAGGACTGGGCCAAGCAGGGTCCGCTCAACCTCAGCGACGCCCAGCTGGCCCAATGGATCGACCGGGTCCAAGCCGCGATCGCCTCGAGCGACAGCTCCGTCGTCAGTCAGGCCACCGAGGTGGGCACCCGGGTCACCCACTTCGTCGCGGGCTTCTTCATCGCGATCTTCGCAGCGTTCTTCTTCCTCTACGACGGTGCCAGGATCTGGAACTGGATCGTGCAGTTCTTTCCCCGTGCCTCGCGAGACAAGGTGCGGTCGTCGGGACGCGCTGCCTGGGGCTCACTCACCGCGTTCGTGCGGGCCACCGTACTGGTCGCCCTCGCCGATGCGGTCGGCATCGCGCTCGTAGCCGTGATCTTACAGGTACCCCTCGCCCTGGCCATCGGGGTGCTGGTGTTCCTCGGCGCTTTCGTCCCGATCGTGGGAGCGCTGATTTCGGGCCTCGTCGCGGTGCTGGTGGCGTTGGTGGCTCACGGACCGATCACCGCACTGTTGATGCTCGCCGGGGTCGTCGCGGTGCAGCAGATCGAGTCGCACGTCCTGCAGCCGTTTCTCATGGGGCACATCGTCGCGATCCACCCGCTCGCCATCATCGTCGCGATCGCTGCCGGCATCGTCATCGCCGGCATCGTCGGGGCGCTGCTCGCCGTCCCCTTCGCCGCCTGCGTTAACAGCATCGTGCGCCATCTGGCCGAGGGCGACCCTCCGGTGACCGACGGGATGGTGGGCGACGAGTCGCGCGACACCTAGCGCCGCCACGCCTCCGCTTTCAGCGTTCCTGAAGCCCCCCTGAACACCTGCTGAGAAACGCTGGTAAAGTCACCTGCCGCTGACCGAGACGAGACAACAACGTGAAGAACGGCAGAGGCCTGTAGTACCGGGGGGTTCAACACCGCGGGCCGGAAGACGAGGCAACTGACGTGGCACTGATCGAAGCCGAACACCTCTACAAAGTGTTCGGCCGTGGCGCTAAGCGCGCGGTCGGACGACTGCAACGTGGCGAGTCCCGCAACGATCTCCGGGCCGAAGGACTCACCGCCGCCGTGATCGATGCCAGCTTCGCGGTCGAGCGCGGAGAGATCTTCGTCGCGATGGGCCTGTCGGGCTCGGGCAAGTCCACCCTGATCCGGATGATCAACGGCTTGCTGACGCCGACGAGCGGCAGCATCCGGATCGACGGTGAAGACATCAATGACCTCGATGGTCAAGGACTGCGGCGCGTGCGGCGCGACAAGGTCAGCATGGTCTTCCAGCACTTCGCCCTGCTGCCGCACCGGACGGTCGGTGAGAATGCCGCCTACGGGCTCAAATTGCGCGGCATGAACCGTGCGGAACGCGAACGGCGTGCCGAAGAGGCGCTGAGCATGGTCGGGCTCGGCGGCTGGGGCGGTTCGATGCCCGGTGAGCTCTCCGGAGGCATGCGCCAGCGTGTGGGACTGGCCCGCGCGCTGGCTGCCGGCACCGAGATCCTGCTGATGGACGAGGCCTTCAGCGCGCTCGATCCGCTGATCCGACGCGAGATGCAGGACCAGCTGCTGGAGCTGCAGACCAAGCTGGACAAGACGATCGTCTTCATCACGCACGATCTCAACGAGTCCATGCGCCTCGGGGACCGGATCGCGATGATGCGCGACGGTCAGATCGAGCAGATCGGCTCCTCCGAACAGATCCTCAACGACCCCGCCAACGACTACGTGGCGCAGTTCATCCAGGACGTCGACCGCACGCGGGTGCTCACCGCGTCGTCGGTGATGGAGCGGCCGGTCGCGGTGATCGGTCCCGATCAGGGCCCGCGCACGGCGCACAAGCTCATGCGCGAGCACCAGGTCTCCTCGCTCATGGTGGTCGACCGCCAGCGCAACGTGCGCGGAGCGGTCGCCGAGAAGGATGTCGCCGCTGCCGTCGAACGTGGCCGGGACACCCTGGACGGCCTGATCCTTCCCGTGGTGACGGTGGACCCGGACGTCGCGGTCGCGGATCTGTTCGGCGCTTCCGCTGAGAGCCCGACGGCGCTCGCGGTCGTCGACGGCCAGCGGTTGGTGGGAGTGATCCCGCGTGTCACGCTGCTCAGCGCGCTCGGTGCCGTGGGTGGTCCGCAGGACAACGGCGACGGATCGAACGGCATCGGTACCACCAGTCCCCTCGAGGAGGTGACCTCATGAGCACGTTGCAGGCCATCGAGACGGTCGACTCGGGTATTCCCCGAATTCCCGTCGGGGACTGGGTCAAGACCGGCTTCGACTGGGTCAAGGAGCATCTGGAGGGGTTCTTCGACGCAGTCTCCTCGGCGATCCGTGCGGTCACCGACGGCTTGACCGATCTGCTGCAGTGGCCGCCAGCCCTGGTGCTGGTCGTCGTCCTTGCACTGCTCGCGTGGCTGGTGCGCGACTGGAAGCTGGCCCTCGGCTCCCTGCTCGGGCTGCTCTTCGTCGTGAGCGTGGACCAGTGGGACAACGCGATGGCGACGCTCTCGCTGGTGCTCGTCGCGACCATCGTGGCGTTGCTGATCGCGGTTCCCCTCGGGATCCTCGCGGCACGGTCGGACAAGGTGAGTCGCGTCGTGCGTCCACTGATGGATCTCATGCAGACCATGCCGGCCTTCGTCTGGCTGGTTCCGACGGTGACACTGTTCAGCCTCGGAATGCCCGCGGCGCTCGTCGCGACGGTGATCTTCGCGCTGCCGCCGGGCGTGCGGCTGACCGAGTTGGGTATTCGGCAAGTCGACGCGGAAGTCGTCGAGGCCGGTCAGGCCTTCGGCGGCAATCCGCGGCAGATCCTGGGCGGCATCCAGCTGCCACTCGCGATGCCGACGATCATGGCCGGCGTCAATCAGGTGATCATGCTCGCGTTGTCCATGGCCGTCATCGCCGGCTTCGTGGGGGCCGGCGGCCTCGGCAACGCGGTCGTGACGTCGATCTCGCGTCTCGACGTGGGACTCGGCTTCGAGGCGGGCCTGTCGGTCGTCGCTCTGGCGATCTTCCTGGACCGCATCACCGCGGCCGTGGGCTCGGGCAGCCTCGGCCGGTTGCGCCGGCGGGTGACACGCCGTGACGCGACTCCGCAGTCGTCGCCGGAGGCCGGCGACCAGCAGGCCGGCGCCGCGGTCACCTCAGGCACCCGCGCCTGATCGCAAGAACTCCCGAATGAGAACGAAGACCAGACATCAACCGATGAGGAGAGCAACTGTATGAAGCGTCATGGATTCCTGAAGGGTGTCGGCGTCGCCGTCACCGCACTCGCCCTGGGTGCCACCGCCGCCTGCGGCTCAGGCGAGGACAACGACTCGGGCAACGGCGAGGGCGGCGGTGAGACCATCACCCTGGGCATCATCCCCTCGTGGACTGACGGCCTGAGCGTCGGCTACCTGTGGAAGAACGTCCTGGAGTCGGAAGGCTACGAGGTCGAGATCGAGGAGATCCCGGACGCGGCCCCGCTCTACACCGGCGTCGCCAACGGCGACATCGACGTCTACCCCTCCGCCTGGCCCGAGGTCACCCACGCCGCCTACATGGAGGAGTACGGGGACGACCTCGAGGACCTCGGCGCGTACTACGAGGGCGCCGTGCTGACCATGGCCGTTCCCGAGTACACCGACATCGACTCGATCGCCGACCTCAAGGGCAACGCCGACCGGTTCGGCGGCCAGATCATCGGCATCGAGCCGGGCGCCGGTCTCACCGATGCGACCAAGAACAGCGTCATGCCGGCGTACGAGCTCGAGGACGAGTACACGCTGGTCGAGTCGTCCACGACGTCGATGCTGACCGCGCTCCAGGATGCCGTCGAGGCCGAGGAGGACATCGTCGTCACGCTGTGGCGTCCGTTCTGGGCCAACTCGGAGTTCCCGATCAAGGACCTGGAGGATCCCGAGGGCGCGTTCGGTGAGCCCGAGACGCTGAACGCCATCGCCAATATGGACTTCTCCGAGGAGTTCCCGGAGGTTGCCGACATGTTCGCCAACTTCAAGCTCAGCGACGAGGAGTACGGCCAGCTCGAGGACATGGTCGTCAACGAGTACGGCGAGGGTCAGGAAGAGGAGGCCATCGAGGCCTGGCTCGAGGAGAACCCGGACTTCATCGACAGCCTCAAGGGCTGATCGCGCGGTCATCGCGACGCCCGGTCATCACCTGCTGCGGCAGGGGTGGCCGGGCGTCGGCATGTCCGCGGCCATCGACGTCCTATTCTGGGCCGGTGGATCTCGACGACGTACGCGCTGCCCGTGCCCTGCTCGACGGCGTCACCGAACTGACCCCGGTGGCTCACTCGCGCTGGCTGGCCGAGCACGTCGGCACGCCGGTCTATCTGAAGTGCGAGAACCTGCAGCGAGCCGGCTCGTTCAAGGTGCGCGGTGCCTATGTCCGCATCGCGCGGCTCGCGGAGGAGGAGCGCGCCCGCGGCGTCGTGGCGGCGAGCGCCGGCAACCACGCCCAGGGCGTCGCCCTCGCCGCGCGCCAGCTCGGAACCACCGCCACGATCTTCATGCCCGAGGGAGCGGCGCTGCCCAAGGTGCAGGCGACGCTCGGCTACGGCGCGGACGTCCGCTTCCACGGCACCGGCGTCACCGAGGCGTTGGAGGCCGCGCAGGAGTTCAGCGAACGCACCGGAGCAGTGCTCATCCACCCGTTCGACCACGAGGACATCCTCGTCGGACAAGGCACGGTCGGTCTGGAGATCATCGAGCAGGCTCCTGACGTCCGCACGATCCTCGTCCCGCTCGGCGGGGGCGGGCTCGCTGCCGGCATCGCGCTGCTCAAGCAGGAGCACCCGCACGTGCGTGTCATCGGCGTCCAGGCCGAGGCCGCTGCGGCGTACCCGACGTCGCTGGCCGAGGGCGCGCCGCGGCTGGCGACCATGGAGCCGACGATGGCTGACGGCATCGCGGTCGCTCGGCCCGGCGACGTTCCGTTCCGCGTGATCCGCGATTACCTCGACGACGTCGTCACGGTCGGCGAGGACACCTTGAGCACCGCGCTCATCGGGCTGCTGGAGCGCGCGAAACTGCTGGTCGAGCCCGCGGGCGCGGCCGGCGTCGCGGCGCTGCTGGAACGTCCTGAGGCCTTCGAGGGCCCTGTCGTCTCCGTGCTGTCCGGCGGCAACATCGACGCCCTTCTGCTGCTGGAGGTCATCCGCCACGGCCTGGCCTCCGCGGGGCGTTTCATGATGTTCCGTGTGCGGATCTCAGACCGTCCTGGCGAACTCATGCGCCTCTTGACCGAGCTGGCGCGCACCGACGTCAACGTCCTCAACGTCAATCACGACCGCGCCTCCGAGGCGCTGGGCGTGCGGCAGGTGGAGGTGGCGCTGCAGGTCGCGACCCGTGGGCCGGAGCATCGCGAGGAACTGCGCGACCATCTCACCCATCTCGGCTACGACCTGCTCTGACCGCCGGGTTCGGGCTCGGAACGGCCGGTGGCGCAAAGCGAGACGCCCCCGGCATCGTGCCGGGGGCGTTTCGTGATCTGGCAGATCAGAACGGGGTCGCGTCGAGGATCTCGACGGTGATGCTCTTGCCGTTGGGGGCCTCATAGGTCGCCTCGTCGCCGACCTTCTTGCCCGAGATCGCTGCGCCGAGCGGCGAAGTGGGCGAGTAGACGTCGAGGTCGACGCTGGAGTCCATGCTCAGCAGCTCGCGCGAGCCGAGGAGGAACGTCTCGGTGTCGCTGTCGCCGGCGAAGCGGATGGTGACCTTCATGCCCGGCTCCACGAGTCCGTCGTCGGCAGGAGCTTCGCCGACCTCAGCGCGACGCAGCATGTCCTCGAGCTGGCGGATGCGGGCCTCGGTCTTGCCCTGCTCCTCACGAGCCGCGTGGTAGCCGCCGTTTTCGCGGAGGTCGCCCTCCTCGCGGGCTGCGGCGATCTTGGCCGTGATGTCGGCACGCACCTCGCCCTTGAGGTGCTCGAGCTCAGCCGCCAAGCGGTCGTAAGCCTCCTGAGTGACCCAGATGGTGTCAGATCCGGTAGACGTCATGATGCCTCCTCCACGTACGGAACCCCGGGTCACCACCCGGGGTTGAAACTCCAAGCCTACCAGGGATCAGGCCGGCTCACAGGCCCGAAGCGTGGCCGTGGTGGCACGCTGCTCGGTCACGATCTCGGCGCGCACGCGCGTGTGGCGCGGGCTCGCCGGCACCTCGATCACGGTTTCGCCGACGATGGCCTTGTTCTCCGCCTGCGCGTAGACCTCGCATTCGAGCGGAAGGTTGTCCTCGTTGCGGTACACGTTCACGGTGATCGAGGTGAGTTCTTCGGACTGGACCTCGTACCCGAACACTTCGGCCTGGTACGGCGGAACGTCGTCCCAGGCGATCCACGCGGCCCACGCGACTCCGACGGAGACGCCGAGCACGGCCACGAGCGGCCACACCCAGCGCGGGGTCGTGCGGCGCCCGTAGCGCTGGGACAGATCGGTCATGACTTCAGTGTCTCAAACCGGTCGTGACGTCGGGTCTGCACCATCGCCGTGAAAAGATGGAGCCCGTGGACGAACGACTTCGATTGATGCACGTGCATGCCCACCCGGACGACGAGTCCAGCAAGGGAGCGGCCACGACGGCCAAGTACGTGGCCGAGGGAGTGGACGTGCACGTCGCTACGTGTACCGGCGGCGAGCGTGGATCGATCCTCAACCCCGGCTTCGAACATCCCGGCATCCTCGAGAATCCCGACCTGATCAGCGAGATCCGGCGCGAGGAGATGGAGCGGGCGCGCGACATCCTGGGCATCACGCAGGACTGGCTGGGATTCGTCGACTCCGGCTGGCCCGAGGGCGACCCCAAGCCCCCGCTGCCGGAGGGCTGCTTCGCGCTCGTGCCGTTGGAGGAGGCGGCGGCTCCGCTCGTCCGGCTCATCCGATCGTTCCGCCCGCACGTCATGACGACCTATGACGAGAACGGAGGCTACCCGCACCCGGATCACATCAAATGCCACGAGATCAGCGTCTACGCCTTCGAGGCGGCGGCCGATCCCGAGCGTTACCCCGACCTCGGCGAGCCGTGGCAGGTCAGCAAGCTCTACTACCACTTCGGCTGGTCGCGACGTCGGATGGACGCGATCGAGGAGGCCATGCGCCGCCACGGCCTGGAGTCGCCCTACACCGGGTGGAGGAACCGCCCGTTCGATCCCGAGCGGGAGAAGCGCGTCACCACGCACGTGCCATGCGCCGACTTCTTCCACGTGCGCGACGAGGCGCTTATCGCCCACGCGACGCAGATCGATCCGAACGGCTTCTGGTTCGCCGTCCCGCGCGAGATCGAGAAGGAAGCATGGCCGACGGAGGATTACGAGCTCGTCAAGAGCGTCGTCGAGACGACCCTGCCCGAGGACGATCTGTTCGCCGGCTTGCGTTGACGCCCGGGGTCACGCGGGCCCTGGGACGGATCACGGCCTAGGCTGAAGGCGTGGACTTCAGCTATCTGCCGTCGGTGATGATCGCCGCGGAGGAGATCGACCCCGACGGCAACCAGTCGATCGGCTGGCTCGCCGGTGGTTTCACCCTGCTCCTGTTCATCGTGGTCGCGCTGTTGCTGTGGTCGTTCGTGCGCATGGCGCGCCGCGCTCGTCAGCCGTGGCAGGGCGAGGAGGAACAGGGCCCGAACTCGTCCGACGACAGCGACGACAGCGACGACAGCGACGACACCACCCCGTGAGCCTCTGGCGCGATTACCTCGCGGCCCATCCCGACTACGCGAGCGAATCGCCCGTGGTCGACCAGTTCGGTGACTCGCCCGAACTCGCCGATGCGTTGCTCGAACTCGTCCTCACCGGCCCGAAGCGCGCGACCGCCGGGCTGGCGACCGACGGGGTCCCTGCGGTCGGGACGCATTGGGTGATGACCGATGGCGCGGGGCGCGAACGCGCCGTCCTTCGCACCACCGAGGTCCGCGTCGGCCGGCTGGACAGCGTCGACGACCAGTTCGCGTGGGACGAGGGCGAAGGTGACCGCAGCCGCGACGATTGGCTCGCATCCCATCGTCGATATTTCCGTCGGGTCATCGATCCGGCGATGAGCGACGACGACCTCGACGCGGTCTCCGTCGTGTTCGAGCGCTTCGAGCTGGTCTGGCCGCCGACCGACCGGTAGCGACCCCTTCCGGCTCGACCGCGAGCAGCGCGCGCCGGCCCCGTCCCATCGCGAAAAAGCACGAGCAGCTCTAGCGCGGTGTGATGTGTGCTGTGTAATATGCTACCTCGGTGTGACGGCAACCACAGCGTGTTCTCGCTGGCGACGAGTCGTGCATCCGAGGCGGGCACCCCCCCGTCTTCCGATCTCATCGTGAGGGAAGGCATGGACACGATCACCTTCATCAACGATTCCATCTGGAATCCCATGGCGTACTTCGCGCTGGCGACGGGCTTGGTCTTCACGCTCATCACCGGCTTCGTGCAGTTTCGCCGCATTCCCGACACCGTGCGGCTCATCACGAACAAGCGTGAATCCGCTGACGGCATCTCCTCGTTGCAGGCGCTCCTGCTGACGTTGGCAAGCCGGGTCGGCGTCGGCAACATCGCCGGCGTTGCGACGGCGATCGCCGCAGGCGGGCCGGGAGCACTCGTCTGGATGGTCATCTGCGCACTGCTCGGGGCGGCCAGTTCGTTCGCGGAGTCGACGCTCGCGCAGGTCTTCAAGCGCAAGGTCAACGACGAGCACCGCGGCGGTATGCCGTTCTACATCGAGCACGGACTCAAACTGAAGTGGCTGGCCGTCGTGGTCTCCACCCTCGCGATGCTCGGGTACGGCTTCGTGTTCCCGGGCGTCCAGTCCAACAACATCGCCGCGAGCATGGAGGGCGCCTTCAGCATCCCCACGTGGCTCACGGCCGTGCTGATCACCGGGCTCATGGCGTTCGTCATCGTCGGCGGCACCAAGCGCATCGTGGCGGTCGCGCAGATCATGGTGCCGGTCATGGCGCTCGGCTATGTACTCGCGGCCCTGGTGATCACGCTGGTGAACGTCGACCAACTCGTTCCCACCCTGCAGTTGATCTTCGGCTCGGCCTTCGGCACCGATCAGGTGTTCGGTGGCATCGTCGGTGCCGCCGTGGCGTGGGGCGTGCGTCGCGCCGTGTTCTCCAACGTCGCGGGTGTCGGCGAGGGCACGTACGGGTCGGCCGCGGCCTCGGTCTCGCACCCGGTCAAGCAGGGGCTCGTGCAGTCGTTCTCGATCTTCATCGACACCGTGGTCGTCTGCTTCGCGACCGGCCTCATGATCGTCATGACCGGCTCGTACAACGTGTTCGCCGCCGACGGTGAGCCCCTCGTCGAGCACGTCCCCGGCCTCCAGGCGGGGCCGGCGTACACGCAGGAGGCGATCAGTACGGTCATGCCCGGCTTCGGTCCGGCCTTCGTCGCGATCGCGCTGTTCTTCTTCGCCTTCACGACGCTGGTGGCGTTCTTCTACATCGCCAAGACGAACCTCGTGTACCTCACCGGGACGGAATCGAGCCGGGTCGGCGATCCGGCGCTGAAGGCCGGCATGCTCGTCATCACGTTCATCGGCGCGATCATCAGCGCGGACGCGATGTGGGGCATCGGCGATATCGGCTACGGCACGCTCGGCTGGGTGAACATGCTCTGCGTCCTGGCGTTGTCCGGCACGGTCATCAAGGTGACCCGCGATTACGATCGGCAGCGTCGGGCCGGCCTGGATCCGGTCTTCCGGCCGTCCGAGCTCGGCATCACGGGTGCCGACTTCTGGGAGAGCGATCCGGCCGCGGCCCAGCCGCCGCGCGACGCCGAGCACGAGGCACATTGAGCGAGCGGTGGCGCTTCTTGAGGGAGCGCCACCGCCGCACCGGCTACATGCGTCCTCGGGCCGGGTGTGCCAGCGTGGAGGTATGACGAACCGCCTCGCCCAGGCCCAGTCGCCCTATCTGCGGCAGCACGCCGACAACCCGGTCGACTGGTGGGAGTGGGGACCCGAGGCGATGGAGGAGGCCCGGCGCACCGACCGGCCGATCCTCCTGAGCGTCGGCTACGCGGCGTGCCACTGGTGCCACGTGATGGCGCACGAGTCGTTCGAGGACCCCGCCACGGCGGCGTTCATGAACGAGCACTTCGTCAACATCAAGGTCGATCGCGAGGAACGCCCGGACGTCGACGCGATCTACATGCAAGCCACCCAGGCGATGACCGGGCAGGGCGGCTGGCCGATGACCTGCGTGCTGACTCCTGAGGGCGAACCGTTCTTCGGCGGGACGTACTTCCCGCCCGAACCGGCCGGGCAGCACCCGGCGTTCACCCAGGTCCTCCAAGCCCTCGCCGAGGCGTGGCAGGATCGCCGCGAGGAGATCGTCCAGGTCGGAGCGCAGGTGCGCGCCTTCCTCGCCGAGCGCGGAGCCGGCGGCGGGGGAGCGCTGTCGCCGGACCACCTCGCCGGCGCCGTCGAGGCGCTCGTCGGCGAGTTCGACAGCGACGCCGGGGGATTCGGCAGTGCCCCGAAGTTCCCACCGTCGATGGTGCTGGAGTTCCTCCTGCGTCACCAGGCGCGCACCGGCGACGAGGCCTCGCTGTCCATGGTCGACCGCACGTGCGAGGCGATGGCGCGCGGCGGGATGTACGACCAGCTCGGCGGAGGCTTCGCCCGGTACAGCGTCGACCGGTCCTGGCGCGTGCCGCACTTCGAGAAGATGCTCTACGACAACGCGTTGCTGCTGCGGGTTTACCTGCACTGGTGGCGGCAGACCGGGTCGCCGCTCGGCGAACGCATCGCGCGGGAGACGGCGTGGTTCCTGTTGCGGGAGCTGCGCACCGCCGAGGGCGGTTTCGCCTCGGCGCTCGACGCCGACAGCGACGGACACGAGGGGACGTTCTACGTCTGGAACCCCAATCAGCTGATGCGCGCGCTGGGTGCCGATGACGGAGCCTGGGCGGCCTCGTTACTCGGGGTCACGGCGGCCGGGACTTTCGAGCGCGGCTTGTCCACGCTGCAACTGCTCGAGGAGCCGGACGATCCGGAGCGCTGGGAGCGCGTGCGCGCAGCGCTGCTCGACGCCCGCGAAACCCGCACGCGGCCGGCGCGCGACGACAAGGTCGTCGCGGCGTGGAACGCCCTGGCCGTCTCGGCACTCGTCGAGGCCGGTGTTCTCCTGGAGGAGCCGGCGTTCCTCGAGGCCGGCGTCGAAGCGGCACAGCTACTGTGGCGCGTTCACGTGCGCGACGGCGTGGTCCGCACGTCGCGTGACGGGGAGGCGTCGCGCAACGCCGGGGTCCTCGAAGATCACGGCACGATGGCGGAGGCGTTCATCGCCGTTCTCGGCGTCACCGGTGATCCGGCGTGGCTGGACCGGGCCCGCGGTCTGCTGGATCGCGTGCTGGAGCATTTCGCCGACCCCGACGGCGGCTGGTTCGACACCGCCGACGATGCCGAGCAATTGCTCGTCCGCCCGCAGGACCCGTCGGACAACGTCACGCCCTCGGGCACTTCGTCGGTCGCGCACGCCATGCTCGCGATGGCCGCGGTGACGGGGGAACCGCGCTACCGCGAAGCGGCCGAGGACTCGATCGCCGCGGCGGCCCCGCTGGCGCAGCAGGTGCCGCGGTACGCCGGATGGACACTCGCTGCGGCCGAAGCGGTCCTGGCCGGACCTGCCGAGGTGGCGGTCGTGGGCGACGATGCGACGCTTCACCGCGCCGCGCTCGGGCTGACGACGCCGGGCGCGATCGTGGTGCGCGGCGACGAGGGGGCGGCCATTCCGCTGTTCGAGGCCAAGACCCGTATCGACGGACGCACGGCCGTCTACGTCTGCCGCAACCACACCTGCCAGCGGCCGATCACCGACCCGGCCGAGTTGGTCGCGGATGACCAGGTTCAGTAGATTTCCTGTCACTTCTCCCGGTGAACTCACGCGGAGGCGTGAAGAAAACCTACGTAACCTGGTAATCCTCCGTCAGCCGTAGACGAGGAGGCTGACGCCGATGTAGTGAACGACGAACGCGGCGATCGTGAAGGCGTGGAAGACCTCGTGGAAGCCGAACCAGCGGGGGAACGGGTCGGGCCATTTGAAGGCGTAGACGAGCGCGCCCAGGGTGTAGAGGACGCCCCCGACCACCATCAGCGCGAGCACGCTGGGAGGCCCGGTCTCGGCGAACTCCGGCCAGTAGAGCACCGCGGCCCAGCCCAGCATCAAGTACAGCGGGACATAGACCCACCGCGGCGCGTGCAGCCAGAAGACCTTGAAGACCACGCCCAACAGCGCGCCGCCCCACACGAGCGTCAGCATGATCGCCGCGTGCCGTCCGTTGAGCAGCAGCAACGAGAAGGGCGTGTACGAGCCCGCGATCATGATGAAGATGTTCGAGTGGTCGACGCGTTTGAGCGTGAGCATGACGCTGCCGCGCCACGTTCCGGTGTGATAGACCGCCGAGACGACGAACAGTGCGAGTGAGCTCACCATGAAAACCGCTGCCCCCGCGCGCGCCTCGGGCTTGTCGGCGAGCACCAGCATGACGATGAACGAGAAGAACGCGAGCGGCGCCGTGGCCAGATGCAGCCAACCGCGAAGTCTGGGCTTCATGTCAGCGGCCCTCGCCTGAAGACGGTCAGAGACGTCATCGAAGAGTCGTTCGGAGGGCCGGCGTGTCACGTGTCGAGGATAGTGGCTGATGGAGGAGTCGGCAGCGCGTAGGCTGAGCCGCATGGGGATGAGCGACCTGCTGTACGGCGTGTACGAACGCCGGCTGTCCAAGATGCTCGACCCCGACCGGCTGCCGCACCACGTCGGCGCCATCGTCGACGGCAACCGCCGCTGGGCGCGAGGCGCCGGCGCGGGCGTCGATTTCGGATACCAGGCGGGCGCAGAGAAGATCACCGAGTTCCTCGGCTGGTGCGATGAGCTCGACGTCAAGATCGTCACCCTGTGGGTGCTGAGCACCGACAATCTGCGGCGCCCGCCCGACGAGCTCGCCGCCCTGCTGTCGGTCATCGAGCAGATGGTCGAATCGCTCGCGGCACTCGGGCGCTGGCGGCTTCAGCTCATCGGCAACCTCGACATGCTGCCGCCGGAGTCCGCCGCCCGGCTCAAGCGAGCTGCTGAGAGCACCGAAGGCATCGCCGGACTCAACGTCAACATCTGCGTCGGTTACGGCGGCCGCCAGGAGTTGACCGACGCCATGCGCTCCCTGCTGCTCGACCAAGCCGCCAAGGGCAAGTCGCTCGAGGAGGTGGCCCGCACGCTCGACGTGGACGACATCGCCGAGCACCTCTACACCAAAGGGCAGCCCGACCCGGACCTCGTCATCCGCACGTCCGGCGAGCAGCGGCTGAGCGGTTTCCTGTTGTGGCAGAGCGTGCACTCGGAGTTCTACTTCTCCGATGCGCTGTGGCCCGCGTTCCGGCGCGTCGATTTCCTGCGGGCGATGCGCTCGTACGCTTCGCGCGAGCGTCGCTTCGGCGCGTGAGTCGTCGCCGCGTCACCGGAAATTGACCTCGTCGTCATGTGGGTCACCGCGTGTCGCCGCGCCCGGGGAGCTCGCCGGTCGTACGTTCGGAATGTGCCGACGCTCGCCCCTGAGACAACGGTGCCCTTGGTCAGACTCGATCACTAGCTGAGGGCCGGGTGCAGGGTGCGCACGAGGCTCTCGAGGAGACAGCCGTGGCTGTGACACAGAGCAACGCCCCTGCCGATGCCCCGCGCCGCACGTACGTCCTGGACACGAGCGTCCTGCTCGCGGACCCGGCAGCCATGCAGCGCTTCCACGAGCACGAGGTCGTCATTCCGGTCGTCGTGATCAGCGAACTCGAAGCCAAGCGACACCATCCCGAGCTCGGCTACTTCGCCCGCAACGCGCTGCGTTTCCTCGACGACCTGCGCCTCGCGCACGGCACCTTGGCCGAGCCCCTGCCGATCGGCACCGAGGGCGGGTCGCTGCGGGTCGAGCTGAACCACACCGATCCGGAGTCTCTCCCGGCCGGCTTCCGGCTCGGTGACAACGACACCCGCATCCTCGCGGTGGCGCGCAACCTCGCCAACGAGGGTCGCGCGGTCACGCTCGTGTCCAAGGACCTGCCGATGCGGGTCAAGGCGTCCGCGGTCGGTCTCAAGGCCGAGGAGTACCGCGCGGAGTGGGCGCTGGAGACCGGATGGACCGGCATGCGGGAGCTCGAGGTGCAGACCACCGACCTCGACGCCCTCTATGAGCACGGCGTCGTCGATCTGGATGAGGCGCGCGAACTGCCGTGTCACACCGGGCTGGTGCTGTTGTCGGCCACCGGCAGTGGCCTGGGCCGGGTCACGGCGGACAAGCGGGTCCAGCTGGTGCGCGGTGACCGCGACGCCTTCGGTATCCACGGCCGTTCCGCCGAGCAGCGGGTCGCGCTCGATCTCCTCCTCGACCCGAGTGTCGGCATCGTCTCGCTGGGCGGCCGGGCGGGCACCGGTAAGTCGGCGATGGCGATCTGCGCAGGCCTGGAGGCCGTGCTGGAGCGCGGCCAGCACCAGAAGGTCGTGGTGTTCCGGCCGCTGTACGCGGTCGGGGGCCAGGAACTCGGGTACCTGCCGGGCAGCGAGTCCGAGAAGATGGGGCCGTGGGCGCAGGCGGTGTTCGACACGCTCAGCGCCGTCACCTCCCCGGCCGTGGTCGAGGAGATCCTCGATCGCGACATGCTCGAGGTGCTGCCGTTGACCCACATCCGCGGACGGTCCTTGCACGACTCCTTCGTCATCGTGGACGAGGCGCAGTCGCTGGAGCGCAACGTCCTGCTGACGGTGCTCTCGCGCGTCGGCGCCAACTCCAAGGTCGTCCTCACGCACGACGTCGCTCAGCGCGACAACCTCCGGGTCGGGCGGCACGACGGCGTCGTCGCGGTGGTGGAGAAGCTCAAGGGGCACCCGCTGTTCGCGCACGTCACCCTCACGCGGTCCGAGCGCTCACCGGTCGCGGCGCTCGTGACCGAGATGCTGGAGGACGTCACCCTCTGAACTCGCTGAGTGTGACGTTCGGCCAGTGAAACGGCCGTGATCTCCTGCCGAACGTCACACTCAACGGGTACCGCACGGATCGACCGGGATGTCGCGGTCGGCGTCGCGCAGCAGATAGGTCGGCCGGCCGCACAGCTCGGCGACTTCGGCGTAGCGCTCGTCGAGCAGGTCGGTCGGACCGGTGAAACCGTAGCCGGGCCAGCTCGAGGGCCGGGCACTGAGCACGATCCAGGTGGGCGCGTGCTCGGACTCGATCATCTCGGCGAACAGGTCGAGGTCGGTGTCCCGGACGAGTGCGGGCAGCAGCCACAAGTACGGGTACGGCGTCTCGAGGCCGGTGGCGTAGGAGATGTTGACCCCGAAGGGAAACACCGTGATCCGGTCGCCGGGCCCGGCCACCGCCGCGATCGCTTCGCCGGTGCGGGCCCGCGTGTTCGGATGCGCCTCGTCGCGGTCGACGGAGTAACTGCCGATCGCGACGGCGAGGACGGCGGCCAGCACCAGCCGTTCGATGTGCCGGCCGACCTTGCCGTACTGGGCGAAGGCGACACCGGCAGCCACCGCGACCGGGCCGCACCACTGGATGAGGTAGTGGAGCCAGGCGCTGCCCCCGGCCACCACGGAGACGCCCCCGTAGGCGATGACGGCGAACAACGCCCAGGTCGTCGGTCGCGGGCGTCGCCACAGCAGCGGCAGCGCCACCGCGGTCAGCGGGATCGCCCCACCGAGCAGAGCCGCCCAGCGCAAGGTCACCCGCCGCTCGCTCACAGTCGGGCTGTCGTCGTTGATGGCTTGTGCGGCTTCGATCCGGAACGGGTACAGGGCCTCGTAGAGTTCCAGCGGCGAGGTGCCGCGATTCCAGGACCAGAGCAGCATGACGACGCCGAGGCCCAGCGCCCCGACCAGAAAGCTGCCGATCAGCGCTCCGGCACGTGCCCAGCTCAGCCTGCCTAGCACCAGCGCGGCTAGTCCGGCCACTCCCACGAAGAGCACCACGTCGACGAAGTTCTGCTTGACGAGGATCGCGCTCACCGCCGCCGCACCGGAGAGCGCGGCCCGGAGGGCTGATGCCCGTGCGCTCAGGCCGGGCGACAACGCGCTGATCGAGGCCCAGATGCCGGCGAGGACGAAAGGCGTCGCGAGCAGTTCGCCGTCCACCCGACCGAACGAGACGATCGGGGTGCTGAGCAACAGCGCCGCGATCCATGCGGTCGGCACAGCCGCGGCGGGCCCGGCGAGGGAGCGGGCG
The DNA here is from genome assembly GCF_003674095.1 of Aeromicrobium phragmitis. Classification (GTDB taxonomy): domain Bacteria; phylum Actinomycetota; class Actinomycetes; order Propionibacteriales; family Nocardioidaceae; genus Aeromicrobium; species Aeromicrobium phragmitis. The sequence continues at coordinate 91,468 of NZ_RDBF01000006.1, forward strand.
GCGCGGCTCGCGAGCCATACCGACAGGGCGGTCACCAGGAGACCGATGATGCGCAGCGGCACCATCCCGCCCGCCAACTCCGCGATCCGGAAGATGGTGATGAGGAGTGGGGGCCGGTCCACCCAGTGCTCGCCGTACAGGTAGGGGCCCGCGGAGTTCCAGCCACCACCGACAGTGAGGAAGCCGGCTTCGTCGGGGGAGAGCGGATAGCGAAGGCGCGGGATGCGGATCAGGACGGCAACCACGGCCGCGAGCGCGACGAGCAGGCTGCGCGAGCGGGTCACGCTGCCACCCTAGCGACGTCCGTGGCGCGTCGAGCCGCGGCGTGCTGGTGGGCCCGCGTCCGGTTCAACGCCAATTGAGCACGGCGATCACGACCGCGCCGATAGCGAGCCAGGCGACCGAGGAGAGCGACGTCCAGGGAATACGGCGGCGTGGCATCGCTCGTCCCTCGGGCATTTCGGGCGCCGTGATGGGGTCGTACGAGACGGCCGACCGCGTGCTGGCCTGCTCCGCGGCGATGCCGGCAGCAAGCACCAGCAAACCAACGCCGAGCACAGCACCGAACGGAAGCACGACGAGCGGAATCTCGATGAGGAGCACCGCGGCGACCGCACCTGCAGCCATCGCGGCGGCACCGCCGGCCACGACCGCCGAGAGGACGGGCCGCCGCACGACCACACCGATGGCACGATCGAGCACCAGCGCCAGTGCCACAAGGTTGAGGCAGAGCAGCACGAGCATCCCGGCCATGCCCCACGTTACGGTCACGGCGTCGCCGGCTGCCCACGCACCCACACCATTCAAAGTGAGCACGACGCCGACGAGCTGCACCGCGCTCGGTCCCAGAAGACGCACCCAGGACGTTTTCTCCGCTGGGCGATCAGCCGCGAACGCGCGCGCGTACGCGATGGGGTCTCCGAACGCTTGTCTGGCCGTCTCGCGGGCGTCGCGGCAGTGGGCGTTGGCCTCGGTCAGGGCGTCGCCGATCCGGTCGCCCGGCACATCGCGAAGCCGTGCCTCGAGGATGAACTGCTCCACCCAGGCGGGCTCCATGTCAGGTGCCAGTCGGGCTTCAAGTCCGTCAGTCATCGCGTTCCTCCGTCGTCGTCTCGAGCAGATGCGACCGCATCAGCGAGGCGAACCGCTCCCACCGCTCGGCCTGATCGTGCAGGGACCGACGGCCCTCTGCGGTCAGCTCGTAGTGCTTGCGGCCCGGGCCGCCCTCGCCCGCGCGCCACTCGGCCTCGACGAGACCGCCGTCCTCCAGGCGACCCAGGAGCGGGTACAGCGTGCCGCCCTTGACCGCCCCGAGTCCAGCCTCCTCGAGGCGGACGGCGATCGCGTAGCCGTAGCTGGCGCCTGCGTCGATGGCACGTAGCACAGCGATCGAGAGAACGGCCCGCAACCATTCCGCCGGCCACGCTCTCGCACTGTCCACCACTGCATCGTACCGTGATCTAGATAGCGTGGCTACCTAGTGGTCGTCTCCTGTCGGTACGGCGCTCGATGGCGAACGACTGGGGGCATCGCACAGCCTTTGGGGCCGATTCCGGGTCCAGGCGGACTCGTGCGACCACCCACCGGTCTTGTCGTTCTCGGCCGCTACGGTTGGGGCGCTATGGAACGCCGGATGCCCTGGGTCGTCGGGATCCTCACCGCCGTCGTGTACGCGGCGTTGTCGATCCTGCGTTTCCGCCGGTTCACCGTCACCTCCTGGGACAACGCGATCTTCGAGCAGGCGGTCGCCGCCTACTCGCGCTTCGAGGCACCGATCGTCCCGGTCAAGGGCCCGGGGTACCACATCCTGGGCGACCACTTCTCGCCCATCTATGCGGTGCTCGGCCCGGTGTACCGCGTATTTCCCTACGCGCAGACGCTGCTGGTCGCCCAGGCCGTACTCATCGCGATCTCCGCGGGCCTCATCACGGCGCTCGGCACGCGTTATCTCGGAGGCGTGGTGGGGTCGATCGTGGGCCTGCTCTACGCCGGGTCCTTCGGCGTGCAATCGGCCGTCGTGGCCGATTTCCACGAGGTGGCCTTCGCTTTGCCCTTCCTCGCGCTGGCGGGAGCCGCGTTTGTGGAGGCGCGCTACTCCCGGGTGCTCCTGTGGTCCCTGCCGCTGCTGCTGGTCAAGGAGGACATGGGGTTCACCGTCGCGGCGATCGGTGTCGCCCTGTGGCTGGCAGGGGAGCGGCGCCGCGGCCTCGCGCTTGCGATCGCCGGCGTGGTGGCCGTCGGCGTCGTCGTGGGACTCGTCATCCCCCACTTCAACTCCGGCGACACCTACGACTACACCGGCGCTCTGGGCGGCGAGTCCGGCGTGCTCGCGACGCTCGCCGCCGAGCCGCAGCGCAAGCTGCTGACGCTCGCCCTCACCTTCGCCATCACCGGGGTCGCGGCGCTGCTCTCACCGTGGGCAGTCGTGACGGTGCCGACCTTCGCCTGGCGCTTCGTCGGGGACAACCCGTACTACTGGGGCACCGAGTGGCACTACTCGCTCGTGCTCATGCCCATCGCCTTCGTCGCGATGATCGACGTGTTGGCTCGCCGCCGCCGACTCATCTGGCCGGCCACCGTGGCCGCGGTGGTGGTCACCGCGGTGACCTTCGTGGATTCCCCGCTGACCACGCTCGCGAAGGCCGAGACTTGGCAGGAATCGCCTCGCGCGGGGGCGGCCGAGGGGGCGATGGAGCACGTACCGGACGGTGCCTACGTGGAATCCGACCTGGGCCTGCTCACGCACCTGGTCACCGACCACCATGTGTACTGGCGGGGTACGGTCGGCGACGCTGTCCCGGACTACATCGTGTTCGACGCGATGTACTCCGAGGACGACGTCGTCGAGTACGGCCGACGCACCCACGGCACGACCTACACCGTCATCTTCGACGAGGGCGGCTATGTCGTGGCGCGGCGCGGCGGTGCGGGCTAAGCGGCAGGGGCGACCGCCTGGCGGCCACCCTTGAGCACGGCGGCGAGGGTGGTGGCGGGGTCCGCGAGAAGCGTGATGTCCTCGAGCGGGTTGCCCTCGACGACCAGGAGATCAGCGTGCGCCCCGGGGGCCACGACACCGAGCTCGCCCTCAGCCTGCAGGAGCCGGGCAGCCGTGGTCGTGGCGGAGCGGACGATCTGCTGCGGGGAAGCGACCTCGGCGCGGATGAGGAACTCGCGCGACTGGTGCTGCTGCATCCCGCCGAGCAGGTCCGTGCCGAAGACGACGTTCACGCCGCCGTCGGTAGCGAGTTTCAGGGCGCCCAGGCCGTAGGACAGCACGTCGTCGACCTTGCGCTGGCTGGCTGGCGGGAGACCGTGCTCGGAGCCCTCGGCCTTGAGCCGGTCGTAGGTCACCAGCGTGGGCACGAGGAAGGCGTCGTACTCGCGGAACAGCGGGATGCTCGTCTCGTCGATGAGGTTGCCGTGCTCGATCGAGCGCACGCCCAGCCGCAGTCCGCGGTTGACCGCGCGGGCCGTGTACGCGTGGCCGAGCACGTACCGGTTGGCGCCGGTCGCCTCCTCGACGATGGCGAGGATCTCCTCGTCGGAGAACTGCGTGGAGTCCACGCGGTCGGTCGGGGACGCCACCCCGCCGGACAGCATGACCTTCACGTGGTGCGCGCCAGTGCGCAACTGCGCCCGGGCCGCGCGGCGCACTTCGCTCACGCCGTCGCACACGATGCCGATGTGCGGGCAGCACGCATGGTCGTCGATCACCTGGGAGCCGGGCCCGCGGACGTCGCCGTGACCGCCGGTCTGCGAGAGCGCCTTACCGCCGAAGAAGAGCCGCGGCGCCACGAACAGGTCACGCTCGACGGCTTCGGCGAGACCGTAGTCCGCCCCGGCCGCGTCGCGGACCGAGGTGAAGCCGCGCAGCAGCATCTGGCCCATCAACTGCTGAGCCTGAGCCGCGACGAGGAAGGGAGACGTCTCGCCGAGGCGAGCGAGATCGGCCGTCGATGCGGTGACGTGCACGTGGGCGTCGATGAGGCCGGGCATCACGACCCGGCCGCCGGCGTCGAGTACCTCGTCATCGCGGGCGTCCACCTCGCCGGGCGCGGCGATGGCCGCGATGCGCCCCTCATGGAGGATGATGTCGCGAGGATCGCTCAGTGTCCCGTCCTCGGGGTCGAGGATCCTCGCCTGGGTGACAGCACGGAACTCGCGGGACAGGTACACAGGGCCTCCTGGCGATGTGGGATGGGTTGCGGTCACCGTAGCGCTGGTGCAACGTTTATTGCAAGAAGGTGGGAGGGCTCGCGATGGGCGACATCAGGCAATGGTTGGCCGATCTGGTCGGCGAACGCAGGGTCAGCCGCGGCACCCAAGCGGTGATCGCCGCGATCATCGCCGACCCGGAGGACAGCGCGTACGCGTCCGCCCAGGAACTCGCCAGACGAGCCGGAGTGAACGCTGCGACCGTGGTGCGCGCGGCGCAGCTCCTGGGCTTCACCGGTTGGCCCGACCTGTCGACCGAAGTCCGCAACCGGTACCTGTCGTCGCTCACCGTCGAGCGGGTCTATGACCTGTACTCCGCTGACGACGCGGACCCTGTCGGGCAGACCATCGGTCAGGATCTGCGGTTGCTGGAGACGATGGTGACGAGCCTGGACACCGCGGCCGTGCGAGCGGCCAGTGATGTCATCCGCACCTCCCGGCGAACCGTCGTTTTCACGACGGGTACGTATGCCGCGCCGGCACAACAGCTGGCTCACGTCGGCCAGATGCTGGGATACGACGTGATGCTCCAATCGGGCGCGTCCACCGCAATGCTCAACAGCGCGCGGCTGCTGGGGGAGGGCGACTGCTTCTTCACCTACAGCATCTGGAAGACGACGTCCTTGGTGCGGGAGTTGGCGGAAGTGGCCAAGCAGCGCGGCGCCACCGTGGTTGCCATCGCGGATCGCCGCTCGGCCGTCGCGGAACTGGCCGATGTGTTCATCGCCGTGCCGAGTGAGGGCCGTAGCTTCGTTCCCTCAATCACCTGCGCGGTGAGCGTCAGTCAGTCGATTCTGCGCCTGCTCGCCGATGCGGACCGAGCCGCGACCCGGTCCCGCCTACGTGAGCTGGATGACCTGTGGGAGCGGCTCGGCATCGTCGACGACGAGTAAGGCGTAACACAATTGTGACCCACTGCAACGTTCATTGCGTTTAGGGTGGGGGTCATGTCTGCGACCTACCTCACGCTCATGGTGCTCTACGGCGCCCTGATGATCGCTATCGCGCTGTGGTTCTCCCGCGCGGCGGTCATGAAAGACGGAGAGGACTTCGTCCTTGCCGGAAAGTCCCTGCCCGCCCCCATCCTCGCCGGCACGATGCTCGCGACGTTCGTCGGCAGCGGATCGATCATCGGCGGTGCCAACTTCGTCTACTCGTACGGGCCGATCCCCGGCATCTTCTTCTTCCTCGGCACGTTCGTCGGCATCCTGTGCCTCCTGGCCCTCGCGCCCAAGGTGCGAGCGAACGGATTCCGCACCGTCCCCGAGCTGTTTCAGGCCCGCTTCGGTCGAGCGACCCGCGTGGTGGGGACGGCCATGGTCCTGCTGGCGTTCGTCGGTATCACCGCGTACCAGTTCACCGGCGCGGGGAACATCCTCTCGCTTATCTTGCCCGTCTCCGCCGCCCAGGGGACGGTGATCGCCGCGGTGCTGATCACGCTCCTGACGCTGGCCGGCGGCTTGAAGTCCGTCGCGTGGACGGACTTCTACTCCGCGGCGCTGATCGTTCTCGGTCTTCTGGTGTGCCTGGTCTACGTCTTCACGCAGGATGTCGGCGGCATCGGCACCTACGTCGACCGCCTCGATCCGACGCTGCGCACGTTCACCGGGAGCCTGAGCCCTGTGCAGATGCTGGGCTACTTCCTGCCGTTGTTCCTGCTCATCCTCGGTGACCAGAACATGCACCAACGGCTGGCGGCGGCGAAGGACAGCGGCACCGCGACCAAGGCGACGATCATGTTCTTCGTGGGTGCGATCTTCATCATCGGGCCCATCATCTTGCTCGCGTCGTCGTCGAGCTTCCTGCTGCCCGACATCGAAGCGGACATGGCGATCCTCGGGCTCGCTGGGGCGGAGACGACGCCGGAACTGATCGGTGGCGTCGTCCTGGTGGCGGCCCTCGCGCTGATCATCACGACCGGCTCGTCGTACTTGCTCACCTGCTCGGGCAACTTCGTCTACGACCTCATCTTCGTCAACCGGCCCGAACGCGCCAATGAGCGGGCAGGCGTCATGGTGGGACGGACGTCGGTGCTCGCCATCGCTGTATTCGCGTACATCATGGTGCAGTTCTTCCCGTCGGTGCTGGAACTGCAGATGTACGCCTACACGATGTACGGCGCCGCGTTGACGCCGGTGATCCTGGCCGCGCTGTTCTGGAAGCGCGCGACCGCGGCCGGCGCCATCGCGACCATCCTCGTCGGTGGCGCGGTGACCGTGTTCTGGGAGGCCACCGGACGGTCGGCCGACGTGAACTCGGTGATCATCTCCCTGCCGGCGGCGATTGTGACGTTGGTGGTGGTCTCCCTGCTGACGCCGTCCCGGGTCCGCCCCGTCGGAGCGACGGCAGCAGCCGATCGGTGCTGATCCTGCGATAGACGCGAGGAGGGGCGCCGCCCGGCTGGACGGCGCCCCTCCTCACGTTGCGTGCGGATCAGCTCACGGGTGCGTCATGCTCATGACGTCCAGAGCGGTGTCGAGGTCGGCCTCGCTGATCTCGCCGCGCTCGACGTATCCCTCCTCGAGCACGACCTGACGGATCGTCTTGCGCTCCTTGACCGACTTCTTGGCGATCGCGGCCGCGTTCTCGTATCCGATGTAGCGGTTGAGCGGCGTGACGACCGAAGGGCTCGACTCGGCGTACTCCTTGCAGCGGTCGACGTTGGCGGTGATGCCGTCGATGCAGCGGTCCGCCAACTTGACCGAGGAGTTGGCGAGCAGGCGCATCGACTCCAGCAGGTTGCGGCCGATGACCGGGAGCATCACGTTCAGCTCGAACGAGCCGGATGCGCCCGCGAAGGCGATCGTCGCGTCGTTGCCGATGACCTGCGCGGCCACCATGAGGGTCGCCTCGGGGAGCACCGGGTTGACCTTGCCGGGCATGATGCTCGAGCCCGGCTGAAGGTCCGGCAGGTTGATCTCGGCCAGGCCGGTGCGCGGGCCCGAACCCATCCAGCGCAGGTCGTTGCAGACCTTGGTGAGACTCACCGCGATGGTCTTCAACGCACCGCTCATCTCGACGAGGCCGTCGCGGGCCCCCTGCGCCTCGAAGTGGTCGGTGGCCTCGGTGATCGGCAGGCCGGTGTCCTCGGCGAGGATCGCGATGACCCGCTGCGGGAAGCCCTGCGGCGTGTTGATGCCGGTGCCGACGGCCGTACCGCCGAGCGGCACCTCGGCGGTGGCCGGGAGAGCGGCTTCGACGCGGCGGATGCCCTTGCGGATCTGGGCCGCGTAGCCGGCGAACTCCTGACCGAGGGTGACGGGGGTGGCGTCCATGAGGTGGGTCCGGCCGGACTTCACGACGGTCGCGAACTCCTCGGCCTTGCGCTCCAGGCTGCCTGCCAGGTGATCGAGAGCTGGGACGAGCCGGCGCAGGGCCGACTCCGTCGCGGCGACGTGGATCGACGTCGGAAAGACGTCGTTGCTCGACTGCGAGGCGTTGACCTTGTCGTTCGGGTGCACCTCACGGCCCAGCGACTTCGAGGCGATCGTGGCGATGACCTCGTTCGTGTTCATGTTGCTCGACGTGCCCGAGCCGGTCTGGAAGACGTCGATCGGGAACTGGTCGTCGTGCTGGCCGGCCGCGACCTCGGCGGCGGCGGCCACGATGGCATCGGCCTCGTCCTGCTCGAGGATGCCGAGCTCGGCATTGGCGCGGGCACAGGCCGCCTTGATCTGCGCGAGGGCACGGATCTGGGCGGACTCGATCGGCGTTCCCGAGATCGGGAAGTTCTCGACGGCGCGCTGCGTCTGCGCGCGCCACAAGGCGTCGGCCGGGACCCGGACCTCGCCCATGGTGTCGTGCTCGATGCGGTATTCGGTCATGTCTCGCACCCTATCGTTGTCGGACCGTCTCATCGTTTCCGGTGGTGGCTGCAACGGGGCGCAGCGTATCCCTGAAACAGCAGTGCGCCGCCGGCCCGCGGTGAGCAGGTCGGCGGCGCACTCGGAGGCGGCGTGGCGGCGACAGGTCGCGAGAGGTTGACCGGCTGCCGCCGCCGGCCGCGGGTCACACGATCGCGTCGGTGAGGTGGTTCGGCGTGCCGAACCGGTGGGCGGTGATGCTGATCGCCTGCTCGAGCACGAACGGGAGCAGCTCGAGCCGGCCCGCCTCGGTCACCGGGTGGTCGTAGACCGCGATGTCCGGCCGGCCGTCCACGGCGCGCAGCACGTCGGAGGCCGAGCCGCCGACGAGGCGGACGCGCTGGGCCGGACCTGCGGCGAGGGCGCGTCGCCACGCGTCCTCGGTCAGCACCTCGAGCGAGAGCCCCGCACCCTCGAAGAGGGCGCTGTAGCGGCTGGTCGGCAGCGAAACCGTGACGGGCGCGCCCACGGCCACGGCGGCGGCAGCCACGCGCACCAGGTCGGCCACGTCGCCGTCTTCCTCGAGCCGGATGACCGCGGGGCAGGGAACGTAACGGAACACGTTGCGCTCCGCCCACAGGCCGCTGACGTCCTTGCGCACGCCGAACTCGGTCCGCAGGTTCGCCGCGTCGCTCTGGGTGGCGCGCGTGAGCCGCCCGCGGGCGTCCTCGTCGAGCGCGAGGATGCGTGCGGCCTCGTCGACGAACCGGGTCACGGCGGCGGCCGGGCGGTCCTCGACAGCCGCCTCGGCGCGCTCCCAGTCACCCAGGGCGACCAGGTAGTTCGGGCCGCCGGCCTTCGCGCCGGCACCCACGGCCGACTTCTTCCATCCGCCGAACGGCTGACGACGCACGATGGCGCCGGTGATGCCGCGGTTGACGTACGCGTTGCCGGCCTGGACCTTGTGCAGCCACAGGTCGATGTCGGCAGGGTCGAGCGAGTGCAGGCCGGCCGTCAGGCCGTAGTCGACCGCGTTCTGCAGCTCGATGGCCTCCTCGAGGGTCTCGGCGGTCATGATGCCCAGGATCGGGCCGAAGTACTCCGTCAGGTGGTACTCCGAACCGGGCTGAACGCCGTCGCGCACACCGGGGCTCCAGAGCCGGCCGGTCTCGTCCAGCTGTTCTGGACGCACCAGCCACGTCTCGTCCGGGCCGAGCTTGGTGAGGCCGCGCAGGAGCTTGCCCTGAGCGGGCTCGATGATCGGACCCATCTGCGCCGTCGGGTCCGACGGCCAGGCGACCTTGAGCGAGCGGACCGCGTCGAGGAGCTGGCGGCGGAAGCGCGGCGAGGTCGCCACGGAACCGACGAGGATCACCAGTGATGCGGCGGAGCACTTCTGCCCGGCGTGGCCGAAGGCCGAGTAAACGACGTCCTTGACGGCGAGGTCGAGGTCCGCGCTCGGGGTGACGATGATGGCGTTCTTGCCACTTGTCTCGGCGAACAGCGGCAGGTCGGGGCGGAAGCTGCGGAACAGCTCGGCGGTCTCGAACGCGCCGGTCAAGATGAGCCGGTCGACGCGCTCGTCGGCGATGAGCTGACGGCCGAGCTGGTCCTCGCCGACGTTCACGAGGCGCAGCACGTCCTCGGGAACCCCGGCCTCCCACAGCGCCTTGACCATGATCGCGCCGCAGCGGCGAGCCTGCGGGGCGGGCTTGATGATCACCGAGGACCCGGCGGCGAGCGCGGCGAGCGTGGAGCCCGCCGGGATGGCGACCGGGAAGTTCCACGGCGGCACCGCGAGCGTCAGTTTGACCGGCTGGAAGCGAGCGCCGTCGACCTCGTCGAGCTCACGGGCGAGTTCGGCGTAGTGCAGGGCGAAGTCGATCGCCTCGGTGACCTCGGGGTCGGCCTGGTCCAGCGTCTTGCCGCACTCGGAGGCCATGACCTCGAGCAATTCACCGCGGTGCTTCTCCAGGCTGTGCGCCGCGCGGACGAGGATCTCGGCGCGGTCGGCTCCCGTCAACGCGCCCCAGGACGGGGCGGCGGCGACCGCGCCGGCGATCTGGTCCTCCAGATCGCGCGGGTGCGCGACGGTGTGCCGCTCGACGAGATCGTCGCCCAGCGTCGAGTCGGGGACGCGGGCGAGGATGGCCCGGGCCCACTCGCGGTTGCCCGGCAGTGCCGGGTCGGTGTCGGCCGCGTTGGCGAACTCGGAGGGGTACGGCTCGGGCTCGGCACGACGGTCCTGACCGCGGTTGGGCTGCGGAGCGTCGGTGAACATGAGGCCCAGCGAGGTGCGGAACCGCTCCTCCTCACGGCGGAACAGGTCCTCGTTGGCCGAGAGCTCGAACACCGCCGACATGAAGTTGTCCTGGCTCGCCCCCTCCTCGAGGCGGCGGATCAGGTAGGCGATCGCGACGTCGAACTCGTCGGGGTGCACGACCGGCGTGTACAGCAGCAGTTCGCCGACCTCCCGGCGCACCGCCGCGGCTTGCCCGGGAGCCATGCCGAGCAACATCTCGAACTCGACGCCGCGGCGGACGTCGCGCTCGCCGGCGAGCAACCAGGCCCAGGCCAGATCGAACAGGTTGTGTCCGGCCACGCCGATGCGTACGTTGTCGATGCGGTCCGGGTGCAGGGCGTAGTCGATGACGCTCTTGTAGCTGGCGTCGGACTCGGCCTTGCTCGACCAGGTGGCGAGGGGCCAACCGTGCACGGTGGCCTCGACGCGCTCCATCGGGAGGTTGGCGCCCTTGACGACGCGCACCTTGATCGGCGCGCCGCCGCGGGCGACGCGCTTGGCCGACCACTCCTGCAGGTGCTGCATGGCACCGAGCGCGTCGGGCAGATACGCCTGGAGGACGATGCCGGCCTCCAGGTTCTCGAACTCGGGAAGGTCCAGGATGCGGGTGAAGACCGCGATCGTCAGGTCGAGATCGTGGTACTCCTCCATGTCCAGGTTGATGAACTTGGGGTGCGGCGACTGGGCGGCGCGCCGGTACAGCGGCACCAGGCTCTCGACGATGTGCTCGACGGCCTCGTCGAAGGCCCAGCGGTTGTGCGGAGCGACCGTCGAGGAGACCTTGATGGAGACGTAGTCGACATCCTCGCGGGCCAGCAGGCGGTGCGTGCCCTCGAGTCGCTTGGCGGCCTCCTGCTCACCGAGCACGGCCTCGCCGAGCAGGTTCATGTTCAGTCGCGTCCCGGGCTTGCGGATCTTGGCGATCGCAGCCCCGAGCTGGTCGTCGCGGGCGTCGATGATGAGGTGGCCGAGCATCTGCCGCAGCACGCGCCGGACGATCGGGATGACGAGGCGCGGGGCGACGCGTCCACCGATAGCGCCGAGCTTGACGGCGACCTTGAGGTACCAGGGCAGGAAGTCGGGTACGTCGCGGGCGAGCTCGGCGAAGCGCCGAGCCGCGATCCGCGGATCCTCGGGACGGATGACGCCGTCGATGAAGCCGACCGTGAAGTCGAGACCCTGGGGGTCCTTGAGCAGCCCGGCGAGCTGGGCGGCGGAGCGGTCGACCGGTTCGGACTCGGCGTCGCGCAGCCAGCGGCGCACGAGTGCGACGGCGTCGTCGGCTAGGGATTCGGGGATCGGAAGCGGGGCGGACATGACACCAGTATGGAAACGCCGAACGTTCGGGTAAAGTGACGTTTTCTTACGCTTATCGTTCGGTGTTCTTGAAGGTTTCCCATGCTCGAAGTGCGTCGCCTCAGCCTCCTGCGCGAACTCCACCACCGCGGCACGATCGCCCGGGTTGCGGCGGCGCTCCACCAGAGCCCGTCGTCGGTGTCCCAGCAGCTGAGCCAGCTGGAGCGCGACGTCGGCGTGCCCCTGCTGCGCAAAGCCGGCCGACGCCTCCAACTGACTCCGCAGGCGGAGATCCTCGTCGGTCATACGGCGGCGATCCTCGCCCGGCTCGAGCAGGCGGAGACGGAGCTGGAGGAGTCGCTCGACGCCGCGATCGGCACGGTGCGGATCGGCATCTTCCAGTCTGCCGCGCTCGCCCTGATGCCCCGGACGCTGCTCTCGCTGCGGACCAGCCACCCGCTCATCCGGGTCGAGATGCACCAACGCGAACCCGAGACGGCGCTCGGCGCCACGTCGATCGGCGACTTCGACCTCGTGGTCGCCGAGCAGTATCCGGGCCATGCCGCCCCCTGGCACGCCGAGCTGGATCGCGTCGGACTCATCGCCGATCGCATCCGGTTGGCGACGCCGCTCCGCGGCCCGCTGTCGCAGATCCGCTCGATCGCCGATGCCGCCACCGCACCGTGGACCATGGAGCCCGACGACGTCGCCTCCCGGCACTGGGCGGAGCAGGCCTGCCGTCAGTCCGGATTCGAACCCGACGTGCGCTACGAGACACCGGACCTGCAAGCCCAGATCGATCTCGTGGAGTCTGGGCTGGCGGTCGCCCTCATCCCGGACCTGCTGTGGCTCGGCCGCCGCGCCGACGTGAAGCTGCACGATCTCGAGGGCAACCCGCGGCGGCAGGTGTTCACCGCGACGCGTCCGTCGATCGCCCAGAGCCCGGCCATCGTCGCCTGCCGCGAGACGCTGGTCAGCGTGGCCGCGAGCCTCGAAGCACCCAGTACGACTCCCGGCGCTCCTGCAGCCTGACCGGCACCTCGTAGGCCTCCACCTCGTGGAAGCTCGCCGCCAGGACGTTGCGGACACCGGGAGAGTCGGCCATCGACCACACGCACAGGTGTCCCTCGGGGCGCAGCCGCGCGGCGCACGTCGCCACGAAGTCCTCCTCGTAGACGCCGGCGTTCTGCTCGTAGACGAGAAAGTCCGGCCCGTTGTCGACGTCCAGCACGATCGCATCCAGCGAGCCAGGTGGCTGCGCGGCGACGATCTCGCGCACATCGCCGATGACGACGTGCGACCGCTCGTCGGCCAGCAGCGCGGGGCCGCCGGGAACCGTGCCGTCGGACAGCCACGTGACCAGGGCGGGTTCGATCTCCGCCACGACGACCCGTTCGGCGCCCCCGTCGAGCAGTTCGCGCAGGGTGAAGCCGAGACCGAGCCCGCCGACCAGCACCTCACGGGCACCGAGGCCGAGCACGACGCGGGCGAGGAGCCGTTCTGACTCCGTCTCGGCGTCGTCCATCACGAACACGCCGTTGACCCGCAGCTCCAGCGCGCCGTCGGGGCGCCGGCGCAGCTGCGCGGTCATCTCACCCGTCGTAGTCGACGGCGGAGTACGCCCGCAGCTTGTGCAGTCGGTGCTCGCTGTAGATCTTGCGGATCGTGCCCGACCGCGAACGCATGACGATCGACTCGGTGAACGCCAGGCCACTGCCGTATCGGACACCCCGCATGAGTTCACCGTCGGTGATGCCGGTGGCTACGAAGAAACAGTCGTCGGCGCTCACCAGGTCGTCGGTGAGCAGGATGCGGTCGAGATCGTGCCCGGCGTCGAGCGCCTGCTGGCGCTCTTCGTCGTCCTTGGGCGCGAGGCGGCCCTGGATGACGCCGCCGATCGCCTTCATCGCGCACGCGGTGATGATGCCCTCGGGCGTTCCGCCGGTGCCCACGAGCAGATCGACGCCCGTGCCGGGGCGGGCGGCGGTGATCGCCCCCGCCACGTCGCCGTCGAGGATGAACTTGATGCGAGCGCCGGTGGCCCGGATCTCCTCGACGAGGTGCTCATGCCGGGGTCGGTCGAGCACGCAGACCGTGACGTCGGCGTTCGAGACGCCCTTGGCTTTCGCGACGATCGAGATGTTCTCGGCCACCGGCAGACGGATGTCGACCTGGTCGGCCGCCTCGGGACCGGCGACGAGCTTCTCCATGTAGAAGACGGCCGACGGGTCGTACATCGCGCCGCGGGGAGCGACCGCCATGACCGAGATGGCGTTCGGCAGGCTCTTGGCGGTGAGCGTGGTGCCGTCGATCGGGTCGACGGCGACGTCGCACTCGGGGCCGCTGCCGTCGCCGACGCGCTCGCCGTTGTACAGCATCGGGGCAGCGTCCTTCTCGCCTTCGCCGATCACGACGATGCCGTCCATCGCGACGGTGCTGATCAGGGAGCGCATGGCGTTGACGGCGACACCGTCGGCGCCGTTCTTGTCGCCGCGGCCCACCCATCGGCCGGCGGCCAGGGCGCCGGCCTCGGTCACACGGACCAGGTCGAGCGCGAGGTTACGGTCAGGGGCGTCGGCTGCAGGCTTCAGGCTCTCCACATCCGGCATCCTAGCGGTGTCCGGAGCTGGCCGCCGAGGCTCTGGGGCGGCCCCCTATCGTGGCGGTATGAGCAACTACGGCGGCGCGAACGCCAAGATGAGCGACGTTCTGCGTACGGTCCTGGTGCTCGCGGCCGGAGTGCTCGCCGTCTTCTTTCTCGGTCGGGTCTTCTTCACGGTCGAGCCGGATCACCCGGTGTCGGCGGTCGATTACCGGGAGGCGGCGTCGGCGGTCGAGTCCGCGGCCGGCTTCGACCCCTTCGTGCCCGAGCGGCTTCCCGACGGGTGGATCTCCAATTCCGCACGTATCGACGCGGGTACGTGGGAGATGGGGGTCGTGACCGACGACGATCAGTTCATCGGCATCCGGCAGTTGCGCGACGGCGACGGGGAGGCCTTCGGGCGCGCCGTCGAGGACGGCACGGATCGGATCACGGTGCAAGGACGCGAGTGGCACGCCGGCGAGACGCGCGACGAGCTCGTGTACGCGCTGACCGACGGCGACATCACGACCGTGGTGCGCTCGACCGCCTCACCGGAGGTCACCGAGGACTACCTGGCGTCGCTCGTGCCGTTCTCCACGCTGTCGCCCGAGGCCGCCGCGAGTCGCTGACGGGCGCCGTCGAGCCAGGTCTGGCAGATCGTGGCCAGCTCCTCGCCCCGCTCCCACAAGGCCAGCGATTCCTCGAGCGAGGTTCCGCCGGTTTCGAGCCGTTGCACGATCGAGATCAACTCGTCGCGCGCCTGCTCGTAGCTCAGTTCCGGACCCGTGCCCGGTAGCGCGTCAGTCGTCATGGTGGTGCTCCTCGATGTGCTCGACGCGGGCGGTGAGTAGCCCGTCGGTCAGGTGAATCTGAAGGTCGTCGCCGCTGCGGACCTGCTCGGTGCGGACGACAGGATGCCCGCCGGGGCCGAGGACGACCGCATAACCGCGTTGCAGGGTGTTGAGCGGCGAGAGCGCGCGGACGCGCGCGAGGTGGTGTCCGATCTCGTCATGGGCACGGTCGAGCCGCGCGGTGAGCGCTCGCCGCGCCCGATCACGGTGGTGATCGACGAGGTCCTGCTGCATCTCCACGACGGTGGTGGGGGTGGCGAGGACGGGACGGCTGCGCAGCGCATCGAGTCCGTGTTGCTCGCGATCGAGTGCCGTACGCAGGGCGTGGCGCACCCGAGAGCGCATCTGTCCCACGGCGGCGATCTCCTCGCGGACGTCGGGAACGATGCGTTTGGCCGCGTCGGTGGGCGTGGAGGCGCGAAGGTCGGCGACGAGGTCGAGGATCGGCGTGTCGGGCTCGTGTCCGATCGCGCTGACCACGGGGGTGGTGGCGGCGTGGACCGCCCGGATGAGCGCCTCGTCGGAGAACGGGAGAAGGTCCTCGATACTCCCGCCGCCGCGCGCGATGACGATGACGTCGACCTCGTCGTCATCGTCGAGGAGGCGCAGCTCGGTGATGACCTGCCCGGCGCACTGGCCGCCCTGCATGAGCGCGTGGCGCACGTGCAGGGCGGCGCCGGGCCAGCGCAGCCGGACGTTCTCGATGACATCGCGCTCGGCCGCGGAGTCCTTGCCGGTGATGAGCCCGATGCCGCGGGGGAGTGCGGGCAAGGGGCGTTTGAGCCGAGGATCGAAGAGGCCCTCTGCGGCGAGCAGCTGCTTACGACGCTCGAGCTGGGCGAGGAGTTCGCCTTCGCCCGCCGGGCGGATCTCGCGGATGGCGAGAGACAGGCGTCCGCTGGGCTGGTAGAAGTCCGGTTTGGCGTGCACGACGACCCGCGCGCCCTCGGTGACCGGGGAGGGCGAGGCATCGAGCACCGATGCGTGGCACGTGGCGGAGATGCTCAGTGAGGCCTCGAGGTCGCGCAGGGTCAGAAAACACACGCCGCGACGCCGATTCAGCTGGGCGATCTCGGCTTCGACCCACACGGCTCCGAGCCGGGCGACGTAGCCGCCGATCAGTCCGGAGATCTGCCGCAGGGGCGCGGGAGAGTCCGGGCTCGTCTCGAGAGGCATGCGTCCACCCTAGGCGCAGGGTCCCCCGTTCCCGCAGAGAGCAGGACGCCGTGTGGAGCGCGCTTCTCCGCGCCGCCGCCCTCTCGCATCGGACCCCGACGGGGGTTTCCCGATTCGTTACGATGGCCACCATGACGTCCTCGGTCGAACTCGGCATGCCCACGGTCGGCGGCTCGGTGCTGCTGGCCGATCCACGCGGCTACTGCGCGGGCGTCGACCGCGCGGTGATCACCGTCGAGAAGGCGCTCGACCTGTACGGCGCTCCGGTGTACGTCCGCAAGCAGATCGTGCACAACAAGCACGTCGTGCAGAACCTCGCGGCCCGTGGCGCCATCTTCGTCGAGGAGCTCGACGAGGTCCCCGAGGGCTCCACCGTCGTGTTCTCGGCGCACGGTGTCTCGCCCGCGGTGCACGCCCAGGCCGCCGAGCGGCAGCTCAAGACCATCGACGCCACCTGCCCGCTGGTCACCAAGGTCCACCACGAGGCGAAGCGCTTCGCCAAGGAGGACTACCGCATCCTGCTGATCGGGCACGCCGGCCACGAGGAGGTCGAGGGGACCGCCGGTGAGGCTCCCGAGCACATCACCCTCGTCGAGCACCCCGACGACGTCGACGCCCTCGAGTTCCCCGAGGGCACGCGCCTGTCCTGGCTGTCGCAGACCACGCTGAGCGTCGACGAGACGATGGAGACGGTGCGCCGCCTGCGCGAGAAGTTCCCGCAGCTGGAGGACCCGCCGAGCGACGACATCTGCTACGCCACCCAGAACCGTCAGGTCGCGGTCAAGGAGATCGCCAAGGACGCCGACCTCGTGATCGTCGTGGGATCGGCCAATTCCTCCAACTCGGTCCGCCTCGTGGAGGTCGCGCTCGAAGCCGGGGCCAGCGCCTCGTACCGGATCGACGACGTCAGCGAGATCGACGACGCGTGGCTCGAAGGCGTCTCGGTCGTCGGCGTCACGTCCGGCGCCTCGGTTCCCGACGACCTCGTGCAGGACGTCCTCGCCTACCTCGCCGAGCGCGGTATCGGCGACGCCCGCGCCATCCGCACCGCCGAGGAGTCGCTGATGTTCGCGCTGCCGCCGGAGCTTCGCCGCGACCTCAAGTCCGCCGGCCAGTAACCGCGGGTCTCCCCGTCACGGGACGGGGTGTTGCGTCGGTCAGCGCCGTGGGGACGAGGCCGGCTCCCTCAACACGCGCACGACGATCGCGCCGAGGGCGAGCGCGTGGCCGATCAGCAGCGGGACCCCGAACTCGATCGTTCCCGAGAGGGTCCGACCGAGGACACCGGCGGAGGCCGGCAGGCCCTCGATCACCAGGGCCGAATCGAAGAACGCCGACACCGCGAGCATGACCGCGACGAACAACAGCGGCGGGAACACGCCGGCGGTGAAGAAGGCATCGGACCGCACCGCGACGGGCACCGTGGCGACGACGAGGACGAAGCCCACGCTGAAGGCGAGGCCGAGCCGCCCGTCGGCCAGATCGAGCGCCGTGACGACGAGCATGGCGGCCACGGCCAGCACGACGGCCTGCCGGGCGGTCAGATCGTGACTCGCCAGGTTGCGTGGTGCGCGCCACAGCGCCGAGGACATGATCATGACGTTAGTCGATCCGTGAGCTCGGGAGCCGTCATCGCCCGGGGTGTCGTGTCGACCAGCCGCGGCATCTCGAGTGGCTGGTCGCTGACCTGCAGGTCCTGGAGCCGTCGAGCGCTGACGAGGACGCGGGACTCGACGGACGCGACGGTGTCGTTGTAGGCGCCTACCGCCCGCTCCAGCGCAGCGCCGAGCCGGTCGACGTGCCCCGAGACGGTACCGATGCGCTCGTACAACTCCCGCGCCGCTCGGTGGATCTCGCGCGCGTTCTCGGCGAGCTTCTCCTGGGTCCAGGCGAAGGCGACGGTACGCAGCAGGGCGATGAGCGTGGTGGGCGTGGCCAGTACGACCTGCTTGGCGGCCGCGTACTCCAGCAATGCCGGATCGGTCTCCAATGCCGCGGACAGGAACGACTCGCCGGGCACGAAGAGCACGACGAACTCCGGTGCGGAGTCGAACTGCCGCCAATAGGTCTTGGCGGCGAGCTGATCGACATGGGTGCGCAGTTGCCGGGTGTGCCGCCGCAGGTGCGCGGCAGCCTCGTCGTCGTCCTCGGCCTGGGCGACGTCGAGGTACGCGTCGAGGGGCACCTTGGCGTCGACGACCACGGACTTGCCGCCGGCGAGCCGTACGACCATGTCCGGACGCAGGACGGTGTCGTCGTGGCGGGTGGAGACCTGGAGGTCGAAGTCGCAGTGCTCGAGCATGCCGGCGAGTTCGGCCGTGCGCTTGAGGTGCAACTCTCCCCAGCGACCGCGGACCTGCGGTCGGCGCAGGGCCGACGCAAGTGAAGCCGTCTCGCGCCGGAGTTGGTCGCTGGTGAGCCGGACGGACTCCACCTGCTCTCGCAGCTGCGCCTGCCAGGCCACCCGCTGCGACTCCAGGTCACGAAGGCGCGCGTCGAAGCGGTCCAAGCTGGCCGCGACCGGTTCGACGGCGCGATGAGCCGCGTCGAACTCCTGCGCGGTGGCGGCCGGACGACGGCGTGCCCCGGCGACGTGGCCGAGCGCGAAGCCGGCCAGCAGGGCGAGAACGGCGACGAGCAGCAAGGTCAGAGCGTCCATGACTTCACTGTCGCGCGGCCCACTGACAATGCGCGGGTGTCAGGACAGGCGGGCGGCGAGCCGCTGGCCGAGGCGTTCGAGCAGCGCGGCCGCGTCGCGCATACTGCGGGCCGGGTCGGGCTCGAGCGAACTGAGCGCCAGCACGTCGTGGAAACCGGCCGCGACCCACTGCGTCTCGTCGACCTCGCAGCGCCCGCACACCGCGACGGTGGGGACGCCGAACCGGCGGGCGGCGGCTGCCACCCCGGCGGGGGCCTTGCCGCCCAGCGTCTGCTCGTCGAGCGAGCCCTCGCCCGTGACCACGAGGTCGACGTGTTCGAGATGCTGATCCAGATCGACGATCTCCAGGACGAGGTCGATGCCCGAACGAGCGACGGCGCCGAGCACCGTGAGCGCGGCGAAACCGACGCCGCCGGCGGCACCGGCCCCGGGCACGTCGCGGGCGTCGTTGCCGGCGGTGACGGCGAGGACGTCCGCCCAGTGCCGGAGTCCGCGCTCGAGGAACGCCACGTCGCTGGGGGAAGCTCCCTTCTGCGGTGCGAACACGGCCGCGGCTCCGCGTGGGCCGACGAGCGGGTTGTCGACGTCGCTCGCCACCACGAACTCCACCTCACGGCAGCGCGGGTGCAGGCCCGTGAGGTCGGCCGCGGCGACGTCGGCGAGGTGCCTGCCGCTCGGTTCGAGCGGATGCCCATCGGCGTCCCGCAGGACGGCGCCGAGCGCGACGAGGAGGCCGGCCCCGCCGTCGGTGCTCGCGCTGCCGCCGAGCCCCATGACGATCCGGTCGGCTTTCGCGTCCAGCGCGTCGCGCACGACGTCGCCGAGGCCTCGGCTGGACGCGTCGAGCGGGGCGAGCGGCCCGCTGAGGCGGTTGAGTCCGCAAGCGTCAGCGAGTTCGACCACGGCGGTGCCGTCGCGGTGCGCCCACGACGCCGTGACGGCCTCGCCAGTCGGCCCGGTGGCGCTGACCGTGCGCCGCTCGTATCCGGCGGCGACGAGCGCGTCGACGGTGCCGTCCCCGCCGTCGGCGATCGGCTGGCGGACCACGTCGACCCCGGGACGGACCTCACGCAGCCCGCGTTCCAGCGCCGCCGCGACGCCCTCGGCGTCGAGGGACCCTTTGAACTTGTCGGGCGCGAGCAGGACGGCCGGTCGGCGGTGGGTCATGAACGCGGGGCTCCCGTCGAATCGCGGACCACGAGTTCGTGGCCGGTGGTGCGGCGCCGGGCACGGGCGGCCGGCTCCTGCAGGGTGAGCGACAGCGCGATCTCACCGAGGGTGGTCATCGGAAGACGCACCGTCGTCAGCGACGGTGCGAGATCCTGCGCGACGCCGATGTCGTCGAAGCCCGCGACGGAGACGTCCCCGGGAACGTCGACGCCGGCGGCCCGCAGGGAGGAGAGAACGCCGATCGCCATGTCGTCGTTGAGCGCGAGGATCGCCGTCACGTCCGGATGCTCGTCGAGGACGCGTCGGGCGGCCTCCTTGCCGCCGCGGCGGGTGAACTCGGCCTCGATGACCGGAACCGAGGACGGGTCCAGCCCGTGCTCGGTGAGGGTCTCCATGGCACCGGCAAGGCGATCGGCCACGGTGGTGAGCAGCCGCGAACCGGCGACGATCGCCAGTCGCCGGTGGCCCAAGGTCAGCAGGTGGTCGACGACCGAGCGTGCGCCATCGCGGTTGTCGGGCAGCACGGCGTCCGCGCTCAGGTGGTGGCGACCGATGACGGCCACCCGTCCTCCGGTCGCGCGGTAGTCGTCGAGCGCACGGCGGGTCTCCCGCTGGAATGCGGCGTCGACGAAACCGGAGCCGGCGATGATGATGCGACCGACGCGGTTGGCCGCAAGCGCCCGGATCTGCGCGACTTCGCGGTCCGGATCGCGGCCGGTGTGGCAGACCTGCACCGTGAGCCCCTCCCGGTCGCCGATGCGCATGACGCCGGTGGCGATCTCGGCGAAGTAGGGGTCGCTGATCTCGTGGACGACGAGGCCGACCGACGGGGTGGAACCACCGGCGAGGGAGCGGGCGTGCGGGTTCGCGACGTAGCCCATCTCACGGGCGACCTCGCGGACGCGTTCGGCGAGGCCGCTGCTGACGCCGTCGCGTCCGGAGAGGGCCCGCGAGGCCGTGGCGAGTGACACGCCGGCGCGCTCGGCGACGTCCTGCAGGCGCAACGCGCGCTGAGCTCGCATCGGCTCACCTCATCCCGTTCGATTCCACTGTGACCCTTGACACACTCCCGGGGTCCGGGACTACTTTAGCGCAAGCGCTTACGAAAGCGCTTTCGAGCACAGCAGCGACGATGCGCGAGGAGTAGACATGATGGGTCACGAGCGGCGAGAAGGGCGCGACCTCCGCGTCGGCGGAGCCTGGAGGCGAGGGGCGTCGGCGGTCGTCGCCGGCGTGGCCGCGCTGACGCTCGCCGGCTGTCTGAGCAGCGGCAACGCGGGCGGAGGGGAGTCCGACGAGGACGGACCGATCCAGATCGGCATCTCACTGCCGCTGACCGGTGACTTCTCCGAGCCCGGCAAGGGCGTGCAGCGCGGGTACGAGGCGTGGGCCGCGTACGTGAACGAGAACGGCGGCCTGCTCGGACGCGACGTCGAGCTCAAGATCCTCGACGACCAGTCCAACGCCGATCGCGTCGCCTCCGACTACGAGAAGCTCATCAACCAGGACGGCGTCGACCTCGTCTTCGGGCCGTTCTCGACCCGCCTCGTGGTCCCGGCCGCGCAGGTCGCCCAGGACTACGGCTTCCTGTTCGTCGAGCCCGCGGGTGCCGCCGAGGAGATCTTCACCCAGGGGTTCGACAACCTCTTCTACGCCGCGCCGGCGGTGGCGCAGGACCACTACGACTATCTCGCGGACTACATCGAACAGATGCCCGAGGACGAGCGTCCGAAGACCGCGGCCTACGCCGCGATGGACGACCCCTTCGCTCAGGGCACCGCGTACGGCCTGAAGGACCGCCTCGAACAGATGGGCGTCGAGACCGTCGTCGACGAGGTCTACCCGCCGAACACGACGGACTTCAGCTCGATCGCCAACAAGATCTCGGACTCGAACGCCGACATCCTGGTGGGCGGCACGCAGTACCAGGACGCGGTCAACCTCATCGTCGCCGTGCGCCAACTCGGATACCAGCCGCGCATGGCGGCGTTCTCGACCGCGCCGACGAACCCGGAGTTCCCCGAGGCGATCGGCGATCAGACCGAGGGCATCATCTCGCCGACGGGCTACACGCCCGAGGCGTCGTGGGAGACGAATGCCGAGTTCGTCGAGTTCTACACCGAGATGCACGGCACCCCGCCGAACGAGGACGAAGCGAACGCCTGGACCACCGGTCAGGTCGTCGCGGCAGCGGTCGAGGCGGTCGAATGCGCCGACGCCTCACCCGAATGCCAGCAGTCGCTCATCGACTGGCTGCGCGAGAACGAGGTGCAGACCGTCGTCGGCCCGCTGTCCTGGGACGAGGCCGGACGCCCCCAGGGCGCCCACCTGATCCAGCAGTACGTCGACGGCGAGATCAAGATCGTCCTGCCCGAGGAAGCGGCCGAGGCCGACTTCATCGCCGAGAAGCCGGCCTGGTGATCCGATGAGTGGTTCCCTGATCCTCCAGAGCGTCGTGCTCGGCGTGTTGCTGGGCGGGCTCTACGCCCTCCTGGCCGCCGGACTCACGCTGTACTTCGGGGTCATGCGCGTCGTGATGATCGCCCACTCGGCGTTCCTGATCCTCGCCGCCTACCTCGCCTGGTACTTCACCAGCCAGACCGGGCTCGACCCGCTGTTCTCGCTCATCATCACCGTGCCCTTGTTCTTCATCGCGGGCGTGCTGATGCAGCGCTTGCTGATCTCCCGATTGCGCCCGGCGACCCTGACGATGATGTCGGTGCTGCTGACCTTCTCGATCGCGCTCATCATCGAGGGGATGCTCGGGTTCGTCTTCACCGGCACCCAGCGCCGCATCCGGCTGCCGTACTCGGGCACCAGCTTCGAGATCTTCGGGGCGAACGTCGCGGTGGTGAAGCTCATCGCGTTCGTGCTCGCCGCCGCGTCCCTGCTGGCGCTGTACCTGATCATGAAGCGCACGCGGTTCGGACAGGCGCTGCGAGCGACGATCCAGCACCCGGAGGCCGCGCGTCTCGTGGGGGTCAACACCGACCGGGTGGCGGGGTACGGCTTCGGTCTCGGCCTCGCCACGGCGGCCGTCGGCGGAACCGCGCTCGCGCTGGACTCCACCATCTACCCCTCGCTGCACTGGCACTGGATCGGCCCGCTCATGGCGATCATCGTCGTCGGCGGCCTCGGCTCCATCCCCGGTGCCGCGATCGCGGCGATGGTCCTCGGCATCGGTCAGGCGCTGCTGCAACTGCCACTCGGCACCACCTGGGCGCAGACCGTCTTCTACGTCGCACTCTTCGCGACGCTGATGCTGCGTCCCCAAGGATTCATCGGAGGTCGTCTTGCCCAGAGGTTCTGACATGACCGCGTCACGCACCGTGAACCGCGGTGTCAAGATCGCCGGGCTCCTGGCGCTGCTCGCGCTGGCCCTGGCGTTCCCCAGCCTGGCACCCGACCCCTTCATCCTGTCGGTCGGCGTCGTCATCATGAGCTACGCCGTCCTCGCGACGTCGTGGAACTTCGTCGGCGGTTTCACCGGGTACATCTCGCTCGGCCACGCCGCCTACTCCGGGCTCGGCGGTTACGCCACCGCCCTGCTGATCCTCGACGCCGGGCTCAACCCGTGGGTCGCGATGTTCCTCGGCGCAGCGGTCGTCGCGGTGCTCGCCGTGCCGATCGGTATCGCGAGCCTGCGAGTGCGCGGTGCCTCGTTCGTCATCGTCTCCATCGCGCTGGTGCTCATCATGCTGCTGGTCTTCCAGAGTTGGGGTTCGTTCACCGGCGGGTCGAACGGCCTGCGGGTCCCGCGTCCGTTCGGTCCCGACGTGCTGCGACCCGAGCAGCACGAGCGCTTCTTCTACCTGCACGTGGCGCTGTTGGCCGTCGCGCTCTTCGTCTGGTGGGCGATCGACCGGTCGCGGTTCGGCATCGGGCTCAAGGCGATCCGCGAGGACGAGGACAAGGCCGAGGCGCTCGGTGTCCCGACGTTCTCCTACAAGCTCGTCGTGTTCGTCGTCTCGGCGTTCTTCACGGCGCTGGGCGGCGGTCTCTACGCCCTGTGGTTCGGGTTCCTCGATCCGATCTTCCAGTTCTCGATCCTCGTCGGTTCCTACATGGTCCTGATGAGCCTGCTCGGCGGCATCCGCAGCCTGTTCGGGCCGCTGCTCGGCGCGGTCATCGTTGGCTACGCGCTCGAGTTCTTCAAGGCCCAGTACGGCGACACCCAGTTCCACCTCGTCGCGCTCGGTCTGCTGCTGGCGCTCGTCGTGCTGTTCATGCCCGACGGCATCATCCCGGCGGTCGGGCAGCTGTTCGCCCGGTTCCGTCCGCAGGCGGCGTCGATCCGTGAGCAGACGCAGGCCGAACTGGCCGCGCAGCGTCGCGGCGAGGCGGCCGAAGCCGAGCCCGACGACGCGATGGCCGTCTCAGGAGAGGAAGCACGTCGATGACTCAGACTCAGCACGAGAGCAGCGCGCCGGTCTCGACCGGTCGCAGCCTCGAGACGAACGGCCTGCGCAAGTCGTACGGCGGGGTGACGGCACTCGACGGCGCCTCGGTGTCGTTCCAGGACGGCAAGGTCAACGCTCTCATCGGCCCGAACGGGTCGGGTAAGACCACGTTCTTCAACTGCGTGACCGGCATGATCCGCGCCGACGAGGGCACCACGACCTTCCGCGGCACCGACATCACCACGGCCTCGCCGCACCGCATCGCTCGGCAGGGGATCGGCCGCAGCTTCCAGCTGTGCCGGATCTTCCCGCGCATGACGGTCATGGAGAACATGCTGGCCGCGGTCCGTCCGACGTCCGTGTGGCGGATGATCGGCTCCGCGCGCGACGCCGGCGACCAGGAGCGCGCCCGCGAGCTGCTCGCCCGGGTGGGCATCGATCACCTCGAGCATGCGGAGGCGCGCGATCTCTCCTACGGGCAGCAGAAGCTGCTCGAACTCGCCGGCGTCCTCATGGCCGACCCCGACACGATCATGCTCGACGAGCCGGCCGGCGGCGTGAACCCCGCGCTGATCGACCGCATCGCCAATCTGATCCGCTCGCTCAACGCCGAGGGCAAGACCTTCATCGTCGTCGAGCACAACATGGAGCTCGTCATGAGCCTGTCCGACCACGTGGTCGTGTTCGACCGCGGGCGCCCCATCTGCGAGGGGCCCCCGTCGCTCGTGCAGAACGACCCCCGAGTCCTGGAGGCCTACCTTGGCATCTGAACAGCACGACGCTCCCCAGGGGCGTCAGGAGTATCTGCTCGAGCTCGACGACGTGCAGGCCGGGTACGGCCGGGCGGCGCTCGTGCTGCGAGGACTGACCGTCAAGGTGCCGCCGGCCAGCGTGGTGTGTCTCGTCGGGCCGAACGGCGCCGGCAAGTCCACGGTGCTGAAGGTCGCGAGCGGCATGCTGACCCCGCGCGCCGGCAGCGTCCGGGTGCTGGGCCAGGACGTGACCCGCAACGGCCCGCAGGACATGCTCGCGGCGGGACTGTCGCACGTCCTGCAGGGGCACAGCGTGTTCCGTGAGATGACGGTCGGCGAGAACGTGATGCTCGGTGCCTACACCGTGCGCGACAAGCAGTTCATCGCCGAGCGGGTGGACTTCGTCAAGTCGCTGTTCCCGGTCGTCGGCGACCGCTGGGACGCCCTCGCGGGTGCGCTCTCCGGTGGCCAGCAGAAGCAGGTCGAGTTCGCCCGGTCGCTCATGGTCGACCCGAAGGTCGTGCTGCTGGACGAGCCGTCGATGGGTCTCGACCCGAAGGCGACGGCGACGGTCTTCGAGCAGGTCGTGCGGATGCGCGATGCCGGGCTCGCCGTGCTCATGGTCGAGCAGAACGCCCGCCGGGCGCTCGAGACCGCCGACCTCGGCTGCGTCCTCGATCTCGGCCGCGTCCACATCTCCGGCCCGGCGCACGAACTGCTGGCCGATCCCCAGCTGGCGGAGCTGTACCTCGGCGGCCGCCCTCACAACGACTCCGCAAAGGCGACTCATGTCTGAGACCACCTACCGCATCATCATGAACGGCGTCACCGGGCGCATGGGCTACCGGCAGCACCTCGTCCGGTCGATCCTGGCGATCCGCGACGACGGGGGCATCGTGCTGCCGGACGGTTCGCGCATCCGGGTGGAGCCGATTCTGGTGGGCCGCAACGCCGAGAAGTTGCAAGAGCTCGCCAAGCGGCACGACGTCGCGGACTGGACGACCGATCTGGACGCCGCACTCGCCGATCCCTCCGCGACCATCTACTTCGACGCGCAGGTCACCAGCGAGCGCGTCGGGGCGATCCTCAAGGCCGTGGAGGCGGGCAAGCACGTCTACACCGAGAAGCCGACTGCCGAGAGCGTTGCGGACGGTCAGTGCCTCGCGGACGCGGCCCGCGAGGCCGGGATCATCAACGGCGTCGTGCACGACAAGCTCTACCTGCCGGGACTGCGCAAACTGCGGCGCCTGCTCGACTCCGGCTTCTTCGGCCGGCTGCTCTCGGTGCGCGGGGAGTTCGGCTACTGGGTGTTCGAGGGCGACTACCTGCCGGCACAGCGGCCGAGCTGGAACTACCGCGCTGAGGACGGCGGCGGCATGGTCCTCGACATGTTCTGCCACTGGAACTACGTGCTGGAGAATCTGTTCGGCCGGGTGGAGGCCGTGACGGCGAAGGCGGTCACGCACATCCCGCAGCGCTGGGACGAGCAGGGTCAGCCGTACACGGCCACCGCCGACGACGCCGCGTACGCGATCTTCGAGCTCGAGGGCGACGTCATCGCCCAGGTCAACTCGTCGTGGGCGGTGCGGGTCGAGCGCAAGGAGCTCGTGGAGTTCCAGGTCGACGGCACCCACGGCTCGGCCGTGGCCGGACTGTTCGGCTGCCGGGTGCAGCCGCGCGTCCGCACGCCCATGCCGGTGTGGAACCCCGACCTGCCGACCGATCAGGACTTCCGCTCCCAGTGGGACGAGGTGCCCGACAACGCGACGTTCGACAACGGGTTCCGCGCGCAGTGGGAGCAGTTCCTTCTCGACGTGCACGCAGGTCGTCAGCATGCCTACGACTTCGCGGCGGGCGTGCGCGGTCTCGAACTCGTCGACGCCGGTTACGCCTCCTCGCGGGAGGGCCGACGGGTGACGATGGACGAGGTGCGGGCCGGCGCGACGGGACAGACCGCATGACGACGGTGCACCTGCCCGCGGCCGACGGAACCTGGCGCACCCGGACGCTCGCCGAGCCGCTCGAGTGGGAGCGGCATCCGGACGGTTCCACCTCCCGGATCGCGTTCGCCGCAGCTCACGTCGTGGCCGATCCGCTCGGGGAGAACGTGCCCGGGGCCCCGGCCGTCGTGGACTGGGACTCGACACTCGCGTTCCGGCGCCACCTGTTCGCTCACGGCCTCGGGGTCGCGGAGGCGATGGACACCGCCCAGCGCAACATGGGGCTGGACTGGGCGGCGATCCAGGAACTGATCCGGCGCAGCGCTGCCGAGGCGAAGGCAGCCGGGGCACGCATCGCTGCGGGCGCCGGCACCGATCACCGCACCGATCTGAGCTCGCTCGACGAGGTCACCGCCGCGTACCTCGAGCAGGTCGAGTTCGTGGAGTCGACGGGCGCGCAGGTCATCGTCATGGCGTCGCGGCAGCTCGCCGCCACGGCCCGGCACGCCGAGGAGTACCGCAAGGTTTACGACGCGATCCTCGGGCAGGTCAGCCGCCCGGTGATCCTGCACTGGCTGGGGGAGATGTTCGACCCCCAGCTCGCGGGGTACTGGGGGTCGGCGGACGTGGACGCCGCGACCGAGACGTTCCTCGGCCTGGTGCGCGATCACGCCGCCGTCGTGGACGGCGTCAAGGTGTCGCTGCTGTCCGCCGAGCACGAGCGCAGCTTGCGCGCCCGGCTGCCCGAAGGGGTGCGCCTCTACACGGGCGACGACTACCACTACCCGGAGCTGATCCGCGGTGACGGCACGCATCACTCGGACGCCCTGCTCGGCGCGTTCGCGGCGATCGCCCCGGCCGCCGGAACGGCACTCGCCGCCCTCGATCGCGGCGATGTCGCCGCGTACGACGCGGCGATGAACCCGACCCTGGAGCTGTCCCGGCACGTGTTCGCGCGACCGACGTGGTTCTACAAGACCGGCATCGCGTTTCTGGCCTGGCTCAGCGGCCACCAGCCGGGGTTCACGATGGTGGGCGGTCTGCAGACCGGTCGCAGCGTCGTCCACCTCGCGCGGGTGCTCGAACTGGCCGACGAGGCGCGTCTCTTGCCCGATCCGGACCTCGCGGCCCATCGCATGCAGCTGTGGCTCGCGTCGGCAGGACTCGCCCGATGACCGCGGTGAACGCGCCGACGGGTGTCGCGGACGTCCCGTCGGGGCTGCCGGCTCGCGTCCCCACGCCTGAGCCCGGCGATCCGCGGCTCGCCCGGCTCGCTCTGAACCAGCGCACGACGGCGAACTGGTCGCTCCGGGAGGCGATCGACGGCTGTGTCGCCGCCGGCATCCCGGCGCTCGGCGTCTGGCGCGAGCCCTTGGCTGAGGTCGGAGTCGACGTCGGCGCCCGGTGGATCCAGGAGGCGGGCCTGCGGGTGTCGTCGGTGTGCCGCGGTGGCTTCTTCACCTCAGCCGATCCGGATGAGCGTCGCCGCGCCCACGAGGAGAACCTGCGGGCACTCGACGAGACGGCCGCGCTCGACGCCGCCGCGCTGGTCCTCGTTCCCGGAGGTCTGCCCGAGGGCGATCGCGACATCCGGGGCGCCCGCTCGCGTGCCGCCGAGGCGATCGCCGACCTGGCGCCGCACGCCGCCGCGCGCGGCGTGCGGCTGGCGATCGAGCCGATGCACCCGATCTACGCGGCCGACCGCGGCGTCGTCTCGACGCTCGAGCAGGCGCTCGACATCGCCGAGCCGCACGACCCGGATGTGGTCGGCGTCGTCGTCGACACGTTCCACGTGTGGTGGGAGCCCGGGGTGCTGGACCAGATCGCTCGCGCCGCCGACCGCATCCACAGCTATCAGATCTGCGACTGGATCACCCCGCTGCCGCCGGACGCGCTGTTGTCGCGCGGGATGGTGGGCGACGGCCACATCGACTTCGCCACGCTGACCGCCGCCGTCGCCGCGACCGGCTACGACGGCGACGTCGAGGTGGAGATCTTCAACGCCGACGTCTGGGCCGCGCCCGGTGACGAGACCGTCGCCACCATGGCGCGCCGCTACATCGAACTGGTGGAACCGCACTTGTCCCCCCGCATCACCCCATAAACCCGATCGTTTCTCGTTCGGGGGAGAGGAACGGCACATGCACATCACACGATCACGTCTCGCGAGGTGGGGGGCGGTCCTGACGGCCGCGCTCCTCGTCGCGGGACTGGCGCCGGGGTCGGCTTCGGCCGACCGGGACAAGGGACCACGCGAGGTGCGGGTCCATCCAGGCCCGACGCCCCAGCACTGGGATCCGCTGACGCCCGAGAAGTGGGAGTTCGCCGACGGCCAGGTGGCGATGAAGGAGGCGGGCACGCCTCCTGAGGGACCGCGGCGCCCGTTCGAGTACGCCATCGTCAACCACGGCCCCGCGCTCGCGTCGATCGACTACCGAGCCTCGGTGCGCATCGACGAACCGGTGGAGCGCAACGACCGCGACGTCGTGCTGATCTGGAACTACCAGTCACCGACGCGCTTCTACTACGCCCACCTGTCGCAGGACAACGGGATCTACGCGCACAACGGCATCTTCGTCGTCGACGACGCCGATCGCCGCCGGATCGACGACCAGTGGAACGGCACGACGGGTGCGGCACCGGCCATCGACGACACCGACTGGCACGACGTGCGGCTGACGTACGACGCGCCCTCCGGCGCCGTCCAGGTGCGGATGGACGGTGCGAGCGAACCGCTCATGACCGCGACGGACACGACGTTCTCCGGCGGCCGGGTCGGGTTCGGATCGTTCGACAACTACGGGCGCATCCGCGACGTCAAGGTCTCGGGGGTCGCGGCGAGCGACCAGCCGGATCCGAACACGCCGATCACCGATCCGGTGCCCGAGGGCCCGGCGCCCGCCGACCTTGCGCTCGTGCTCGAGGAGGTCGCACAGCTGCCGGAGTCCGATCCGACCCCGGCGCCGACCGATCCGCGCATCATGCGGCACAACCGGATCAACTACGTGGGCGAGGTGCCGGACGGCTCGGGACGGCTGTACGTGCCCGACCTCAACGGGCCGATGTACCTTCTGGACAAGGAGACCGGGCAGGCGCAGGTCTACCTCAACGTACGCGAACAGGACCCGCACTTCTTCTCCGGCCGGGGGATGGGCAGCGGCTTCGGCTTCGTGACGTTCCACCCCGAGTTCGCGAGCAACGGCAAGTTCTACACCGTGCACACCGTCGGCGCCGAGGGCATCGCGGCGAACGAGCCGACGTACCCGAACCAGCCGAACGCCACGGTGCAGTCGGTCGTCACCGAATGGACCGCGGACGATCCGGCGGCGCCGGTCTTCGCCGGCACGCGGCGAGAGGTCTTCCGCTTCGGGTTCGCGACGCAGATCCACGCGATCCAGCAGATCGACTTCAACCCCACCGCGCAGCCCGGCGACGAGGACTACGGGCTGCTCTACCTCGCCGTCGGTGACGGCGGCATCGGACTGAACACCGACATCCCGCAGCGCCTGGACACTCCGGACGGCAAGATTTTGCGGATCGACCCCCTGGGCACGGACGGGCCGAACGGGGCCTACGGAATCCCCGCGTCCAACCCCTTCGTCGGAACCGAGGGCGCCCTGGGCGAGATCTATGCGATCGGCATGCGCGACCCGCACCGGTTCACGTGGGACCCGGAGGGCTCGCACCAGATGTTCCTCGGCCACATCGGCCAGCGCGCCGTCGAAGCGGTGTACGAGGTGCGCAAGGGCGACAACTTCGGGTGGAGCGACATCGAGGGCCGTTACCGGTACGAGAACGACCGCCAGTGTGTGCTGTTCCCGCTGACTCCGGAGCAGCAGCAGAAGGACTACGTCTACCCGGTCGCGTCCTACGACCACGACGCTCCGACGAACTGGGACTGCAACGCGGACTCCGGCCACGCCATCAGCGGTGGCCAGGTGTATCGCGGTCCGATCAAGGCACTGCGCGGCCGCTACGTGTTCGGTGACCTCGTCAACGGGTCGGTGTTCTCGACCGAGGTCAAGCAGATGCGCCGCGAGGCCAAGCACGAGGCGCCCATCACCGAGCTGCAGTTGCGCGACACCGACGGCAACCAGCTGCGGATGACCGACTTCGTCGACGACGTGCGGGTGGATCTGCGGTTCGGCACGGACGCCGACCGCAACCTGTACCTGCTGGCGAAGTCGAACGGCACGATCTGGAAGGTCGTCGACGCCGAGCGGGTCAAGCCACGCGAGGTCGTCGATAAGAAGCTGCGCGACCACCTCGTGTCGTTCTACGACTTCGACCGGGGCTTCGCGCAGAACGGCGCCCTGGAGGAGGACCAGGGCGATGCGAATCTGCTGTTGTCCCTCGTCAACGGCGGCAAGGACATGCGCGTGCGTGACGGGGCCTACCCGGGCAGCATCAACTCCTTGCAGACCCGCCAGGTCAACCCGGAGACCCCGGGCAATGACGACTGGAAGGCCGGCCTGTGGGACGCGAACGGCGTCAAGGGCCTGGAGCGGCTCGCGGGGGCCGAGGGCATCACCGTCATGGGCTGGTTCAAGATGACGGGCGACCACCCGGCGCCGAACAGCAACACGCCCGATCCCGCGGACCGGTACAACGCCGTCGGGTTGGCCGGGGTGCTGGCCGGCAACAGCGACGGCCACGGCGTGCGGGCACTGCTCGAGCTCATCAACGTGAACGGTGAGCTGCGGCTCGTCGCGTTGGGCCGGCGCCTGGACGAGGGAGCGTCGCAGACGTTCGCCGCGTCCCAGGACTGGCAGGAGCTGCTGCCGCGCGACGAGTGGGTCCACCTGGCCGCGACGTTCGACTTCACAACCGGCGACATGGCGTTGTACCGCAACGGCAAGCCGATCGACGGGTTCTACGTCAACGAGGGCGACCCGTGGCAGGTCGACGGCACGGGAACGTCGCCGACGCTGCCGCGCGGGATCAAGATCGGCGGGTCCTACCCGCAGAACACCCGCGAGCAGAACCCCTGCGACTGCCGGATGGACGGGTTGATGATCCTCGACACGGCCGCCAGCACGCAGGACGTGGCCCGGCAGTACCGCTCGTTCGTGCGGGACTGACAGGAGGGCGGCCGGCGGTGCCGGGCGGGATCAGCGTCCGGAGCCGCCGGCCACCTCGTAGGACCACAACTCGCTGTGGGTGGCGACGGGCTTCGGCGCGTCGCCACCGGCGCGTTCGCCCTCGGACCGATGCCCGTGCCCGAACGCGGGGGAGGACACCCACGCCTGGAACGACTCCTCGTCACGCCACCGCGTCACGACGAGCCACTGCTCGCGGTCGTCGGTGGGCTTGAGGAGCTCGAACCCTTCGAAGCCGTCGGCGCCGTCCACGGCACCGGCGCGCTTGGCGAAGCGGTGGGCGAGCTCGTCGCCGCTGTCCTTGGGCACGGTGATGGCGTTGATCTTGATGACGCTCATGGCCTCATCCTCCCACCAGGGCGGTAGGTGAGGTCCCACCCTCGCCGCGGAGCGGTAGGTGAGGTCCCAGCGCGGCCCGGCGCGTGGGATCACACCTACCGCGCGGCGGATGGGAAGCTGGGGGAGTGAGCGACCTCATCGAGACCGAGCGTTTGACCCTGCGGCCGTTCCGCGTCGATCACCAGCCGGACGTCGAGGCCGTCTACGAGATCCACAGCGACCTCGAGATCGTCCGTTGGCTCGACAACCCGCCGTTCGTCCTGATGGCCGACCACGAGGAGGCTCGCGCCTGGATCGAACGGCGCGCCGAGATCGAGGCCGAGGACTTCCGGCAACTGCAGCGTGCGATCGAAGTGAAGGCGACCGGGGAGACGGCCGGCTCGGTCAGCATTCAGCGCCTCGTCCGTCAGGACGGTGGCTTCGTCGGCGAGTACGAGATCGGGTGGAAGCTGCGCCCCGCTGCGACCGGCGCGGGCTACGCCACCGAGGCGGCGCGGGCACTGGCGCTCGCGGCGTTCGCGATCGGCATGGACGAGCTCGTCATCGACATGTACCCCGACAACGCGCCGTCGGCCGCCGTGGCCCGTCGGCTCGGTGCCGAGGAACTCGGTGTCCGGGACGACCCCTGGTACGGCGGCGACTCCCTGATGTTCCGCCTCCGCCCGCCCCGCGCGGTGAGTTAGCACGCGCACCGGGGGCGGTAGGTGTAGTCCCACGCCCCCGTCGGGGCGGTAGGTGTAGTCCCACGACAGGCCTCGCGATGGGACTACACCTACCGCTCGGGCGGCGAGGCGAGCAGCACGACGTCGTCGTCGGCGGGCACGACGTCGAGGTGCCACTGCGGTGCCGCCGCCCGGGCTGCGTCCACCTGCTCGGGGGCGAGGAGGGTGGCGAAGACGCCGCGGGGTGCGAGCCAGTCCGCGGCACTCTCGATGACTGATCGCCAGTGGTCGAGCCCGTCCGGTCCGCCGTCGACGCTGTGCCTCGGCTCGTGGGCACGGAAGTCCGGATGGATGCGCTCGACCTCGTCGCTCGGCACGTGCGGCAGATAGGCGACGGCGAGGTCGACCCGACCGCGAAGCTCGTCCGGAAGCGCATCCCACCAGCTGCCGTGTCGCACCTCGAACCCGTAGCGCGAGGCGGTGCGGCGCGCGCTGGCCAGCGCCTGCTCGTCGATGTCGACACCGACCACACGCGCATCCGGCCAGTGGCGCGCGAGCAGCGCGGCGAGGGTGCCGGCGCCGCACCCGAGGTCCACGGCGACAGCGGGTTCCATCCCCGCGACCGCGTCCACGATGACGGTGGCGCGGGCGCGCGGCACGAAAACGCCGGCGCCCACATCGACGCGAGCACCGGCGACTTCGGCGAAACCGAGCACCTGCTCCAGCGGCACCCCTGCGACGCGTCGGGCCACCGCTGCCCCGAGCGGAGCGCCCGAGAAGACGGCGCGCAACGCGGCTGCCTCGTCCTCGGCGAAGACGCAGCCTGCCGCGCGCAGTCGTTCCACGAGGGAGTCGCTCACGACCGTAGGCTACGAGGAATGGACGAGAACCCCGTGATCATCACGGATCGGCTGATCCTGCGGCGCTTCACACTCGATGACGCGGACTTCCTTTTCGATCTCTTCTCCCGTGCCGAGGTCGCGCGGTGGAGTGGGTCAGGCACGCCGATGGACCGGCGTGAGGAGGCGGTCGAGCGCATCCGCCGCCAGCCGGCGCGTGCCGGTGATCATCCGGCGTGCGGCGTCTTCGCCGTCGAGGCGGACAGCGAGCTCGTGGGGATGGCTCTGCTCGTGCCGATCCCAGCCAGTGCGGGGCACGAGAGCGAGGGTGAGATCGAGATCGGGTGGCACTTCCATCCCGACGTCTGGGGGAACGGGTACGGGACCGAGGCGGGTCGTGCGCTCGTCGAGCGGGGCTTCGCCGCCGGGTTCCCCGCGCTCTACGCCGTCACCGACCCGGACAACGTGCGCTCCCAAGCGGTGTGCCGGCGTCTGGGGATGACCGATCTCGGCCTGCGCGACGACTGGTACGACCGGTCGCTGCGCGCGTTTCGGCTCGACCGCCAGGACATCGCGGCCGACCAGTAGGCTTGAGCCCCGTGGCACTCACCATCGGCATCGTCGGACTCCCCAACGCGGGCAAGTCGACCCTTTTCAACGCTCTGACCAAGAACGACGTCCTCGCGGCGAACTATCCGTTCGCGACGATCGAGCCCAACGTCGGCGTCGTCGGGGTTCCCGACGCACGGTTGGCGAAGCTCGCGGAGATCTTCGAATCGCAGAAGATTCTGCCCGCGACGGTGCAGTTCGTCGACATCGCCGGCATCGTGCGCGGTGCGTCGGAGGGCGAGGGGATGGGCAACGCCTTCCTCTCCCACATCCGCGAGTCCGACGCGATCTGCCAGGTGACGCGCGTCTTCCGCGACGAGGACGTCACCCACGTCGACGGTGAGGTCAACCCGAGCAGCGACATCGAGACGATCTCGACCGAGCTGATCCTCGCGGACCTCCAGACGGTGGAGAAGGCGATCCCGCGGCTGGAGAAGGACTCGCGCAAGGACAAGTCGCTCGCGGCCCAGCTCTCCGAGGTGCAGAAGGCCAAGGAGGTCCTCGAGGAGGGCGCCGGCGTGCTCAAGGCCGGCCTCGATCTCGAGCTGCTGCGCGACCTGCACCTACTGACCGCCAAGCGTTTCCTCTACGTCTTCAACTGCGACGCCGAGGAGCTGCAGGACGAGGAGCTCAAGGCGCGGATGCGCGACCTCGTGGCGCCGTCCGAGGCGATCTTCCTCGACGCCAAGGCCGAGGCGGAGCTCGTCGAGCTCGGCGACGACGAGGAGGCCGAGCAGATGCGCGCTGAGATGCTCGCCGACATGGGCGTGGAGGAGCCGGGCCTGGACGCGCTGGCTCGCGTCGGGTTCGACACCCTCGGCCTGCAGACGTACCTGACCGCGGGGCCCAAGGAGGCTCGCGCCTGGACGATCAAGAAGGGCGCGACGGCTCCCGAGGCCGCCGGCGTCATCCACACCGATTTCCAGCGTGGCTTCATCAAGGCCGAGATCGTCTCCTTCGACGACCTCGTCGAGGCTGGTTCCATGACCGCCGCGAAGGCCGCGGGCAAGGTCCGCATAGAGGGCAAGGACTACGTCATGGCCGACGGCGACGTCGTGGAATTTAGGTTTAATGTCTAGAAACCGCCAAAAGTGCCTGCTGACCTGCGAGAACAGTATGAGGTCCGTAGGTGGCGAAATGCGACTCACGTGCCCGTCTGACATCTGCTTTGGGTCCCAGTCTCGCGTCTGAGCATCCGCGATCGGCGTCACGGCAGGCGCGCAGCCCGGTTGGACGCGGCTGCGAGCGCGTCCGGCCTCCTCGGTCATTCGGCGCGATGCTGACTCATTGTGGTTCTCCGCCGGTGCTGTCGTCATCGACTTCGGGTATGCCGCGGGCGACCATGACGACGGCGCGCCGGATGCGGCGCTCCGGGCAGCGATGCGTGCTCGGCTGATAGGGGCGTTCGTCGCCTGTAGAGGTCGTGGTCGTATGACCGCAGGACATTTTGATGTGCCAGATGTAGGTGGTGGATCTGTCGCCGCTGTACACGACTGCGAAGAGCTGTTCCTTCCCCTTGTCGCTCAGACTGTCGGTCCCGTAGGGAAGACTGTCGCCATGAAGAAGGGGTCTGCAGTTTGAATCGAAGAGGTGCGCAGATGCGCGACGTAGGGGGAGCTGCATGGGTGAGGGCGATTCAAGTGCGACCGCAGAGATGGTGCGCACATGACTGGCAAGAAGAGCACGGCGAAGCTGCATCACTATGTGCCGCAGGGGTACCTTCGAGGCTTCGCGACGGGCCAAGAGCGCATCAGGGTCGTACCCCTCGACCGCTCCCGGCAGCCATACACGCCGAGCGTGAAGAACGTGGCTGCGCAGAACCACTTCCACACGGTCGGTGAGTTCGATGAGCCGGATGCGTTCGAGAAGGCGCTGAGCGAGGTCGAGGGCCAGGCCCTCGGCATCATCAAGGGCTTCGCCAACGGCGAGTTTCCTCCCTCCGAGGAGAACAGGTGGGCCTTCGCCCACTACACGGCGTTGCAGAGCGTGCGCGGGCCGGATACCCGGAGGACGACCGAGCATCTCCGCGCGACCATGGTCCGGCTGGAGGTGGGTGCCGGTGGTCGCAAGAATGTCGGTGCGTGGATCCGTGACAATCTCGGATTCGACCCGACGCCGGAGCAAGAGGATCGAATCTGGAACGAGGCCACCCAGCCCGGTGGGCCGCCGATCGGATTCTCCAACCTGGCTCACATCCAGAACGCAGTCGAGACCGCGATCGAACTGACGCCCTACCTTGCGACCCGCCCCTGGGCACTCGTTCGCTTCGACCGACGCTCCCTCATCACATCGGATGCTCCGGTCAGTCTGGTGCGCCGACCGGACGACGAGCCGTGGGAGGGAGTCGGCTTCGCGACGGCATGGGGCGTCACGTTCCCGCTCACGCGCAAGTTGGGGCTCCTCATGAGCGATCCCATGGCGATGTTGGAGGGTGCCGGAGCGGACGATCCGCGTGTCCAACAGCTCCGCGAGATGGTGCTTGCCGGACGGATAGACCAAATCCAGGCCGGGACCACAGCAATGGAGAAACTGTTCAATCTGCACACCGCGGAGTCGGCTAGGGAGTACGTCTTTCACCACCCCGAGGACGAGCGGTATGTCCCTGTCAATCTGCCCGAGCCGGACCTGATCAACATCAAACCGATCGGAGGACTCGTCGACATGGACTTCGACGGTGAGCCGCTGTTCGCGCCCAACGGACGCGAGGGCTGACGGGACACGAGGGGAAGCGCGGAGCACCAAGACATGACGACCTCAGACGGCTCGGGCTAGCGTCGTCGGCGGCGATGATGTTCCGGTAGCGGAAGTGTGGCGTATGAGCATGGGAGATTCGGTGAGCGACGCGATCGACCCGACGTGGTGGGAGGACGTGCTGGCGGCGGCGTCGCTTGACGACCGCTATGAACCGCCAGAGTTGTTGTCATCGCATCTCGAGCGGGCGGCTGCCGATCCGGCCGTCACGGGGCTTCACGCACTAGTGCTGCGGGTGTTGGCGATGGTGTCGTCGGCGATGCTGAACGCTGAGGACTGGCTGGAGCCGTTCACACCCGCGATGCAGATCAGTGGCAAGCGGACTGTGGTACCGGCGGACTTCGATGCCGACCAGGTGGCATTACTGGCACGTATCGCTCCTCTCGTCGAACGTGATGATCTGCGGGCTCGGGTCGCTGATGTCGCCTGGGTCTACGGGGAGCGATCGGACGTTGCGATGTTGGACCGGGCCATCGACGCTTATCGGGCCGCGCCGCTGACGGACGATGTGTGGTTCAGCGTGGGGAAGGACGCGTGGGTTCGAGCGTTCGAGCTTGCAGCACGGCGCGGCCCGGACGGCCAGGCGCGTGTGGAGGAAATGTCGGACGCGCTGAAGGCCCAGGTCGTGGCCGGCGAGGTCACGGACAGCTTTAGAACAGTGGGGTTCGCGGAGACATTGCGCCAGCACGGTCGTGTCGACGCTGCCGGGCGCGCTGAGGTGCGCGAAGCGCTGTTCGCGCTCGCGGCACAGGCGTCGTCGGAAACCCCTCGCCTGTCGCGCCATCTCGAGCGTGAGGCGCTCGCGTGGCTTAGTGGGTCGGACTCGGCAGCGACGAACTCTGCGACCGAGCGCGTTGCGCGGACTTACATCACAGAAGCCGATTCCCGCATTCAGACGGACCCAGAGGCGGGCGCGCTGGCCGAGGGCCATTTCTTGGAGAAGGCCATCGCAGTCCTCCGAACCCTCCCGCGCTCCTACCGGCTCGAGAACGGACTCGACGAACTCATCGACGACCTCCGCATTCGGTTGCGTGAGAGCCGGGAGTCGTCGATGGAGCAGATGATGCGTATCCAGTCGGACACGGTCGATCTGACTGACGCAGTGTCCTACGCACGGTCACAAGTCTCGGGTCACGCGGACAAGTTCGACGCGCTCGCTGCATTTGCCATGCTCGCACCGCCGCTAGACGAAGTCAGTACGCGCGAGAACGCCGCGAAGATGCTGGAGGGCACCATCAGCCACCTCTTTGGATCATCCACGTTTTCCTCTGACTTCCGGAAGATCGCATCGAGGCCCGGGTCTTCTGGTCAAGCCGATGAGGACGCGGTGTGGGCCGAGATGGTCCGCACGGTGTTTTTTCATTCCCAGTTGCTCGGAAAGGGCATCATCCAGCCTGCGCAAGAGGTCCTGACTACTGAGCACCGGTTCAGTCGGCAGTACATGGTGTCGCTGTGCGTGGAGTCGCCGACAGTGCCCGAGGGGCACGAGACGTTGTGGGGCGACGGGCTGGCGCTCGGCTTGGGCGGAAACTTCGGCGCTGCGGTCTCTGTTCTGGTCCCGCAGTTGGAGCAGGTCGTGCGGGTCATGTTGAGGCGGCACGACGTGTACACGTTGTTCGTCGATGAGCAGGGCGTGGAGAGTGAGAAGAGCTTGAACGCGCTTCTCGACATGACCGAGACCGAGGACGTCTTTGGTGCAGGGATGGTCATGGAGATGAAGGCAATGCTGGTCGTCCAAGGTGGTCCGAACCTACGCAACGACGTCGCGCACGGCCTTCTCGATGACAACTCGGCGTGGAGCTACTGGGCGCTCTACATGTGGTGGTTCTGTCTGCGGCTGGTTACGTGGCCGGTCATCGAGATGATTAGCCGCGCTCGGACCCAGTCAGCAGAGTCTGGCTGAGACCCGATGGCGAAGGGCACTGGCGGCGACCTCGTTCCGTCGGGCGCAGGTGTCTCGTGACCCAGAAGTCTCTAGGTGCCTGAATGCGGTGGAGTTCAGATTTTCGAACTGACATCTGGCGGCGAGATAAACGTGGAGTGCCCTGGCCTAACGACCGCTTGAATCGTGGCGAGATCCGCGAATGCGCCCAGGGGTTGCGGAAGCAATGATCAGCTTCGCCGGCACGGAAGTTCTCCGTGTTTCTCTTCGTACACGGAGCCATCGTCAGGATGACTCGACGACTCTCCAACGGAAGTTGACGAAGGGTGGGACGTACCGGCTACTGCTGGTGTCCTCGCGCTGGACGTCAAGGATGTCGACGACGGCCAGTCGCCCATGCGTGTTCATGAGCACGACACTCTGACCAACCTGCGGAGTGACGGATCGTCCGGGCGCGAGGTGCTGTGCGAGGTCGGTGTCGTCGACGTCTTCGCCCCTGATCAGGCCGACGGCCTTGATGGGATCCTTATAGACGTACACCGAGTTGTAAGAGCATCCGCTGACCTGGAGTGCGAACTCGGACGCGCCGACGCCCCAACGGAAGATCTTCTGCGGCGCGTCTTCGTACACGAAGTGCGTCTCGCCGACGAGGTCCGGGCTCCTCCACTGCGCGGGGTCGCTGCGCAGATCTTGTTGCTCGAGTCGCGTCGCCCGCTCTCGAAGAGTAGCGATCGACGTTGCGCTGTCGCGATTGGCAGGGAGCCCCGCAGCCCAGCGCCACAGGTCTTCGATCTGCTCGACCCCGGGGAACTCCTGCTGGCTGCCGGGGGAGTGATTGAAGTCGAAGCCCTTGGGCATCCGGTCCCCGAGCCACGCCGGCCGGACGCAGTGGGCGTTGTCGACGAAGAGGGTGGACAGCCACGCAGGATCACGGTCCTCATAGACCTCGGCTATCCAGCGGCTCTCTTTGCCTACGCCCGACTCAGGCATGGTGTCGGCTCTCGCGACGTAGTTCTGGTCGACAATAAGCAGCACGCGCTTGCAGTCCGCGACTCGGCGCATGAAGCCGTTGAGGTCGTCGCCGTAGTCGACGTCGGCATCGATGAGGACGTCGAACCCCAGCGTCTTGAGCTGCGCCGCGAGCAGGCGCACCCATTTCCGGTGTCCCTCCGACGTCCACGCGTACGAGATGAACAGGTCTGCGCCCACGGGCTTCCTCACGTCGATTCGCTCAGAACTGCTCACGCGTGAGCAGCTGTCGCCACGAGACTACGGCCGGCTGCGGACACACTGAGAACGACACGAGTGAAGCCGGACGGCATCCGTAGGTCATTGCGAGCGCTGTCTTGCAGATGGACGGTCGGATCTGGGGCTACGCCCTGTCGAAGAAGTCCGGCGTCTGATCCGGTGTCCTCTATCCGATCCTCGATCGGATGATGGGTGAGGGCTGGCTCGAGGACCACTGGGAGGAGCGCGCAGAGGGCAAGAAGCGCCCGCCGCGTCGCTACTACAAACTCACCGATGCGGCCGCACCGGCATCGGCGCGGTGGCACGAAAGGTCGCGGAGGAGCAGCGCTTTGCAGCGATGAAGGTGAGGTTCGCCTGATGAGTTCGGTGATGCTGGTACCCGGCGCGCTCGGCGCGTTCGTGATCGCTCTGCTCATCTTCGGGTTCCTGCCTGGACTGGTGCTGGCGCTCATCGTCAGACTCTTCCGCGAGGACTCCTCACGGCGTCGTGAACTGCAGGCGGAGCTCTACGCCGTCCCCCGCTGGGAGAGACCGTTCTGGGTCGCTCAGCAGCTCGAAGTCGCACTACACCAGGGTCTCGCACCCGAGATCGCCTGGTACTGGGGCCGCTTCGTCTGGCACCGGGCCAAGGTTGAGTCCGGACAGGAGATGCACAAGAAGTACCAGGACACGCCCGACGCCGGGGAGAAGGCGATGCTCCGTCCCGGCGACCTGGTGAAGCTCACATGGGCAGTGAAGCGCTCACCGGGGGAGCGGATGTGGGTGAAGATCCTCCACCGCGATGACGATGAAGTCCTCGGCCGGTTGAGCAACTGGCCGGTTTACGTCCACCTCGATCCTGACGCCATCGTCCGGTTCCGCATCGATGACATCATCGACTACGAGTTCGTTGACGAGGATGACGCCCCCGGAGCCATCGCCGCCTGACCGCACGCTCGCATCCTTCGAGCCAGTGTCGGTGACTACTGGCAACATTGGGTCATGGCACCGCTTCCGTCGCATTTCCGCACCTTCGGGATCACGAAGGTCACCGTCGTCCACGATCCCGGCACCGACAACGAGGAGCGCTTCGAGACGGAAGCGCACATCCAGGCCAAGACCGGATTCTTCGCCGTCGACACGCCGATCTACGAAGGCGACGTCGTCGAGTTCCCGGACCCGCGCGGCGGCACGACGCGGAAGGTTGCAGCGACCGTCGACGTGAACAATCCGACGGGGTCCTCGTTCCGCGGTATGGAACACATCCATGTGACCTGGGGAGCCGCTCCGCCGAGCCGCGTCGCCCCGGTGCGCCGGCTCTCGATCGAGAACCTCCACGCCGAAGTCATCAGCTCCTCGAGCGAGCTGTTCGCCGACGGACACTACGAGGCTGCAGTCAGCGAGGCGTTCAAGTCGATCGAGGTCCGCGTGCGGAATCTGATCGGCTCCACGCAGTCGGGTGTCAAGCTGATGGGCGAGGCCTTCGGCGGATCCGATCCACAAGTGCCGGTTGCGACGTCGGCTGGCCAGAGCGGCAAAGATGAGCAGGAGGGGTTCGCTGCGCTCTTCCGCGGCGCGATGCTCGGCGTCCGCAACCCTCGTGCGCACGACCTTTTCAAGCCGCGCGACCCCCAGCAGGCGCTGGAATATCTTGGCTTCGCCAGCTTGCTCCACCGCCAGCTCGACGCCGCTTCAATCGAGTAGCAGATGCGGTGCGGGCCTCGTTGCCGCAGCGTGAGTCGGGAGCCCAACACAGACTGCCCTAGGCGCGGCGACGTGGTGGAGTTCCGGTTCAACGTCTGACCTTATTCTCCTCGTCAGAGCAGGGTGGGCTCGCACCGCACCCTGCGGTCGAGCGGTGTTCACATGAAGAGGTAGCTCAATCGGTATACCCCTTGGTATTTTGGATGCATGGCGACGACGATCAAGGTCCCTGTCGAGCTCCGCGACCGGATCAACCGAGATGCCCAGGAGCACGGCATGACTGCCGCCGGGCTCATCGAGAAGCTTCTCGATGCGCATGAGCGCAGGCAGCGCATGGAGGCGTTCGGGCGGGCTTTCCGGGAGGCTGACGCGAGCTACTGGGACGAGTTCCGGTCCTGGGACGTGACGCTCGACGATGGCCGACGGAGTGAGTGAGATCCGTCGTGGGTCGGTTCTCTGGGCGGAGCTGGATCCGGTTCGCGGGCGTGAGCAGGCCGGCCGTCGCCCCGTGCTCGTGATCGCCAGCGACCTGTACCTCGAACAGGCCGACACTCTCGCGATCATCCTGCCCGCCACCACGCACGACCGGGGGTGGCCGAACCACGTCCGGTTGCGCGGGCCAGCTCTCGGCCTAACGGAAGCGACGTTCGCGATGACCGAACAGCCGCGCACTGTCACACGTGACCGGTTCGTCGCTGACGCCGGCGTCGTCGATACCGCGACCATGAATGACGTGGACCGCTGGCTCCGGGACTTCCTGGCGCTCCCGTGAGGCGCACGGCTCTCGGTGCTGCAGCCGTATTACCTAACGCGGCCGACGCGCACGTCGCCCACCGACATTGAGCCATGGGCGCGGCAAAACCTGTGCCTTACGTTGTGAACGACCAATGGCGGATCTGCTTCGTATGGAAGGACGGAGGTGCGGAGGATGTCGAACTCGTCGACTACCACTGATCTGATCGACCCCATCCACCCCGGCGAGGTCCTGATGGAGGACTTCATCAAGGGCTTCGAGATCACCCA
Organism: Aeromicrobium phragmitis; assembly: GCF_003674095.1. GTDB lineage: Bacteria > Actinomycetota > Actinomycetes > Propionibacteriales > Nocardioidaceae > Aeromicrobium > Aeromicrobium phragmitis. The sequence goes on from NZ_RDBF01000006.1 coordinate 134,751, forward strand.
ACACAAGCTGGCCGTGGCGATCGGCGTGCCGCCCCGACGGATCAACGAGATCGTTCACGGAAAGCGGCGCATCACCGCCGACACCGCCCTGCGGCTCGCCAAGTACTTCGGCACCTCGCCGGAGATGTGGATGAACCTGCAGAGCCACTACGACCTTCGCATCGAGCAGCGTAACTGGCCGGCGATCGACGCCATCGAGCCTCTCCGCTCGGCCTGACGCCTCGCGTGCGCGAGAACTTCAGCCGAGACGACCGCGGATCTCGGTGGCCGCGGCCGCGGGGTCGGGGGCTTGAGTGACGGCGCGGACCACCACGACGCGTTCGGCGCCGGCGTTCAGCACCGCGTCGAGGCGATCGCCCGGGGCGATGCCGCCGATGGCGAACCACGGCTTCGTCGCGACGGCTGCCGCGTGGCGCAGCAGATCGAGGCCGACAGCGGCGCGGCCGGGTTTGGTCGGCGTCTCCCAGACCGGGCCGACGCAGAAGTAGTCGACGTCCTCGTCCTCGTTGGCCGCCTCGAGCTGGTCGACCGAGTGCGTCGAGCGCCCGATCAGGACCTCCGAGCCGAGCAGTGAATGTGCCTGCCGGGGCGAGAGATCACCTTGCCCGAGATGGAGGATGTCGGCACGCACGAGCGCTGCCACGTCCGCACGGTCGTTGACCGCGAAGAGCGCGCCGTGGCGGCGGGCGACCGTAGCGAGAGTTTCGAGCGCACTCACCTCGTCGGCGGCCTCGATCGTCTTGTCCCGCACCTGGATGATGTCGACGCCGCCGGAGAACGCCGCATTCAGGAAGCCGGCGAGATCGCCCTCAGGACGCGCATCGGTGCAGACGTACAGCCGGGAGTCGGCCAGACGCCGGCGGCGGGCCGTTCGGTCGAGGTCCGCGGATACGGGGAAGGAGGGGGCGCTCATGTCGCCTAGACTAGTGGCGTTCGCGGGAGCCCAAGACGGGCTGAGAGGGCTACGTGCCGACCGCCATACCTGATGCGGGTCATGCCGCCGGAGGAAGGAACAACGTGGCGAGCGCCATCGTCGTCGGAGCCGGAATCATCGGCCTCACCACCGCCTGGCGGCTGGTGGAACGGGGCTGGGACGTCACCGTGTTCGACCCAGCGCCGGTCTCCGGTGCCAGTCATGTCGCGGCCGGCATGCTGGCTCCCGCCTCCGAGGTCGTCTGGGGCCAACCGTCGCTCTACCCGCTGATGGTCGAGTCCGCCCGCCGCTACCCCGCGCTGATCGACCGCCTCTCCGCTGGTCGCCCGCAGGAGGTCGGGTACCTCCCGAGCGAGACGCTCGTCGTCGCCGCGGATCACGCCGACCGGACCGCCCTCGACGAACTCACCTCGCTCCAGACCTCGCTCGGGCTGAAGGCGTACCGGATCACCTCGCTGGACGCCCGGCGACTCGAACCGGGCCTCGGGCCGGCGGTCGTCGGTGGCGTGCACCTGCCCGACGATCACCAGATCGACCCCCGCGCGCTGTGCGCGGTGCTGCTCGACCGGCTCGGACACCGCGTCGTACGCCAGGAAGTGACCGGATTCGTCGAACGTGGAGGCGTCACCCACGGTGTCGTCCTGGCCGGCGGCGAAGAGAAGCACTCAGACCAGACGGTGGTCTGCACGGGATTGGGTGTCCTGCCCGGTCTCGAGGGGCTACCGCTGCGGCCCGTGTTCGGCGACATTCTGCGGCTCGCCCCGGCCACCGGAGCCCCGCCGTTGCTCGGGAGGACCGTCCGCGGGCTGGTGCACGGCCGCGCGGTCTACCTCGTCCCGCGCGCGGACGGCGGCCTCGTTCTCGGCGCCACCGTCCGCGAAGACGATGACCCGCTGCCCAGCACCGAAGGCGTCCACCGGCTGCTCGACGACGCCCGGCGCATCGTGCCAGGCGTGCTGGACACCCGGATTCTCGAGGTGTCGGCACGCGCCCGCCCTGGCACACCGGACGACGTCCCGATCGTCGGACGCCTCGACCCCGGACGTGTCATCTCCACCGGCTACTTCCGCCACGGCATCCTGCTCGCCCCGCTCGGCAGCGACATCACCGCCGACCTCGTCGAGTCCCGCGAGGTCGACGACGAGGTTCTCGCAGCACTCGATCCGCACCGTTTCGACCGACCGCATTCGACTCCTGGAGCACCATGACGTCATCGCCCGAGATCACCGTCGTCCTCGACGGGGAGACAACCCGACTGGCGCAGGGCATCACGCTGCGCGAGACCGTGGCCCGCCACATCGGCCGAGAGCTCGGCCCCGACGGAACTCCCGCCGACGGCGGGCGTTTGGGTGTCGCGGTCGCCGTGGACGGCGCCGTCGTCCCGCGCCGTGAGTGGCACGCGCACGTGATCGCCGCCGGCTCCACCATCGATGTCGTTACCGCGACCCAGGGAGGCTGACATGGACGACGCACTGGTCATCGGGGGAGAGCGGCTGACCAGCCGGCTCATCATGGGAACCGGCGGCGCCTCCTCGCTCGCCACGCTGGAGGAGTCGCTCGTCGCGTCCGGGACCGAGGTGACCACGGTGGCGATCCGGCGCTACGCCGCAGCGGGCGGCAACTCGGTCTTCGCCATGCTGGAGCGTCTCGGCGTGCGAGCGCTGCCCAACACCGCCGGCTGCTTCACGGCCCGCGACGCGGTGCTCACCGCTCAGCTCGCGCGCGAGGCGCTGGAGACCGACTGGATCAAGCTCGAGGTCGTCGCCGACGAGGACACGCTGCTGCCCGACCCGGTCGAACTGCTGACCGCCGCCGACCAACTCGTCGCGGACGGCTTCTCCGTGTTCGCGTACACGAACGACGACCCGATCCTCGCTCGGAGGTTGCAGGACGTCGGCGTCGCGGCGGTGATGCCCGCCGGCGCACCGATCGGCACGGGACTCGGCATCCTCAACCCGCATCACATCGCGATGATCGCTGCGGCCGCCGAGGTCCCCGTGGTGCTCGATGCCGGGGTCGGTACCGCGTCGGACGCCGCGCTGGCGATGGAGTTGGGGTGCGACGCGGTGCTGTTGGCGAGTGCCGTCACCCGCGCGCACGACGCGCCCCTCATGGCCAGGGCGATGCGCGCCGCCGTCCAGGCAGGCCGCGACGCCTATCGGGCCGGCCGCATTCCGCGGCGCTCGCTGGCTCGGGCCTCCTCGCCGGACGAAGGCCGGATCGACGCGGGCCCCGCGCTCGCGGACTGACATCATCAACGCATGGATGACGATCGGGCTACAGGGAACGTGCCGCTACGCGCGGACCCCGACGTCGTCGCCGCGCTGCGAGCACAGCTTCCCGAGGACCTGGCGCACCTCCCGCTGACCTCCGCCGCGGAGTATCGGCAGGAGGCGTGGAAGGCCTGGACGGTGCGTCCGCCGGCGAACGGGGCGTACTACCCAGCGCTGGGGCTCCGCGGGGCGGCCGCCATGGCCACCGGTTTCATGACGCTCGGTGGTCTGTGGATGGTCATCGCCGGACCGTCCTCGAGCGCCGGTGCGCTGGAGATCATCCTGACCTTGTCCATCTTCGGCTCGGTCACCGTGCTGCTGGCGTGGAGCAAAGGGAAGTCCAATCGCAAGGCCCGTCGGCTCCAGGAGCGCAATACCGTCCTGAGCGACGTCTCTGCGCAGATCGATCACGAGGTGGAGCAGGGCCGCATCCCCCTGAAGCCAGCAGGCTGGGAAGGCAAGATCTTTCCCCCGTTATGAACCCCGGACCCACCCAAGGAGCAAGCGTGACCGAGGACTGGCCCGCGACCGCCGAGGCGCTCATGCGGTCGCGTTTCGCCGCGTTCCAGCGCGGTGACGCCGACTGGTTGCTCGAGAGCTGGCATTCCTCGACACGGCCGCCTGAGATCGACCTGTCCGACAATCCGCGGTGGCGCGGACTGCAGATCCTCGACACCGTCGACGGCGGCATTGACGACGACACGGGCGTCGTGGAGTTCCGAGCCACGTACCTCGTCGGCGAGGAGCTCGGCATCCTGCACGAGCGCTCGCGGTTCGCGCGAGAGGACGGGCGCTGGCGGTATGTTGACGGCGAGCTGCGGTGACCGGTCGTCGCACGCTGAGCGCCGAGGAGTGTCTATGGCAGCGCAACCTGCACCGCCGGGACCGTCCGGCTATCACCCGTCCGCGCCAACCGGTGCCCTGCCGTGGGGCCTCGGCCTGCTGGTCTTCTTCCCGATCCCGTTCGTCGGTTCGCTGGCCGCGGCTGTCACGATGACCATCGTCGGTGCGTCGCAGCGGGAGCTGGGCGGCCTCGCCCGCCACAACGCGCAGCGCGCCGCCAACTGGGGCCTGACCTATCTGCTCGCCACCGTCGTCCTGATCGGCGCGCACTTCGGCATCCTGTTCGCGCTCCGGCAGATCGACGGGTTCTTCCCGTTCGGCTTCATCATCCTGACCTGGATCGCCGCGACAGTGCTGCACATCGTCTTCACGATCATCGGCCTGATCCAGGCCAGCAGTCGTCGGCCCGTCCGGATCAACGGCATCCCGTTCCTCCGCTGAGCGACGTGAAGGACCATGAGGACCGCGACTAGCGCGTCCGCCGCAGCGCCTCGTGCAGGCCGGTTTGATAGACGCCGTCGGGGCCGTGGGCAGCTTCGAGCACCGCATGTGTCGTTACCGCCGTGTGGGAAGCTGGCCGCATGCTGACGAAGTGGCAGAGGCGCGGCCGTATCGCGTTGATGATTCTCGTCGGCATTCTCTTCCTCGTTCAAGCGCCGCTGCTCGTGACGCGTCACGACGCGGTGGTGGGGGTGGCCCTGCTGTTGGCTGCCGCTCACGTCCTGAGTGCCCCCCTTGCGCTGTGGCACCCGATACCGGCATTGGGCCTGTCGTTGCTGGCGTTCACGGTTCAGGCGTTGTTGATGATGACGCAAGGAGTGCTGGGCTGGCCCTGGACAGTTGCACCTCAGGTGCTGACGCAGTTGTTGGTCGTGCTCGTCCTGACCCTCATGACGGACGGGCGCTTCGGCGCGATGGTGGTGCTCATTCATCTCGTCATCGGCGCGGTGCTCGCGGTGATGGGATTCGCGTGGAACGGCTTCCTTTCCTCTCTCAGCTCTCTCGCGATCTTCGCCGGCCTCGCGCTAACCCTGGTTGCCCTCGGAGTAGTCGGCTCACACCTTCGTGAGAGCCGTGAAGCGCTGCGCCGCGAGCAGGCGGTCAGCGCCGAGGAACACGCGCGCCGCACGCTCGTGGAGGAAAAGTCTCGGATAGCTCGTGAGCTGCACGACGTCATCGCCCACAACATGTCGCTCATCACGGTGCAGGCTCGATCGGCACCGCACCGAGTCGAGGGTGTGAGCAAGGCCGCTGAAGCCGAGTTCAGCGATATCGCCGACCGCGCGGCCGAGGCGCTGCGGCAGATGCGGGGAGTGTTGGATGTACTGCGCACCGAGCCTGGCCAGTCCGGGCGAATTCCGATCCCCGGTCTCATCGACCTCGAGGACCTGTTCGCGGCAGCTCGAGCGACCGGTCAGGAGATCCTTGTCGACGGGTCGCTGCCCGCGCCGCAGTTGGTTTCCGACGACGTAGGGGCCGCGGCGTACCGCATCGTCCAGGAGTCGCTCAGCAACGCGCGGCGGCATGCTTCGGGAGCGCTCGTTCACATCGAACTCGAGGTGAACGAAACGGAGTGGGAGATTCACATGTGGAACGCACTCGATGATCCACGCGGCACCGCTGTCGAAGGCCACGGAATCGTGGGCATGCGTGAACGGGCCAGTGCGGTCGGAGGGAGCGTGACGTTCGACTCCTCGGCGAACGAGTACCGGCTCGTCGCTCGATTGCCGCTTCTCGGAAATGCTCCGCGCACCGGGGAGGACGAATGACCATCAGAGTTGTTGTCGTCGACGACCAGGAAATGGTGCGATCGGGATTTGTCGCGCTTCTCGCTCGCGAGCCCGACATCGACGTCGTGGCCACGGCAGCCGACGGCGCAGAGGCGGTACAGATCGCGCGACGCTCCCGACCCGACGTCGTGCTGATGGACGTTCGCATGCCGGTGATGGACGGCATCGAGGCTCTGCGCAGGCTCATTGCGCAGCCTGCGACGAGTGCGGTACGCGTCGTCATGCTGACGACGTTCGACGCCGACGAATATGTGCACGAGTCGCTGCGGTTGGGTGCGAGCGGCTTTCTGCTCAAGGACGCGTCCCCGCAGGAACTCGCTTCCGCGATCCGTGTGGCCCATGCCGGCGAGGCACTGCTCTCGCCGTCGATCACGCGACAGGTGATCAAGCACTTCGCCCAGACGCCGCTACGCCGCCAGCCTGACCCTCGCCTGCGCGGACTCACCGACCGGGAACGCGATGTCCTCGAGCATCTTGCGCGCGGCAGGTCGAACAGTGAGATCGCCGCGACGCTGTTTCTTGCCGAGCAAACGGTCAAGACTCACGTAAGTCGCATTCTGACCAAGCTCGGGCTTCGGGACCGGGCACAGGCGGTGGTGTTCGCCTACGAGAGTGGGTTCGTCGAACCTCGTGCGTGAGGCAGTACCTCGGTAGGGGGCCACATGGCTCGCCAGAGTGACGCGCGGGAGAACCACTGCTTCCTAGCGTCTGAGCCATGACGAAGACTCGCATGCCACGTACGGCCGGCCAGCGGCTGTGCTCTCCCTGGGCGGGGGAGGAGACGACGTGACGATCGTGACCGCCTCGCACCCCGCGTCGACCCCAGCTCCGCTTCGCTACAGCCTCGAGCCCGGCGGCGGGTGTTCAGTCCTGGCCTCCGACGGGGGGCCCGGTGGACGGCGCATCGTCGAAGCGTTCGGCGACCTTGCCATGGCCGATCACATCGCCGTGATCGTTCCCGGCAACGGGCACCACTTGAGCAACTACTACACCGAACGTGGGCCAGTCGGCCCGCGAGCCCGCGGGCAACGCGTGCTCCGCGAGATGCAGCGGGTGGATCCTGGTGCGCGTGCCGCAGTGGTGGTGTGGATCGGCTACCACACGCCCCAGGATCTGATCCGTGCGGCCAGTAACGCTCCCGCCCACGCCGGTGCCGCTGACTTAGCACGCCTGACCCATTACCTGCCGTCGACAGCTCACATCACGCTGATCGGCCACAGCTATGGCGCGACGGTATGTGGTCTCGCCCTCAGCTCCGCGCGCGCCGAGGACGTGGTGGCCCTGGGAAGTCCGGGGATGGGCGTTTGGCGGCGCGACGAACTGAATGACCGGACACGACTCTGGGCCGGCCACGCCACATCCGACTGGATCCGTTTTTTCCCGCGAGTGCGACTCGGGAGCCTGGGTTTGGGACGCTCACCCTTGCACCCAGAGCTAGGCGCGATTCGCTTCGACACCGGGTCCGCCACGGGTCACTGCGGGTACTACCGCGAGAACAGCGAGTCGCTCCGCAACATCGCACGTATTGCTGTCGGTCGCCATGACGAGGTCACCCGTCCTGGCGCGGGTCCGGTCACGAGGCACCCACACCGGATGATGGAGGTGACTGCAGTATGAGCACGGACGTGCAACCCGCGATTCTCCTGGAGGGGGTATCGAAACGCTACCGGGGTCGCGGGGCGGTTCTCGATGGTCTCGACTTGGTCGTGGGGCCCGGTACAGTGCACGGACTGCTGGGCCCCAACGGCGCAGGCAAGACCACGACGGTACGGATCCTCACCACGTTGCTGCGCTTCGATGCCGGCAGCGCCTGGGTCGCTGGTCGCGATGTCGTGAAGGACCCGATCGGAGTGCGGGCTCGGATCGGAGTGGCCGGGCAGTTCACCACGGTGGACGAGCTGTTGAGCGGCCGCGAGAACCTGGAACTCTTTGCTCGGCTGCACCATCTTCCCCCCAAGACAGCGCGACTACGCGCCACAGATCTTCTCGAACGTTTCGACCTTGCGCCCGCGGCGGACCGGCCCGTACGGGGTTACTCAGGAGGCATGCGTCGGCGTCTTGACCTGGCGGTCAGCCTCATCCGCAATCCGCAGGTGCTGTTCCTCGACGAGCCCACGACGGGCTTGGATCCGCGAAGTCGCCTCGAGGTCTGGAACAGCGTCCGCGAGTTGGCATCGTCCGGCACCACTGTTCTGCTCACGACCCAATACCTGGAGGAAGCGGATCGACTTTGCCAACGAATCTCGATGATCGACCACGGCCGTGTTGTCGCGGAAGGATGCTCGGCAGAGCTCAAGTTGTACGTGGGGAGAACCCGTGCGGAAATCTCCGTGCCGGAGGGCCGCGACCTGCTCGGTGCCGCTCATCGAGTCGCAATGAACGTCGGCTCCATGCCCGAGCTCGATGCCGACGCACGCACACTCTCGGTCGCTATGAACGGTGAGGCGCAGATTCTCGAACAGCTTGCCGGCGCGCTGCGCGAGCTCGGGCTCACCACGGAGGAGCTCGCGCTTCGCCGCCCCGACCTCGATGACGTCTTCCTGCACGTGACCGGCCGGACGACTCAGGGACAACGAGAGAGGTGAGCATGATGACAGCACTTTCTCCAACGACTCTGGCTTGGGCGGCCTCCGACACGTGGGTGGTGGCACGACGCCACCTGATGCGCTTGCTTCGACGTCCAGACGAGTTACTCGGCACTCTGTTGATTCCCGTCATGGCCGTGGTGATGTTCGGCTTCGTCTTCGGCGAAGCGCTGGGCGCTGGCATGGCGATGTCCGGAAGCGACTACCGCGCATACCTGTTGCCGGGGCTTTTCACGCTGTCCATGGCGTTCGGCATCGGCACCACGACCATGTCCGTGGCTACGGACATGCGTAGCGGGGTCGTGGATCGCATGCGCACGCTTCCCCTATGGCCGGTCGCGATGCTTGCCGGACGGTCGCTGGCCGATGTCCTCACCGCGCTCGTCGAACTGGCGATCCTCCTACCGCTGGGAATGCTGGCGGGGTGGCGGCCCGACGGCAACGCGATGACGGTCGCGGCGGCGATCGGTCTGCTTGTGTTGTTGCGCCTGGCCCTCTCCTGGACCGGAATCCTGTTGGGATTGTTGGTGAGCGGCCCGGAGGCTGCGATGAAGTATTTCGCCTTGGTCTTCCCGCTCGCGATGGTGGCGGACACCATCGTCCCGACGACGTTGATGCCGAGCTGGTTGACGGTGCTGGCCCAATGGAATCCGCTGTCGGCCACCGTCAACGCCACGCGCGGGTTGTTCGCCACCTCGGCGGGATCCGCCGACTCGTGGGTCAGCCAGCACGCTGAGCTTCTGGCCATCGCGTGGCCCGTCGGCATCACGGTGGTCGGCTTGATGCTCGCCCTGTTCCGATTGCGTCAGCTCAGCCGGTGAGGTCGCGGTTGCCGCTCCCCTGATCCCGTCGCTGTCGCCGCGCGTTACGCACCGCGACGACAGCGACGTTCGGCATTCCTGGCGACAGCAACACTGGGCCCCTACGCCGGTAGGGGATCGGATGGCTCTGCCGGGTGACGCCGCGCGACGAACCTCATCCCTAGCGTGCTGCACATGGATCAGAAGATGGGCGGCCAGCCCCGCTGTTGCCGCATCGATGGCTTCGGCCTTGCGCAGGGGGCCCGCCATGAGTGATGCCTGGCTGTTCGTGTTGATCACGCTCGACGGTGTCGTGCCGCTCGTCCCCGGGGAGGCGGCGTTCCTGTCCCGAGCGTCGTCCGCGCTCGACGCGGGAGCCGTAAGCGTCATCGAACTGATCGCGCTCGGGACGTCGGCGGCGTTCCTGGGTGACATCATCACGTACCTGGTCGGTCGACGTTTCGGTACCAGGCGGTTCGCATGGCAGCGGCGCCCGCGGGTTGCACGCCTGATCGACTGGACTGGCGCCACGTTGGCGCGGCGCGGAGCGGCGTTGATCGTGACAGCCCGTGTGCTCCCGGGGTGGCGCGTGGCGATCACTTTCACGGCAGGAGCGACTCGGCTGCCCCTCCCGCGGTTCCTTGCCGCCAGCGCGGTGGGCGCTCTCCTGTGGGCGACGTACCTCCTCATCGTCGGCGGGTCGGTCGGCGCGGTCACCGGTGCCAGCGGGCTTTCCGCAGCTCTCTGGTCCTTGTTGATTCTCGCGCTCGTGGGCATGACGCTCCGCTGGGCGGGTCGCCGGTCGCGTCGCGTCCGTTCACCGCTCGCGAAGGGACCGGACATCCACCACCGTCCGCGGAGAACGCACCCTGCGCCACCGTCCACGGAAGGGCCGGTGCGGGTGAGAGCGTAGACCGCCAGAACGGCGGGGAGGAGCCGAGCGATGTGGTCGAGTTCCGCTTCAGGGCAGGCGTTGAACTGAGCTGGATCGGTTCCGGCCGAGCCGCCGTCAACCCGTTGACGGCGTGGAATCGACGGGAGGACGATCGGGGTCGTGAGGATTCTCGAGTTCGACCACGTCTCCTTGGCGGTCGACGAGTTCGGTGACCGGAGCGACCCGTCGGTGTTGCTCATCGCCGGTGCTACGCAGTCGATGGATTGGTGGACCCCGAAATTCTGTGGTGTCCTCGCTGCGGAAGGACTGCATGTCGTCCGGTTCGACCAACGAGACACGGGGCAGTCGACAACCAGTCCGCCGGGCCACCCGAGTTACACAGGCCTCGACCTGGCGACCGACCCCGTGCGGATCCTCGACTCACTGGGCATCGACGCGGCACACGTCGTGGGTCTGTCGATGGGCGGGGGGATCGCACAGCATCTTGCCGTCCACGCGGCACATCGCGTGCGGACATTGACTCTCATCGAGTCGTCACCGGCTGGAGGGGACTGTGGAGATCTGCCTCCACCGGCCCCCGCCCTCAGCGCAGCGGAGAGCGCACTCCCTGAGGTGAGGGACTGGGCCAATGCCTCGGCCGTCATCGACTACCGGGTTGAAGCCGAACGCGCCTACGCGGGCTCGCTCGGCTTCGACGAGGAACGTTGCCGTGCGATCGCCACTGTGGAGTTCGGCCGCAGCCGGCACATGGGTTCGTCGTTCACGAACCATTTCCTCGTGGCGTCCGATGCAGCGATCGACCCGTCCCTGATCACAGCACCGACCCTCGTCGTCCACAGTGACACCGACCCGCTGTTCCCGTTGCCCCACGGCGAGGCGCTCGCTCGACTGATCCCGGACGCCGTTCTCCTGCGGGTCGACGGCATGGGGCACGAAGCGCCACCGCCGCAACTGTGGGGAACCGTGGTGCCAGCACTCGTCGACCACACGCTCTCGCGAGAACGTTGCCTTCGAAATCAAGGGTTGTCATGAGTGACGAGAACGGGAAACCTGGCCTGTCCACCTGGCTCGCGGAAACACGTGCTTCGTACGACGTCGATGCCGCCGGGTATGCGGAGCGGGTCCAGGGACTCCTCGACACGCATCCGCAGCTGAGGGCGCATCTGGATGTCCTGGCCGATCTCGTGAAGCATGGCGGCGGCGGGCCGGTCGCCGACGTGGGTTGTGGTCCCGGATACGCCACTCGACATCTTCACGACTCGGGCGTCGAGGCGTTCGGTATCGACCTCTCACCCGCGATGGTCGCGATCGCCCAGCGCGATCACCCGCGGGTGCGCTTCGAGGTGGGGTCGATGACGGGCCTCGACGTGGACACTTGCTCCCTCGCCGCCGTCGTCGCGTTCTGGTCGATCATCCACGTTCCCGATGAGGCCATGCCGAGCGTGATGGCGGAGTTCCACCGCGTCGTTCGGCCCGGAGGCCTTGTCCTCATCGGTTTTCACGTGGGCGACGGGATTGAGCATGCGTCGACCGGCTACACCGGTGAGCCGATCAGTGTCGATACCCATCTGCGTCAGGCGAGCACGGTGTCGGACTGGTTGCGCGACGCCGGCTTCCGCCTCGAATCGGTGACGGTCCTGCGGCCCGATGACGATGTCCCGGGCGCGATCGTTCTCGCCCGGCGGCAGGGGTGAGGATTCTTCCGCGCCACCGCGGCCGCTCCTGAACCTCCGCTGATGCCGCCCTCGACCGCCGTGCGGCAGAAGCGATCGGCCACTGGTCGACCGATTTTGGATACATAAGTCCAATACCTGCTACGGTGCTGCCATGGGAAGACCTCGGACGTTTGACGAGACCGCCGTACTCCGCGCCGCCGCTGGCGAGTTTCGCGTGCATGGATTCGCCGGCACGTCCACCGAGCAACTCTGCGAGGCGGCGGGGGTGCGGCGCAGCAGTCTCTACAACGCGTTCATCTCCAAAGACGAGCTCTTCGTGCGCGCTCTGGAGCACTACGTCGCCGCGGTACGGGAACGTCAGACAGCGATTCTCGCCGACGACGCCCGGCCCGGCGGCGACCGTCTGCGTGCCTTGATCGACGTCGTCATCGACGAGGAGCGGGACAGCTTTCAGCGCGGCCGGGCGGCCGGCTGCATGGTGGTGCAGAGCTTCATGGATCCCGACCTGCGGGGGCGCGACGGGCGGGTCGCGCGCATCCTCGGCCGCGACCTGCGGGAGCGGACCGCGCTGCTCGCCGACGCCATTCAAGCCGGTCGTCGCGACGGCAGCGTTGCCGGTGGTGTGGAGCCGGACGAAGGCGCCATGCTCGTCAACACCATCATCTCGGGGCTGCGAGTCACGGCTCAATCCGACGCGGCCCCCGACACCCTCCGTCGTATAGCGCTGGCTGGACTGCACGCGCTCCTGAACTGACGCCGGCAGGCGTGAACGAAGGTCCCTCACGCCTGCGCTGATTTTGGATTCTCTATCACAGAAAGTGGGAGTCATGACCTCATCGAGTTCGTCCGCGTCGTCGCGTCCGGTGCCCTGGTCCGTCTACGTTCTCGCCGCAGGCATCTTCGCGATGACGACCAGCGAGTTCGCCGTCGCGGGGCTCATGCCTCAGCTCGCCGCAGGTCTCGATACCGGGATCGAGCAGATCGGTTACCTCGTCACCGTCTTCGCCGTGGCGATGACGATCGGAGGACCAGCCCTGACCGTGCTTCTGCTGCGGGCAACTCCCCGGAGCGCGTTGCTGGTGATCTTCGCGATCTTCCTCGCCGGCAACGTCATCGCTGCCCTGGCGAACTCGTACTGGGTCATGGTCATCGCTCGAGTCGTCGGCGGTGTCGCCGCCCAGGCGTTCTTCGGCATCTCCGTCTCGTTGAGCGCTCGTCTGGTGGACGAGCGAATGCGCGGCCGCGCCAACGGCGTCGCGATGAGCGGTCTGATGCTCGGGACACTGCTCGGGATGCCGCTGGCGACGTTCGTCGGCGGGCAGCTCGGTTGGCGGGCAGCCTTCTGGACGATCTCGGCGCTCACCGTCGTCGCCGCCCTGCTCACCCTGCGGTTCGTGCAGAACCCGGCCCCTGCAGACGTCGCGGACGCCGGGGCCGGCTCGATGAGGCGTGAGCTCGTGGTGCTGCGCCGTCCGCAATTCGTGCTGGCGCTCGTCTCGAGCACGCTGATCATCGGCGCGACCTTCTCGGCGTTCAGCTTCTTCACGCCGATCCTCACCGACGTCACCGGCTTGCCGGCGGGTCTCATCCCGCTGCTCCTGGTCGGCTATGGCGCCGCGACCCTCGTGGGCAACACGGTCGTCGCTCGCCTCGCCGATCGACGCACCGTGGTGACCTTGCTGGCCGGGACCGCACTCAACGCGGTCTTTCTGGCCGGATTCGCGCTCTTCGCCGGCGCTGCGCCGCTGGCACTCGTCTTCATGCTGGGCATCGGTCTGGTCGGCGTGACGATGAACCCGGCGATGGCGGTACGGGTGCAGCGCGCCGGCAGCACCGCGCCGTTGGTCAATACCATCCACGCGTCCTTCATCACTCTCGGCGTCATCCTCGGCTCGGCGATCGGATCCGCACTGATCCCGCACTACGGGCTCCGCGCCCCACTGCTCCTGGGGTGCGCGTTGGCCGTCCTCGCGCTCGTGACGATCATCCCCGCGCTCGCCGACCCGCACCTGCGGGGCGGAACGTCGTCACTCCCAGAAGAGCTCGTCGCCGCGTCGGCCCGACCCACCAGCGGCCCGGCCACCGCAGAGCGGGGTGATCCGGGCGGGCGTGCCGCGTGCACCTGATCGCCGTCACGCTCAGGGCGCCCACGTTGCGGGCAACGTGCCAAGCGACGAAGAGCGAGTCGCCGGGGAAGCCGGTAGCTTGGCTCGGCATGGAGCGAACCGCTCGCTGACATGGTTCGACGGTCGGAGGTGAAGACAGATGCCATTGGACCTCACGGTCGCACTCTTCTCGGGCGCACTGCTGCTGTTCTCGGCGTTCTCCTCGGCGTTGCAGCGTATGGGTTTGCCCGGGCCGCTCCTCGCGCTGGCGTTCGGCGCGCTGGTGGGTCCTCATGCTCTCGATCTGCTTCGCATCGCCGACGTGGGCATGCCGCCGATGACGCTGCTCGAGGAGACGTCGCGGTTCACGCTGGCGATCGGCCTTTCGGGGGTGGCGCTCCGTCTCCCGCACGGTTACTGGCGGGCGCACGTCCGCTGGGTGGCCTGCATGATCGGGCTCGGGATGCTGATCATGCTGCTGGTGGCGACGGGGGCGCTCTGGGCCCTGCTCGGGGTGCCCTTCCTGACGGCGCTCCTGCTGGGCGCCATCATCACACCCACCGACCCCATCGTCACCACGCCGATCGTGACCGGCAGCCTCGCGGAGCAGAAGATTCCCGACAGCGTCCGGTACAACATCTCGTCCGAGAGCGGACTGAACGACGGCTTGGCCTACCTCTTCGTCTTTCTTCCCATCCTGCTCATCGTGCGCCCCGAAAGGGCGTGGTCGGAACTGCTGACCACGGTGCTGCTGCACGAGGTCGTCGGCGCCGTCGTGCTCGGTATCGCGGCCGGCTTCTGCTTCGGGTTCCTCTTCAACCGGGTGCGCCGCCACCACCTCATCGAGGAGAGCTCCTACCTCGGGTTCGTCATCCCGCTGGCGTTGTTCGTCCTCGGAGTCGGGAGGCTGCTGGGAGTGGACGCACTGCTGGCGGTGTTCCTGGCGGCCGCCGTCTTCGGGCAGGTGATCCCTCAGACGGACGAGATCCAGCAGGATCGGCTGGACGACAGCGTCAACCGGTTCTTCATCCTGCCCGTCTTCATGTTGCTGGGGCTGGCGCTTCCGTTCCCGCAGTGGGCGGCTCTGGGCTGGGGCGCGGCAGCCGCACTGCTGCTGGCGCTCGTCGTGCGTCGCGTGGCTGCGGTCTGGTTGCTGCGGCCCGTGCTCCGCACCGAGCACAACAGGGCCGAGACCGCGTTCCTCAGCTGGTTCGGCCCCATCGGGGTCTCGGCCTTGTTCTACGCGACCCTCGCGCACCGGGAGACCGGGGACTCGACCGTGTTCACCTACGTGTCGTTGGCGATCACGATCTCGGTGCTGCTCCACGGCGTCACCTCGGCCCCGCTCAGCTTCCTGCTCCACCGCTACCAGCAGAAGCAGGAGCAGCGGGCGTGAGAACGGCCCCGGTGCGTAGCGTCCGGGTGGAGCGCTACGTCACCGTCCGTCGGGGCGGCGGGTGCGGGTGAGGGCGTAGATCGCCAGGATCACGGCGACGAGCCCGGCCGTGGAGAACAGCTGGGCCCGGGCGGCGTCGTCGGTGAGCATCAGTGCCGCGAGCGCGGCCAGCGCGATGAGCACGCCCCACGTCAGCCACGGGAACGCCCACATCGTGAGTGCCAGGGACTCACCGCGCTCGCGGGCCTCGGCGACGAGCCTCCGTCGCAACGTGAGTTGCGAGACCGCGATGATCACCCACACCACGAGCAGCGCCGCGCCGACGGCGTTGAGCAGGATCGACAGCAGGTCGTCGGGCAGCAGCCAGTTGAGCAGCACTGCTACGAAGCCGAAGAAGATCGACACGAGCACCGATACCCACGGCACGCTTCGCTGCGACACCCGGGTGAGCGCGTGCGGCCCGTCGCCGCGGTGGGCGAGCGAGTACGCCATCCGCGAGGTGCCGTAGACCTGGGCGTTGAACGCCGACAGCAGCGCGATCACGACGACGACCTCCATCAGCACCGCCGCGATCGGCAGACCGGCGAGTTCCAGCACGGCGGCGAACGGCCCGGTGAGCAGGTCGGGGGAGTCCCACGGCATGACCAGCACCATGATCGCGATCGAGCCGAGATAGAAGACGAGGATGCGCCACACGATGCTGCGGGTCGCGCGGGCGACGGCCAGCTTGGGATCCTCGGCCTCGGCCGCGGCGATCGTCACGATCTCGATGCCGCCGAAGGCGAAGGCCACCACGAGCAGGCCGGCGGCGACCCCGCTGATGCCGTTCGGTGCGAAACCGCCCTGGCCGAGGAAGTTGCTGGTGCCGACCGCCTCGGTCCCGGGAAGCAGCCCGAAGACCAGGAGCACGCCGACCACCAGGAAGGCGATGATCGCCGCCACCTTGATGAACGCGAACCAGAACTCGAACTCGCCGAACTGCCGCACGCCCCACAGGTTGATCACGGCGAAGACGGAGACGAAGACGAGCGCGACCAGCCATTGCGGGACGTCGGGCAGCCAGCCGGTGACGATCTGCGCGGCACCGGTGATCTCGGCACCGAGCACCATGATCAGCATGAACCAGTAGAGCCATCCGAGCAGGAAGCCGGCCCAGCGGCCGAGCGCCTCCTCGGCGTAGACGGAGAAGGAGCCGCTCGCCGGCCGCGCGCTCGCCATCTCGGCGAGCATCCGCATGACGAGCACGACGACGACCCCCGCCACGCCGTACGACACGAGCACGGCTGGGCCGGCTGCGGCGATGCCGACACCGGCGCCGAGAAACAGCCCGGCGCCGATGGCGGAGCCGAGCCCCATCATCGTGAGATGCCGGGTCCGCAGGCCGTGGCCGAGTTGCGTGGCGTCGGCCGGGGCGGGGGAGTGGTCGGAGGTCATCGAAGTCCTGAAATGAGGTGGCACGCCGGTCAGTGCGCTGATCGCACCGGACCAGGGTAGGAGCGCCACCCTGGCGAGTGGCGCGCGGGCCACGGCCCGACCGACGGCACCCGTACGATGTCGCCATGACGACGCCCGCTGAGCACCCCTCGTCGGTGCCGCCGCCCGGAACCATCGATCTGACCCTGCAGGGGTCGATGATGACGTCGAACGCGCTCACGCCGAACGTGCTCATCAACGGCTATCCGGTGCGTGCGCAGTACGGCTTCAACCGCATTCCGATGCCGCCCGGCCCGGCGCGCGTCGATGTCTCGTGCCAGTGGATCTTGGAGTACGGCCGCGCGAGCCTGGAGTTCGAGGTGCGGCCCGGCGAAGCGGTCCCCGTCTTCTACATGGCGCCCATGCACCAGTTCAGCGCCGGCAGCATCGGTCACGAACCGCAGAAACGCAAGGGCGTGACGGCGACGATCGTCGCCGTCGTCGGCTTCGTGATCCTGGTGGCGCTGATGGTCGCCCTGCTCGCTACCCTCTGACGTCGCCGGGAGCGGTGTGCGCTCCCGACTCGGCGTGCTCGCCGCCCGGCGTGGGCAACGCCAGATCGCCCTCGTTCGCGTGCTCGCCGGCCGCCGGAGGTGCGAGCGCCACGGCGATCGCCGTGGTGACCGGAACGGCCAGCACGAGGCCGACCGCGCCGACCAGGGTCCGCACGATCTCCTGGCCGATCTGCTCTGTCGTGGCCACCTGCAGCAGCTCCTGCTGGTAGGTGGTGATGAGCAGGAGCACCGTCATCGCGGAGCCGGCGTACGCGAACACGAGCGTGTAGACGCTCGACGCGATGTGGTCACGGCCGATGCGCATCGCGGAGCGGAACAACTGGCCCGGCCCGGCGGTGGGCTGCAGCCCGCGCATCTCCCACACCGCGGAGGCCTGCGTGACGGTCACGTCGTTGAGGACGCCGAGTCCCGCGATCACCATGGTGGCCGCGACCACGCCGGACAGGCTCATCTCGGGGGCGCTCGCCACCAGCAGGTGATCGTCCTCCGAACCGACACCGGTGAGGTGCGCCCAGCCCGTCGCGAAGGCCCCGGCGAGTGCGGTGAACGCGATACCGAACAACGTGCCGAACAGCGCCGCCGTGGTGCGGATCGAGATCCCGTGTGCCAGGTACAGCACGACGAGCATGATGGCCGTCGAGCCGACGATCGCGATCGCGAGCGCCGGGCCTCCGGCGAGTAGCGCGGGCAGAACGAAGCGCACGAGGGCGAGCAGGGTGACGCCGATGCCCAGGATCGCGAAGAGCCCGCGCCAACGGCCGATGAGCGCCACCAGCACCCCGAAGACGATCGCCATGACCAGCAGCTGGCTGCCGCGCTGGTAATCGTGGAACTCGTAGCTGACCTGCTGGCCCGGCGGCGCGATCTCGATGAGCACGATCTCGTCGCCAGGTTCCATCCCGGCACCGACGTACCGGGTCGGGTCGAGAGTGAACTCCGCGCTCTCGTCGTCCTCGGTGGCGGCGGTGACCTGCGCGCAGTCGCCTTCGACCATGGGAGTGTTGTCCGGGCCGATACCCGTGCTGCCGCAGTCGAAAGGTTCCACCGACTCGACCGTGGCGTCGACGAGAGTGACGCTCTCGTCCGAGAACGGACCGCCGCCCTGAGGGACGTCGCCGCTGTTGGGCCAGAGTGCGACCATGCCGGCGATCGCGGCGACGGCGATGACGCCGACCACGATCGCCAATGCCTTCGCGAGGCGGGGACGAGCCGGAGCTTCGAAGGTATGCGCGTGCGAGTGAGCCACGGAGAACAGCCTAGGAGGCCGAAGCGATCGCGTCCGTGCTGCGTCGTTCAGGGCATGCTGCTTGGTTCGTCGGCGGGTCGCCGGCGTGTCCAGGGCCACGTCATGAGCGCCCAGACGGCCGCGACGATCAGTGCCTCGAACAGGAGGTAGAACGGCCACGGGCCCAGCAGATCGAGGAACGAGCCGGTGCTCGGCTTGGCGTTGACGAAGCCGTAGTTGGTGCCGAGGGCGACGTTCACGGGGTACATCACCGCCATCCACGCGGCGGTGAGCGCGGCGGTGCGGGCCAGGCCGGACCAGGTCGGCCGCAGCCCGAGACCGACGGTGAGGAAGACGGCGGCCCAGATGACGAGGATGTGCATCGCCCAGAAGGCGAGGAACTTCGGATCGGGGAAGTCGCTGGCCAGGGCGGGAGTGAGGAGCGCTTGCGGGGTGAGGAGCAGACCCCAGTAGTAGGTCAGTGCCACCGGCGTGAGGCGATGGGTCCAGAGCGCGACGACGGCGGCGACCGCCGCGATGTCGCAGAGCTGGATGGGCAGGCTCGTCTCGAGGTCGAAGTTCCCCGGAAGGTGGTCGATCACCTGCAGCGGGACGGTGCAGCCGACCAGGGCCACGGCGAACCATCGGCTCACTCGCACGGGGTCGTCACGGTGGCGTCGGCCGAGCACCGCGACGGGCACGACTCCGCCCAGGCCGATGGCCAGCATCACGAGGTGAGTGACGCCGTACGGCTCGAACTCGCCGCCCGTCATGACGCCACTGTGCCACGCGGCGGGCGCGCAGTGATGCGGTCGCGGCGCCGACGGTGTAGGCAGGGGACATGGAGGTGCTCGCCGGACGCGTTCTGCTGCACCCGCTGGATCTGGAGCGGTCGCAGCGCTTCTACCGTGACGTGCTGGGACTCGCGGTCTATCGCGAGTTCGGACCGCCGGACCGACCCGGCGTCGTCTTCTTCCTCGGCAGCGGGTTGCTCGAAGTGTCGGGTCGCGGCGAGCCCGCCGGACCGCCGAATCTCGACCTGTGGTTGCAGGTCCGCGACGTCCGCGCCGAGTACGCCCGCCTGCGTGATCTCGGCGTCGAGGTGCTGAGGGAGCCGCGGACGGAACCCTGGGGGCTGATCGAGTCGTGGATCGCCGACCCCGACGGGGTGCGCCTCGTGCTGGTGCAAATCCCCGAGGATCACCCCTTGCGCCGCGATCAGCGGGGTTGAGGAGCGAGCATGAGACTGCCACGATGAACGGCGTGCCCAGCGAGAACGAGCTTGTCCCCGAGCACCTTCCCGGCGGTTCCGGCGGCGTGTGGAAGGTGGGCCGCACGGTCCGCAGGCCCACCGGCCCCTGGACGCCGGCCGTGCATGAACTCCTCGAGTGGCTCAGCGACCAGGGGTTGGGCGGCATCCCGCACGTCGGCGGGCTCGACGAGGACGGACGCGAGATCGTCTCGTACATCGAGGGCCGGGGAGTGCCGGTCGACGACGAGGTCGTCCTCGACGCGGTGCTGGTGGAAGCCGTCACGTGGTTGCGGGACTTTCACGACATCGTCGAGGACTTCCGCCCCGACGGCCCGCGCACCTGGCGCCAGGCTGGCGAGGTGGAACTCGAACCGGGGCAGATCATCTGCCACAACGACCCCGGCGCCTACAACTGGATCGTGCAGAGCGGGCACTTCGTGGCGATGATCGATTGGGATCTCGCGGGCCCGGGGGAGCGCATCGACGACCTCGCCTTCCTCTGCTGGACCGGGATACCTCTGTACCGCGAGATTCCGGTCGAGGACGTCGCCCGCCGCATCGACCTCGTCGTCGACGCGTACGGCGAGTGGGGCCCGCGAACCCTGCTCGATGCCGTCGTCGCTCGCATGACCACGGCGACTGAGCGCATCGCCGCAGGGATCGAACGGGGCGACCCGGGCATGCTGAACCTCGCCCGTAAGGGCGAACCCGAGCGCACCCGCAACCGCGTCGCGGCCTTCGTCGAGCGGATGCCCGCCATCCTCGCCGCCCTCGACTAAGCCAGCCGGTCGAGTAGGGAGGTCGCTCAGCGACCGATCGTATCGAGACCAGGTTGGGTGAGGCGATCTCGATACGCGGCTCGCAGAGCTCGCCGCTACTCGATCACCTAAGCCGGGGCGGTCGAGTAGGGAGGGCGCTCAGCGACCGATCGTATCGAGACCAGGTTGCGTGAGGCGATCTCGATACGCGGCTCGCAGAGCTCGCCGCTACTCGACCACCTAAGCCGGGGGTTGGTGGTCGAGTAGGGAGGGCGCTCAGCGACCGATCGTATCGAGACCAGGTTGGGTGGGGCGATCTCGATACGCGGCTCGCAGAGCTCGCCGCTACTCGATCACCTAAGCCGGGGCGGTCGAGTTGGGTGGTCTCGATACGCTCCCTCGTTCCTCGGTCGCTACTCGACCACCTAAAAAAGACGCCGCTACTCGACCGGCTATGTGGTCGCGACACTGGTGAAAGGGCCGCGGCTGTGAGGCGTGTCACGGTACGGTGAGCCATGGACTCCGCTCTGACGACCGTCGGACTGCCGGTCGCACTCGGCATCATCATGTTCGGGCTCGGACTCTCCCTGACCGTCGACGACTTCCGTGACGTGCAGCGCCATCCGCGCGCCGTCGTCGTCGCCCTGGCGTGCCAGCTGCTTCTGCTGCCGGCGCTGTGCTTCGGCCTCGTGCTGCTGCTCGATCTCCCGCCGCTGCTCGCCGTCGGCATGATGCTGCTCGCCGCCTCGCCAGGTGGGACGAGCGCCAATCTGTACAGTCATCTCTTCCGCGGCGACGTCGCGCTCAACGTCTCGCTGACCGCCCTGAACTCGATCGTGGCGATCGTGACGCTGCCGCTCATCACCAACCTCTCGATCGCGTACTTCGGACTCAGCGACAGCGTCGACCTGCAGTTCCGCAAGGTCGTCGAGGTGTTCGTCGTCGTCCTCGGTCCCGTCGTGCTCGGCATGCTCGTGCGGTCCCGGCGGCAGGACTTCGCCGCCCGGATGGATCGGCCGGTACGGATCGCCTCGGCGGTCATCCTGTTCGTGCTGGTGATGGGCGTCCTGATCGATCAGCGCGACAATGCGCTCGACTACCTGGCGCAGGTCGGTCTGGTCGCGACGCTGTTCTGCATCGCCAGCCTCGCGGTCGGGTTCTTCGTGCCGCGCGCCGTCGGAGTGACGGACCGGAAGGCGATCGCCTCGTCCTTCGAGATCGGCGTGCACAACGCCACACTCGCGATCTACGTCGCGGTCGAAGTGCTCGGCAGCGTGGAGATGTCGGTACCCGGAGCCGTCTACGGGCTGATCATGTTCGTGTTGGCCGCGCTCTGGGGCCTGCTGCTGACCCGCTGGATCCTGCCGAGCGGCACGCGGGTCGCGGCCGGGCCCGCGGAGACCGGTTCCGCCGGCGGGACGGAACCGGCTCCTCCGCGGCACCGGGCGAACTGACTCACCCTAGGTCGAGGCGACGATCCAGGCCGAGGTCGTCGAGAAACCGCTCGTCGTGGCTGACCACCAGGAGCGCCCCCTCGTAGGACTCGAGCGCCTCGACGAGGTGCGCGATGCTCGCCAGATCGAGGTTGTTCGTCGGCTCGTCGAGGATCAGCAACTGTGGCGCCGGTTCGGCCAGCAGCAGGCACGCCAGCGTGGCGCGCCATCGCTCGCCGCCCGACAGCGTCGATGCCGGCTGGTCGGCCGCACGACCCCGGAACAGGAAGCGCGCCAGCTGGCCCCGGATCGTCGTCGGGTCGGCGTCGGGAGCGAACCGCCGCACGTTCTCGACCACGGTCAGCTCCGGCTCGAGTAGCCGCAGGTTCTGCGGGAGATAGCGCCACGGCACGAACACCTCGACCGTCCCGCCGCTGGGCTCCTCGCTGCCCGTGATCGCGCGCAGCAACGAGGTCTTGCCGATGCCGTTGCGCCCGGTGAGCGCGACCCGTTCCGGGCCCCGCAGGTCCAGATCGAGCATCGCCTCGCCGTGCGCGGCCGCAAGACCGATCGCGCTGAGTACCTGCCGTTTCGGCGGCACCCGGGTCTGCGGAAGGTCCACCCGGATCTCCCGGTCGTCGCGGACACGCTCCTCAGCCTCGGCCAACGCGGACCGCGCCTCGGCCAGGCGTTCCTCGTGCAAGCCGCGGAGCTTGCCCGCCGATTCCTGCGCCGCCCGCTTGCGCGCCCCCATGACGATCTTGGGTTCGCGTTTCGTGGCGTACATCTTGCGGCCGTAGCGCTCTCGCCGCGCAAGGATCTGCTGGCTGGCGATGAGCTGCCGCCTCTCCTTCCTGACGTCGGCGTTGGCTGCGGCGACCGCCCGCTCTGCCGCTTCCTGTTCGATCGCGACGGCCTCCTCGTAGGCACTGAAACCGCCGCCGTACCACCGGATGCCGCCCTCACGCAGGTCGCCGATGTCGTCCATGAGGTCGAGCAGCGCCCGGTCATGGCTGACGACCAGCAGCGTTCCCCCGAAGCCGGTGACGAGGTCGTAGAGCCGTCGCCGGGCCTGGTGGTCGAGATTGTTGGTCGGCTCGTCCAGCAGCAGGACCTTCGGCCGTTGCAGCAGCAACGCGGTCAGCGACAGGAGGACGAGCTCGCCGCCGGACAGCGACCCGACTGGGCGCTCCAGGCCGACTGCGGACAGGCCGACACGGGCGAGCGCCGCTTCGACGCGTTCGCTGACGTCCCAGTCGTCACCCACGACGTCGAAGTCGAGCGGATCGACCGAACCCGCTTCGATGCGGGCGATGGCCGCGAGCACCGGGCTCACGCCCAACACGTCGGCGACGGTGGCTTCGGGGTCCGCGGCCGGATCCTGTGGCAGGTATCCGAGGGTTCCGTCGACGTTGATGCTCCCGCTCGTGGGGCTCAGTTCGCCGGCGAGCAGGCGCAGCAACGTCGACTTGCCCGTGCCGTTGCGGCCGACGAGACCGTGCCGGCCGGGACCGACGCCGATCGTGAGGTCGTCGAGGACGAGATCGCCGTCGGGCCAGCGGAAGGTCAGGTGTGATGTGGTGAGCGACGTCGATGGGCGCATAGGCACCTCCAGGGGTCCAGAAAGAAGGAGAGGACGCGTGGAGACGCTGCGCAGAGTGCACGAACCGTTCGCGAGCAGAGGTCACAAGCGCGCCGGCGGCATCGCGGCGCAGGTCTCGGGACCTAGAGCTTCACGGTGATGAATACCTCGTGATCGGGGAACGGTGGCGACCATGGTAGCGCATCACGAGGCGAGTCCGGCAGTTGTCTGCTGTTCACCTGGCCGCTGCCGAGAAGCAGGCGATTGGTCATCAGGGATCGAGACGCTCCGAGGCGTCCTTTGTCGTACTACTTCATCGAAACGGAGTCCTCGACTCGTGTCATCCTCACGTCGCCGGGCGGTTCTCGCCCTCGCGTCAGCCTCGCTCCTCACCGGTCTTCTGCCGGTGACGGGAGCCGCGGCCGCCGCGGCCCCCGACCCCTTCGAACCGCCGGCGCCTCCGGCCGTCGAACTGCCCCCGCCCGCACCAACCGGCCCGCTCAGCGGCGTCCTCGTCAGCGAGGTCGCGTCCGGCGGTCCCGCCGGCAGCTCGGAGAACTTCATCGAGATCACGAACTACGGCGACGACCCGGCCGATATCTCCGGCTGGAAGATCTACCGTTGTGGTCAGACCGGCGACGGCTACGGGCCGCAGGCGATCGTGCCTGAGGGCACGACGCTTGCTCCGGGGGCGCAGTTCACGGCCGTCCGCCAAGGGGGAGGCCTCGATGACGGCACCGCCGACGCCACGTACACCACGAGCCTGCACTCCTTCGGCTTCGGCGCCTTCCTGCAGAACGCCGAGGGCCAGCTGATCGACCGCGTCGGGTTCTATCACGAGTCGGTCGACAGCGACTGCAGGAATCCGGTCACCCTTCAGAACCAGGCGAGCTGGGCGCACGGCCAGTCACACCAGCGCGTTTCCCTGACCGGCGATGTCAGGGCGGACTGGATCGTGGCCGAGCGCACCCCAGGCGCCGCGAATGCGAGCGAACCGCAGGACATCACGGCGGCGGGCGACATCGTCATCAGCGAGTTCGCTCCAGGTGGGCCTGCCGGGTACAACGACGACTTCATCGAGCTCGCGAACGCCGGGGACGCCCCGGTCGACATCAGCGGCTGGAAGGTCTGGCGCTGCGGCGACAACGCGCAGACGTACGTGCAGTCCAACGGCCTGCCCGCCGGCACCGTGCTCGCGCCCGGACAGACCTTCACCCTGGCCAGCAACGCCTCGCCGACGGCCGCCGACCTGCGCTATCGCACGAGTGTGCACTGGATCAACTCCGGCGCGATGGTGCTCACGCCCGACAACGCGATCGTCGACCGGATGAGCATGTACTCCAATCGCGTCAGCCCCTGCACCGACGGCAACGCGAAGGTCATGGACCTCTCGGTGGTCGACGGAGAGAGCTACCAGCGCGTCTCGCGGACGGGTGACAACGCGGCCGACTTCCAGGCCGCGAAGCGCACCCCGGGCGAGTGGCTGCCGGCTGATCAGCTCGAACCGGTCGAAATTACCGACTCGGCGTTCGCTGGCAGTGTGCAGGTCACCGAGATCATGGGAGGCGGACCGGCGGGCGGCAACGACGAGTTCGTCGAGATCACCAATCTCGGCGATGCCCCTGTCGACCTGACCGGCTGGTCGCTCTACCGCTGTGAAGGGACCGGCCGGCGAACGGCAGAACCCCAGGTGGCGGACCTCGGCGGAGTCCTCGCCCCGGGAGCGACCTACGTCGCGGCGCACGCTAGCGCATCGATGGCGGTGCTGAACGTCGCGCAGGCGACCTACCCGGTCGGCTTGAACCAGACCGACGGCTACGGCGCCGTGGTCTTCGACGCCGACGGCGCCCGCGTGGACGGCGTCTCCGTGTACGACACGATTCCGCTCGATCACTGCGGCCGCGGTCTGACGCTGCAGAACAACACCAAGAGCGATCTCGGCGTCAGCTATCAGCGTGCCCGTTCCACGGGCAGCAGCTACGACGACTTCGTCAAGGCCGACCGGTCGCCCGGGCAGTACGTCGCCCACACCTGGCGGGACGAGGCGACGCCGCGGGACGGCCAACTCGACCCCGCGACGGTCGAGCGTTCCTACCGCCCCGGCACGCCGATCGTGGAGCGTGACGGCGAGGAGGCCGAGGAAGACGGCAGCTTCGTCACGCAGGTGCGCACCGAGCACGCCGGCGACGCGGAGCTCGACGTGAGCTTCCGGTCCGCGACGCCGATCAGCATCGACCGCGAGGCGACGCGGATCTGGTCCGGTACGACCGCGACGGTGCCGCCGGCGAGCCTCGCCATCGAAGGCGAGCGACTTCTCGGCGGTGACGAGAGCCTGGTCAGCGAGGGTGGTACGGGTGCGTACCCGTTCCAGCGCTACGAGATCACGATGGCGGAGGTGCCCGAGGAAGGCGTCGAGGTCGTGTGGACGGGCGCCACCCAGCCTCGCAACGAGATCCAGCTCTACGGCTGGGACGCCGAGCAGGGCAGCTGGCTGGCCATCGCGGCGGGGCAACCGTCGGCGGACGGCGAGCTCACCCTCGCCGGCCGGGTCACGTCGTCGATGCTCACCGAGGGCGTCGTCAACGTCCTCGTGCTCGACGGACCGCGTACCACCGGTGGTCTGTTCGACGAGGTCGGCATGACCGACGGCGCGTTCGCGAACCCGGGCGAGTACGACTTCGCGATCAACCACATGACTGACACGCAGTTCTACTCCGAGGGCTTCGTGAGCGTCTTCACCGACATGGTGGCGTGGGTGGTGGCCAACGCGCAGGGCCGCAACATCGCCTACAACTCGCTGACCGGCGACATCATCGAGAACTGGATCGGCGGCAACTCCGATCCGCTGCGGGCACGCCGGGAGTTCTCCGATGCGAAGAAGATCGTGAATCTGCTCAATGAAGCGGGCGTCCCGAACGGGGTCTTGCCGGGCAATCACGACAACTTCTGGGGCCGCAACAACGACATGTACAACGAGTACTTCGGTCCGGAGATGTTCGAGGGCCAGCCGTGGTGGGGCAACTCCTGGCAGCCGGGTGACAACAGCGCCCACTACGACTACTTCGTCCACGACGGCGCCAAGTTCCTCGTCGTGAACCTTCCCTACCGTCCGTCGGAGGCGCAGATGGCGTGGGCGTCGTCCGTCGCGGAGGCGAACCCGTCGTTCAACGTCGTGCTCGCCGCCCACTCGTACCTGTACACGGACGGCACGGTCGAGGACGTCGACCGGCGCTACACCGCGCTCGGACGACAGATCTGGGAGCGCGTGGTGGCGCCGAACGACAACGTGTTCCTCGTGCTCGGTGGCCACTACCACGGGGTGGCCACCAACTACGCCGACCCGGTGACCGGCGAGCGGGTCGACGCGACACAGCTGAACGACAGCACCGTCGTGATCGACAACGTGGGTGCTTCGGGTCGTCGCGTCGTCGAGATGCTCGCCGACTACCAGGGTTATCGCTCGACCCAACCCGATCCTCGCGGTGATTTCCACGACCGCGACACCGGGTTCCAGCGACTGTTGCAGCTCGACCTCGACGCGGGACTCATGGCGGTCAATGCCTACTCGCCCACGCTCGACTCCTTCGAGGCGTGGAAGTATGACGAGCCCGGTTTCCGCGGCCCGGACGCTCGGTACGGCCCCGAGGACGACGAGTTCGTCGTCCAGCTCTCACTCCAGCGCCCGACATCGTTCGCGACGCATGCCTGGACGGTGCAGGGCACGGCCAGCGAGGCTGCGGCGGTGCGTGTGACGTCCGGTGAGGTCGCCGAGCATCGCTGGGCGCCGGAGGACGAGGGTCTCAACTGGTACGCGGTGATCTCCTCGGCGGCCCCGGCCGCCGAGGAGTTGGCCGAGGACGTTCGGGATCGTGCGGCCGAGGGCGCCTTGCTCGAGGAACTCGTCCAGCAGCAGTCGATCGAACGCGCCGAGGCGGAGCCGTACCCGAGCGGAACGGTTGAGCGTCCGGCGCCCGAGCCCTCGGCTGCGGAGGAACCATCGAGCACCGAGCCGACGGCCGGGCCGGATCAACCCACCGCGGGGCCGGCGGAAGATGAGGCGGCCGCAGAACCGACGGTCGAGCCGGCTGAGCCGACTGCGGAGCCGGTGGAAAGCGAGCCCACCGCGGAACCGACGCCGCAGCCCACGACGGAACCGCAGATGCGAGCGATGGTCGAGCCGCTGGCGGTCACCGGTGCCACGGTGGCGACCTTCCCCCGGATGATCGGCACCGAGAGCCTGCCGGGCGAGCCGACAGATCCAGGAGACCCCGGGAACCCCGAGCCCCCCGTGGACCCTGGCCCCGGCAGACCGGGCGGACCGGGCGGACCGGGCGGACCGGGCGGGCCTGGCGGACCGGGCGGGCCTGGCGGACCGGGCGGGCCCGGTGGACCAGTCGGACCGGACGGGCCGAACCCGACGCCGGGGGATCCCGAACGGCCCTCGCGGGATGCGGCGGATCGAGCGACGGCCATGGGCGGGAACTTGCCCGATGCCGGCTCCGACGCCGGGCCGCTACTGCTCCTCGCCGGAGCCGCGGCGACGGTGGCCGGATGGGTGATCTGGCGGCGCCGCCGGGCCTGAGAAGTCCCGATACGAGGGCGGGTGGTCAAGACCACCCGCCCTCGCGGCATTAGGATGCCCGATCATGAGCGTCGAGATCTGGTTCGACGAACGTGACGACGCCGAGGCGTTCCTCGAGGAGCTGCAGCGCGAGGCCGACGTTCGGCGGGTCGGGTTCGCGGGGGAGGAAGACGACGAGGACCACGCCTGGGTCGTCCTGCTCCCGGCCGCCGATCAGGCCGTCGTGTACCTGGCGGACAGCCATGGCGGTTGGGTGCCCGAGCCCGTCGCACCCCCGGCTGCGACGGCGCCGATGGACCTGCCACGGGCGCCGCGACGGCTCAAGGACGCTCGCGGACACTCCCCGAGCGGACGGCGTTGACCCGACTCAGCGAGGCGGAAGTTGCAACGCGAGCTGGCGGGCGGCGTCGCGCAGCGCCGGAAGGAACTCCTCGAGCTCCTGTGCGCTGCGTCTGAACACCGGGGCCGCAACCGCCAGCGCCGCGAGCAGGCGTCCTCCGGGAGCGACGACGGGCACGGCGAGGGCTGCCATCCCGACGTCGTTCTCCTCGTCCTGCGTCGCCCATCCGCGTTCCCTCACCCGCTCGATCTCCGCCACGAACGTTGCGCGGTCGGTGATCGAGCGAGGCGTCTGCGCTGGCAGCGCCAGGGTGGTCACCAGGTGCTCGCGATGTGCCGGGGCGCTGAACGCGACGAGTGTCTTGCCCAGGGCGGTGGTGTGGAGAGGGCCGTGATCGCCGGGGTCGGTGGTGATGCGGAACTGCGGTCCGTCGACCTTGTGAACGGTCAGGTGGCGCTCACCGTCGAGCACCGACAACAGCGAGCTTTCGCCGGTCGCGGCCGTGAGGGTCTCCAGCACGGGGAGCGCGAGCCCGTTCAGCCCCCGCGCGTTGGCAACCTGGTGACTCAGCTGGAACACCCGCAGGCCGAGCCGGTAGTGCTTCGTCTCCGGCTCGAAGCTCGCATAACCGGTGCTCACCAACGTGTTGAGCAGCCGGTACACGGTGCTGAACGGATAGTCGACCCGCTGCGCGAGCTGAGAGGCGCTGGCGCCGTGCGGAAACGACCCGAGGCACGTGAGCAGCTCGAGTGCTTTGCCGACCGTGCCGGCCGAATCCGGAGCCATGAGGACCTTTCTACACGTCGCAGTTGACATCGGCGTGTGACCGTCACCATACTCCATTGTCACTATTAGAAACCAGTTTCCATTATTTGAAAGCGAGATGTGATGCGCATAGCCGTCGTAGGGGCGGGGCTCATCGGCCGGCAGCACGCCCGGCTGATCGCCGACCACCCCCGACTCGAGCTCGCGTACGTGGTGGATCCCTTCGTGCGCGCCGAGGACCTCGACGTCCCGATCGGCGCCGTCGTGGACCGACTCGAGCCGGTGCTCAACGACGTCGAGGGCGTGCTCGTGGCCACTCCGAACGCCTTGCATCGCGAGTACGCGCTGCTCGCGCTGGAGGCCGGTGTCCCGGCGCTCGTCGAGAAGCCGCTCGCGGAGAGCATCGAGTCCGCCCGCGAGATCGTCGACGCCGTCGATCGGACAGGCACCCCCGTTCTCGTGGGCCATCACCGACGCCACTCGCCGCTGCTCGCCAAGGCCGTCGAGACCATCGCGGCCGGCGAGCTCGGCGAGATCGTCGCCGTCAACGGCCTCGCGCTCTTCCACAAGCCCGACGACTACTTCGACGTCGGACCCTGGCGGACGACCCGTCCCGGCGGCGGCCCGATCCTCATCAACCTCATCCACGACGTCGACAACCTGCGAGCTCTCTGCGGTGACATCACGCGGGTACGTTCCGTGACCAGCTCGGCGCGCCGCGGCTTCGAGGTCGAGGACACCGCCGCGGTGATCCTGGAGTTCGCCAACGGCGCGCTCGGCACCTTCCTGCTCTCGGACGTCGCGGCGTCCGCCCGGTCCTGGGAGCAGACGTCCGGGGAGAACCCCCGGTACCACTCCGCGCCGGACGAGGACTGCTACCACATCGCCGGTACCCGCGGATCGATCTCCGTTCCCACCCTGCGCTTGCGCTACTACCCCGAGAAGCGCTCCTGGTGGGAGCCCTTCGCCGTGACGGAGCTGGCGCAGGAACGCCATGACCCGCTGCGCCGCCAGCTCGATCATTTCGCCGAGGTCATCGCGGGCACGGCTCAGCCGAAGGTCACGGCCGCCGACGGACTGGAGTCCGTGCGCGTCGTCGCGGCCGTCGAGGAGAGCGCCCTGACCGGGATGCCGGTGGATCTGGGAGCGCCCGCCGGTCTCTCCGCCGCAGGGAGGAGCCCCGATGTCGCAGCCCAGTGAACCCGCCGTGGCGCAGCAGGGGCCGCCGCCCGAACGCGGTCCGCTGCGCTACATCGCTCTGGCGGAGGAGGTCATCGGCGGACTCCTCATCCTCGTGATCTTCGTCTTCGTGCTGTTGCAGGCCGTGCAGCGCTACCTGCCGGGCCCCACGTGGGTGGGCGCCGGTGAGCTGGCGCGCTTCGCCATGGCCGTGGTGACCTTCGCGCTCGTCGGCCTCCTCTACGGCCGCAGCAGCCACATCGTGGTGCGGGTCATCGAACGCTACGTCCGCGGGCGAGCCGCACGCGTGCTGGCCGTCGTCACGCACGTGGTGGTCGCGTTCACCGCGATCCTGCTGCTCAACGAGGCATGGTTGCTGTTCCAGTCCTCGGGCAACCAGAGCACGCCGGCCCTGGGACTTCCCATGACGTGGATCTACCTGCTTCCGCTCATCGGTGTCGCCCTGCTGCTCGTCCGCGCGGTCCTGGCGGTGGTGTGGCCCGGTTCGACCGCGCCCGATCCCCAGCACGACAACGAGACGGAGGTGCAGGCATGAGCCTGTGGCTGCTCGCAGCGCTCATCGTGGCGCTCATCGCGATCCGCGTTCCCGTCGGACTCGCCTTCCTCGGCCCGAGCCTGCTGTACATGTTCCTCGAGGGGCACTCGGTGGGTCTGGGGTTCCGCCAGGCCTTCAACGGCGTGGCGTCCTTCCCGCTCCTGGCCGTCCCGTTGTTCTTCCTGCTCGGATCGATCGCGAACCGAAGCGGCGTCGCGGACCGGATCTTCGAGTTCGCCTTGGCGCTGCTCAGCCGGGTGCGCGGCAATCTCGGCTACGTCAACGTGGGCACCAGCGTCGGCTTCTCCTGGATGAGCGGATCGGCTCTCGCCGACGCTGCCGCGATGGGCAAGATCCAGGTCAACGCCATGGAGAAGGCCGGCTACCCGTTCCGCTTCGCCTCCGGTCTGACCGCGAGCTCCTCGCTCATCGCGGCCGTCATGCCGCCGTCGATCCCTGCGGTCATCTACGCCTCGGTCGCGGCGCTGTCCACCGGCGCGCTGTTCGCCGGCTCGGTGATCCCGGCGCTGATGATGGCCGGCAGCCTCGTGCTCACGGTGTTCTTCCTGACACGCAAGAACGAGGACCTGGAGACGA
Organism: Aeromicrobium phragmitis; assembly: GCF_003674095.1. Lineage (GTDB taxonomy): Bacteria > Actinomycetota > Actinomycetes > Propionibacteriales > Nocardioidaceae > Aeromicrobium > Aeromicrobium phragmitis. The sequence goes on from NZ_RDBF01000006.1 coordinate 166,305, forward strand.
CGCCGTTCAGCTGGCCGCGGGTGCGTCGCGCGGCGGTGCGGATGGTCGGTCCGGCGGTCGCCCCGGTCATCATCCTCGGGGGCATCCTGTCCGGACTGTTCACGCCCACCGAGGCCGCCGCCGTGGGCGCTGCCTACATGGCGATCCTCGGCTTCTGCTACCGCGCCTTGACCTGGCGATCCCTGGTCGATGCGGTGCGGGAGACGGCCCACACGACCGCCTCGATCTCGCTGATCCTCGCCTCGGCGGTGCTGCTCGGCTGGATCCTCGCGCGCGAGCGCGTGCCCCAGGCGGTCGCCGAAGCCGTCACCTCGATCACCGACAATCAGCTGATCTTCCTGCTGATGATCAACGTGCTGCTGATCGTGCTCGGCATGGTCATCGACGCCACCGCCGTGATCATGATCGTCGTTCCGGTGATCATGCCGATCGCGCTCGAGTTCGGGGTCGACCCGGTGCATCTCGGCGTCATCATGATCGTCAACCTCATGATCGGTCTGCTCACGCCACCGGTCGGCAGCGTGCTCTACGTCATGAGCTCGGTGACCCGGCGCGGCGTGGACGAGGTCTTCCGCGGCGTGGTGCCCTTCCTGCTCCCGCTGCTCGGCGTCCAGCTGCTCATCACCGCGTTCCCCCAGATCGTCACCACGCTTCCCCGCTTGCTCGGGCTCTGAGCCCGCGTCACCCCCGAAGGAGAAACATGAAAATCCGCAACCTGTGCGCTCTCGCCACCACACTTCCGCTGACCATGGCGCTGGCCGCCTGCGCCGGCCCCCAAGGTGAGTCCGGCGGCGACGGCGAGGCCACGCTGAGCTTCGCCAACAGCTACCCCGACAACCATCCGCACAACACGTGCGGCGCGGAGGTCGTGCGCGACGCCGTTGCCGACGAGGGCATCGAGATCGAGATCTTCCCCTCGAGCCAGCTCGGCGGCGACGTCGACCGGTTCACCTCGGTCATGTCCGGCGACATCGACATCGATCTGCAGGGAGCCTCCGGGCTCGCGGGGACCTTCGAACCCATCGGCGTCATGGACATGGCCTACGCGTTCGAGGACGCCGATCACCTCTTCGCGTGGTTCGACGAGTCCGAGGAGGCCCAGGCGCTGCGTGAGGAGTTCGAGCAGGAGACCGGCGCCAAGATCCTGGACGTCTGGTACTACGGCGATCGCACGTTCTCGGCCAACAAGCCCATCCGTACCCCCGAGGATCTGGCCGGCCAGCGACTGCGCTTCCCCGACTCGACCGTGCACCTGCAGAACGCCAAGGCGCTCGGCGCCGAAGCGGTCGCCGTCGCCTTCGAGGAGATCTACCTCGCGCTGCAGCAGGGCACGGTGGACGGCCAGGAGAATCCCATCGCGGTGGTCTCGGCCAACAGCTACGACGAGGTGCAGGACTACGTGAGCCTCAACCGCCACTCGGTCGGCTCGCAGCTCGTCGTGGTCAACAGCGACACGTGGGAGGGCCTTTCGGAGGATCAGCAGGACGCGCTGGAGACCTCGGTTCGCGAGACCCGCGAGGAGGACCGCGCCTGCATCGAGGACGAGACGGAGGCGATCGTCGAGGAGTGGGCCTCCAACGGCGGGCCGGAGGTCATCGAGGACGTCGACGTCGAGGCGTTCCGCGGCCGCGCTCGTGACTACCTGCTGAGCAACCTCGAGGGTCGCCAGCTCGAGCTGTACCAGGACATCGTGGAGTTCCAGCCCGGTTCCTGACCTCGCTATGACGAGGGGCGCCGGACCGACGGTTCCGGCGCCCCTCGTCATGTCAGCGGTGCAGGTGCTCGCTGAGGAACTGCACCTGAAGCAGCTTGAGGTTCTCGGCCACGGTCTCCTGCGGGGTCATGTGGGTGACCCCCGACAACGGCAGGACGGTGTGCGGCTTGCCTGCCGCCAGCAGTGCCTGGGACAGGCGCAGCGTGTGGGCGGCGACGACGTTGTCGTCCGCCAGGCCGTGGATCAGCATCAGCGGGCGCTCGAGCTTCTCGGCCAGCGGGAGCAGGGAGTTGCGGTCGTAGACCTCCGGCTGCTGTGCGGGGTGTCCGAGGTAGCGCTCGGTGTAGCACGTGTCGTAGAGGCGCCACTCCGTGACGGGAGCGCCCGCCACGGCGGCGTGGAAGACGTCGGGCCGGGCGAGGACCGCCAGCGCCGCGAGATAGCCCCCGTACGACCAGCCCATGATCCCGACGCGCGAGGCGTCGACCCGCTCGCCGTAACGCTCGGCGATCGCGGCGACGGCGTCCACCTGGTCCTGCAACGTGACCTCGGCGAAGGAGTCGAGGATGGCGCGGTCCCAATCGTGTCCGCGTCCTCCCGTGCCGCGGCCGTCGGCCACGACGACGCAGAAGCCCTGGTCGGCCAGCCACTGCGGCTCGAGGAACATGCGCGCCGACGCCATGACCCGCTGCGCGTGCGGGCCGCCGTACGGGTCCATGAGGATCGGCAGCGGACTGCCGTCGTGATCGCGGGGGAACAGCACCGCCGCGCGCAGTCCGCGCTCGCCCAGGCTCACGAGCTCGACCTGCGGAGCGAACGGGGGCGTCTGCATCACCACGCCGATCGCTCCGGGCTCGGCCCTGTCCTCGTGGTGCACGAGCACGTCCGGTGTCGTGCTGAGGAGGGAGGAGCGCGTGATGACGGTAGTGGGCCCGCCCACCACGGCGCCGTGGACGCCGGCGCCCTCGGTCAGGGTGGTCTCCGTGCCGTCATAGCCGAAGCGCACCACGTGGACCTCGGTCGGCTCGACCGACGCGGTGGCGATCACGGCGTCCTCGAACACGCCGACGATCCCGCGGACCTGCCAGCGCGGATCACTGATGGGGGAGCCGTCGACGATGACGCGGCGACGATCCTCCAAGTCGTCGCACCAGACGAGCCGGCCGCCGGGCCCGAACTGCGGCGTCACGGTGAGATCGATCCAGGCGTCGTCGGCGAGTTCGACGAGCGGCGACGTCGAGCCTGAAGCGACGTCGACCGAGAGCAGCAGCGAGCGGCGCTGATCCCGCGTCATCACCTGGAGCACGGGAGCGCCGTACTCCGTCCACGAGACGCGCGCGAGGTACTCGTACGTGTCCCGGTCCCACACGATCTCGGTGCGGCTGCCGTCCAGCCCGACGTGCCACAGCGTCACCTCGGCGTTGGGGGTGCCGGCGGCGGGATAGCGCTGCTCGGAGGAGGGGCGATCGGGGTTGGCCGGGTCGGCGATGTGCCAGACGGGAACCTCCGGATCGTCGTAGCGCTCGACCAGCAGCGAGGTGCCGTCGGGCGACCACCAGAACCCTCGGAAGCGGTCCATCTCCTCGGCCGCGATGAACTCGGCCTGGCCCCACACCTGGGTCGGCGATTCCGGCTCGACGAGGGCGCGGTCGTCGGCGCCGTCCACGGCGATGACACGCAACGCGCCTCCGGACGCATAGGCGATGCGACGCCCGGTGGGGTCGAGGCGCGGATCGATGACCGGTCCGACGGCGGGAAGTTCGCGGGTCGACCGCGCACCCAGGTGGGTGGCCCACAGGCGGCCGGAGAGTCCGAAGCACAACCACCGGCCGGTCGCGTCGACGTCGTAGCCCACGACACCGCCCGCGGCCTCACGCGTGCGCTCGCGCCGCGCGCGTTCTTCGGGCGACAACTCCTCGTCGTCGGATCCGAGAAACGCCACCGGGTCGACGAGGAGGCTCTCGGCGGCGCTCTCCACGTCGTACTCCCACAGCTGACCGGTGCGGGTCACGCCATCGGGCGTCCGCACGAACCGCACCGTGCGTCCGTCGGGGGACACGGTGATGTTCCGCGGAATCCCGAGGGTGAACCGGACGGTGCGGGCGGCCAGGCGCGGGTACGAGACGGTCATGCGTCCATCTTCGCGCACAGCGACGCGGCGACCGGGACCGGTTCGTCGGCGTCGGCGACTAGCCTGACGGTATGTCGCTGCCGGATCGTCGCATGCTGCTCGTCCACGCCCACCCCGATGACGAGTCGATCAACAACGGGGCCACGATGGCCAAGTACGTCGCCGAAGGTGCCCACGTCACCCTCGTCACCTGCACGCTCGGGGAGGAGGGCGAGATCCTCGTTCCCGAGATCGCTCACTACGCCGCCGATCAGGAGGATCGGCTCGGTGAGTACCGCCTCGGCGAGCTGGTCGAGGCGATGAAGGCGCTGGGGGTCACCGACCACCGCTTCCTCGGCGGAGCGGGCCGCTTTCGCGACTCCGGCATGGTGTGGGGCGAGGACGGCAACGCCGCGGCCGGCGAACGGATCCGGCCGGACTCCTTCTGGGCGGCGGACCTCACCGCGGCCGCGGACCTGCTCGTCGAGGTCATCCGCGAGGTCAGGCCCCAGGTCCTGGTCACGTACGACCAGTTCGGCAACTACGGCCATCCCGACCATATTCAGGCGCATCGCGTCGCCATGTACGCCGCGCAGCTCGCCGCCGTGCGGTCCTACCGTCCCGAGCTCGGCGACGTCTGGCACATCGCCAAGATCTACTGGACCGCGATGTCCGCGAGCCACCTGCGCGAGGGGCTGCGCCGGCTCAAGGCCAGCGGCGACACCAGCTTCGACGATTGGGACCCCGACCAGATGCCCCCGTTCGCCGTCGAGGACGAGTACCTGGATGCACGCATCGACGCCAACGCGTGGGTCGGCGCCAAGCTCGACGCCATGCGAGCACACGCCTCGCAGATCGCGGTCGACGGACCCTTCTTCGCGCTCTCCAACAACATCGGCAACGAGGTCTGGGGGACCGAGTACTACCGGCTGGCCGCGGGTGAGCGCGGTCCCGTCGGTCCGGGCGGTTTCGAGGACGACCTGTTCGCGGGCGTGTGATCGGGCGTCTCGCCTGCGTCGCGATCGGCGGCTACGCCGCCCTTCTGGGGGTGCTCGTGCACCGGCAGCGCCTCGAGCTCGCCGGGCTCGGGCTGCCGTGGGGACTTCTCGTCGTGCTGATGCTGGCCTGGCTGATCGCCGCGTCCGCGGCGTACCTGGCCGACCTCGGTCCGGTATGGGCCGGGGGAGCCTGGGCCTTCGTCGTGCTGCTCGTGCAACTGGGCCGCGACGTGCTCGTGTCGTCGGACGCGGCGGGCTGGACGTTCACGCTGGCACCCCTCCTCATCTTCGTGGTGATCACCTGGCGGTCCCCTCACCGGAGATCAGGCTCCACCTCCTAGGCTGAGAGGGTGTCCGAGCCCGTCGATCAGGTCGCCTTTCGCGGCGCGTTGTCCCGATTCGCCAGCGGCGTGACGGTGGTATCCACCGTCCACGAGGGCATCGACCACGCCATGACCGCGAGCGCGTTCACCTCCGTTTCGCTCGACCCGCCCCTGGTGCTGGTGTGCTCGCACAAGACGAGTCGCTTCCACGACGCGGTGCTGGACGCAGGGGTGTGGGGCGTGTCGATCTTGGCCGAAGAGGGTCGTGACGACTCGGCCTGGTTCGCCCATCGTGGGCGGCCGCTCGAGCAGCAGTTCGCCGAGATCAAACACCACCGCGGCAGCACGGGCGTCGCGCTGCTCGATGCTTCGCTCGCCTGGCTCGAATGTGAGACCGTCGCCGCCCATGAGGGGGGCGACCACACCATTCTCGTCGGACGCGTCGTCGACGCAGGGGTACGGGAGGGACCGGACGATCCTCTGCTGTATTACCGTTCCCACTACGGGACGATCGTGCGATCCCCGGAGTCGGAGAAGACGGTCTACGGAGGATCTCAGTGACGAAGAAGACCTCGACCACCGCCAAGGCGAAAGGCACCAAGCGCCGGCGGTGGCCCTGGTGGACGCTCGGGGGCGTCGTGGCGGTGCTCGGTGCCGCGTACGTCGCGGGCTATCTCCTCACCGGTGAACGGCTACCGGCCAATACGACCGTCGCGCAGGTCGATGTCGGGGGCATGGAGCCCGCCGCCGCGGTGAGCACTCTCGAGCAGAGCGTCGCGGAGCGGGTGGACGCGCCGATCGTCGTCCAGCACGGCGAGCAGACGTTCGAGCTGGCGCCGGCCGACATCGGCCTCGAGCTCGACGTCGAAGAGAGCATCGACGCGGCCGGTGGGGAACGCACCTGGGACCCGCGGGACATGTGGGCGCTCGTCTTCGGCGACCGCGACTACGCCCCCGTTCTCGACGTGGACGACGAGAAGCTCGAGGGTGCGGTCGGCACGATCGCCGAGACCGTGGACGTTCCCGTCGTGGAAGCGTTCATCTCCTTCCCCGAGGGGCGGCCCGAGCCGCGGGAGCCCGTGGCCGGCGAGCTCGTCGAGCGAGACGAGCTCGGCGAGGCCATCACGGACGCCTACCTCATGACCGAGGACCCCGTCGACGTCCCGACCAGCACCGTCGAGCCGCAGGTCGATTCGGCAGGGCTCGCTGAGGCGATGCGCACGATCGCCGAGCCGGCGGTGAGTGGTCCGGTGATCCTCAACGTGGGCGAGCAGTCGGTCGAACTGCCCACCACCGCCTACACGCCCGCGCTCACCGTCGAGGTCGTGGACGGCAGCATGCAAGCGAAGATCGATCCGCAGACGCTGGAGCAGCCGCTGACCGACTCCACGACCGGCATCGGGGAGAAGGCGGTCGACGCGAGCATCGAGATCCAGAACAACCAGCCCGTCGTCGTGCCGAGCAAACCCGGTCTCGGACTCGACCCGAAGACGATGTCCGAGCAGTTGCTCCCGGTCATCACGAAGTCGGGGGCCGAACGCTCGATCACGGTCGAAGCCACTCCGGTCGAGCCCGAGTTCACGACCGAGGACGCCGAGGCGCTCAACATCCGCGAGAAGATCTCGACCTTCACCACCAACTATCCGCACGCCGATTACCGCAACATCAATCAGGCGCGCGCGGCCGAACTCATCAACGGCACGATCCTCGAGCCGGGTGAGACGTTCAGCTTCAACGAGACGGTCGGCGAGCGGACGGTCGCCAACGGCTTCGCGATGGGCACGGTCATCAACGGCGGGGTGTTCCGCGAGGAGATGGGCGGGGGAGTCTCCCAGGTCGTCACGACGACATACAACGCCGCGTTCTTCGCCGGACTCGAAGACGTCGAGCATCACCCGCATGCGTTCTACATCAACCGCTACCCGGTGGGCCGGGAGGCGACGGTGTACTACGGGCACCTCGACTTGCGGTTCAAGAACTCGCTCAAGAACGGGGTGCTCATCCGCGCCTACGTCAACCGCAGCACCCCGGGGACGCAGGGCGCGATGACGGTCGAGATGTGGGGCACCAAGGAGTACGACATCGAGGCCGGTGAGTCTCCGCGCCGCAACTTCCGTCAGCCGGGCGTGCGGTACGACGACACGAACCGATGCGTGCCGCAGTCGCCGATCCAGGGCTTCGACATCGACATCTACCGGACCTTCTATCAGAACGGGCAGAAGGTGAAGTCCGAGACGAACACCGCTCGCTACCAGGCGGCCGACCACGTCATCTGCGGTCCCCAGCCCACCCCCGACCCCCCGCCCGAAGACTGAACCACCGAACCCGACCACAGGTGGTCGAGTAGGCGGAGCTTGCGGAGCCGTATCGAGACCACGTGAGGTGAGCGGGTCTCGATACGCGGCTCGCAGAGCTCGCCGCTACGCGACCACCTAATTCGGCCATAGGTGGTCGAGTAGGAGGTCGCTCAGCGACCGACGTATCGAGACCAGCCGCCGCTACTCGATCACCTAATTCGGCCGTAGGTAGGAGGTCGCTCAGCGACCGACGTATCGAGACCAGCCGCCGTTACTCGACCGCCGAGGGCAGGGCGATGCGCGGGGGCTGGAGGTAGAGATATTCATGGTGGGTGGCGAAGCCGAAGGGTGCGTACAACTGCCGGGCGGGGAGGTTGTCTCGCATGACCTGCAGATAGGCCTTGTCGGCACCCTGCCCGACGGCCCAGGCGAGGCACGAGGTCACCAGGCGCCGGGCGAGCCCGCGGCGCCGCTCGGCCGGATCGACCTCGACCGCGGCCAGGCCGGCCCACTCGCCCGTCACCACGACACGACCGATCGCCGAGCCCTCCAGGGTCGCGAATCCCACGCGCTCCGGACCTTCGAGCACGGCGCGGGCGATCGCTGGATCCTCGACCCGCCCGTACCGCGCAAGCCACTCCTCGCTGGCGCGTGACGTGATCGTGACCGCGGGATCGGGCTCGTGCGCTCCGATGTCGGCGACCTGGACGATGGCGCCGGGCCGGCTGGTTCGGAGCGGTTCCCAACCCGCGTCGAGGAACCGGCCGTGCCAGGGTGAGCCCACCACCACTTGTGCGGCGGGCGCGATCGCGTGTCGTTCGGCGAAGGCGACGATCGCCTTCAGCGCCTCGGCGAATGGCAGGCCCGGATCGCCGTGGACGGCCGCGGAGTTGGCTCGACCCGTGAAGCCGCCGGCTGCGCGCAACTCCCACTCGCCGAGCGGTTCGGAGTGTACGGCCGGCCAACCGCGTGACGTGATCCTCAGCAGGTCGTCGGCGCCGACCCCGTGTGCCGGGCGGCTGCGCCGCGGCCGACCCGGTATCCGCTTCGCCGCGACGATGGCGGCGCGCTCCACGTGGGTGATGGACCCGTCGCGGCGCTCGATGGCGAGGTGCTCCTCGTCGACGCGCACGAGCCGCCCGACGGTATCGGTGAACTGTGGTCCGCCGGTCGGGCCGAGCCGCCCGGTGAGGGCGCGGACGGTCACGCGCTGGCCGACGTCGTCGGTGCCGAGGGGGTTCACCCGTCCAGCGTCTCAGGGTGCGTTCATAAGGTGGACCTCAGGTGCGACCGGTACGCGAGTCCCGCGATACTGGATAACGACCGTTTCGAAGGAGTGCTTCCCGTGACTTACGTGATTGCCCAGCCGTGTGTCGACATCAAGGACCGTGCCTGCGTGGACGAGTGTCCGGTCGACTGCATCTACGAGGGCAACCGCATGCTCTACATCCACCCCGACGAGTGCGTCGACTGCGGTGCATGCGAGCCGGTCTGCCCGGTGGAGGCGATCTTCTACGAAGACGACACTCCCGAGGAGTGGAAGGACTACTACGACGCGAACGTCCACTTCTTCGACAAGCTGGGCTCGCCCGGCGGCGCCGCGAAGATGGGCGTCATCGACGCCGATCACCCGCTGATCGAGGCACTCCCGCCGCAGAACCAGGAGTGAGCGCGGCGTGACCGGCCCGGTCTCGGCCCGCCTTCCCGTCTTCCCCTGGGACACCCTCGCGGAGGCCAAGGCGCGTGCGGCAGCGCACCGTGACGGCATCGTCGACCTCTCCGTCGGCACTCCCGTCGACGACTCTCCACAGGTCGCCCAGGATGCGCTCGCGCGTGCAGCGAACGCGCCGGGGTACCCCACGGTGTTCGGCCCGGTCTCGCTGCGTCAGTCCGTTGTGGACTGGCTCGATCGGCGCTTCGGCATCACCGGGGTGAGCCCCGACCAGGTGCTCCCGACGGTCGGCTCCAAGGAGTTCATCGGCAACCTTCCGGCCCAGCTCGGTCTGGGTCCGGGGGACGTCGTCGCGTTCCCGACGCTCGCCTATCCCACCTACGAGGTCGGCGCCCGCTACGCCCGCTGCGAACCCGTGGCGGCGGACAGCACGGTCGCGTTCGGACCGGCGGCTCCGCGGCTGCTCTATCTGAACTCGCCCGCCAACCCGCACGGCCAAGTACTCGGCGCCGACCATCTGCGCAAGACGGTGCAGTGGTGTCGCGAGCGCGGCACACTGCTGGTGAGCGACGAGTGCTATCTGGAGTTCGTCTGGGAGGGCGAAGCCACGTCGGTGCTCCACCCGGACATCAACGGCGGTTCGCTCGAGGGGATCTTGGCGGTCCACTCGTTGTCCAAGCGCTCGAATCTGGCCGGATACCGTGACGCGTTCGTCGTGGGAGACCAGTCGGTGATCGGTGAGCTGCTGGCGCTGCGCAAGCACCTCGGATTCATGCTGCCCGCGCCGGTGGCGGCGGCGATGGAAGCGGCGCTCGGCGACGACACGCACGTCGACGCCCAGCGCGAGCGTTATGCCCGGCGGCGAGCCGTGCTGCGCACCGCCCTGGAGAAGGCCGGTTTCGAGATCACGCATTCGCAGGGCTCGCTCTACCTGTGGGCGACGCGCGACGAGCACTGCCGCGAGACGGTCGCGTGGCTCGCCGAGCGCGGCATCCTCGTCGCTCCGGGGGAGTTCTACGGTCCGGCGGGCGCCCGCCACGTGCGGGTCGGCTTCACCGCGACCGACGAGCGTATCGAGGCCGCTGCCTCGCGCCTCGTCTGACGGCGCTCCCACCCCTGCTTCACGCGTAGCGCGCTCTCTCGTGTGCGCTGCGGTCGCGCCGCACCTGTGCCTACGGTGGGCGAAAGGGAGACGAAGCCGAGGAGGCTGGCATGACCGAGGATCGCGACCATCTGCTCGAACTCATGGACGACATGCCGATCGCCATGATGACGACCATCGGGCCGGCGGGGGAGCTGCGAGCCGTCCCCATGGCGCGTCAGCAGGTACAGCCGAGCGCGCAGATGTGGTTCATCACCGCGCGCGAAACCCGCCACGTGGGGGACATCAACCTCAATCCACGCGTGCAATTGACGTTCAGTTCCCGCGATGCGTGGGTGGCTGCATCGGGCACCGCCACCGTGGTGAACGACCCGGACAAGCTGCGCGAACTGTGGACGACGTTCGCCGAGGCGTGGCTGCCCGGCGGTCCCGACGATCCGAACGCGGTGCTGCTGCGCGTCGACCTGCAGGACGGCGAGTACTGGGACACGCCGGGTGGCAAGGTGGCCTCCGCGCTCAGCTTCCTCAAGACGCGGGTCACCGGCGACACGTACGACGCGCGCCACGGGTCCGAAACGCTCTGAGCGCGGCGAGGACCGGGCGAGGAGCCCTCGTGATCGGCGAGCAAAGCGGACGATAGGGTCGAACCGCCAGCCTGTCCACGAGGGAAGGACGACGATGACGGCGCCCGCTGCGGTGACGATCGATCGACTCAGCAAGCATTTCGGACCAGTCAAGGCGGTCGACGATCTGTCGTTCACCGTCCGCCCGGGAGCCGTGACCGGTTTCCTCGGCCCCAACGGGGCCGGCAAGACCACCACGCTGCGGATGTTGCTCGGTCTCGTCCGCCCCACCTCCGGCCGCGCGCTCATCGGCGACTCGCCGTACCTGGAGCTGCGTCAGCCGGCGCAGACCGTCGGCGCGTCGCTCGAGGCGTCCGCCTTCCACCCGGGCCGTTCGGGGCTCGATCACCTGCGCATGTTCGCCCCGCAGGTCGGGGTTCGGGAGTCGCGCTGCCACGAGCTGCTCGAACTGGTCGGCCTCGACCAGGCCAAGAAGCGCCGGGTGGGCGGCTACTCCATGGGCATGCGTCAGCGCCTGGCCCTGGCCTACGCCATGCTCGGCGATCCGGCCGTCGTGATCCTCGACGAGCCGGCCAACGGGCTCGATCCGCAAGGCATCGTATGGCTCCGTCAGCTCCTGCGAGCGTTCGCCGACGAGGGCAAGACGGTGCTGGTTTCCAGCCACGTGCTGAGCGAGGTCCAGAGCACGGTCGACGACGTCGTCATCATCGCCAAGGGCCGGCTCGTCCACGAATCCTCACTCAGCGACCTGCGCACCCTTGCTGCGCCGAGCGTCGAGGTGCTGAGCCCGACACCGCAGCGCGTGCTCGAGCTCGCCGGTACCCAGCAGTGGCGTGCTGAGCCGCGGCACGACGGTGTCGTCGTACTGCACGACGTCGAGGCCCCGCAGGTCGGCGCCGCCGCCTTCGCGGCCAACATCGAACTGCACCGCCTCTCGGACGTGGGCGTCGGTTTGGAGGACGTGTTCTTGAGACTCACCGGAGAACCGACGCAGGAGGTGGCCCAGTGAGCGCGGCGATTCGTGGTGAGTTCCGCAAGTTCCTGTCCACCCGCATGTGGTGGATCCTCGGCTTGGCGATGTTCGCCTACCTGGTGTTCCTCGGTGCGGTGATGGCGTTCTCGTTCGCCTTCGGCAGCACCATGTCGGCTGGGGAAGCGGCGTCGGCCGGCGTCCCGCAGATGTCGGGCGAGACCGCCGCGACGATGACGTACTCGTTGACGAGCCCGCTCGGTTACGTGTTCCCACTCATCATCGGCAGCCTGCTGTTCACGAACGAGTTCCGGCACCAGACGATCACGCCGACCCTGCTCGTCGAGCCGCGTCGCACGATCCTGGTGCTGGCCAAGCTTGTCGTCGCCGCGATCTTCGGCGTCATCATCGGGGTGCTCGCGACGGCCGGAACCGTCGTCGGCGCGTCCCCGGTGCTCGCGTTGATGGGTGACGGCTCCTACCTGGGCAGCGGTGACGTGTGGGCGCTCATCGGCTGGTCGGTCGTCGTGATGGCGCTGTGGACCGTGCTCGGCGTCGCGATCGGCGGTCTCCTGACCAATCAGGTCGCGGCGATCATCGTGATCATCGGGTTCACCCAGTTCGTCGAGCCGATCGCGCGCGTCGCGCTGGGGGCCGTCGACGCGCTGCAGGGCGTCTCGGCCTACCTCCCCGGTGCCGCCGCAGACGCCGTCCTCGGTACCAGCTTCTTCGGCTCGATGGGCGAGACCGACCTGCTCAGCCGTTGGGCCGGGGGTCTCGTGATGCTGGCCTACATCGCGGTGTTCGCGCTCGGCGCCCGCTTCGTCACCCTGCGCCGCGACATCGGCTGAGCGACGCCCTCGTCGCCCGGTCAGCCGACCCGGGCGACGACGGCGTCGGCGGGGGCGTCAGCATCCTCGCGCCACCCGCCCTCGTAATCGTCCGCGGCCCACGACCTGCCGTCGAAGGCAATGCGCTCGATCCGGAGTTCAGCGGCGTTGCCCACGAGGAAGTGAGCGAGCGCCCACCCGCGTACTGCGGGCTCCGCGGCGTCGCTGACCGGCAGCCTCACGCTATTGCCGTCGTTCGCCGGCTCGTTCGGCAGCGGGCCGTAGGCGTTCTCGAGCGCCGACACGATCTGCGGCACCGAACCACCGGCGACAGGATTGATGTGGCACGCGAAGCTGGCGGGGGAGTGCCCGCGCTGAGCGGACGCGAGGGCTCGCGCGAACGGCTCGTGGTCGGCGTAGGCCTCCGGGTAGGCGGACCGCTGCACGGCCTGGGCCGCCTCGGTGATCGGGAGGTTCGTGTAGTTCGGCACCTCCACGAGACCGTCGTAGAACCGATTGATCGCGTACGTCGGGTCCATGACCTGCTCAGGGGCGCCCCACCCCTGTGACGGACGCTGCTGGAACAGCCCGAGCGAGTCGCGGTCGCCGTAGTCGATGTTGTGAATCCGCGATTCCTGATAGGCCGTGGCGATCGCGATCGTCGTGGCGCGCGGGGGCAGGCCACGACGATCGGCGATCGCCGACATCAGGGTGGTCCACTTCGCCTGCTCCAGGTCGGTCCTGGCGCGCAGGTCGCCGACCTCGGCGACGCAGTACTGGGTTCGCCGCGGGTCGGAGTCGGTCACCACGACCGCGACCACGGCGCCGGCCACCAGTAGTCCGCCCGCGAGAACCCACCGGAAGCGCATGGGTCAGTTGGCGTGCAGTGCGGCGTTGAGTTCCACGCTGCTGCGCCCCTCGCGCGGCCGGGCTTCCAAAGCGCCCGTCTGGCTGTTGGTGAGGAACAGGATGCCGCTCGCCCCGGACAGCTCGGCCGCCTTGACGACCTTGCCGTCGGGAAGGGTGACCCGGCTGCCGGCCGTCACGTACGTGCCTGCGGCCACGACGCAATCGTCGCCGAGCGAGATGCCGATGCCCGCGTTGGCACCGATGAGGCAGCCTTCGCCGACGGAGATGACTTCCTTGCCGCCACCGGACAGCGTGCCCATGATGGACGCGCCGCCGCCGACGTCGGACCCGTTGCCGACGGTGACGCCGGCCGAGATCCGGCCTTCCACCATGGCGGTGCCGAGGGTGCCGGCGTTGAAGTTCACGAAGCCCTCGTGCATGACGGTGGTGCCCGCGGCGAGGTGGGCGCCGAGACGGACCCGGTCGGCATCGCCGATCCGTACGCCGGACGGCACGACGTAGTCGGTCATCCGGGGGAACTTGTCGACGCTCGTGACGGACACGTGGTGCCCGGCGGCGCGAGCACGGGCGCGGGTGCTCTCGAAGCCCTCGACCGCACAGGGTCCGAGGTTCGTCCACACCACGTTGGCGAGGAGGCCGAAGACGCCGTCGAGGTTCTGCCCGTGCGGCGGCACGAGGCGATGCGACAGCAGGTGCAGTCGCAGGTAGACGTCGTAGGCGTCCGTCGGGGGCGCCTGGAGGTCGTCGATCGCGGTGAACACGACGGCACGGGTCACCTGACGAATGGGGTCGTCGCCGGCCGCGGCGGTGAGCTCGTCCGGCTCGCTGAGGCTCTCGGGGGCGGCGCCGAGCTGCGGCTCGGGGTACCAGACGTCGAGGACGGTGCCGTCGGGGGTGACGGTGGCCAGGCCGTAACCGAATGCTCCGGGATGGTCGGGGGTCGTCATGGTCTCCAACCTATCGGGCGAGGCGCAGCCGGTGGACGTCGTCCCCGGCGCTCAGACGCCGCCGGCGAAGTCGTGCTGCCGCCACGCCTCGTACACCGCGATCGAGGCGCAGTTGGCGAGGTTCATCGAGCGTCGTGCGGGCTGCATGGGGAGGCGCAGACGGTCCGTGACCGCCTCGTCGTCGAGCACCTCGGGCGGCAGGCCGGTGGGCTCGGGCCCGAACAGCAGCACGTCGCCGGACTCGTAGGCCACGTCGGTGTAGCGGCGGGTGGCCTGCGTGGTGAACGCGAAGACGCGGGCGGGGAGCAAGCGTGCCCAGGCGTCGGCGAGGGTCTGGTGCACCGTGACCACGGCCAGGTCGTGATAGTCCAGGCCGGCGCGGCGCAGCTTGCTGTCCTCGAAGTCGAAGAGCGGGTCGACCAGGTGAAGCTCGGAGCCGGTCGCGGCCGCCAGCCGGATCGCGTTGCCGGTGTTGCCCGCGATGCGCGGCTCGAAGAACAGGATCCGGAACACCCGGGCAGCTTACTGCCGGTACACCACGGCGATGAGGTCGACGACCTCCTGCGTGGCAAGGGCGCGTGTGCTCAGCTGCCGGCGGCTTCGACCTCCTCGAGGGCGGCCAGCATGTGGCGCAGAACGCGCAGGGTGGCGTCGAGTTCGTCACCGGTGAGGTCGCCGCCGACGCGACTCATCAGCCGGTGTTCGCGCGCCGCCACCGCCTCGATCGCCTCGGCACCCGCCGGGGTGAGGCGCACGAGCGACGACCGGCGGTGCGCGGGGTTGTCGATGAGCTCCACGAGCCCCGCGGCGAGAGCGTCGTTGACCATGCGCTGAACGAACTGGCGGCTGAGGTCCTGGTCGCGCGCCATCTGGGGAACGGTCAGGTCCCCTCCGCGCCGGAGTTGGTCGAGAACCGACCGCACGCCGACCGACATGCCCATGACGCTTTGATCGCGCTCGACGATCCGCGCGACTTTGCGGTAGACGGGGCCGAGAGCCACGTAGACCTCGGCGAGTCGGTCGGCCAGGGTGTCGGGGCCGAGGGGAGTGCTCACACGAACAGTATGACACCTCAGTTGTCAAACGCCTCGAGATATGACACCTTGGTTGTCATGTGGACGACTTCTCTTCGCACCCTGGACCTGTCCGACCATCGCGTGGCGTTCCTCGACATCCCCGCGGCCGATGACGATGCCCTGCCCCTCGTGCTGCTCCACGGCGGGGCGGTGGACCGTCGCATGTGGGGCCCACAGCTCGGTGCGTTCGAGGAGCGGCGCCTCATCGTGCCCGACGCGCGGGGACACGGCGGCAGCTCGGACGCCGACGGCCCGTACCGCTTCTGCGACGACGTCGTCGCCTTGCTCGACCGTCTGGGAATCGAGCGCGCTGTCCTCGGCGGCGTGTCGATGGGTGGGGGCACCGCGGTCGACACGGCACTCGAGCATCCCGAGCGGGTGGCGGCGCTCGTGGTGAGCGGCACTGGGACGAGTGAGCCGCAGTTCCGCGAGCCGTGGGCGCTGGAGGTGTTCACCGCGTGGCAGGCGGCCGGGGAACGCGGTGACGCCGACGGCTGGGTGGAGGCCTTCATGCGCTTCGTGCCCGGCCCGCAGCGAGACCGCGCGGACGTCGATGGCGACGTGCTGGACCTCATCGAGACGATGGCGCGCGACACGCTCGCCGCCCACGTGCAGGTCGGCCCCGACGGGAGGCCCGTGCCGCCCGTGCCACCGACTCCGGTGACGCAGACCTGGGAGCGGCTCGGGCAGATCCAGGCGCCGGTGCTGGCCATTTGCGGCGCGCTCGACGGAGGCGACCATCGCGACATGGGTCGGCGGCTGGCGGATGCGGTGCCCGACGGGCGGTACGTGGAGGTGCCGGGCAGCGGCCACTACCCGAACCTGGAGAACCCGGACTTCTTCAACGCGGAGGTCGGTCGGTTCCTCGCTGAGCTCGAGTGAGGGCGGGAGGAGGTAGTCCCGACGGCGGCACAGAGAACAGCAGCGATCTTCCCGCGAGCTTCGGGTAGATGTGAGGGCGCTGGCTGCCGCGGCGCTTGGGATTCCGTAGCACGAGGGAATCGCCACCTCGCCAGGGTGCCGGTGACAGGACTCGAACCTGCACGTCCTAGGACACAGGAACCTAAATCCTGCGTGTCTACCAGTTCCACCACACCGGCCCCAGCCCAAAGAATAGGCGACACCTACCTGCGGGGGACCCCTGCGTCGCTGACGCGAGTGAAAGCGCGGAGTGCCGGCACCGCGCGACCCGCGCCGAATTCGGTGTACGCCGAGTGGTGCACATTTCTGCGCGAGTGGTGCACGTTCGCGATCGGAGCCCTGAACCGGTGACGAAATTGCACCACTCGCGGGTGAGGACGGGGGCGTGCCCGGCTGCGCGCCCCGATCCCACCGCCGCGGGTCGGGTCAGGCGCCGAGGCCGAGGTCCTTGCGGAGCTTGGCGACGTGACCGGTGGCCTTGACGTTGTACTGGGCGAGCTCGACGTTGCCGTCGGCGTCGATGACGAACGTCGAGCGGATGACCCCTTCGACGACCTTGCCGTAGAGCTTCTTCTCACCGAACGCGCCATAGGCCGAGAGGACCTGCTTCTCCGGATCGGAGAGCAGTGTGATGGTGAGACCGTCGCGCTCGCGGAACTTCGCGAGCTTCTCCGGCTTGTCCGGAGAGATGCCGAGCACCTCGAAGCCTTCGCCTCGGAGCCGATCGATGGAGTCGCTGAAGTCGCACGCCTGCTTCGTGCAGCCGGGCGTCATCGCGGCGGGGTAGAAGTACACGATGACGCGCTGGCCGCGCAGATCCGAGAGCGTGACCTCGTCACCGGTGTCGCTGGGAAGAGTGAAGTCGGGTGCCGTGTCGCCGGGCTGCAGTCGGGTGCTCATACGCACTATCCTGGCTCATGACAGAAGGACCGAACGAGAGGCATGACGTGTCACAAGCCAGCCCGGACCAGCTCGTCGACGAGATCGAGGACATTCGCGTGCGGCTCGCGGGCACGATCGACGAACTCATCGACCGATCCAATCCGAAGAACATCGTCAAACGACAGCTCGCCCAGGTGAAGGCGCACTTCGTGGCTCCGGACGGCTCCGTTCGTGTCGAGAACGTGGTTCCGGTCGTCGCCATCACCGCCGCCGTGGTGGGCGGAATCATCGTCGTCCGCCGCCTGTTGGACTGACCATGTCCGACGACGCCAAGCTTCCCATCCGCATGCTGCACGACCGGCTCCTCGTCTCGGTCGACAAGGACGCCGGCGACCGGCGGTCCTCGGGCGGCATCGTCATCCCCGCGACGGCCGCGATGGGCCGCCGCCTCGCGTGGGCGCGGGTCGAGGCCGCAGGCTCGCAGGTCCGCAGCGTGCAGCTCGGCGATCGCGTGTTGTTCGATCCCGAGGACCGGGCTGAGGTCGAGGTGCGCGGCGAGAGCTTCATTCTGCTGCGCGAACGCGATCTTCATGCCGTCGCGTCGGAGCGCATCGAGGAAGGGCAGACCGGGCTGTATCTGTGAGCGAGCTCCCGTTTCGTCGGCTGAGGGTTCCCCGGCCCCAGACGACGTTCGCCGACCGGGCGATGACCTTGCGTCATCGCTGGCGCCTGATCCTCCGGATCAGCATCGCGACCGGTGGCGCCTTCGCCGTCGCCACCTACATCCTGGGCCACCAGCAGGCCTTCTTCGCGCCGATCGCCGCGGTACTCGCGCTGACGGCGGGCGTCGGCATGCGGGTCCGGGTGACTTTCGAGCTGGTGCTCGGTGTCGCGGTCGGCGTCTTCATCGGCGAGTTGCTCATCCTCGGCATCGGCCGTGGCGCCTGGCAGATCGCGCTCGTGGCGGCGCTCACGGCAGCGATCGCCACCCTCCTCGGAATCAAGGGCATGGCGATGACTCAGGCCATCAACTCCGGGCTGCTGCTGGCCGCGGTCGTTCCGCTGCCCGGCGCGAGCGACCCGGCCCTCACCCGGTTCCTCGACGCCCTCGTCGGCGGCCTCTTCGGGCTCGCGATGGTCGTGCTGATTCCGCGCAACCCGGTCCGCGACATCGACGGCGACGTGCAGCGATTGCTGCGTCGCCTGGGAGGTGTTCTCAGTCGCGTCGCGCAAGCGTTGCGCACCGATGACGCGGCCCTCGCCGACCTCGCGTTGGAGGAGGCGCGGGCGGCGCAGAGTCTGGTCGACTCGGTCTCCGATACCGCCACCAACGTCGCGGAGGTCGCGCGCATGTCGCCCATGCGGTGGCGCCAGCGCGACGACGTCGCGCGCTACGTCGACTCGGTGACCGACCTCGACAACGCCGTGCGCGACGCGCGTGTGTTGGCGCGGCGCGTCGCGGCGATGTTGCGTCACGACGAGAGCGCGCCGGCCGGCCTCGACGAGGCGATCGATCGGCTCGTCGTCGCGGTCGGCATCTTCGCCGACGACCTTGCGCAAAGTGACGAGTTCGACGAGGCGCGCGAGGAGCTCGTCGAGGCGTCTCGGATCGCCATGTCGTCACTGCCGGAGATCGTCACCGTCAACACCGCGTCGATCGCCGCGCAGATCCGTTCCCTCTCGGCGGACCTCATGCTCGCCAGCGGCGCCACGCGCGCCGAGCTCGACGAGCGCCTCGACTTCGACTGACCTCCCGCGGGACTCGAGGCACAGGTCTCGACAAGTTTTCCGAAATTTCGTAGTTTTGGAATATGTTGATGGAGGAGCGGATCGCCCGGCTCGAGGAACGGGTGGCGGCGCTGGAGGAAGCGCCTGCGGCGCCCGGCCCGTCCGCGGGCGACTTCTGGGTTCTCGACGGTCTGCGACCGGCGGCCGAGGGCAATGACGGCGTCGTGGTGTGGGCCGGGATCGTCGAGACGGGGATGGGTCCGGCCGAGTGGCAGATGGGGCGACCGGTCGCAGAACTCATCGATCCGGACCGGGTCGACGCGTTCGCCGACCGGCTAGCGGCGCTCGGGCACCCGGTGCGACTGTCACTGGTGCTCGCCGTCCTGCGCGGCACCACCAAGGTGACCGATCTCGCCGAGCAACTCGCGCTCGCCTCGACCGGGCAGATCTACCACCACCTCAAGGCGCTCACCGCCGCCGGCTGGTTGCGCCAGGCGGCGCGCGGCCACGTCACCGTGCCGGCCGAGCGCGTCGTCCCCCTACTCGTCGCCGTGGGAGTGAGCAGTTGATGAAGCGACAGATCAGCATCGCGGCCTCGGTGATGGCCGTGGTCGGGCTCGCCGTCGGTTTCTGGCTGAGGCCCGGAGCCGGCGCCGTCACCGCCGGTTCGCCGGTCGCCGGTGACGAGGAGCTGGGCCGTCAGGCGCTCGACCAGGTGCCGTCGTACGGCGTCCACGCGCTGTCGGTCGCCGCGGTGACTCCCGAGGGCCAGCGCACCGCCACGGTCGGAGCGCCGCTGGACGGCACCTTCGAGATCGGTTCGATCACCAAGGGGGTGACCGGATTGCTCTACGCCGACATGGCCGAGCGCGGGGAGGTCCGGCCGGACACGCGGCTGGGCGATCTCCTCGATCTCGAGGGAGCGGTCGGGGACGTCACCCTCGAGGAGCTCAGCCAGCAGCGTTCGGGCCTGCCGCGGCTCGGCGGCGGTGTCGGCTTCTTCGTCCGCGCCGCGCTCGACACCCTCCTCGCCCGCAATCCCTATTCCGAGTCACGGGACGAGCTGGTCGATCAGCTGCGATCGATCGACCTCGGGGAGAAGGAGCCGTTGTACTCCAACCTCGGTTACGCCGTCCTCGGTCACGCGCTCGCCGCGGCCGCCGATTCCAGCTACCCGGAACTGGTCGCCGAACGCATCGCCGAGCCGCTGGGTCTGACCTCGCTCGCGGTTCCCACGTCACCCGAGCAGCTCGGCGACGACGCCGTGCAGGGCCGCGACCGCGCCGGCCGCGCTCAGCAGGCGTGGGCCAACGAGGGCTTCGCCCCAGCGGGAGCCATCCGGGCGAGCGCCGAGGACATGGCGGCGCTCGCACAGGCCCTGCTCGACCAGACGGCACCGGGCGTTGCGGCGTTGGACCCGCAGACCGATTTCGCCGAAGGGGTGCGGATCGGCGCCGCGTGGCTGACCGAGGAGGTCGACGGGCAGACCGTCACGTGGCACAACGGCGGCACCGGCGGATTCCGGTCGTGGTTCGGCCTGGACCGTGAGCGTGGCGTCGCGGTCTATCTCGCCGGTGCGACGTCCGTCGATCTGGACGAGGCCGGCTTCGCACTCCTCAAGGAGGTCAGCGGTTCGTGATCATCACGTGGTTCCTCATCGGACTGCTGGCCATCGAGCTGGCGGCGTTGCTGGGTGCCGCATTCGGCGGGAAGAACGCTCCGTCGCGGGTCCGGCTGGCGGTCGTCGCCCTCGAAGCACTGGTCGCGATCGTGGTCGTGCGAGCACTCGCGGGCTGGGACGAGTGGACGCAGTGGATCTGGGTGCTGGGGGTGGCGGTCTTCGCCGTCGGGCTCGCCGTCGCGGTGTTCCGCTGGCGCGAACTTCCGGTCGTCGAGGAGGGAACGGCCGCGTGGCGCACCGGCGGTTCGGTCCTCTACGCGGCGGTGCTCACCGCGATCGCCACCGCGGTCGCCCTGACTTTCGTGTAGCCGCGTGACGTCGAGCGACACGCGCCGCGCGAGAGGGCGTGTCAGATGGTTTGTGTAAGTGGTTCGTCTCCTGATTGAAGGACGACACTGATGACCATGACAGATGAGGATGCTCG
>NZ_RDBF01000051.1 GCF_003674095.1 Aeromicrobium phragmitis
CGCGAACTATCTCGCACTTCTCGATGCCGCTGACGACTACATTGCGCGCAACGGCCTCGCATTCCCGGAGGAACCACGAGCCCGTGAGCTCGGCGCACTTCCCGATTGCGCCTCACAGCCGCATCGTGAGCTCGACCTTCAGGACGCCGGGGTGAACTCGATCGTCTGGGCAACCGGGTTCACGGCCGACTACAGCTGGTTGCACGCGGACGCGTTCGACGAGAAAGGCCGGCCGCGGCACCGCCGCGGCGTCTCCAGCGAGCCGGGCATCTATTTCCTTGGGCTTCCCTGGCTGTCCCGGCGCGGTTCAAGCTTCATCTGGGGCGTGTGGCATGACGCAAAGTACGTGGCTGACCACATCGCCACGCAACGGACGTACCTCAGCTATCGAAGCGGAGCCAGCAAGTAGCGGACCGACTCGACGCCGTTCGCCGCCACGCGGGGAGCGGCGTCGAGCTGTATGTCGGCGCCTTGGATCGTGAGGCCGAGGCGGCCACGGCGCTGGCTTCCGCGTACAACGCACGACG
>NZ_RDBF01000052.1 GCF_003674095.1 Aeromicrobium phragmitis
TTGCCGCGGCTGTCCTTGGTGGCGACCGCGCCATCGCCGCTGGGCGCCTGCGTGAGGGACGTCAGACGCTGCTGGCCATCGAGCAGGAGGAACTTCGCTTCAGTGCCGGGCGCGAGTTCGACACCCTCGATCGGACGCGGTTTGAACCGAACCTGGGTATTGCCGGTTTTCAGGAGCATGACCGCGCCGAGAGGGTGGCCCCGCAGCACCGTGACCAGCAACTGGCGGATGCGCTCGTCTTCCCACTTGTACCCACGCTGGAAGTCCGGGAGCTGGATCTCCCCCGACCGCGTC
Source organism: Aeromicrobium phragmitis (assembly GCF_003674095.1). GTDB lineage: Bacteria > Actinomycetota > Actinomycetes > Propionibacteriales > Nocardioidaceae > Aeromicrobium > Aeromicrobium phragmitis. The sequence goes on from NZ_RDBF01000052.1 coordinate 295, forward strand.
CACGTCAGGTATTCACCAAGCTCGTACATTGGTGTCAGGAAGCCCATCTCAGTCCTCTTCGGGTTCGAAGTCGATCACAGCCTGCGTGGCTAGTGGCCTGGCGTCGGCGGCACGCTTGGCCGCATCCAGGACGTCGGGCCAACTCGTGACGACGTTATTGAAGCTCAGCGCATCCTTGGTCCAGCCCTGCTTCTCGGCGAAGCGGAACAGCAGGTGGGCGAGCTCCTTCA
>NZ_RDBF01000053.1 GCF_003674095.1 Aeromicrobium phragmitis
GTCTCGGCCAACAGCTACGACGAGGTGCAGGACTACGTGAGCCTCAACCGCCACTCGGTCGGATCGCAGCTCGTGGTCGTCAACAGCGACACGTGGGAGGGCCTGTCGGCCGATCAGCAGGACGCGCTGGAGACGGCCGTCCGCGAGACCCGCGAAGAGGACCGCGCCTGCATCGAGGAGGAGACGGAATCCATCGTCGAGGAGTGGGCGTCCAACGGCGGTCCCGAGGTCGTCGAGGACGTCGACGTGGAGGCGTTCCGCAGCCGCGCCCGTGACTACCTCCTGAACAACCTGGAGGGCCGACAGCTCGAGCTCTACCAGGACATCGTGGAGTTCCAGCCGGGCTCCTGAGACACAGAGACAGGGGCGCCGGACCGTGCGGTTCGGCGCCCCTTCGTCACGTCAGCGGTGCAGATGCTCGCTGAGGAACTGCACCTGGAGAAGCTTGAGGTTCTCGGCCACGGTCTCCTGCGGCGTCATGTGGGTGACCCCCGAGAGCGGCAGGACCGTGTGCGGCTTGCC
>NZ_RDBF01000054.1 GCF_003674095.1 Aeromicrobium phragmitis
GATCCGGTGGAACGCGGCGCGATCCGGCGCTATCTGGAGCCGCTCGAGTTCGACTGTGCGCTGCACACCGATCCCGAGGTCGCGCGGGCCGCGGGCTTCGAGGACGTCACGATGCCCTACACCGGCGTCATCGCGTGGACGATCCCGGCCGCGTGGCGGCCCGGGGAGACGTTGTTCGATTCCGCCGACCGCGACGCCCAGCCCGTCCACACGGCGATCAACAACGCCGACATGCCGATCGGCCCGAAGACCACCGGGTTCTTCGGGACGGACATCGAGGTCGACTTCCACCGCGAGGTCGTCGCCGGCGAACGGATCGGCCGCCGGGGCCGCCGGCTCGTGGCGTGCACCCCGAAGGAGACGGGCGTCGGCCGGGGCGCCTTCATGACCTGGGAGAGCGAGATCGTCAGCGACCGCGGTGACGTGGCCGGCCTGATCCGCATCGGCACCTACGCCTATGTCCCCCACCAGAAGGGAGAACAGTCGTGACCACCGCGCAGGCGGCCACGCGCGTCT
>NZ_RDBF01000055.1 GCF_003674095.1 Aeromicrobium phragmitis
CACCCCGATCAGGATGACGTGCTCGCGCTCCAGCTTGGTCGGAGCCGCGGGGGCGGGAGCAGACACGGCAGAACTCACCTCATGGATGCGAAAAAAAGAGCGGACTCGGCCGAGTGGCCGGCCTGCCCACGATAACGGGTGGCACCGACAGTTCGGCCGTTCGAGCCTGGGAGATCGGTCACGCCGCAAGACGTCGCAGCGCCAGACGATCGATCTTGCCGCCCGGCAGGAGTGGGAGCTCGTCGAGCGTGAGGAGCTGGCGAGGTGCCCACGCGCGCGGGTGTCCGGCGGCGACGACGGCGTCACGCACGGTGTCGAGTTCTGTCACGCCGACGACGGCGGCGACGACACGCGTGCCCCACTCCTCGTCCGGCACACCGACCACGGCCACGTCCTGGACGCTCGGCAGCGCGCGCACCGCCTCCTCGACGGCCGGGAGCGGGACGTTGACTCCGCCGGACACGACCATGTCGTCGGCGCGGCCCAGCACGCGAAGCCGCCCGTCGGTGCCGAT
>NZ_RDBF01000056.1 GCF_003674095.1 Aeromicrobium phragmitis
AAGCTCGCTGCCGAGCTGAACGCTCCCGTCCGTGACGTGACGTACGTCTTCTACGAAGCCGAGGAGATCGCTGCCGAACACAACGGCCTCGGCCGCATCGCGCGTGAGCATCCCGAATGGCTCGAGGGCGACTTCGCCATCCTCATGGAGCCCTCCAACGCGGGCGTCGAGGCGGGATGCCAGGGCACGATGCGAGTCGAGATCCGCACCACCGGCGAGCGGTCGCACTCGGCGCGCTCCTGGATGGGCAGCAACGCGATCCACAAGCTCGCGCCTGCGCTCGCCACGCTCGACAGGTACGTCGCCCGCGAGGTCGAGATCGACGGCCTGGTGTACCGCGAAGGTCTCAACGCCGTGGGCGTGCGTGGGGGAGTGAGTGGCAACGTCATCCCCGATGACGCCGTGCTGACGGTGAACTTCCGCTTCGCGCCCGACCGCAGCGAGAACGAAGCGCTCGCTCACTTGCGTGAGGTGTTCGAGGGCTTCGACCTCATCGTCACCGACTCCGCCCCAG
>NZ_RDBF01000057.1 GCF_003674095.1 Aeromicrobium phragmitis
GCGACTCACCATCGTTGGCCCGAAGTCGATCCGGCCCCATTGGTCCTACTCACCTCGCGCACGTCGAGCTCAGCGGTCGAGGCTGCGCAGAGGGCTTTGCGGGCGTGGGCTGCCAGCACCACTCCGAAGATTCGGCTGCTCGGGATCGTGTGGGTTGCAGACGCCCCAGGTCGCCTGCCACGCGAGCTGAGCCGAGCGGTGGACGTCGCCTCTGGCGGCGCCCCCCACGCCTGGCACATCGGGTGGGACGAGTCCGTGCGTCGAGGACTCGGAACTGGCTCTCTTGAACGATCCTCCCGCAAAGCCATCACCGAAATTCAGACCATCCTCAGGGGGAGCAATGCTAAATAACCTCACGTCGCTCGCTGCACTCATCGTCACCGAGCTTCCCGATCCGGGCCGCGGCACTCAGCCGCCCGGCACCGAGGGCATCACAACCATCGTGCAGTGGGTCGCGTGGATCGCGGCCGCGCTGTGCCTGATTGGTGCCCTCATCGCTGGCGGCATGATGG
>NZ_RDBF01000058.1 GCF_003674095.1 Aeromicrobium phragmitis
GACGTCAGCGCGGCGGCGACCCACCAGGCGGGAGCGTCCAGCGCCGTGGGCCAGAGCAACCAGGTCACCGCGTGGGCGGCGCCGAGGGCGAGCCAGGTGATCGCGGTGCGCATGCGCCGAGCCTAACGCGGCTCAGCCGATGAACGGGTCCAGTGCGGCGGCGACGAAGAGCAACGCGAGGTACGCGTTGGAGAAGTGGAAGAGCCGCATCGGCTTGATGACCGACAGCTGCTCCGTCTCCCGCGTCCGCCCGCGCAGATCGTAGGCCTCGGCGAGGAAGACGATGCCGAGCACGATCGCGACGGCCGGGTAGAACCAGCTCGTATCGGCCACGGGCCACACGGCGATCGAGGTGATGACCGTCGCCCAGGTGTACAGCACGATCTGCCGGCCGACCTCGGCCGCCGGCGCGACGGACGGGAGCATCGGGACGTCGGCCGCGGCGTAGTCCTCGCGGTACCGCATGGCGAGCGCCCACGTGTGCGGCGGCGTCCAGAAGAACACGATGAGG
>NZ_RDBF01000059.1 GCF_003674095.1 Aeromicrobium phragmitis
GTCTCGAGCCATGCGCTGGCGCAGGGACGAGTCGACGGCTTCACGTTCGACGTCGGCGTGTTCCTCAATCTCGGCCGCGATCACCTCGACTTCCACGCGGACATGGAGGAGTACTTCGCCGCGAAGGCGAGCCTGCTGACACCGCAGCACGCCAACTCCGGCGTCGTCGTGGTGGACGACGAGTACGGACGGCGCCTGGCCACGGGCTCGACGGTGCCGGTCGTCACGGTCTCGACGCATGGTGACCCGGCCGACTGGCGCGCCGTGGATGTCGTCGCTCACCCGACCGGCACGACGGCTCGACTGCTGGGACCCGAGGGCGTCGAGGTCGACCTCTCCGTGCCGTTGCCGGGCACGTTCAACGTCGCCAACGCAGCCGCAGTCGTCGCGGCGCTCGCCGTCCAGGGCCACGACCCGCAGGAGGCGGCGCGTGGGATCGCGGAGAGCGCGGGCGTTCCGGGCCGGATGGAGCGGGTGGACGCCGGGCAGGATTTCACTGCGGTCGTCGAC
>NZ_RDBF01000060.1 GCF_003674095.1 Aeromicrobium phragmitis
GCTTGCGCTGGCCGCCCGAGAGCGATCCGGCGAAATCCTCGCGTTTGGCGTCGAGCTTGAACCGCCGCAGCAGGTCGTCGGCGCGCTCGGTGTTGGCCTGCTCCTGAGCTCGCCACAGCGGCGGGAGCATCGACAACCAGAAGTGCTCGCCACGCTGCCCGGTCGCGCCGAGGCGCATGTTCTCGATCACGGTGAGCTTGGAGAGCACCTTGGTGAGCTGGAACGTGCGGACCATGCCGAGCCGGGCGACCTTGAACGCCGGGAGCCCGGCGAGTCGGTTCCCGTTGAAGGACCAGTCGCCCGCGTCCGGCTTGTCGAACCCGGTGAGCAGGTTGAACAGCGTGGTCTTGCCCGCGCCGTTCGGGCCGATCAGGGCGGTGATGACGCCACGCTGGATCTCGATGTGCTCCACGTCGACGGCGGTCAGGCCGCCGAAGGTGCGGGTGATGCCGTCGCCGACGACGATCGGGTCGGGTTTAGGGGCCCCGGGCGTGTTCGGCACCGAGGC
>NZ_RDBF01000007.1 GCF_003674095.1 Aeromicrobium phragmitis
GAGAGTAGGACGTCGCCGGACAACCACACAGCGCGAGGCCGCCCCAACCCTGGGGCGGCCTCGCTGCATTTACCCCCAGGATATTCTTGTCCACAGTCGGCCCACGGCGCCCTGGCGGCCAGGATGTGCGCGGGGCGAGTCTGTCGCCATGAGCGAAGAATCCGTCAACGCGGTATCCCTGGCGGGCCGCATCTCCGCGGCGCCGGTCACCCGGACGTTGCCGAGCGGCGACGAGATCGTCTCCTTTCGCGTGGTCGTCGACCGCAGCCGGGCGGCACGTCGTCGTTCGCGGGTGCGGGTCGACAGCTTCGAATGCGCGGCCTGGACGGCAGCGCTCCGCCGGTTCTGCTCGCGTCTCGAGGTCGGCGATCGGGTGGCGGTCGAGGGCGAACTGCGATCCCGGTTCGCTCGGTCCGGCGACGGTGTCGTCGGACGCGTGACCGTCGACGTCTCCTCGGTGCGCCGGGAGGTAGCCTCGTCCCCATGAGCCTGTCGAGCTGCGAGCGGCCCCTCGTCGATGGCTACGACGCGGTGGTGCTGGATCTCGACGGTGTCGTTTACGTGTCGTCGCAGGCGGTGCCCGAGGCCGTGCCGGTCCTCAACCGGGTCACCGACGCCGGGGTGCCGCTCGCTTACGTCACCAACAACGCGGCGCGCACCCCTCAGGAGGTCGCCGGGCAGTTGAGGTCGCTCGGACTGAAGGCCGACGATGACGACGTCATCACCTCGGCGCAGGCCATCGCCCGGGTCATGGCCGCCGAACTCCCCGCCGGCTCGCCCGTCCTCGTCGCCGGCGGCGCAGGACTGCGTGTGGCGGTGCAGGAGTCGGGCCTGTCGCCGGCGGCCGATCTCGGCGCCGGTCCGGTTGCCGTGGTGCAGGGCTACTTCCCGCAGATCGGCTGGGAGGACCTCGCGGAGATCGCCTACGCCGTCGAGGCGGGGCTCCCGTGGTACGTCAGCAATACCGACCTCACCATCCCCACGTCGCGGGGCATCGCACCGGGCAACGGTTCGCTCGTTCAGGCGGTCCAGAACGCCGCACGCGTCCCCCCGCGCGCGATCGCTGGCAAGCCGCACCGTCCGCTCTTCGAGGTGACCCTCGAACGGCTCGGTGCCGCGAACGCGCTCATGGTCGGCGACCGCCTCGACACCGACATCGCCGGAGCGCGCGGCGCCGGCCTCACGTCGCTGGCGGTGCTGACCGGCGTGTCCACGCTCGCCGACATCGCCGCGGCCACCGGCGACGACCGCCCGGACTTCGTCGCAGCCGACCTGCGCGGACTGTTCGCCCCCCACCCTCCGGTCACCGTCGACGATGTCGAAGCCCGGTGCGGTGCGGCGCGAGCGCTCCTGACCGGCGAACAGGTCGGGCTCGAGCGCCGATCCTCGCAGTCGGTCGAGAACCTCCGCGCCGTGCTCGGACTCGCCTGGTCGATCCGCGACAGGTCCGGCACATCGCCTCGCCTCGATGGGACACTGGGACCATGAGCAGTCCCGACGACACCGTCGCGTCCGTCCTCGCTGCCCTCGACGGGCTCGAGGACGTCGACGTCCACGAGCATCCTGCGCGGTTCGATGCAGTTCACGGCGCATTGCGACGGCTGCTCGACGGCGACGAGGCCGCCGAGTCCTGATGGGACGTCGGGTACGACTGGACAGCGAACTCGTGCGCCGCGGCTTGGCCAGGTCACGTGAGCACGCGGCAGAGCTGATCGATCAGGGCCTCGTCAGTGTCGGCGGGCAGACCGCGCGCAAGGCCGCCACCCAAGTCACGACCGATCAGCCCGTGGTGGTCAAGGAATCACTCGAACCGACCTACGCCTCCCGAGGCGCTCACAAACTCCTCGGCGCGCTCGCGGCCTTCGAGCCGCTCGGACTCGACGTCGCCGGGCGCCGGGCGCTCGACGCCGGGGCCTCCACCGGAGGATTCACCGATGTCCTGTTGCGCCGGGGGGTGCGTGAGGTGCTGGCCGTCGACGTCGGTTACGGCCAGCTCGTCTGGGCCTTGCAGTCCGATCCGCGCGTCCACGTCATGGACCGCACCAACGTCCGCTCGCTGACCCTGGAGCACACGCAGGGGCCGGTCGATCTGCTCGTCTCCGACCTCTCCTTCATCTCCCTGACCATCGTCATGCCCGCCCTCACATCGGTCACCGCCGCGGGCGGCGACATCGTGCTCATGGTGAAACCCCAGTTCGAGGTCGGCAAGGAGAACCTCGGCAAGAACGGCGTCGTCCGCGATCCCGCGCTGCACGCGACCGCGGTCCACCGTGTCTGCATGAGCGCCTACGATCACGGATGGGGTACGCGCGGTCTGGCTCCGAGTCCGCTTCCGGGCCCCGCTGGCAACGTCGAGTACTTCTGCTGGCTGCGCACCGACGCACCGGCACCCGACCCTGCCGCGGCCGACGAGGTCGTCGCGGCCGGACCGTTAGGAGGCGAGTGCGGATGAGACGAGTGCTGCTCACGGTGCACGTCGCACGCCCCGAAGCCGCCCGCGTCGTGACCGGGTTCGCTCGCGAACTGCAGGCCGCCGGTATCGAAGTGCGGGTCGTCGAGACCGAGCTCCCCGCGCTGATCAAGCAAGGAGCCGTCGACCTCGTACCGGTCGAAGCCCGTCCCGGTGCTGCCGCCGACTGTGAGCTCGCGGTCGTCTTCGGCGGCGACGGCACGATCTTGCGCACCGCCGAACTGTGCCGGGGCACCGGCACCGCCGTCCTGGGCGTCAACCTGGGCCATGTGGGCTTCCTCGCCGAGGCCGACGTCGAGGACCTCCACGAGATCGCGGCGCGGGTCATCGCCGGAGACCTCGAGGTCGAGGAGCGACTGACCGTCGACGTCGTGGTGTCGGTCGGGGGCGAGGTCATCGCTCACAACTGGGCGCTCAACGAGGCGACCGTCGAGAAGGCCTCGCGTGAGCGCATGCTCGAAGCGGTCGTCGAGATCGACGACCGGCCGGTCTCTCGGTGGGGCTGCGACGGCGTCGTGTGCGCCACGCCCACGGGGTCGACGGCCTACAACTTCAGCGCGGGCGGGCCGATCGTCTGGCCCGAGGTCTCGGCGCTGCTCATGGTGCCGATCAGCGCGCACGCGCTCTTCGCCCGGCCGCTGGTGGTCTCACCGGACTCCACCCTGGCGATCGAGATCGTCGGCGAGACCAGCACGGGCGTCCTCTGGTGCGACGGCCGACGCGCGGCGGAGGTGCCCATCGGCGCCCGGATCGAGGTGAGCCGCGGCGCGGAGCCGGTCCGCCTCGCCCGCTTGCATGCGGCCCCCTTCGCCGACCGGCTCGTGCGCAAGTTCGAGTTGCCCGTCGCCGGATGGCGCGGGGCGGCGGAGCGTCGCAGAGAGGAGCGCGGCTGATGTGGCAGTTCCTCCGGCTGTCGTCCCTCGGCGTCATCGAGGAGGCCGAGCTCGAGCTCGGCGCCGGCTTCTCGGTCATCACCGGCGAGACCGGCGCGGGCAAGACGATGGTCGTCACCGCGCTCGGGTTGCTGCGCGGCGAACGCGCCGACTCCGGTCTCGTCCGGATCGACGCTGACCGGGCCAGAGTGGAGGCCACAGTCGCGGTGGCGCCCGGATCGACCGTCGACCGCCTCGTCACCGAGGCCGGCGGGTCGCTCGACGACGGCGAACTCGTGCTCGGTCGCGTGCTCTCTGCGCAAGGTCGCTCCCGCGCCACCGCCGGTGGTGCCACCGTGCCCGCCGCGGTGCTCACCCAGGTCGCCCGCGAGCTCGTCGCGGTCCACGGCCAGTCCGATCAGCAGCGGCTCGTCCTGGCCAGTCAGCAGCGCGAGGCGCTGGACACCTTCGGGGGAGATGCGGCGGCGAAGGCGCTCACGGCGTACCGCGCCACCTACGCGCGATGGCGCGAACTCCAGCGCACCCTCGTCGAGCTGCGCGACCACGCGGGGGAGCGGCTGCGCGAGGCCGACATGCTCCGCCACGGGCTCGACGAGATCAACGCCGTGGAGCCGCAGGTCGGCGAGGACGAGGAGCTCGCTGCCGAGGAGGCGCGACTCGCGCACGCGGAGTCGCTCATCGGCGCCGCGCTCCATGCGGCCGGGGCCCTCTCCGACGACGAGAACGGCGCGGCGACGGCGGTCGCCGTCGCTCACCAGCAGCTCTCCGGTGCTGCCGGCCACGACCCCGTTCTCGACGCGCTCGCCACCCGAGTCGCCGAGGCGGGCATCGAACTGAGCGATATCGCCTCCGAACTGCAGCGCTACGGCTCCGACATCGACCTCGACCCGGCTCGGCTCGCCGCGGTGCAGGAGCGCCGAGCTGCGATCTCTGCGCTCGTCCGCCGCTACGGTCCCACCCTCGACGACGTCCTCGCCTGGGCCCGCGACGCCGCAGAACGGCTTCCCGAACTCGACGACGACGATCAGCGCATCGCCGCACTCGAGAGCGAGCTCGCCGAGGTGGAACCGCAGCTGCACACGTCGGCCGACCGGCTGCGTGAGGTACGCCGGGCCGCCGCGGCCGAGCTCGCCGAGCGGGTTCAACGCGAGTTGGCGGCGCTGTCGATGCCGTCGGCGCGACTCGAGGTGGTCGTCGAACCCGCCGAGGAACTGACCCAGCACGGCGGTGACGCCATCGAATTCCTCTTCGCCGCCAACAGCGGCACCGCGCCGCGCCCGATGAGCAAGGGCGCGAGCGGGGGAGAGCTGTCCCGACTCATGCTCGCGCTCGAGGTCGTACTCGCCCACGAGCACACCGTGCCCACCCTGGTCTTCGACGAGGTCGACGCCGGCATCGGCGGCAAGGCCGCGGTCGAGGTCGGCCGCCGGCTCGCCCGGTTGGCCCGCAACGCTCAGGTCATCGCCGTGACCCATCTTCCGCAGGTGGCAGCCTTCGCCGATCACCACTTCGTGGTCTCCAAGAGCGACGACGGAGCCGTGACCCGCAGCAGCGTCCGCCGCCTGTCCGATGACGAGCGGGTCGACGAGCTCGCCCGGATGCTGGCCGGCGTCGACGAGTCGCAGGCCGCTCAGGAGCACGCCCGCGAGCTGCTGGACCTGGCGCGCCGCTGATCTCCGGCCCTGCCTCCACGGATCGGGCCCCTTCGCGTGTCAGCATGGGAAGCGCTATGGCTCTTCTCAAACGCAAGCGTGCGGACGCGGTCGACGCCCCCGGTGTCGTCGGTCCCGCGCGGCTGGCTCGTCAGCCCTCGGACTTCGCCGGGGTCCGCCCCGGCGATGTCGTGGTCATCGACATCGCCGACCTCGAGGCGCAGGATGCCGAGACGCTCGCCGCGCGCGGGGTCGCCGCCGTGGTCAACGCCGCGCCCTCGTCGACGGGCCGCTACCCGAACCTCGGTCCCCAGGTCCTCGCGAGCACCGGCATCACGCTGGTCGACGACGTCGGCGAGGGCATCTTCGCGCGGTTGCGCAGCGGCGAACGCCTGCGCATCGACGGAGCCGCCGTCTACCGCGGCGACGAACTCGTCGCCACCGGCGTCGAGATGACCGGCGAGCGCATCTCCGCGGGCCTGACGCAGGCGTCCACGGAGCTGTCCAACCGGCTCGACTCGGTCACCGCCAACGCCTCGGATCAACTGCGCCGCGAGCGCGCGATGCTGTTCGAGGGCGCACGTGTCCCGCGGCTCACTCAATCCGCCCGCAACCGCGCCGCCATCGTCGTCGCCGATGCGTTCGACGTGGAGGTCGACCTCAAGGGCTTGCGCCGCTTCATCCGCGACAACGATCCGCTCCTCATCGGCGTGGGCAAGGGCGGCGACGTCCTCATCACGATGGGTCTCGTCCCGCACGTGCTCATCGGCACCGACGAGGAGCTCCCCACGAGTGCGATCGCCCGGGCCCGCGAGGTCGTGGTGGTCTCGCCCTCGGGACGCATCGCCCGTCCCGAGCGCTTCGAGCAGCACGGCACCCCGGCCACCGTCTTCGCCGCCAGCGGGACGAGCCAGGACCTCGCGATCCTGCTCGCGGACCACAACGACGCGTCGGTCATCGTGCTGGCCGGTGCGCCGCCCACCCTCGTCGCCCTCCTCGAACGCGACACGGCCGACGTCGGCTCCGCGTTCGTGGCTCGGCTGAAGGCCGGCACGAAGGTCGTCGACGCCAAGGCTGTCCGGTTCTTCGCCGTGCAGCGGTTGTCGTGGCTCGTGCCCGCTCTCTTGCTGCTGGCCGGCGTCGTCGCGGTCGTCGCGGCGATCGGCACCACCCCCGCCGGCATGAGCTGGTGGAGCGACCTGCGCGACCTCGTCGGCGATGGCGTCACCTGGATCGAAGGACTCTTCTCGTGATCAACCTGCGTTACCACCTCGTCTCCCTCGCCGCAGTGCTGTTCGCGCTCGCGGCCGGCATCGCCGTCGGAGCCGGCCTCCTCGACGACGCCGGTGCGACGCTCAACAACGACGACCAGGCGCGACCGGACATCTCGCCGGCCATCGCCGGCTTCGATGCGGCCTATGCCGAGAGCACGTCGCCCGGCCTGATCCGCAACACGCTGGCCGATCAGAGCGTCGTCGTGTTCACGACGCCCGGGGCTCGCGATGCCGAAATCACCGGCATGATGGAGAACCTGCAGAGCGCCGGTGCCACGGTCACCGGCCGGGTCGCGTTGACCGGCAAGCTCCTGTCGCCCTCGGAGCGGCAGTTCGCCGAGGGCGTCGCCACCCAAGCCGGCGGTGACGAGATCTCCGGCGACGGCGCGTACGAGCTCATCGGCAGCGCCCTCGGTCGGGCCTTCCTGGCCCCGGAGACCGGCGAGACCGACCAAGCCGCGCGCACGATCCGTTCGGCGTTCGCCCAGGGCGAGCTCATCGACATCGTCCAGGAGCCCGAACAGAACGCGACGCTCGCGGTGGTCATCACCGGTCCGTCCTCGTCCGAGGACGCGGACTACGGCGTGGTCGTCTCCCAGTTCGCGGGTGCCGTGGACGCGTCCGGAGCCGGACTGCTGGTCGCCGGCCCCGTCTCGTCCTCGGAGGACCGCGGCATCGTCGGCCGGGTGCGATCGTCGGAGGTCGCCTCGGAGGTCTCGACCTTCGACGTCACCGACACGGCCACCGGCCGGATCGCCGCGGTGCTCGCGCTGGTGCGTGAGTCCGCGGGCACCTCGGGTGCCTGGGGCACGTCGCGCTCGGCCGACGGCCCGCTGCCGTAGCAGACGCAGTGAGGCCAGCGACACGGCCTCGCCGCTCCAGAACGGCTTGCTTTCTTGGTAGGCTGGAATCCCGTGGAACACAGGACAGCGGTTCTACACTTTCACCCTCCGATCCACGGGAGTCACCTTGGCAGGTAGCGCGGTCACCAAGCACGTATTCGTCACCGGGGGCGTCGCCTCGTCCCTCGGCAAGGGTCTGACCGCCTCGAGCCTCGGTCGCCTGCTCAAATCGCGGGGGCTGCGGGTCACGATGCAGAAGCTCGACCCCTATCTCAACGTCGATCCCGGCACGATGAACCCCTTCCAGCACGGCGAGGTGTTCGTCACCGACGACGGCGCCGAGACCGATCTCGACATCGGCCACTACGAGCGCTTCCTCGACGAGGATCTCGTCGGTCGCGCCAACGTCACGACCGGGCAGGTGTACTCCGACGTCATCGCCCGGGAGCGGCGCGGCGATTACCTCGGCGACACCGTCCAGGTGATCCCGCACATCACGAACGAGATCAAGGACCGCATGCTCTCGATGGGCGGGCCGGACGTCGACGTGGTCATCCACGAGATCGGCGGCACCGTCGGCGACATCGAGAGCCAGCCCTTCCTGGAGTCGGCGCGCCAGGTCCGTCACGACGTCGGCCGCGGCAACGCCTTCTTCGTTCACGTCTCGCTCGTGCCGTACATCGGCCCCTCCAAGGAACTCAAGACCAAGCCGACCCAGCACTCGGTCGCCGCGCTCCGGTCCATCGGTATCCAGCCGGACGCCATCGTGTGCCGCTCCGATCGGCCGCTGACCGAGAGTGTCAAGGACAAGATCGCGCTCATGTGCGACGTCGACTCCGAGGCCGTGGTCACTTGCGCTGACGCGCCGTCGATCTACGACATCCCCAAGGTCCTGCACGCTGAAGGCCTCGACGCGTACGTCGTCCGACGCCTCGACCTTCCGTTCCGTGACGTCGACTGGCGCCAGTGGGACGATCTGCTGCGCCGCGTCCACCGTCCGGACGAAGAGGTCACCATCGCACTGGTCGGCAAGTACATCGACCTGCCCGACGCGTACCTCTCGGTGGCAGAAGCGTTGCGCGCCGGTGGCTTCGCACACTCGACGCGGGTCAACCTGCGCTGGGTGCCGTCCGACGAGTGCGCGACCGAGGCCGGGGCGGCCCGCCATCTGTCCGATGTCGACGGTATCTGCGTGCCGGGCGGATTCGGCGTCCGTGGCATCGAGGGCAAGATCGGCGCGCTCACCTACGCCCGTGAGCAGCGCATCCCGACCCTGGGCCTGTGCCTCGGTCTGCAGTGCATGGTCATCGAGTACGCGCGCCAGTTCGCCGGCATCACCGATGCGAGCTCCTCGGAGTTCGATCCGCAAACCGCTCACCCGGTCATCGCGACGATGGCCGAACAGGAGGCGTTCGTGGAGGGTGCGGGCGACCTCGGGGGCACCATGCGTCTCGGGCTCTACCCGGCATCGCTCACCGCCGGCAGTGTCGTCGCGACCGCCTACGGCAGTGAGTCGGTCGAGGAGCGTCACCGTCACCGTTACGAGGTCAACAACACCTACCGCAAGCAGATCGAGGACGCCGGGCTGGTGTTCAGCGGCACGTCGCCGGACGGTCTGCTGGTCGAGTTCGTCGAGTTGCCCCGCGAGGTCCACCCGTTCTACGTCGCCACGCAGGCGCACCCCGAGCTGCGGTCTCGACCCACCCGCCCGCATCCGCTGTTCGCCGGGCTCGTCCGTGCCGCGCTCGACCGGCAGCTCGAACTGCGGTTGCCGGTGGAGGACCTCGCCGCAGTGGCGGAGGAGAGGGCCTGAGATGACGGCTCCGGATCATCCGCGGCTGCCTGGACAGCTGGCCGACGCCGTCGCGGACGCACCGGCCGGCTGGCCGGTGGCGCGCGCCACGACGGCGTTCTCCAACGGCTACCTCGACGTCACGCTCGACACCATCGTCGACCCGGGCGGCGAGGAGCACGAGCGGGTGATCGTGCGACCGCACGGTGCCGTCGCCGTACTCGCCCTCGACGAGGACGACCGGATCCTGCTGGTGGAGCAGTACCGGCATGCCGTCGGCCAACGGCTCGTGGAGATTCCGGCCGGCACGCTCGACGTCCACGGTGAGCATCCGGCCGAGGCCGCCGCGCGCGAGCTGGCCGAGGAAGCCGACATCGTCGCCGGGCGCTGGTCGCCCCTGCTGGAGCTGACCGCGACGCCCGGATACTCGACCGAGCGCTGGACGGCGTACGTGGCGCAGGATCTCGCGGCCGTACCCGACTCGGACCGCACCGAGCGCGTGGCCGAGGAGGCCGACATGCGTCAGTGGTGGGCGCCGTTCCAGCAGGCCGTCGGCCTCGTGCTCGACGGCAAGATCACCGACGCGCTCACGGTGGCGGCGATCCTGGCCTGGGCTGTACGGCGGTCCGCGTGACCCTGGAGCGGGCAGTCTCGGACTACCTCGCGCACCTGGGCATCGAACGAGGACTCGCCGACAACACGTTGCAGTCGTATCGACGCGATTTGCGGCGCTACGCGCGGTTCCTGGCCGAACTCGGTCGCGAGCACCCGGCGGACATCACCGAGGCCGACGTGGCCGCCTTCAGCGCCGCGCTGCGCACCGGGGATGACGATCACCGCCCGTTGGGCACGTCCAGCGTCGCCCGGATGATCGTGGCGGTCCGCGGATTCCATCGTTTTCTGCTGCGTGAGCAGCTCGTCAGCACGGACGTCACCAATGCGGTCAAGCCGCCGCGGCCCGCGTCGCGGCTCCCCAAGGCGCTACCGCTCGACGACGTCGAGGCGATCATCGCCGCCGCCGGTGCTCCGGGGACGGCGCTCGCCAAACGCGACCAGGCGCTGCTGGAGCTGCTCTACGGAACGGGGGCCCGCATCTCCGAGGCGGTCGGGCTCGATGTCGACGACGTCGATCTCGAGCACGGCGCCGTCGTGCTGCGCGGCAAGGGGGCGAAGCAACGCATCGTGCCCGTCGGCAGTTACGCCCGCGACGCCGTGGCGGACTACCTGCGTGTCGCGCGGCCGAGCCTGGCCAACGGCACGAGCCATGCGCTGTTCCTCAACGCGCGCGGGGGACGGCTGTCGCGCCAGAGCGCGTGGACGGTGCTGACCCGTGCCACGGCGCGCGCCGGAATCGCGGCCGAACGGGTGTCACCGCACACGTTCCGGCACTCCTTCGCCACCCATCTGCTCGATGGTGGTGCCGACGTGCGAGTCGTGCAGGAACTGCTCGGTCACGCCTCCGTCACCACGACCCAGATCTACACGTTGGTGACCGTGGAGAAACTCCGCGAGGTCTACGCCACGGCGCATCCGCGGGCGCGATGAACGGCAGTACAGTGGCGCGAGAGAGAAGCAACATGTCGACACGTGAAGGACGGCGATGAGCACGGACGTCAGCACCAGCAGCCAGCTCGGCCCCACGGGTCGTCCGTTGCCGCAGTTCCGCGAGCCGGGGCCTCGCAGCTCCACGGCGCCCGCGCAGATCATCGCGATGTGCAACCAGAAGGGCGGCGTCGGCAAGACCACGACGACGATCAACCTCGGCGCCGCGTTGGTCGAGGAGGGGCGTCGGGTGCTGCTTGTCGACTTCGATCCGCAGGGCTCGATGACGGTCGGCCTGGGGTACAACGCTCACGAGATCGAGCAGAGCATCTACCACGCGCTCATGGACCCCGAGGTCACCCTCAAGGACGTCATCGTCTCGACCTCGACCGAGGGGCTCGACCTCGTTCCGGCCAATATCGACCTCTCCGCCGCCGAGATGCGCCTCGTGAGCGAGGTCGGCCGGGAGCAGGCCCTGGCCCGGGTCCTGCGCCAGGTCGCGCGCGACTACGACGTCGTCTTGATCGACTGCCAGCCCTCCCTCGGACTGCTGACCGTCAACGCGCTCACCGCCGCGCACGGTGTCATCATCCCGCTGGAGTGCGAGTACTTCGCCCTGCGCGGCGTCGCCCTGCTCACCGAGACCATCGAGAAGGTCCGCGAGCGCACCAACTTCGACCTTCGCATCGTGGGCCTGCTGGGCACGATGTACGACAGCCGCACCTTGCACGGCCGCGAAGTGCTGCGGACGCTCGTCGACGGGTGGGGCGACCTCGTCTTCCACACCGTCATTCGGCGAACGGTGAAGTTCTCCGATTCGACGGTCGCGGGCGAGCCGATCACGAGTTACGCCCCCACGTCGCCCGGTGCCGACTCCTACCGTCAGCTCGCCCGGGAGGTGCTGCAGCGATGCCCCGACGCGTGAACCTGCCCGGCGCGGACGAGCTGTTCCGCGCTACCGCACCCCAGCGTGAGGTTCCGGCCGCGCCCGAGCAGGAGTCGGCTGCCGCGGCGCGGGCCAGCGGACGGGTCAAGCACGACGAGAAGATGACCGTCTACCTGACCTCCGAGGAGCTGCTGGCGCTCGAACAGGCACGGATCCAGTTGCGCGCCGAACTCGGACGCAAGATCGACCGAGGTCGCTTCGTACGGGCGGCGATCGCGGCCGCGCTGGAGGACCTCGCCGCACAGGGTCGTGACAGCGACGTCGCGCGGAGGCTGGCCGACTCGTGAGTATCGCCGAGATCGACGGGACGGCCCCGGCGGGGGAGTCCGGCTTCTCGGTGACGCTGGGCAACTTCGAGGGGCCCTTCGACCTGCTGCTGCAGCTCATCGCCAAGCACCAGCTCGACATCACCGAGGTCGCGCTGTCGATGGTGACGACCGAGTTCATCGCCTACACCAAGACGCTCGACGACGATCTCGAGCAGACGACCCATTTCCTGCTGGTCGCCGCCACGTTGCTCGATCTCAAGACGGCGCGGCTGCTGCCGCAGGCCGAGGTCGAGGACGAGGACGACCTCGAGCTGCTGGAGGCGCGTGACCTGCTCTTCGCCCGGCTTCTGCAGTACCGCGCGTTCAAGCACGTGGCGGCGTTCCTCGGCGAACGACTCGATCGCGAGGTGCGCCGCGTTCCGCGCGCCGTGACTCTCGAGCCGCGGTTCGCCCAGCTGCTGCCCGAGGTCCAGATCCCCGCCACGATCGACGACCTCGCGGCGCTGGCCGCCGCGGCGCTCGCCCCGAAGCAGCCGCCCGTGCTGTCACTGGCGCACCTGCACGCCCCGGCGGTCAGCGTGCGCGAGCAGGGGCACCTGGTGGTCGACCGCCTGCGTCGTGAACGGTCCACGACGTTCCGCGCCCTCACCGCCGACGCTCCCGACGTGATCACCAAGGTCGCGCGGTTCCTGGCGCTGCTGGAACTCTTCCGCGAGGGCGTGCTGGCGTTCGACCAGGCGGTGCCGCTCGGCGACCTGACCGTCCGCTGGACCGGCACCGACGACGGAGACATCGACGTGGGCGACGAGTTCGACGAACCCGCGCCCGCGGCGGCCGAGCTCCACGCGGTGCCCGACCCTGATCCCGACGAGAGTGACGATGAGCCAGACGCCTGAGACCGAACCGGTCAGCTACCCCTTGCGCCCGAGCCTGGAGGCGATCGTGCTGATCGCCGACGAGCCGATCCAGGCCGTCGCGCTCGCCTCCGCCATCGGTCATCCCACCGAGGCGGTCGAGGCGGCGCTGCGCGAACTGGCCGAGGAGTACACCGCACAAGGCCGCGGTTTCGAATTGCGCGAGGTCGCCGGCGGGTGGCGTTTCTACACCCGCGACGAGTACGCCGACGCGGTCGCCGCGTTCGTGCTGGACGGCCAGCAGGCCAAGCTGAGCCAGGCGGCCCTGGAGACGCTGGCCGTGGTGGCCTACCGCCAGCCGATCAGCCGCTCGCGCATCTCGGCGATCCGGGGGGTGAACGTCGACGGCGTCGTGCGCACGCTGCTCACCCGCGGGCTCGTCGAGGAGCAGGGCAGTGACGCGACTACCGGTGCGACCCTCTACGGCACCACCGGTTACTTCCTCGAGCGCATGGGTCTCGGCAGCCTCGAGGAGTTGCCGCCGTTGGCGCCGCTGCTGCCCGAGCTCGACGAGCTCGATGGGGAGCTGGAGCGGGTCGCGGGCGAGGAGGCCGCGTCCACCGAGGAGCCGCAGGGGGCCGACGACACGCAGGAGCCCGCGCATGACTGAGATCGAGGACTCCGGCGAGATCCGGCTTCAGAAGGTCCTCGCACAGGCCGGGGTGGCGAGCCGCCGGCGGAGCGAGGAGCTCATGGCCAGCGGACGTGTGGAGGTCAACGGCGAGGTCGTCACCCGCCTCGGCATCCGTGTCGATCCGCTGCGCGACGTCATCCGCGTCGACGGCCGACGAGTGCCGCCGCCCACCGAACACGCGTACCTGATGCTCAACAAACCGCGGGGCGTGGTGAGCACGATGTCCGACGAGCAAGGCCGGCCCGACCTGCAGCAGTTCGTCGCCGGACGCGCCGATCGCCTGTTCCACGTCGGCCGGCTGGATACCGACACGTCCGGTCTGCTCCTTCTCACCAACGACGGAGACCTGGCGCACCGGCTCGCACATCCCTCGTTCGAGATCACCAAGACCTATGTCGCGCTGGTGCGAGGACAGGTGCCGTCCGGGCTCGGGCGTCGGCTCCGCGACGGCGTCGACCTCGACGACGGCCCGGCCCGCGTGGACCGGTTCGTGGTCCGCGACCGTGGCCGTGCACAGTCGCTCGTCGAACTCGACATCCATATGGGCCGGAACCGGATCGTCCGCCGGATGCTCGACGAGGTCGGTCATCCGGTCGTCGAGCTCACGCGCACGGCCTTCGGTCCGCTGCGGCTCGGGGACCTGAAGGTCGGCACGATGCGCGAGCTGTCCCGTGACGAGCGCGGTGACCTCTTCGATAGCGTGGGAGCATGACTGCCCCTGTGCCCGGACCCGTGCTCGTCGTCGGGTGCGGACTCATCGGCACGTCGGTGGCGCTGGGCTTGCGCGCCCGTGACGTCGAGGTCCATTTGCAGGACCTCGACCCGCGCAACGTCGCCCTCGCCGTGCAGGCCGGAGCGGGCACGGACGCCGTGGTCACCGAGCCTGCGCTCGTGGTCGTCGCCACGCCGCCGGGAGCGGTGGTCGACGCGGTGCGCTCGGCGCTTGCGTCCTACCCGGGGGCCGTCGTCACCGACGTGGCGAGCGTCAAGGCGCCGATCGTCGAGGCGATCGACGACCCCCGCTTCGTGGGTGGTCACCCGATGGCGGGCAAGGAACGCTCCGGGCCCACCGCGGGATCGGGCCAGCTCTTCGAGGGCCGGCCGTGGGCCGTCGTCCCCGGTGTCCGCGCGGGCGACGACGCCGTCGCGGTCGTCGAGCGGTGCGTCGTGGAGCTCGGCGCCGTGCCGTACCGCTTCGAACCTCGTGCCCACGACGACGCCGTCGCGCTGGTCTCGCACGTGCCGCACCTCATGTCCGTCCTCACCGCCAGCCTGCTGGCCGAGGCCCCCGAGGGCCATGTCGAGCTCGCCGGCCAGGGCCTGCGCGACGTCACCCGGATCGCGCGCAGCGACGCCGATCTGTGGGTCGACATCATCGGGCACAACGCCGAGGCGATCACGCCGCTGCTGACCCAGGTGCGCGACCGGCTCGACACGCTGATCGCCGCGGTCTCCGGCGACGCGGTTTCGCTGGAGTCGCTCCTCGAACGCGGGCGCCAGGGCACCATCACGATCCCCGGCAAACACGGCACGCTGCCCACCGAGCTGGCCTCGGTCTTCGTGCCGATCGACGACATGCCCGGTGAGCTCTCGCGGCTCGTCGGCGACGCCGAGGGATCGGTCAACATCGAGGATCTGCGCATCGACCACGAAATGGGCCGACCGGTCGGTCTGGTCGAGATCGTCGTCCTTCCCGAGCGCGCCGACAAGCTGCTGGACGCCCTGCGCGGCCATGGCTGGGCGGCCTACCGATGAGGAGCACCGTGGGAACACCGATCGTCATCGCCATCGACGGCCCGTCCGGGTCGGGCAAGTCGAGCACCTCGCGCGGGGTGGCGTCGGCTCTCGGCTACGACTACCTCGATACGGGTGCGATGTACCGCGCGATGACCTGGGCGCTGCTGCAGCGGGGGGTCGACGTCGAGGACGCCGACGCGGTGGCGGTCGCGGCGGACGACGTCAGCATCCGCGTCGGCACCGATCCGCAGGCTCCCACCATTCAGGCGGACGGGACGGACGTCGCGGGTCCCATCCGCCAGGACGAGGTCACCACCGCGGTCAGCCCGGTCTCCGCCGTACCGCACGTGCGTGAGCTGCTCGTGCGGGCTCAGCGCGAGGTCATCGCCACGTCCTCGGGCGCCGGTCGCGGCATCGTGGTCGAGGGTCGCGACATCGGCACGGTGGTGGCTCCCGATGCGCCGCTCAAGGTCTACCTCGTGGCCGACACCGCGGCTCGCGCCGCGCGGCGGGCCGCGGAACTCGGCGGCGTCGACGCGTCCCTGACCGAAGCCTCACTCACCCGGCGCGACACCATCGACTCCACGCGCACGGCCTCACCGCTCGTGCAGGCCGACGACGCCGTCGTCGTCGACAGCACGCACCTCACCCTCGACGAAGTCATCGAGCACATCGTCGGTCTGGCCCGCGAGCGCTCCTAGCCCTCCGGCCCGAGATGTGGTCACTCGTGGGTCACGCCGCGCCGGACACGTGATCCGGAACCGACCGCATCTCGACGGCGCGAGGCTCGGCCCGCCTCCACAGTCAACCGGCGTGGTCCGGACCGATAGGATCGAATGGTGTCAGAACAGCCCGTGCTCGCCGTGATCGGTCGCCCCAATGTGGGCAAGTCGACGCTCGTCAACCGCATCATCGGCCGTCGCGAGGCGGTCGTCGAAGACGTCCCCGGCGTCACGCGTGATCGGGTGTCCTACGACGCGGTCTGGAACGGCCGCACCTTCACCGTCGTCGACACCGGCGGATGGGACCCGGACGCGCGCGGGATGGCCGAACGCATCGCCCAGCAGGCCGAAGTCGCGATGACGGTCGCCGACGCGATCCTCTTCGTCGTGGATGCCACCGTGGGGATCACCGATGCCGACGAGCGCGTCGTCAAGCTGCTGCGCGCCTCCAAGAAACCCGTCATCCTCGCCGCCAACAAGGTCGACGACCAGCGCTCGGAGCTGGAAGCCGCGGCGCTGTGGAACCTCGGCCTCGGTGAGCCGATGCCGGTCTCCGCCCTGCACGGGCGCGGGAGCGGCGACCTGCTCGACGCGATCCTCGACGCCCTCCCCGACCCGCCGGAGGAGGACTTCGATGCGCCCGCCGGCCCGCGGCGGGTGGCCATCGTCGGCAAGCCGAACGTCGGCAAGTCCAGCCTGCTGAACAAGCTGGCCGGCGAGGAGCGCGTCGTGGTCGACAACGCGTCGGGCACGACCGTCGACCCGGTCGACGAGATCATCCAGCTCGGCGGCCGCGAATGGACCTTCATCGACACGGCCGGAATCCGCCGGCGGGTCAAGGAAGCGTCCGGGCACGAGTACTACGCGAGCCTGCGGACCAACGCCGCGATCGAGCGCGCCGAGGTCGTCATCATGATCGTCGACGCGAGCCAGGCGCTCAGCGAGCAGGACGTGCGCATCATCAACGCCATCCAGGAGGCCGGGCGCGCCCTGGTCATCGCGTTCAACAAGTGGGACCTGGTCGATGACGAGCGCCGCTACTACCTCGAGCGCGAGATCGACCGCGAACTCGTGCAGGTGCCGTGGGCACCGCGCGTCAACATCGCGGCGCTGACCGGCTGGCACGTGGACCGCCTCGTGCGCGCGCTCGACGCCGCCCTGGCAGGCTGGGAGACCCGCGTCCCGACTGGCGCGCTCAACTCGTTCCTCGGTCGACTGGTCGCCGAGCACCCGCACCCCGTGCGTGGCGGCAAGCAGCCCAAGATCCTGTTCGGCACGCAGGCCGCCACCGCACCGCCGACGTTCGTGCTCTTCACCTCCGGCAAGCTCGAAGCCGGCTACCTGCGCTTCATCGAACGCCGCCTGCGCGAGGACTTCGGCTTCGTCGGCAGCCCGATCCACCTGCAGCAGCGCGTCCGGGCGAAGCGCTCCCAGCGCTGATGGCGGCTCGTCCTTCGCGACCGACCCGCTCAGTCGGTGGCGGGGGAGCCGAGGACGACGTCGAAGGCGTCGACGCTGCGTCCGGGCAACGTGGTCTCGGCCTCGAGATGGACCGCTCCGCTCGGCAGGATGCCGGCGCCGCCCCAGCGCTCCATGACGCGCCACTCGGCGAGCACGTCCTCGCCGGTGTGGTCGTCGGGTAGGTCGTTCCAGAAGCGGAAGCCGCCGCATGCGACGAGGGCTTCACGGCGGAACATCACGCAAGCGCCGACCCACGCGACCTTGTAGAGCAGCCAGTGGCCCTCGGGCACGTCGTGCTCGGCCGCCACCTGCGCGAGGTTGGCCGCGTTGTGGAGGGTCCACCGCTCGAAGGCGGGGTCGCCGCGGCGGATCTTCTCCGGGTGGACCGGGCCGCGCCAGGGCTCGAAGACCGCCCGCTCTCGGGGGCGGTCATCGGCGAGGTAGGACAGCCCTTGCACCGCCGCGCCGACGAAACCGCAACCCGACTCCACCAACGCCTCATGAAGTCGGCGCAGCTGGTCGGGCTCCAGCCAGACGTCGCTGTCGAGGAAGAGGACGTAGGGCGCGCTCGACTGTTCGAGCAGGAACTGACGCTGCTCGGCCATCCCGCGGCGCGGCTGGTGCCGCTCGAGCCGGACGCGTCGTCCCTGCGCCCGCAGGACGCGCACCATCGCCGCGACGGACGCCTGACTCCAGACCGGGTGGTCCTCGGTCTGGTCGCTGATGATGACCGAGAAGTCGGGGACCCGCTGCCCGGCCAGACCCGAGAGCGTCACGGCCAGTTCGGCGGGTCGCTCGTAGGCGGGGATCAGCACCTCGACATCAGTCGGTAGAGGCTCGGCCGGCCGAGCCCAGTCGCCTGACCAGCGAGCGCTCACGGCGGCTCCGGCACGTAGTCGAGAATGCGGACCTGGCCGCCGGCGGCCAGTACCGCCGGTGTCTCCTCGAGCATCTGTGGCGTGTAGTCCCCGCCCTTGGCATAGACGTCGGGACGCAGCGCTTCGATGAGCGGGACGACCGTGTCGGTATCGAACGTCGTGACGTAGTCGACGCAGCTCAGCGCGGCGAGGACCGCGGCGCGGTCCGTGACACCGTTGCGCGGGTGCCCAGGACCCTTCAACCGGCGCGCGGAGTCGTCGGAGTTGACCGCCACGACGAGCACGTCACCAAGCTGCTTGGCCTGGTTGAGGTAGCGCGTGTGTCCTCGCAGCAGCATGTCGAAGCACCCGTTGGTCAGGACGATGCGACGCCCGGCGGCCCGCTCGGCGGCCACGCGGCGGATCAGTTCGTCCTGGTCCAGCGCGGTGTCGGCGAAGCTTCCCAGGTGCCGGGCGAGGTCGGCCGTCGTGCACACCGAGGTGCCCGGATGCCGCACTACGACGTCTGCCGCGGCCTGGCCGAGATCGGCACTCGTCGTGAGCGGGAGACCGGCCGCACGCCCCAGCGTGAGAGCGGCCACGAAGGTGTCGCCCGCGCCGGAGGCTTGCTTCTCGGTCTGCGGTTGCGCCCACGTGCGGTGCATCGAATCACTGCCGAGGAGGATCGTGCCGTCGCGGTCCAGGGTGACCACGGCGGCAGCCGCGCCGGTGGCCTCGAGCACCTCTGCGGCGTGCTCCTCGACCACTGCGGCCCGGTCGGCGCCGGCGTCGAAGGACAGGTCCAGCACTCGAGCGACCTCGGCGGCGTTCGGCGTGACGAGATCGGGTTCCACTACCCGCCAGGGGCGTGGGTCGTGGGCGTCGACCACCGTGAGGATCCGCTCGCGCCGGTGCGCCAGGGCATCGCATACCGCGCCGGTGAGCAGACCGGAGCCGTAGTCGCAGACCACGACCGCGGCGGCGTCGGCGAGGGCCTCGGGCACCGTTGCTGCCAGGCGGTCGACGGCGTCCTCGGGCCAGATGCCGGCCGCCTCATCGAGCCGGAGGATCACCTGGTCGCCGCTGATGATGCGGTACTTGGTGGTGGTCACGCCTCCGGGCTGCTCGACGAGCCCGCTGACGTCGACACCGGCCGCGCCGAGCAGCCGTCGCAGCTCACGGCCGGCGAAGTCGGCGCCCACGAGCCCGACCATGCGCACACGGGCCCCGAGCGCGGCGAGGTTCATCGCCGTGTTGGCAGCGCCGCCGGGCGCGTAGTCGCGGCGCTCCAGATCGACGACCGGCGCGGGTGCCTCGCGGCACAGTCGCTCGCTCGTGCCACTCCACCAGCCGTCGAGGATGACGTCGCCGACGACCGTCACGGGTACCTGAAGCTCGGCGAGGCGCCCGGGCAACCACGTCGAGAGCGCGTTGTGACGCTCGAGTGATTCCGTCGTGGTGGAGACCGGCGACTCGACGTCGGTGCTCACGACCGCGCCTCGCCGACACCGATGTGCACGACCTTCACCTGGGTGAACTCGTCGAGCAGCTCCGGGCCGTAGCCGAAACCGTCCCCGCTGTCGCGGCGTGGTTGCGCGGCACCACCGGGTGCGCCGCCGAAGACGCCGTTGACCTTGACCGTGCCGACGCGCAGGGCGGCGACCGCGCGGTTCGCGTGGTCGATGCGATTGGTCAGGACCGTGGCCGCGAGGCCGTAACGACCCTCCGCGGCGAGGCGCAGCCCCTCGTCGAAGTCGTCGACGACCTGCACGGGTGCGACCGGACCGAAGGTCTCCTCGGTCATGACCGTCATGTCCGGCGTGCAATCCCACAGCACCGTCGCGGGGTACCACGAGCCCGGGCCGTCGGGCACTTCGCCGCCGCACAACGCCGTCGCACCGGACGCGAGCGCGTGGGAGACCTGCGCATGCACCTCGTCGCGCATGCGGTGGTCGACGAGCGGGCCGATGAGCCGCTGCTCGTTGCGCTCACGGGCTTCGGCGACGAGAGCCTCACGGAACTCGTCGGCGATCGCTCGATGGACGTAGATGCGCTCGACGGACGTGCAGATCTGGCCGGCGTTGGCGAACGAACCGAGCGCGGCCTGCGCCGCCGCCCAGCGCGGGTCGACGTCGTTGTCGATCACGAGTGGGTCGTTGCCTCCGTTCTCCCGGATGACGTGGGCGCGCGTCAGGGCGGCGGTGCGCGCGATGCGCTCGCCGGTGGCGCTCGAACCCACGTGCGCGACGACGTCGACGTCCGGCTCGTGCGTGAGCAGCTCGCCGGTCTCGCCGCCGCCGGTCAAGGTGATGAGGACGTCCGGCGGGAACACCTCGGCGAGGATCTCGCCGAGGCGGGCGCCCAGGTGCGGGCAGCGTTCGCTCGGCTTGTGAATGACGGTGTTGCCGGTGACGAGGGCGGCACCGAGCAGGCCCGCCGCCACGGCCACGGGGTCGTTCCAGGGTGTCAGCGCGACCGCGACTCCTCGGGGTTCGGCGATCGTGTAGTCCGCGGCGAGCCGGCCGCCGCGCAGGCTGTGTCCGCGCTGCAGCGGTCCCAGCTCGGCGTATTGAGCGAGGGTGCCTGCGCCGGCCTCGACGCCGCCGCGGGCGTCGTCGATCGGCTTTCCGGTCTCGCGGAGGTTCAACTCGGCCAGTTCGTCGAGGTGGTCGTGCAGCGCGTTCGCGGCGGCGCCGAGCAGCTGTCCGCGTTGCTCGGGAGAGACGTCTTCCCATCCAGGCTGAGCCGCTCGGGAAGCCCGGACGGCCGCTGCGACGTCCTCGCGGGTCGCCGGTTCGAGCCGGCCGACGAGGCTCCCGTCGCGCGGATCGAGCACGGTGATGAGCGAAGCAGCGTCCCGGGTGTCCTGAATCGTCATGTCTCTCCTCACTCGTTCGGGTCTGCCTCGGGAGTACCCGTCTGCGTGCTGATTGAGACAGTGAGAGAGCGGGTACTTCTTCTCCGGCGACACCAGCCGACGGACGGCCGGTGCGAGAACGAGGAGGTCCGATGGCGAACGAGGCACGCTCGGTCGAACCGCGGCACGGAGTCGGCCCGGTGCTGGAACCCTTCGAGGACGTCCGGCGAATCGCGGTGCTGCGCGGGGGAGGCTTGGGCGACCTGATGTTCGCCATGCCGGCCGTCGAGGCGCTCGCCGCGGCCTATCCCGAGGCGACGATCACCCTGCTCGGCAGCGCGTCGCACGCGGCGCTTCTGTCGGATCGCCCCGGTCCGGTGGACGAGGTCGACGTGCTGCCGGTGAGCGAGGGCGTACGGCCGCCGCGCGACGGTGAGGTCGAGGATGAGGCCGAACTCGAGCGGTTCTTCGCCCGGATGCGTCAGCGCCGCTTCGGCCTCGCCGTGCAGGTCCACGGTGGCGGCCGGTACTCCAACCCGTTCCTGTTGCGCCTCGGAGCTCGGCACACCGTGGGAACCCGGACCCCCGATGCCGCGCACCTCGAGCGCGTCCTCCCGTATCACTACTACCAGAACGAATTCATGCGGGCGCTCGAAGTCGTCGGCCTCGCCGGAGCCGCGCCGGTCTCGGTGGAGGCGACACTGCACGTGACCGCATCGGAGCGTCGGTTCGCCGAGGACCTGCTCGGCCAGCTGGGCGCGGACCGGCCCATCGTCGGCATCCACCCGGGTGCGACGGACCCGCGGCGGCGCTGGCCGGCCGAGCGATTCGCCGAGGTGGTATCGAGCGCCCTCGCCGAGGGGGCCGCGGTCGTCGTCGTGGGCGACGAGACCGACGTCCCGGCGGCCGATGTGATCGTCGCGCAGGCCGAGCACGAGGCGCCCGGCCGGCTGCGTAGCCTCGCCGGCAAGCTCGACCTCGGCGAACTGTGCGCTGTGCTCGAGGCGTGCGCCGTGGTGATCGGCAACGACAGCGGCCCGCGCCATCTCGCGCAGGCCGTGGGTACCCCGACGGTGGGGATCTACTGGCTCGGCAACGTCATCAACGCCGGCGCGCTCGGCCGGTCGCGGCACCGGGTCCACATGTCGTGGGTGACGCACTGCCCGGTGTGCGGCATCGACGTCACCCAGGTCGGGTGGACGGCGGAGCGCTGCCCCCACGACGAGTCGCTCGTCGCAGGGATCAGCGCCGCCGCCGTCTACGAGGACGTCGCGCAGCTCACGGCCACGAGTCCTCTTCCTCATGACAGATGACGAGCTCGCGCATCTCGCATCCCCGCGGCTGCGCGAGGGCGAAGACGATCGCGTCCGCCACGGCCCGGGGGTCGTTGAGCCGCGAGTCGTCCGCCGGCTTGTACTGCTCGGTGCGGTCGTCGAAGAACCGCGTCTTCATCCCGCCCGGCGTCACCATCGTCACGCCGATCTCGCCGCTCGTCTCCGCCGCGAGTGAGCGGGAGAATCCCACCACCCCGAACTTCGAGGCGCAGTAGGCGGTGGCGTCCGGCAGTGCGCGGTGCCCGAGCGTCGACGCCACCGTCACCACGCGACCATGTACCCGCTTGAGGTGCGGCAGGGCTGCCCGGACGGTGGCCGCGGTGCCGATCAGGTTGACGCGGATCACGAGTTCCCAGTCGTCGGCGGAGACGTCGTCGAGGCGCCCGCAGCGGTCGAGGCCCGCGGCCGTCACGACCGCGTCGAGACCGCCGAGCGCCTCCGCGGCCTGCTCGACCGCGTCGTTGACCGCGGCGGTGTCCGCCACGTCCACCTGGAACGACTTGGCCGAGGTCACGCTGCTGGTGTCGCGGTCAAGCACGACGGGCGTCCCGCCGGCATCGAGAACGGCTTCGACGACGGCGGCGCCGAGACCGGAACCACCTCCGGTGATCAGGACGCGGCCGGGGTTCTTGATCGTGATCGTGCTCTCAGTCGTCATGGGTGTTTCCTTTCTCGGGGGATCGTGGCTTCAACCGACTTCGGCCAGCGCGGAAGCGAGGCGCGTGGTCGAGCGAGCGGGATGGAACGGCACCGTCACGGTGCGTCCGCCCCAGGTCTCGAGCAGCCGGGACTCCGGCAGCTCCTCGATGGTGTAGTCGCCGCCCTTGACCCACAGATCGGGCTGCAGACGCGAGAGCGCCGCCTCGGGCGTGTCCTCGTCGAAGATCAGGACCGCGTCGACGCACTCGAGGGCGAGCAACAGCTCGGCCCGATCGTCCTGCCCGATGATCGGCCGTGACTCGCCCTTGAGGCGGCGCACCGAGTCGTCGGAGTTCATGCAGACGATGAGGCAGTCGCCGAGCTGACGAGCGGCCGCGAGCGTGCGCGCGTGGCCCGCGTGAAGCAGGTCGAAGCACCCGCCGGTCGCGACGACGGTGCCGCCGGCCTCACGTGTGCGGTGCGCGACGCGCAACGCGGTGACGCCCTCGCCACCGAGTTCCACGGGGGCCGGTTCCTGGTCGAGAGAGCCGACGCCGCCGCGGGCGAGGAACGAGCTGGCGTCCTCGACCGCGCGCTGCGCCGCATCGCCCAGGTCGGCTCCGGTGGCGAGCGCGGCGGCGAGGGTGGCGGCAAGTCGGTCGCCCGCCCCGCACGTGTCGGGAGCATGGACCCGTGGCGCGGGGAGGACGTGCGGGGTCGCCTCGCTCCCGCGCGTCAGCAAGGCACCGTCACCGCCGAGCGTGACCAGGACGGCGCCGACCTGCCATCGAAGCAGCAGCTCGCTCGCCGCCGCGGTGGCAGCGGGTACGCCGGTGCCGCCGACATCGCTCAGGCGCAGGGCCTCGGACCGGTTCGGCGTGACTACCGCGACTCCTGAAACGGGGGCGGCGCCGGACGGATGGGGGTCCCACACGACCGGAACACTCGGCGCCACTTCGGACAGGCGAACCCGCAGCCGCTCGTTCGCGGCGAGTCCCCGTCCGTAGTCGGCGACGATGATCGCGTCGGCGGCGCTGAGCGCGGCGAGCATCTCGTCGGTCACCTCGGGGACGGGGACGGGCTCGCACCCGTGGTCGATGCGGGCAACGGCGTGCCCGTTGGCCCGCAGCCGCGTCTTGACCGGGGTCGGCCCGGTGGAGGGCCCGGCGACGAGGCGGACTCCATCCAGGGCCTCCCGCAGCCGCCCGGCCGCGTCGTCGTCGGCCATGACCGTCACCAGGGTCACGTCGTGTCCGTCGTGGGCGAGGAGCCTCGCCACGAGTCCGGCGCCACCGGGCCGGCGGTCCTCGTCGCCGACATCGACGACGGGCACCGGCGCATCCGGGCTCAGCCGCTCGGACGCGCCGTCCAGATCGACGTCGAGCAGCACATCGCCGACCACGACGAGGGACGGGGAACGGCGGCTCATCGCGCGCTCCTCTTCACTTCGGCGTCGAACACCCGGCACATGCTGTGCACCGCGATGAGGTGGCCCTCCTGGACGTTCGGCGTCGCCCCGTCGACGGCGAGCACCTCGTCGCCGACGAACTCGGCGAGGGGATTCGGCGCGGGCCCGGTCATCGCCCAGACCGAGACGCCGACAGCACGCGCGGCCTCGGCGGCGGCGAGGAGGTTCGGGCTGCGGCCGCTGGTGGTCAGCAGCATGAGCACGTCGCCGGGTCGACCGTGCGCGCGGACCTGGCGGGCGAACACCTCGTCGTACCCGTAGTCGTTGCCGATCGCGGTCAGCGAGGAGGTGTCGGCGTGCAACGAGATCGCCGCGAACGGTTGCCGGTCCCCGTCGAATCGGCCGACGAGTTCGGCGGTGAGGTGCTGTGCCTCCGCCGCGGAACCGCCGTTACCGGCGACGAGCAGCCGTTGACCCGCCATCAGGCGGTGAGCGAGCTCGGTGCCCCAAGCGGAGATCAGGTCGGCTTGCGACTGCAGCGACTGCAGGGCCGGGGCGACGGCGTCGAGGTGATCGCGCACGACTCGCGTCGGGGTCGCCTCCCCGGTGCGCGAGGTGGTGGTCGGCGTGGACGTCATGATCGGATTCACAGCGCACTTCCCTCGATTCGTTGCAGCTGACCGCTTCGGCGCGACAGCGTGGTCTGGTAGGCACGTTCGGTCTCCGCGGCGATGCGGTCCCACGAGTAGCGGGCGTGGACCCGTTTCTGCCCGGCCGCGCCGAGCTTGCTGCCGAGCGAGGGGTCATGGAGGAGTTCGGCGAGTGCGTCGGCGAGCGACTCCGGGTCCTGCGGGGGCACTTGTAGACCGGTGACGCGGTCGACCACGGTGTCGATGAGGCCGCCGACGGCCGCGGCGACCACGGGCACTCCGCACGCCATCGCCTCGAGCGGCACGATGCCGAACGGCTCGTACCAGGGGGTGCAGACGACGGCGTCGGCGCTGCGCATGAGGTCGGGCATGTGGTCGCGTGGCACCTGGCCGCGCAGGATGACCTGGTCCTCGACGCCGAGCTCCCGGGCGAGGGCGCGCAGCCGTTGTGCCTCCGGGTCGCCCGCGAGCTTCTCGGCCTCGGCGCCGCCGCCGACGATGTGCAGCTCGATGTCGTCGAGACCCGCGTCACGGAGCAGGCTCAGCGCGCGGATCGGCAGGTCCAGACCCTTGCGGGGGACGAGGCGTCCCACGGCGACGAGCCGGTGCCGGCGAAGCCGCGGTTCGGCGGGACCCGTGCGGGGGAAGAGCGACAGGTCGACGCCGCACGGCACCATCGAGATGTTGCCGGTCGGCACGCCCATGGACTTGAGCTCGAATACCTCGTCCGAACACGTGGCGACGATCCGGTCGGCGGTGCGACCCACCCAGGGCTCCAGCCAGGCACGCGCGGGCGGGCTCGTGTCGTCGGCGCCCTGGTGTCGGCGCTTGACGGTGCCGAGCGCATGGAAGGTGTGCAGTGCCGGGACCTCCGGTCCGTCGGGTCGCATGACGGCATCGAGCGTGGCGACCCCGGACATCCAGAAGTGGGAGTGGACGACGTCCGGTGGCTGGGTGGCCCAGTCCTTGGCGATCTCGTCGGCGAGTTCGCTCATGTAGGGCAGCAGATCGTCCTTGGGGATGTGCCGGGACGGTCCCGCGTCGAGATGGACGACGTCGACGCCCGGGCACAACGGCACGGTGCGGGGAAGATCGGGGTCGTCGCGTCGGGTGTAGACGGTGACGTCGTGCCCACGTCGCGCCAGCGCCGCCGACAACGCGGCGACGTGGACGTTCTGTCCCCCTGCATCCACTCCGCCGAGCGCGGCCAGCGGGCTCGCGTGCTCCGATACCATCGCGATCTTCATGCCAGAATCCCTTCCTCCGTGGCGTACGCGGGCCGGGAACCGGCCGCGACGGACGCCAGCACGTCGTCCCAGTCGTCAAGGAACCGTTGAAGCCCGAACCGGGCCAGCGCCACCTCCCGGGCCACGGCACCGCGGCGGCGGGCCTCGTCCGGGTCGGCGACGAGCCGAGCCGCCTCCTCCCGCAGCTCCTCGACGTTGGTGGAGATCGCGCCGGCCTCCGGGGGCACGGCGCGGATCGCCTCGGTCGTGGCGAGCGCGACGACGGGCATGCCGAGGTGCATCGCCTCGATGAGGGCGAGTCCGAGTGACGTCCAGCGGAACGGATGCAGGTAGACCCGGCAGTGCGCGAGTCGCTCGTGCAGCCGGGCGGTGGGCAGGTCGCCGTGGACGATCAGCTGGTCGGGACCAAGACCGACCGCGTCGGGCAGCGAGTCGCCGCCCATGCCGAACACCTCGACGGGCGCGCGGTCAGCGAAGCGGGGCAGCAGGTCGGTCCCAGCGACACGCCAGCGACGGACCGGTTCGTTGACGACGACGCCCAGCGTGGGCAGGTCGCCGGAGTACAGCGCACCCGGGTCGTTGACGCCGTGCTCGATCACCCGGGTCGGTGCGCGACCGCTGTCCCACATGAGGTCGTTGAAGTGGGTGACATGGATCAGCGGGATGTCGCTGCGTTCCGCCAGCGGATGCACGCTGGTGGGGACGTCGCCCTTGGGTGTGTTGTGCTCGACGAAGACCGCGGGGATGTCCCGACCGGGCCGGGGGCCCAGGAGGCGCTCGCACTCCTCGATCTCGTCGGTGCGTTGGAGGATGACGACATCGACGTCCTCGTGGCGCAGCTCCTCGGGAGCGACCTCGCGCGCGGCCGCGGGCCAGTCCCGGCCGCCGCGGCCGAGGCCCCACGGGCCACCCTCGGGCGTCGTCGGCAGCAGATACTCGTGCTGACCGCGGACGATCGCGTCGGTCCAGGCACCGTGGACGTGCCACAACAGGATCCTCATGCGTTCCTCTTCTCTCTACGGCTGCTCAAGGACGGCACGCGGTGGGCGAGACGCTCGACCGCCTCGACGACCTCCTCGGGCAGGACTCCGGCAAGACAGGGGTGGCCGGGAACGGGGCAGTTGCGGGCGCGGGTACCTCGGCAGGGCGCGTTCTGATCGCCCAGCAGCTCGACCGGCACGCCGTACGGGGCCCAGCGCAGTGCCGGGACGACGGGGGAGAACAGGCTGACGACGGGTGTGCCGACCGCGGCGGACAGATGCGCAGGGCCGGTGTTGCCGCTGATCAGCACTTCGGCGCCGGCGAGGATGCCGGCCAGCCCACGGAGATCTGTGCGGCCACCGAGGTCCAGGCCGTGCTCGCCCGCGACGTAAGCGGTGAGGTCGCGTTCGCTCGGGCCGCCGGTGACGACGACGCGATGGCCCGACTCGGCCAGCAGTTCGACGGTGGCGCGGTGGCGTTCCGCCGGCCAGGCGCGGGCGGGGACGGCGGCACCGGGATGCACGACGTGGTACGGGCCGGTGCCGACGAGCTCGGTGACGTCCGGGACGTCGCGAACGCGCAGCAGACCGGAATCGCCCTCGGGCAGTTCGTAGCCCGCGGCCCGCGCGATGGTGAGCGCGCGTTCGGTTTCGGGCTGGTCCTCGGGGAAGTCCTCGCCGGGTTTGAGCCGGACGTCGAGCAGGCTGCCGGCGAAGTCGACGGACGCCCCGGCGATGAACTCGACGCCGGCGAGCCGGAGTTGCAGCGCGAGGGGGAGGGGCGACTGGTGGAACGAGGTGAGGATGACCGCGCGGTCGACGTCAGCGCCGACCACGACGTCGTGAAGCTCCTGCAGATGCTCGGCGGTCACCGCTGGGGGAGGGTCGACGATCCACGGGGCGGCCCAGGTCACGACGTTCGTCACACCCGGCAGGAGCGCGGCCGCGGGGGCACCCTGCGGACCGCAGAGCATCACGACCTCTCGGTCGCCCTGGCCGGCCACCGCGCGGACGGCGGGACCTGCGAGCAATACGTCGCCCGCACTGTCGAGTCGTGCCACGAGGACGCGGCTCAACTGACGCCTCCTACCGCGGCCGCCTCACTCGCCTCCTCCAGATCGAGGGACGGGAGCAGCAGGCGCACGGCTTCGGCCAGCGAGTCGGCGCGCAGGGGTGCGGCGGCGATCTCCTGAGGCCGGGTGATGAGCGTGGGCACCATGACGGCGCGGGCGCCGGCGGTGCTGGCCGCCTCCACGTCGGCGCCGATGTCGCCGATCATCGCGACCCGCTGCGGCACCGTGCCGAGGCGGCGGCAGGCCTCGCGGATCATGCCCGGAGCCGGTTTGCGGCACTCGCAGCCGTCCTCCTGCACGTGCGGGCAGAGGACGGTCACGTCCACGCCACCGACGAGTTCGGCGACCCGGGCGTTGACGGCGTCGGCCTGCTCACGGGTGATGAGACCGTGGCCGATGCCGGACTGGTTGGTGACGATGCCGACGGCGATGCCAGCACGACGAAGGGCCCGGACCACGGTGTCGGCGCCGGGCATCAGACGGACTTGGTCGGGGTCTCCGTTGTACGGGACATCGACCACGAGAGTGCCGTCGCGATCGAACAGCACGGCGTCGAGCGACGGCTGCGAGGAGTAGCTCATGACCTCCACATGCCCTCTGACGTGCACTTCTAAACGTCCGAGGCGCTACTTCTTCTTCTCGAGGGGTCGAGTCGCGCACTCGTGTCGGCCGGGGCATGCTTCACTGCGTGTCGTTTCCGTACTCCGATGACCGGCCCGTTCTGCTCGCGCTGCGGGCGCTGAAGCTCGGCGATCTGCTGGTCGCCGTCCCGGCGCTCCGGGCCCTGCGGAGGGCGTTCCCGGAGCACCGGATCGTGTACGCGGCGCAGGGGTGGCTGGAGCCGGTGGTGCGGCTGACCGGGAGCGTCGACGAGCACCTGCACGTGCACGGGCTCGACGAGCCGATCCCGCTGCCCCCAGGTGTGGTGGATGTCGCCGTGAACCTGCATGGCAATGGGGCGGAGAGCCGCGGGCGGCTGGAGGCGCTGGAGCCGCGGCGCCGCATCGGACATCAGGCACCCGGATGGGAGGGCCCGGAGTGGGTGCTCGGCATCCACGAGCGGGAGCGGTGGTGCCGGTTGCTCCAGGGGCACGGCATCGACGCGCATCCGGGCGACTTCCGGTTGGACCCCCCGGCGGCGGCCAACCCGGTGCCGGACGCCGCTGTCGTGCACGTCGGCGCCGCCTACGGCAGCCGGCTGTGGCCGCTCGACCGGTTCGCCGCCGTGGCGCGGGAACTGCGCGACGCCGGGCACCCGGTGGTCTTCACGGGAAGCGAGGGGGAGCGACCACGAGCGCTGGAGGCGGCACGACGCGCAGGGTTCGAGGAATCGACCGTGGTCGCCGGCACGCTGGGGCTGGGGGAGTTCGCGGCGGTGGTGGCCGGTGCGGCGGTGGTCGTCGCGGTCGACACCGGCGCGGCGCACCTGGCGTCGGCGTACGGGCGCCCGTCGGTGGTGATCTTCGGTCCCGCGCCGCCGAGTGAGTGGGGCCCGCCGCCCGGACACCACATCGCGCTCACCGACGAGTCGCAGCGCCGAGGCGACGTCTTCTCCGACGATCCCGACCCGGCGCTCCTGGCCGTCACGGCCGCCGACGTCCGCGCCGCCCTCGTCGACCTCGGCGTCCTCTAACCCCGGCCCTCCGGCCCGAGATGTGGTCACTTTCGTGTCCTCGCCCGAGATGTGGTCATTTACGGGCCACCACGGGCACTCGGCGTGACACGAAGGCGACCACATCTCGCGGCGGAGCCGCGCGGGTCTCAGCCCTCGGACGGGTAGGTGTAGAAGCCCTCGCCGGTCGCGACGCCGAGCTTGCCCTGGTCGATGAAGTTCTCCTTGAGCAGCTGGGCGAACTTCTGCGAGGTCTCGTCGCCCATGATCGACACGTTGTAGGCGGTGGTGAGGCCGACGACATCGAAGATCTGGAACGGGCCCATGGGAGCACCGGTGCCGATGCGCCAGGTCTTGTCGACGGTCTCGGGGTCGGCGACACCGTTCGCGTACAACGCGCCGGCGGCGTTGAGCAGCGGAACGAGCAGCGAGTTGAGCACGTAGCCGGGCTGTTCCTTCTTGATCTCGATCGGGACCATGCCCTGCTCTTCGGCGAATGCCACGACCTTGCGGTACACCTCGGGGTCGGTCTTGGAAGTCCCCATCACCTCGGCGGTGTTCATCGCCCAGATCCGGTTGGCGTAGTGCAGCGCGAGGAACTTCTCGGGGCGGCCGGTCGCCTCCATGAAGCTGCTGGGCAGGAGCGTGGAGGAGTTGGTGACGAAGACGGTCTTCTCCGGCGCGGCCTCACCGACCTTGCGCCAGGTCTCGTTCTTGATGGCCGGGTCCTCGGGGACGGCCTCGATCACGAGGTCGGCGTCTTTCACGGCATCAGCGATGTCGGTGGAGTAGCGAATGCGCTCGAGCGCGGCGGCCGACTTGCCGCCCTTGGCGCCCTCGACCTCGGCGTCGTAGGTCGTGGCGAGGCCGGCGAAGCGCTCCTTGGCCTTGGCGATGGCGTCGTCGTTGATGTCGTAGGCCGTGACCTCGAAACCTTGGTAGGCGCTCTGGTACGCGATCTGTGAGCCGAGGACGCCGGTTCCGAGCACGGTGACGTTGGTGAAGGTGTTCATCGGATGGTCCTTTCCTGGGTGGGGTCAGACAGCCGCGGGCGGTCGGGTCGACCTGTGCGCGGGATTGCGGGGCGACCGGCGGTAGCGCGGTGAGCGCTCGGGCCGAGCGAGGGGAGAGGGAGAGGAAGGAACGACGCTGCTGGCGACATGCGGCCGGGCGCGCGAGAGGCGGAAAGGTGCTGTGGCTCGAGGCGTTCGCGCCGCCCAGTGGCCGGGGCGCCCATCTGCTCATCTCCTCGGTGATCGGAGTGATCACCCTCATTTCCGAGCCTAGTCCGACCCGCTGGGGCCACAAGACGAGCGCGTGTGAGATGCCAGACCTCCCTGCCGGCGGCGGCGAGGGGTGCGCTAGTATCGTCGAGTTGTCACGGGCTGTGGCGCAGCTTGGTAGCGCACTTGACTGGGGGTCAAGGGGTCGCAGGTTCAAATCCTGTCAGCCCGACGTATGTGATCTCTCAGGAGATCGGAGACACCCGAGCCTGCGGTGGTGGGTTCGGGTGTCTTTGTTTTTGGGGCTGGCAGTCGCGGCTGGTGTCGATGTGTAATTCGCGGGCGAGTTCGCCGGTGGTGCCGTTGACGACTCTGACCTGTATGTCGGCGATGAGCAGGATGTCGTGGATTCGTCCGCGGCGATGCGCAGAGTGAGGACGCCAAGGTTCAGA
This sequence comes from Aeromicrobium phragmitis, assembly GCF_003674095.1. Taxonomy (GTDB): domain Bacteria; phylum Actinomycetota; class Actinomycetes; order Propionibacteriales; family Nocardioidaceae; genus Aeromicrobium; species Aeromicrobium phragmitis. The sequence continues at coordinate 31,481 of NZ_RDBF01000007.1, forward strand.
GCCATGATCGGCCTCGACGAGCTACTTGCGCAGAATCAGCAGTAGCCAAGCTCTCGCTGTTCGAGACCGCGATTCGAATGCCGCTTCTTCCTCGGAGTACCATCGGACTATCCGTAGCCGGCATGCTCAGTGACCCGGCGCGTGAGGGCCGCTTCTGCCCGGCTCAGACCCTCCCTGGTGCGGTGAGGATCAGCCATGCTCCCGACATCCCCAAGTCAGCGCACGTCTTGCGTGAGGTGGGACCTGCCGGCCGGAACGTCCTAATCCCTCCGGCTAACCGGCCGTGGAGTCTCAAGACGTCGACAAAGACCGAATCTTTGAGTTGTCCAGAAGTTGGGTGGTCGCGCTCGAGTCGACGCGAATGATGAACGCTTTCGCGGTGAGGATTAGCTGTCCAGTGGCAGGCGACATGGCCGCGGCCTCTCCATCGTAAGCCAGCTTCAGCGTCGACACGCCCGTGACCGGCTCTCGGCTACAGATAGATACCGATCGCGCTAAGGTAACCTCGCCAAGGACGTCGGCTGGGTGGAGCAACGAGATCGTCGCAAACGTGCAGCCAGGTACTTGACTTTGATCGCACCACCGAGCAGCCAGCTTTTGAAAGGGAGGCGCCTTGCTTCCTTGGTTCCGTGAGCGGCTCTACCTCGTCGCCCTCCTCGTTTGCATCGCTGCAATCGCTGGTCTTCTCACCGTGGCCGCGCACGGGCCGGGCGGGCGCGGTTGGTCCCTCGATCAGACGACATACACGGCACTTTCGACAATTTTCAGCACGCTATTGAGCGTTGGCCTTTTGTCCTTGATCGTGGAGCTTTTCCTGCGTGAAAGCTACGCCCGTGCATTGCGGCGCTTCCTAGGGCTCAAAGCGACGCTAGTGGAGTCTGGTTTAGTCGATGTCGTGAGCGATAAGCCCAGTGACCTATTGAAGCGGATCGAGGGCGCCACGGAAATCAAGGCGATTGTACGCGATCCTAATGCGTGGGTTCTGGCATACTATTCCAGCGTGATGAAGGCGGCGGTTAAACGTCCGGTAAAGGTCGTCCTACTGTTCCCCGACGTGGACAGTGACTACTTTAATTCAGTTGCGGAGAGTCTCGATTTTTCCGCCACCGAACTGCGACAGAACATCGAACTAGCGATGGGTGCGTTGAAGCAGCAATGGGGCAGTGCAGGGCCAGTGCATTCGGACTCCTCAATCGTAGTGAAGACGACCCACCTGCCGTTATACGAGATCATCTGCGTAGACCAGTATGCTGTTTGCTCACTAGAAGCCTCGGTCGAGCACCGGCAAGGCGCGCGCCGAATAGTGCTCGTTTTCGAGGGAGATCAGAGTGAGTCGACCTGGTTCGCGGAGCAAATCGAGTCGGCTAGTGAAGCAGGCGAAGTGTGGGCCGCGGATGGCCGGACGCCTGCACCAAGTCGGAAGAACCGGATCCCGCAAGCGCCGGACGGTACTACGCGGGACGGAAAGGTCTGAAGTTGTCAGTTGTTGTGAACGGCTCGTTTAGTAGAGACTTGGACCTTTTGTCCCTGCTCGATGGAATTGATGCGGGTACGGTTGCGCTCCCGAACTTTCAAAGAGACTTCGATTGGAACGAACCTGACGTCGTCAGTCTATTGGCAACGGTATTATGTGGATGGCCCGCTGGCAGTTTGCTCCTGATGTCCGGCGACCCATCCTTCTTCAAGGTTCGCGAGTTCGATTCCGCGCCGCCTGTTCGTCGTGCCGCGCTTGAATACGTCGTACTCGACGGCCAGCAGCGCTTGACTAGCCTCTTCCACGCTTTCCGCGGCGCGGGCGACAAAATGTATGCGATAAAAGCCGAGTTGGCAGCGGATGGGCTTAGGACCGCGGAGGCTGTAGAGGACGCTTTAGTGGTGCTCAAGGAGAGTGAGTTGGCGCGCCCAGATACCCAGGCGGCACTCCGCGAGGGTAGGCTAGTTCCGCTCTCGGTTGCGAGGACGCCGGCCGACTTCTACGAGTGGCGTGACGAACTAGTCGAGGCGCTACCAGCGGGTGAGAGGCCCGAGGTCTCAAGGAGGTTGGCGACGCTCTACAAGAACATTCTGAGTCATGCGCACAGGTACAAGTTTCCGTCCATGTTACTTGGCCGTGGCCTCCAACCGGAAGCTGTAGCGCGAATCTTCGAGCGCATAAACAAGACGGGCATGAGGTTGTCGACCTTCGACCTACTCGTTGCGCGTTCGTACACCGAGGATTGGAACCTTCGGGAGGTGTGGGAGGCAGCGCGTGAGGAGCGGCCCAATCTCGATAAGTTCATCGGAGAAGATGGGCTTGCGGTTGCACAAATCATCGCCTTGCGAAGCGCGTTTCAGGACGTTCGCCAGCCAGCCGTTCTACGACTCAGTCCAGACGACGTTCAAAGGGAATGGGATCGCCACGTTGATGCCATGGACGCGGCGGCCGCTTTTCTCGCGAGCCTCGGGTGCGCAGACATCAGTTGGCTTCCCTACAAGGCGCAACTACTGCCTCTCGCTGCGCTGGCTGTGGACCATGACCTCGAAGAGAGCCGAGAACTGCTGATCGCCTGGCTCTGGGGAAGCTCCTTCTCGTCGAGTTATGACACGGCGTCCAGCACCGTAGCCGTGGACGACTACGTGTGGTTGAGAGCTGCCATTGCGGAAGGCCTGGGCCAGATTCCGCGCTACGAAATATCGCGACAGCGCCTCCGGACGGCGACGAGAAGCAATAGCGGTGCCCTTTGGCGGGCCGTGCGGCTGCTGATTATGTCCCGGCAGCCTTGGGACCTTGTTACTGGAGCAGAGCTCTTCAACGAGGCGAGCGACAACCTTTCAATGGTGAGTGTGCTTCCTCGCACTGCGCTATCGGCAGACGCTCCGGCTCCGCATCTTCTCGCCATGGGACAGGTACTCTCCGAGAAAGCGGGAGTTCGGGGACTGCGCTCCCGGCCGCTCGGGCTGCGTTCGGAAAAGGAAGTAGACGTACGGGCGCTGGAGCGGCAGCTTCTGCCTACTGACGAGCTCGGCAATCACCTTTTCGATTGGCCGCTCCTGATTCGTGAGCGGGTTGCGCGTGTAGAAAGCCTGCTCACCGAGATTTGTGGGCCCACGGTCACTTTCCGTGATTGAGAGTGCTACCCGGGCCGGGTGGGAGCAGGTCCCCGCTACAGACGAGTGCTTTGGTGCGCAGTTTCGCGATGCTCGGCGATCTCCGCGGCAATTAGGTCGAGGACGGCATCGAGGCTTGTTACTCTCTCAGCGACCCGGGTAGCGTCGGTGGCGGGCATATACCCGTCGCCGGCGTCATTCGTAATAAAACCATAGACTCCCACCCGGTCGAGGTAGGTTTCCGTGAGTTCCCGTGCCTGCGTCACCATGTACTCGTGCTCTGTTGGAGTTTCTAGCCGGCCTGCCCAGATCGCATAGACCTTCGGCGCGGCATTCTGGCGCCAGTGCTCCCAATTGCGAATACCCGGGCTGTTGCGTTGTCGATAGAGCTTTAGATCGGTGGCTTGGAACTTAAGTTCCTTCCTGCGGTTCGTCCAATCGGACCTAACGCTGCGAGCTGGCGTGTCTGCAAACGCTGGAGCGCCGGTCAGCTTGGCCTCACAGCACACGATCGGTTCGGTAGCGACGCCGATGTCGGGGGCTGGCCATGCGATGTCGATCTGGTGGAGTTGCGAGAAGCCCTTGACCTGCGCCCGGGGGGCCAGAGGGCTCTCGGTCTTGTTGCTGAGGATGGCGGTGATGATCTCAGAGAAGAAATTGCCCTTCTTGCGATAGATGCCGCCAGCGAGTTGCTCGGCAGAGTAGCCTGCCACCTTCGCTCCCGCTGGTGCGCGAGGGATCACTTGCTCGATCCGATAGGTGTCGATGCTCCAGAGCAGTCCGAGGAACTGGCTTTCGATCTCCTGAAACCGAGTGACGTTGCGGTCTTGAATGTGAGCCTTTAGATCAAGGAGCCGCTCGCCGGGAACGCCGACTAATCGCTCTATTCGTTGCTGATCTTCGGGATTGGAGGACTGAGCCATGGGATCATTCTGCCCGACGTAACCGCCGTCGCCGAAGATCACGGGCTGCAGAGAGCAACTGTGCGATCTCAGCTTGCCCGAGGCCGCACGCAGCACCTAGTACGGCGGCGTCGACACGTTTCGAGACCTCGGTCCAGGAGCCGTTTCGCAACTGGCGATCGAGCTGGGGCTTGAGAGGCTTGAGCTGTTCCCAAGCGCTCTCCATTACCTCGGGTCCTGGCAGGGGCAGCGAGGCAGCTTCGCGGGGTTCCATTTTGAGAATGCCGCCTCCGTATGAGCGCCCGTTCACCTCGGCGCCGAGCATAGTCACGGAGTTCAGGCACATGAACGGCAACGCAGCAGCAGCTTCTCTTGGAACGCTGTCTTTCAGAGTCACACCGTGCATGGAGTTCAGGAACCCGGCTTTAGCTGTGTTCGCAATGAGCCGGGGGTAGTTGTGGCTCATGTAAGTGAAGAACAAGTCCGGAATGGGAGCGAGCGGTGGTCGCCACCAGGGTGTGCGAATCTTGCACTTGTACGCCTGATCGACACCGATAGACTCTCCGTGAGTTGTGTAAGCGACGCGGGCCTCGGTCTCGTCGCTGGCATCGGGCCGGAACAACCAGACTCGCTCGCCCGAGTCGCGCAGCGCCCGCCACTGCTGAATGGTAAAGGCGGAGCCTCGCAGGTGTCGTGTCCCTGGTGGACTGATGCGCACGAGTTGGGGCTCCTCTAGCCCGTACTCGAGACGGGTTGCCTCGCTCATTGCGAAGAAAGAGTTGCCACCAGTCACCGACCCAAGGGTGGACGTCCCGTAGTCGCTGAGCGTGGTGAAGTGCGATGACGTAATCTCGCGGTACAGACCGCGAGCAGTATTCGGGATGAGGATATCCGTCCACTTTCCCGACTCGGGAGGGGTTACGTTTCGTTGCATGTAGGGACGTACTTGTGCAAGGTCTTCGGCGGACTCGACGTGCCACAGCGAGAAGGCGTCGCAGCCGCCTCGTCCTTCAGCGAGAAGTAACACGACGTCGGCGAGCGCGTCATTAAACTGGAGGCGCTCGAATAGCACTAGGTTGACGCGCTCGAACCGCTCCTTGAGCCAGCGCCGAATCGGTTCGGCATATCCAACCGTTAGAAGTTCGGCGGGTAGCACCATCGCAAGTCGTCCGTCGGGTTTCAAGAAGCCCGCGGCGTGCGCGAGGCTCGCCGCCCACGAAGAAGCGAGCCCGTTTAGTCGTACGCCCTGCCGCAGCGCAGCGGTCACTGACGATTGACGTGACGCACCGGAGTGCTGCTGGTAACGGACGAATGGCGGGTTCCCGACCACCGCGTCAACGTACTCAAACGGAGATCCGAGTTGGTCGGGCGTGGGTACCAGGAAAAAGTCTGAAGCGATCAGGCGGGCGCTGAGTGCCTTTTCCGCGAGAAGTCGCTCAGCCTCACGCAGCGACGCCTCGTGCAGGTCGATCCCAAAAACCTGGCTGTCCAGATCGCTCGTCTGCCGTCCTAACGCCTTGAGCTGTTGCCCAGCAGCCATGAGGAAGGCGCCGTCGCCGCAGGTTGGATCTAGCACCATCGCCAGGGGGTCGTCTCGAATCGCCCAACCTGTCAAATGATCTGCAATCGCGGGCGGTGTGAAGAATGCCCCCCTGGACTTGCGGAGCTCCGCGTTGTCGCCGGGAAGGTAATCCATGCCTCCCAGCATACGGTCGGCTTCCGAACCCTTGAGGATGCCTCGCCACGGCTCACGAGGACGCGCCTTTTTAGCCAATGTCGTCCTGCCTCACACTCGGTTACGCATCAAGAGGATATTGAGCTCCATGATGCTTCTTGCCACTGACATTGACATGGGAAAGAGCAGGAAGGGTCGCGTGTCGGAGGCGTATCGGTGTGGCCAAACGTTCAATTCGCTAGGTCCTCGGGGAGGTTCGTGTGTCGACGAACCGGGCGGCCAACTGGTCGGCGGAGTCCGGTACCCGGGCACTTCCCTCGGCCGCACGCACACCGATGCGGCCGTCGGCGAGTTCATTCGTCATTTAATCGCCAGCCATGCAATCGTGAACGTGGACGAGAAGTTCGGGCCTGTGTGATATGGACGTGCGGTGTTCACCTCTGGGCGAATCGTAGCTAACTCACAACCGCGAAGCACGCAGAACATCCAGCCCGCGGCGATTCCGTCCGCACTTCGTCAGGACGGAGCACGATGACAGAGCCCACCGCCCAGGCAGCCTGGCTGAGAGGGCGTAGCTGGCTCATCGTTGTCATTGCCGTGGGGCTCGTCCTGGTCGTCATCGGCGCGCGGTACGGCCCTCAACTTTTGGAACGCAGTGAGGCGGCCGTGGTCGCGACGAGTGCGGCCGAAGCAGCGGAAGCCCTCCCCGGGGTCACGTCGGCTGAGGCCACGGTGGATCAGCAATTCCGCAGTCACCGGCGCGTACTTCGGGAACGACTCAACGGGTCCGTCAGCCCCCGTGGCGAGGTCACCATAAACGTCGTCCTGGCATCGGACCTGGACCCGGAGCAACTCGCCGCGGTGCTCAGGCGCATTCGCCAGGACTTGTCAGACCCAGCGCTGGCGCGGCACGCGGTCTCGGTCAACTACACCCAGCTCGGCAGCGAGCGGCGGATCTTCGACGGGTGGGGCGTGGTGCAGCCGCTGGCCACTCGATCCGATGACGAGCTGAGCCGGATCGCCGGTTTCGCGCTCGATCTCCCTGACGGCGCCTGGTTCGATCTCGATCCGGCCACCTTCGAGCAGGGACAGTTCATGGACGCCGGGCCGCCGCTGTACGACGAGATCCTCGGACGCGACGTCCACGAGAGTTTCACCGCCGGGGCTCGCCTCGATCTCGCGGCCGCGGACTTCCTCGGCGAAGCGGCGCGTCTGACCGATGTTGCAGCTGATGTTCTCGACGGTCCGACCGCCTTGTACCTGGTGGGCCGGAACGACACCACCGTGCTGACGACGACCGAACTGCCGGGGCTCAATGAGGCATTGCGCCAGATCGCCGCGCGAGCCGCCGAGGGCGACGCCGACGCGCTGGACGTGTCCTTCGACGCCGAGCGCGTGTGGACGATTGGCGGAGACCTCGACGGCACGGTGAAGGCGACGCTCACGCTGGACGTCGCCGGCACCTGCGCAAACGACGATCTGTACGCCTCGTTCATCAGCGACGCGGCCAGGATCTTCGACGAGCAATCCATCGAGCACACCATCGGCGTCGCCGGCTGCCCGTAAGCACTTCAGACCCAACGACTCGCGGGGGAGCGCAGCAGGTCTCAACGGAGACGTGCCGCTTCGCCGGTCAGGAGCCGAAGACGAGGGGATCGGCTCGTCCGGGAAACTCGCTGACGATGGTGTACACGCGCGGATGGGCCTGGGCGAGCGCGGCGGTCCTCTTGGCGTACTCGGCCGCCTCGGGGTCGCCCTGCGTGGACTTCACGTCGTCGGCGCTCTCCCACTGAGCGACGTTGATGACGCAGCTCTTGTCGAAGCTCGCGAGCAGAGTGGCCGAGATGAACCCTGGCCGCTTCGAGATGATTCTCTCGGTGCCCTCGACCAGCAGGTCGATCACCTCCTGCTGCTTCGACGGTTCGACCTCGATGACGTTGATGAACGTGACGGGATTGGGCATGGTTTCCTCTCATTCGTGTTCGGTGACCGGTTGCGTGGGACGAGTGAGCAGGCGTCATCACGTCACGGCCGTGCCGTCATGACGAGTGCGAAGTAGATGGCGGAGCCCGCCGCGAGCGCGAGGAAGACGAGTGGGAACGCGAGGTTGTGCAGGACTGACGCTCGTATGTGGGCACCGACGGCACCTACGTAGAACATGACCAGCGCTAGTGCGGCGGTGAGCCCGAGCAGTGTGACGCCGATGAGCCCGATCACCAGTCCGACCGACCCGGCGCCCTTGAGTGCCGCAAGATAGGGCAGTGTCGTGGGGCTCAACCCGACCGCGGCGGAGTTGGCCAAGACGAAGCCGGCACGTTTCAGGTCGGCGCCGACGATGAACACATTCGCGCCGACGCATGCGACAGTCACTGCAGCGAGTGTTGTGAGGGCGGATTCAGTCAAACCGAGCACCGCCTGAGACCGGCCGGCTGGTCGATTCGCTCGTTCATGCTCCTTCTCACCTCCAGGGCCGTTGTCGTGTCATGAGGGAGACGACGCCGCGTGTCGAAGTGTGAGGTGACGTTCACGGCAACCCGATCCGGGCGCTGCCACCTCACACTTCGCCGGCCCGTTTCGTCTCTTTGACAGATGGCGTGATCCGATGAGCGGGTGTGCCGCGTAGGGCGCGAAGGAAGGAGGGGGAGTGTCGGCAGGAGCCGCATCGCAGTCCGGTGAACCGCCGGAGCTCGTCGACGCGATCCGCGAACGCAGTGTTCTGCTCGGCTTGAGCTACCGCCTCCTCGGTTCCCTCGCCGATGCCGAGGACGCGGTGCAGGAGACCTACATCCGCTGGCATCGCCTCAGCGATGATGAGCGCCGCAGCATCGCGAATCCCCGCGCGTGGCTCATCACAACGGCCAGCCGCATCGGGCTCGACATGCTCAAGACGGCCCGTGCGCGTCGAGAGCAGTATGTCGGCGAGTGGCTTCCAGAGCCTGTTCCCGTGGCCGCCCGATGGAGCAGCCAGGGCGCATCAGGCGCGGTAGATCCTGCCGAGCGCGCAACCGTGGGCGACTCGGTCGAGATGGCGCTGCTGATCGTCCTGGAATCGATGACGCCCGCTGAGAGGGTGGTGTTCGTCCTCCATGACGTGTTCGCCTACACCTTCGTGGAGATCGCCGGCATCGTCGGACGGACGCCAGCAGCATGTCGTCAGCTCGCGTCGGCCGCCCGGCGCCGCGTCGGTGACCACCAGCGCCGACCTGTGCCGCGCGCCGAGCATGTCGCAGCCGTGCGATCGTTCAAGGCTGCGTGGCAGACCGGAGACCTCGCCGGGCTGATGGACGTGCTCGATCCTGGCGCCACCGCGATCACCGACGGCGGTGGCCTCGTCTCCGCGTCCCTCGAGCCGCTGCACGGAGCCGAGGACATCGCGAGGTTCTTCGTCGATGTGCTCGCCCGACAGCCCGGCCTCACCATCCACGAAGAACTCGTCAACGGTGAGCCTGGGCTCGTGACAACTGACGGAGCGGATCGCACGCTCGCCGTACTCGCCTTCGCCACGACGGACGGCGGCACGATCGAGCAGGTGTGGGCGGTCCGCAACCCGCAGAAGCTCGCGAGCTGGAGCTGAGCCGACTGAGCGTCGGCCCGTCTCAGGCGCGTGCGTATTCGGCGAGCACGACGCCGGATTCGTACGGGGTGATGGCGAGCGGACGCAACGCCGCCGGGTCGTACGACCTGTCACCGAACAGGCGGACTCCGTCGCCGAAGAGCACCGGGTTGAGTTTCAGCGCGAGGCGGTCGATCTCGTCAGCGAGCTGAGCGGCAAGCGCACCGCCCCCGCAGAGCCAGATGCCCCCGCCGTCCTCAGCCTTCAGCTCGCGAACGACCTCCAGCGGGTCGCGATCGGTGAACTCGACGTCGTCGGCACCTTCGGGACGCTCGTGGTCACGAGTGAACACGATCTGGCGCAGGTGGCGGTAGGGGTTGGGCAACTCGGGAAGGCCGACGGCGTAGGTGTTCCATCCCATCAGGACGGTGTCGAACGGCCCGTTCTCGTACTCGAGGCCCGCCGCGTTCGCGAGTTCCGTTGGCGCGGTGCCCCGGTACTTCTGCCAGATACCGGCGGCATGGTCGCCCTCGAACAGGAACTGGTCGAACTCGCCGGCGGGGCCGGCGATGAATCCGTCGGTGCTGACAGCGACGTAGTAGGTGAGTTCTCGCATCGGATCTCCAATCACAACAGGTGCAGTGATTGTGACCATAGCAGGTGCTGTGGTTGGACTATCCTCGACTCATGGTGAAGAACGATGAGCGACGCAATGCCCTGGCCGACGCCGGTATCGCGGTCCTGGCTCGCGAGGGCTCACGAGGCCTTACCCACCGCGCGGTGGACACCGAGGCCGGCGTTCCGCTGGGGACGACGTCGAACTACTTCCGCAGTCGCGAGCGGCTCATCCACGGGTTGTTCGAGCGGATCGGCACGCGGCTCGCGCCCACGCCGGAGGTCCTCGCCGGGCGAGCGTCCGAGCAGCCGAGCCGCGCGCTGTTCGCTCTCTACCTTCGCGACATCGTGCAACGTCTGATGACCCATCGAGAGGTCACCCTCGCCCTCTACGAACTGCGCCTCGAAGCCGCCCGTCGGCCCGAACTGGCAGGCGCTTTGGGTGACTGGCAGCGTGCTGGGCTCGAGGCCGACATCGCCTTCAACGAGGCAGCCGGCCTCCCCGGAGGACGCCGCGAGATCGCCCTGTTCCACTACGCGATCGAGGGCCTGGTGTTCGACCGGCTCACCTCGCCCATCGACCCTGACACTCCCACCGATGAGGTCGTGGACGCGTTGGTGAAAGGCCTTCTCCCGTGACGTCAGTCGTCACGCCTTCGTCGGGACCCGCTCGATGCGGGTCCAGCCCCTCCAGCCGCGCTGCTCCAGCAACTGCATCACGCGTTCGGCGGCAGGCGCGGATTCGGCGGTGTTGGTGTCCAGCAGATTCACGAACTGGTCGTCGAAGCCGAGCTCGCCGGTGCGGCCCTCTTCTGTCGCACGCGTGATGATCCGGTCGAGGATGTCGGCGAGTTCCTCGGTGCGCGGGTCGTCGGCCGACCAGTCGAGGGCTCCGCTCAGCAGACTGTAGAGCCGGACGAGGTCGGGGTCGTCGAGGTCGCGGTGCTTCTGTTCGATGATGTCGTCGATCTGGCCGGGTAACTGCGCGGTGACCAGGATCCATGCGTCGCGTTCCTTCTCGATGTAACGCTCCTCGACGCCCAGCCCGCGCAAGCGATCGAGATAGCCCACCACCGACGCGGGCAGTGCCAGGTGGTCGCCGGCAGCGAGCCGGGCGAGGCGCTTGCGCGTGTCCTGGAGGCGACGGATCTCGGTCCGCAGCCGCTTGTCGATCCCCTGGACGCGGGCGGCGAACTCCGCCAGTTCCGCGTCCAGGAGATCCTCCACCTGCGCGAGGGGTACACCGGCGCTGGCCAGCACGTGCACCCGGATCAGCTGCACCACCGCGTCGGCGTTGTAGCTGCGGTAGCCGGACCGGTCGCGCTCGGGCTCGGGAAGGAGCCCGATCTTGTGGTAGTGCCGGACCGCGGCCACCGTCACCCCGGCGTACGCGGCGAGCTGGCTGATCGTGAGCATGGCCCCACCCTGCCTCAGGAAATCTTCCGGCGGTAGGTCACGGCCGCGCAGGCGTACCCCACCACGAAGATGCCGACGCACCACGCGAGGGCGACCCAGGTGCCGTCACCCGCCGGCTGCCCCGTGAACAGATCGCGGATCGTGTTCACGATCGCCGTCACCGGCTGGTGCTCGGCGAACCAGCCCACCGGTCCGGGCATCGAATCGGTCGGGACGAAGGCGGAGCTAAGGAATGGCAGGAAGACGAGCGGGTACGAGAAGGCCGTCGCACCCTCCATCGACGACGCCGACAAACCGGCGATGACCGCCACCCACGTGAGCGCCAGGATGAACAGCGCGAGGATGCCGGCCACCGCCAGCCATTCCCCGATCCCTGCTCCGGTCCGGAATCCCATGGCGAGGGCGACCGCCACCACGAGCACCACCGAGATGACGTTCGCGGTCAGCGAGGTGAGCACGTGCGCCCAGAGTGCGGACGACCGCGCGATCGGCATCGAATGGAAGCGGTCGAAGATCCCTCCCTGCAAGTCGGTGAAGAGACGGTAGGCGGTGTAGGAGACGCCCATCGCGACGGTGATCAGCAGCACGCCGGGCAGCATGTAGTCGATGTAGGAGCCCGAACCGGCCTGCGGACCGGTCTCGATGGCGCCGCCGAACACATACACGAACAACAGCATGATCGCCACCGGCATGATGGCCGTCGAGATGATGGTGTCCGGGCTGCGGGTGACGTGCTTCATCGAACGTCCGGTGAGCGCAGCGGTGTCGGCGAGGAAGTGCATGCTCATGACGTTTCCTCCTTCTGGTCGGTGGGTGTGGCGAGGGCGTCGCCGCGGGTCTCTCGGGCTCCGCCGCCGACGAGGGTGAGGAAGATGTCCTCGAGCGACGGTTGCTTCTCGACGAACTCGACCTTCGCCGGGGGAAGCAGCTGCTTCAGCTCCGTCAAGGTCCCGTCGACGAGGATGCGTCCCTCGTGCAGGATCGCGATGCGGTCGGCGAGTTCCTCGGAGTCTTCCGACGAGTACCAGGTTCTCCCGACCGCTCAGGATGCCGTCGACGGCGGCGAACTGCCCGGTGAGACTGATGGACTGACGGACCTCAGCCGGCTGCGTGCCGACGTCGAAACCGTTGACCTCCGCGGTTCCCGCGTCGGCCTTGAGCAACGTGGCCAGGATCCTCACTGCGGTGGTCTTGCCGGCGCCGTTGGAGCCGAGCAGCGCGAAGATCGTCCCGCGCTCGACCTCGAAGTCGACCTCACGGAGCACCTCGACGTCCCCGTACGACTTCGTCAGGCCGTCAACCCGGATCGCGGGGGAGGAGGTCGGCGCTGTCATGCGTGTGCCTTTTCCTGCTGTGCTTCTGCGGCGGCGATCGTCGCGATCAGCCGTTGATGCTCCGGGTCGGTGTGCTCGCGGTCGGCGTACGCGGCCGCGAGGTCGTCGGCATAGCGGACGGGATCGGCTCCGACGACCGCGCGGATTGGCCGTCCGTCCGCCGCGGCACGTTCGAACTGGTCGGCGAGCTGCTCCAGCATCGACATGAGCGCGTCAGCGCGCGTGACCGTCCCGCGCGACAGGAGGTAGCGCTCCAGCCCGTCGGCGGCCGTGCCGTATGCCGCCGGCAGGGCCTTCACGCGCGCCTTGTACTCGCGCCATCGCCGCTTGTCGCTCATCTCGCCCACGACTTTGTCGAGGAAGTTCGTCATCGTCCTGCTCCTTGACTCAGTGCTCGCCCGCCTCGCGCGGAGAGCTCATGTCATGAGCATGGAGGGTTGATGCAGCATCAAGGTCAAGCGCGAACTTTCGAGAGTTGGCGCAGCTGGCGGCCGTCGCGACTCGCCCTCCTGGTTCAGTGCCGGAATCCCTCCCGGCCGGCCAGGCCTGTCGCGCTACTGCGGGAGCGGCACGACGTACGAGTCGACGCGGGCGATGAGCCCCTCGCGGAAGGTGAAGAGGTCGTTGAACGCGAACCGGAACGGCGTGTGGCCGACCGTCTCGGCTCGACCTTCACCCGTGGTGATCACGACCGGCCCGTCTTCGAAGACTCGCTGGACCGTGAGCTCAGGGCCTCCGATGAAGGCAGGGTTGTCGATCTCGCTGTCGAATTCCGCTTTGCCGCGGGTCGTGCGGTGTCCGTGAATCACCCACTCGACGTCGTCGGTCACAGTGGCCAGGATTCGTGCGTGATCGCTGGCGCGGAACCCGTCCATGTACTCGTTCACGAGAGCGCGTTGCGCGGTGTTCGTCATGACGTGACCTCTCCTTTCGAGTCCTGGGCGCCGAGGTGGGCGGCAAGGGCATCGACCATCGAGGCAAGGCCCTCGCGCGCCTGGTCGGTGCGAAGCTCGGCGGGAAGCTTGCTCTGGTGGATCGTGAGGAAGCTCGCGGCGCCGTCGGCCTCGATGGAGATGCTGGTGCGGATGCCGGTGGCCGGTTCATCGAAGGCCAACCTCGTCGGTTCCTCGACAGCTAAGTAGATGAACCGCAGCCGGCGCACCTCTCCGTCGGGGGACCGTGTGTCGAGTGAGAACTCGCCGCCCGAACGTAAATCGATCCGGACCGAGTCGGCGGGAACCGTCGCGTGGGACCCACCCCAGAACGCCGCGACCCCTCCCGCCGTGGTGAAGGTGCGACACACGACCTGCGGCGGGGCCGGAAGCCTGCGCGCGGCGATGAGCTGGTCACCGCGAAGTTCCGTCGTGGTCATAATGTCTCCGATTCCGACAGGTGGGCTTCCAGGGCCGAGAGCCGGTCGTCCCACGCCCGGCGTTGGTCGTCGATCCACGTCGAGAGCGACTGAAGACGTTCGGTGTTGAGCCGGCACGGACGACGGGTGCCGTGGACTCGCTGGTCCACGAGCCCGCAACGGCGAAGCACGCCGACGTGATGGGAGATGGCCTGCTGGGTGAGTTCGAACGGTTCGGCGAGTTCGGTCACCGTCGCGTCGCCGTGGGCCAGTCGGGTCACGATAGTGCGCCGGACGGGGTCACCAAGAGCGGCGAAGGCGGCGTCCAGGCCATCGGTGTCGACAGTTGAGAGCATGTCACGATCGCTCGCCGATGCCAGCATCTGCGAGAACGACCGGTAGGTGTTCGCTCCCAGGACGAGTCGCAGATCCTCGTTGTACTGCCTGAGGCGGTGGTCGAGGAACTCGGGGCTCTGCTTGCCCCAGTAGCCGCCCCAATCGCCGTCGTCGCTGTAAGAGCCGAACCCGTCGAGGCTGCTGAAGACGTCGAAGGTGTAGGTCGCGGTCATGGTGGTCCTTGTTCGTGGGTGGTGCGGTCAGGCGCTGCCGGGGCCCGGGGGGAGCGGGGCGTCGAGCACGCGTGGTCGGTAGTCGAGGAGCTGAGCTCCTCCTGGGAAGGTGCGGGTTTCGACGAGGTCGAGGACGACATCGGGATAGCCGCCGTAGATGCGCTCCTGTCCGGTCTTCCCGGTGATCACCGGGAAGACCACGACGCGAAATCGGTCCACGAGTCCTGCTGCGAGCAGTGATCGCGACAGTGAGAGACTGCCGAGGGTCGACAGCGGACGTTCACTGTGCTTCTTCAGTTCCCGGACGGCTTCGACCGCGTCGCCACGCACGAGCTGCGAGTTCTCCCACTCCAACGGCTCGCTGAGAGTGTTCGAGAAGACGATCTTCGAGGCGGTGTCGAGTGCGTCGACGCTCTCCTTCTGTGATGCCGCAAAGCTATGCATGAGCCGGTACGTGTTCGCTCCCATGAGCAGCGTGCGCTGGTCCGGGGAGTTCTCAGCCAACCAGTCCAGGTACTCCCGGTCTTCGAGGCCCCACCAGCCGGGCCAGCCATCGGCGGCGCCGTAACCGTCGAGCGAGGTGATGTAGTCGATCATGAGTTCCATGAAGGCTCCTTGCGCGGGGTCCTCGACCGGACCCGTCGCCCGTGTACTGCATAAAGTAAAGCAAGAAGCATTTTCTGAAGTCAACGGGTAGTCTTGCCCCATGCCAACTCGTGAGTACGGCCAGTTCTGCGGTCTGGCGCGCGCCGCCGAGGTTATCGGTCAGCGCTGGACGTTGTTGATCCTTCGTGATCTGTCGGTCGGGCCGCGGCGTTACTCCGACCTCACCGCGGGCCTGCCGGGCATCCCTTCCAATCTCCTTTCGACCCGGCTCAAGGAGCTGGAGCGCGATGGGTTGATCGTGCGAGAAGCGAGGGCAGGTGGCGACCGCTCCATCGTGTATGCCCTCACCCGGCGCGGGGCGGACCTGCAGCCTGCGCTGGACGCGATCTCGCGTTGGGGCGCCGCGGACATGCGCGAGCCGCGTGAGGGTGAGATCGTCACGGAGGCGTCCCTCGTGTCGGCCCTCCGGGTCGCGGTCCGCGAGGATGCGGTGCCTGCCCGCTCCCTGACGTTCACCGTCAGAGCCGCGGACGCCGCCGCTCATGCGCTCGTCCGAGATCGGACTGTGGAGGTGCGGCCCGGGCCGGCCGCGGACGCGGACCTCGTCATCACCGCCGGCCCGGGGCTTCGGGACCTGCTGGCAGGGGTCCTCGAGCCGGACGAAGCGATGGTGAGCGGCGCGGTGGACGTCGACGGGGATCCCGGCCTTCTGAGGGACTTCGTGTCGATTTTCAACGTTCCCTACGCGTCAGGTGATGAAGCGTGAGCCGTCCGGAAAGTCTGACGGTTCCCCGCGCACCCGAGTTCGTGGTGCCCGAACTAGTTCGTCCGCGCCGAGATCGTTCGATGCGGGCTCAGCCCGTCCAGCCGCGCTGTTGCAGCAGCGTCGTCAACCCCACGACACGATGAGGAAGAAATGACTGTTATTGCAAGCCTGAGCGTCTCTCTCGACGGGTTCTACACGGGACCGGACCCGAGCGCGGAGAACATGATGGGCACGGGCGGTGCCCCGCTGCACGGGTGGTTCGCCCACGATGTCGCCGATCGGCACCAGCTCACCGCAGACGACATCCTGCGCCCAGAGTTCGAACGCACGGGCGCTCTCGTCATGGGCCGAGACAGCTACGAGCATGCCCAAGCCGCCTGGGGTCCGCATCCGCCCTTCGAGATGCCGATCTTCGTCGTCACCAGCCGTGCCCGCGAAGCAGACGTGCGCGACGGTTCGACGTTCCACTTCGTGACCGAGGGGTTCGAGTCCGCGATCGCTCACGCTCAGCAGGCTGCAGCGGGAAAGGACGTCGGACTCCACGGTGGCGGAGCGGTGCGCCAGGGCCTACGTACCGGTCTCCTCGACGAACTTCAACTCCACCTTGTCCCGGTCTTACTCGGGCGAGGGCGCCGATGGTGCGATGAACTCGACAGCGCGTCCGTCGAGCTCGACATCGACCGTGTCGCTGAAGGTCCCGGCGTGACCCACCTGCGGTATCGAGTCCGTCGGGACGCTCGACAGCTTTCCCGCGCGCGCTGAGCGCGGCGGGCGGTCAGAGTTCGACGGTGACGGTGGCCAGGTGCGGACCACCGCACTCTTCGGTGCCGCCGACCCGCACCCACTCGGGCTGCACGTGCTCCTCAGCGAGGATCGTTCCATCGGGTCGGTAGGCCCGGACCGTCAGAACGTCCGGGGTGCTCATGTTCGTGGTGAAGACCCACTCCTGAGTCTCGGGCGGTGCCAGCGTCGCGTCCGGCGACGGATGCCCCTGACCGGGTGGTGCGCAATCTCCGTCGACGCAGAGCTCGACGCTCGCGACCGGCGAGGACTCCCCGTCGAACTGGACGGATACCTCGTTGAACCAGCCGATCGTCGTGCAGGCCGTTCCTGACGGGGAGCAAGCGGCGAGGACACCGAGAGACGCTGCGCCCGCGACGATCAGCAGGCTCCTGCTCGTGACGGCGCCTCGTCGCCGAGGACGGCGGGGGACACGGCGAGGCCTGTTCATGAACCCATCGTGCAGGGTCCAGGTGCACGTTCTCCACCGCTTCGGCGCGTGGCACCGCTTCTCTTGACCGGTTCCAGTGAAGGGCCCAGACTGGGTGAGGTGTCGACGGCTGCCGAGTTCGCGGAGCAACTGCGGACTGCTCACCTGCGCGTGACGCGCCCTCGCCTAGCGGCGCTGGCGGCGGTGCAGGCCCGGCCGCACGCCGATACGTCCTCGATCATCGACGCCGTTCGCGCCGAGCTTCCGAATGTCTCGCACCAGGCCGTCTACGACTCGCTGAACACCCTGACCGACATGGGGCTCGTGCGGCGCATCCAGCCGGCCGGTTCGGTGGCCCGGTACGAACTGCGGGTCGGGGACAACCACCATCACCTCGTCTGCCGCTCCTGCGGCGCGATCGAGGACGTCGACTGCACGACCGGTGAGGCGCCCTGTCTCGCTGCGCCAGCCGGCCACGGTTTCCTCATCGACGAGGCCGAGGTCGTCTTCTGGGGCCTGTGCCCCGACTGCTCCACCGCAAGTTCCTGAATCAGCAACGCCGGAAGGAATCCCATGACCGACCAGTGCCCCGTCCACCGCGAAGGCGTGACCGAACACGGCAGCGAGAGCGAGAACCCGGGCATCGATTCGCCGGAACCCGTGGTGCCGAACCCCCGCACCATCCGCGACTGGTGGCCCAATCAGCTCGACCTCAGCGTGCTGCACCCGCACTCGCCGCAGGCGAACCCGCTCGGTCCGGACTTCGACTACTCCGAGGAGTTCACAAAGCTCGACGTCGAGGAGCTCAAGGCCGACCTCGTCGCCCTGATGACCGACTCGCAGGACTGGTGGCCTGCCGATTTCGGCCACTACGGCGGTCTGTTCATCCGCATGAGCTGGCACTCCGCCGGCACGTACCGCATCACCGACGGCCGCGGTGGCGCGGGTGACGGGGCGCAGCGCTTCGCGCCGCTCAACAGCTGGCCCGACAACGCCAACCTCGACAAGGCCCGCCGGCTGCTCTGGCCGATCAAGCAGAAGTACGGCCAGAAGCTCTCGTGGGCCGACCTGTTGGTCTTCGCCGGCAACGTCGCCCTGGAGTCGATGGGCTTCAAGACGTTCGGCTTCGGCTTCGGGCGCGAGGACATCTGGGAGCCCGAGGAGATCTTCTGGGGCCCGGAGGACGCCTGGCTCGGCGACGAACGCTACGTCAGCGAGTCCGAGATGATTCCCGACGTCGGTGCCACCGAGATGGGCCTCATCTACGTCAACCCCGAGGGTCCGCAGGGCCGTCCCGACCCGGCGGCGGCCGCGCACTTCATCCGCGAGACCTTCGCCCGCATGGCGATGAACGACGAGGAGACCGTCGCGCTCATCGCCGGCGGCCACACGTTCGGCAAGACGCACGGCGCCGCCCCCGCCGACGACTACGTCGGCCCGGAGCCCGAAGCCGCGCCGCTGGAGAACCAGGGGCTCGGCTGGCTCAACCGGTACGGCTCGGGCAAGGCCAACGACACCATCACCAGCGGCCTCGAGGTGACGTGGAGCCAGACCCCGACCCAGTGGAGCAACTACTTCTTCGACAACCTCTTCGGTTACGAGTGGGAGCTCGAGCAGAGCCCCGGCGGCGCGAACCAGTGGGTCGCCAAGGACGCCGAGCCGAGCGTGCCCGACCCGTTCGACCCGGAGACGAAGCACAAGCCGACCATGCTGACGACCGACCTGGCGCTGCGCTTCGACCCCGCCTACGAGGAGATCTCGCGTCGGTTCTGGCAGAACCCGGACGAGTTCGCGCTGGCGTTCGCCAAGGCCTGGTACAAGCTGCTGCACCGCGACATGGGGCCCGTCTCGCGTTACCTCGGCCCGTGGGTCCCGGAGCCGCAGATCTGGCAGGACCCGGTGCCGGAGGTCGACCACGAGCTGGTCGACGACGGCGACGTCGCCGACCTCAAGCGGCGGCTGCTCGACTCCGGACTATCGATCACGCAGCTGGTGAGCACCGCGTGGGCTTCGGCGGCGAGCTTCCGCAGCACCGACAAACGCGGCGGCGCCAACGGTGCTCGCGTCCGGCTGACGCCGCAGAAGGACTGGGAGGTCAACGATCCGGCCACGTTGACGACGGTGCTGCCGGTGCTCGAGCAGATCCAGCAGGACTTCAACGCCGCGCAGACCGGCGGCAAGAAGATCTCGCTGGCCGACCTCATCGTGCTCGGCGGCACCGCTGCGGTCGAGCAGGCAGCACGCAACGCGGGCGTCGAGATCACCGTGCCGTTCCACCCCGGTCGCACCGACGCCTCGCAGGAGGACACCGACGTGGAGTCGTTCTCGGTCCTCGAACCGAGGGCCGACGGTTTCCGCAACTACCTGAGCGAGGGCGCCAAGCTCCCGGCCGAGCAGCTGCTCGTCGACCGGGCGTACATGCTCAACCTCACCGCGCCCGAGATGACGGTCCTGGTGGGTGGCATGCG
This sequence comes from Aeromicrobium phragmitis, assembly GCF_003674095.1. GTDB lineage: Bacteria > Actinomycetota > Actinomycetes > Propionibacteriales > Nocardioidaceae > Aeromicrobium > Aeromicrobium phragmitis. Next base: position 51,033 of record NZ_RDBF01000007.1, read on the forward strand.
GGCCCTCGGAGCCAACCACGGCGGCACGAACCACGGTGTGTTCACCGATCGCCCCGGCACCTTGACGAACGACTTCTTCGTCGCGCTGCTCGATCAGAACACCGAGTGGACGTCGGTTGCCGACAACGTGTTCGAAGGGCGCGACCGGACGACCGGCGAGGTGACCCGCACGGCCACCTCGGTCGATCTGGTGTTCGGCGCCAACTCGCAGCTGCGCGGTCTCGCCGAGGTGTACGCCAGCGGTGACGGCCAGGACCGCTTCGTGCGGGACTTCGCCGCGGCGTGGGTCAAGGTCATGGAACTCGACCGCTTCGACCTGCGCTGAGCTGATCCACCGCAAGGAGCCCCCGAGCCGGCAGGTGTCGGGGGCTCCTTCAAGTCGGCGTGAGCTGCCGGCTTGCGCCGAGCGACATCGCTTTTTACGCTCGAATTGCGGCGTCGGTCCCCCCGACACTGAGGCGCCTCCTCTCGATGCTGAGCAATTCAGCAGAACGAAGGCCGACATGAGCGCCAATGACACCGTCACCTCGAGTGCTGCGAGCCTCGAAGAGCTTTACCGCGACTTGCACCGGCACCCCGAGCTCGGGTTCCAAGAACACCGCACCGCGTCGATCGTTGCGGAGCGCCTCACGGCACTCGGTTACGAAGTGACGTCGGGGGTGGCACAGACGGGCGTGGTCGCGATTCTGGCGAACGGACCCGGGCCGACGGCGTTGGTGCGCGCAGACATGGACGCCCTCCCAGTGAGGGAGGAGACGGGGCTGGACTACGCGAGCACCGCGACCGCGACCGACGCATCGGGGACCACTGTCCCGGTAAGCCATGCGTGCGGCCACGATCTGCACACGACATGTCTACTCGGTGCTGCCGCGCAACTGGCTGCCGACCGTTCGTCGTGGACCGGCACGTTGATGCTGGTATTCCAGCCCGCCGAGGAGCTTGGATCCGGTGCCCAAGCCCTGGTCGACGACGGACTGTTCGAGCGGTTCCCGAAGCCTGACGTCGTCTTGGGACAGCATGTTGCCCCGTTGCCCGCCGGGAAGATCGCAGCTCACGCGGGTGCGGCATATGCGGGTTCGGACTCGCTGCGTGTGCGGCTGATCGGTCAGGGCGCACACGGCTCGATGCCACAGAATTCGATCGATCCCGTCGTGATGGCTGCCGAGACGGTGCTGCGCCTGCAGACGATCGTCTCGCGCGAGTTGGCGAGCACCGATGTCGCGGTGCTCACGGTCGGTGCGCTGCACGCGGGCAATGCGGCCAACGTCATCCCGGGGGAGGCCACGCTTCTGCTCAACATCCGCAGCTACACCCCCGCCGTGCGCCAGCACATCCTCGAGAGCGTTCAGCGGATCGCCCACGGCGTCGCAGCAACGTCGGGCGCTGCGCACGTTCCGTTGATCGAGGAAATCGAGCGGTTCCCCGTCGTCGTGAACGATCCGGAGGCGCTCGCGACCACCTTCGACGCATTTCGCGATTGGTTGGGCGCCGACCAACTGCTCGAGCCAGGTGCCGGCGCCGGCAGCGAAGATGTCGGCATCCTGGCGACGAGCGCCGGCGCACCGCTGTCGTTCTGGCTTCTCGGTGGCAGCGACCCGTCGCTGTTCACGATCGGCGACATGACCGACCCGGCACTCCTGACGATCCCGTCCAACCACTCGCCGCACTACGCTCCGGTGATCGAGCCGACGCTCTCGATCGGGGCCACCGCGCTCGTCACGGCCGCACGAACCTGGCTGGCACCTGCCCGATGACCTCCGCCCGCTCCGCAGGCTTACCGGTCGGCGGTCCGGGCGTAACGATCGGACAAAGTCCCGAAGGCGTCGGCGAGCGCGATCGGTGCGGGCTCGGACAACTCGGCGTCGAATCGTCCGAACCAGGTGGCGAGCGCGATCCAGGACCACGACCCCGCGGTCACCCGGCACCGGCCGTCCCCGAGGTCCGCGACGGTCCCGTCATCGGCGAACGGAGCGACTCGCTCCGCAGGGGCGGCCAGGGTGACCGAGCCCGAGCACGGCCACCGGTCCTCACCCTCCGAGCCCTTGAACAGCCCCGCGACGAACGCGGCCGCGTCCCCTCCGGGCACCTCGCGCGGCGTGAACCGCGGTCCAGCAGGAATCCGCGGAGTCAACCGGTCGAGCCGGAACGTCCGCCACGCGTCGGTGTCGAGATCCCAGGCGAGCAGGTACCAGCGTCCCTGTGACATCACGACGTGGTGCGGCTCCGCGGTGCGCGCCGGTCGGTCATTGTCCCCGGCGTACGTGAACCGCAGCCTCTCGTGTCGGTGGATCGACGTGGTCACGGCGACGAGCGACTCAGGGGCGATCGGAGCAGGAGACCGGTGCGGCAACGACGCGACCTCGATGCTGTCGACCCGATGCCGGAGCCGGGATGGGAGCAGCTGCCGCACCGTAGCGAGCGCTCGCCGCGCGGCGTCGTCATCGTCGATGCCCTGTGCGGTGGCCAGCTGCAGCGCGACGACCAGTGCCACGGCCTGGTCGTCGTCGAACAGCATCGGCGGCAGCTGGGACCCGGCGTCGAGTCGATACCCGCCAGCAGGTCCGCGAACGGCCGTGATCCGGTACCCCAGCTCGCGCAGATGGTCGATGTCGCGGCGCACGGTCCGCGGGGTGATGGCGAGCCGCTCGGCGAGCGCCTGCGCCGGCCAGACGCGGGGCGACTGCAACAGCGAGAGCAGCTGGAGCAGCCGCGAGGTCGGCGTGGACATGTCGCCACCCTACGGCCGATAACGGACCGAATCTGACCGCTACCACTGCGATCGTCCTCGTATTCACACCACGGCGGCGTCGACCGCCCTGAGCTAGGAGACGATCACATGTCCGTCAATGTCACTCCCCACCTGAACTTCCGCGGCGAGGCCCGAGCTGCACTCGAGTTCTACCAGTCGGTCTTCGGAGGTCAACTGGCCGTCGTGACGTACGCCGACACCGGCAACGTCGCGGCCGCCGAGGAAGCCGACCAGGTGTCGTGGGGGCAGCTCGCATCGGAGGCAGGGTTTCGGGTCATGGCCTACGACGTGCCGTCCGGAACCGACTGGCAGCCCGGCGTCATTCCCTTCTTCGTGTCCGTCCGCGGCGCCGACGCAGAGGAGATCACGCGGTACTGGAAGGCGCTGAGCCAGGACGCGACTGTCGTGGCCGCGCTGGCTCCCGCGCCGTGGGCACCGTTGTACGGCATGCTCACCGACCGTTTCGGCGTCACGTGGGTGCTCGACGTCGAAGCCGCGTGGGACGCCAGCTGACACCACGGACGGCGGTCCGCAGCGCGGTCACTCCTCGTGCTCGCGCTGCTCGTGCAGGAGGTCGGCGGCGCGGTGCCCGTCGGCCTCCTGCTCGATGCCCTGCAGCGTCTTCTCCACCTTCTCGGCCGACTGACGTGGAGGCAGCAGGGGAGTGTCTCGATCGACCACGGCTTCGATGACGACGGGTCGGTCGGCGGTCAACGCCTGCGTCCACGCGTCGGCCACCTGGCTCTCGTCGTCGACGCGGATGCCCCTCAGCCCCAGCAACTCCGCGTACTCTGCGTAGGGGAAGGCCGGGACCTCTTGCGAGGTCGGGAACCGGGGGTCGCCTTCCATCTCGCGCTGCTCCCAGCTCACCTCGGACAGGTCGCCGTTGTTGAGCACGAGCACGACGAAGCGCGGGTCCGCCCAGTCCTGCCAGCGTGTCGCGACGGTGATGAGCTCGGACAGCCCGTTCATCTGCATGGCGCCGTCGCCGGCGAGGGCGACGAGAGGCCGGTCCGGGTGCAGCAGCTTGGCGGCGATCCCGTACGGCATCGCCGATCCCATCGAGGCGAGCGTGCTCGACAGATGCGCCGGTACGCCCGGTGGCAGCTGGACGTAACGGGCGTACCAGTACACGACCGAGCCGACGTCGACCGACACCTGGGCATCGGCGGGCAGGTGCGCGCTCAGCTCCTGCACCACGCGCTGCGGATTGAGCGCGGCGGTCTCCTGCTGGACGCGCTGTTCGGCCACCTCCTGCCAGGTCTGCACGAACCCCTCCACCTCCGAGCGCCAGCCCTGCCGTTCGGGGAGCAGGGGGAGGAGGGCGTCGAGCGTGTCGGCGGTATCGCCCACGAGCGCCACTTCCACCGGGTACTTCGCGCCGATGTTGCGCGCGGTGATGTCGATCTGCACGGCGCGGGCCTGGCCGGGGGCCGGGTAGAACTCCGTCCAGGGGTCGTTGCTGCCGACGATCAGGAGGGTGTCGCAACCCGCCATGAGGTCGGCGGAGGCGGTGGTGCCCAGATGCCCCATGACGCCGCAGTGATACGTCAGCGACTCGTCGAGCGCCGGCTTGCCCAGCAACGACGTCGTGACGCCTGCGCCGAGACGTTCGGCCAGTGCGCACACCTGATCGGCCGCTCCCACCGCTCCCTGTCCGACGAGGACGGCGACGCGTTCACCGGCGGCGAGGACGTCAGCCGCATACTGCAGCTGCGGCTCGTGAGGAGCGTGGTGTCCGCGGGCGAAGGCCGTGGAGGACGCGACCAGTCCGTGGGCCTGCTGGTCTCCCTCGGGCAGGTCGGCCTGCTGGACGTCGTGCGGGACGATGACACACACCGGGCTCGAGGTGGCCCGGGCGGTGCGGAAGGCGTCGTCGAGGACGTGGGGGAGCTGTTCGGGCGACATCACCGTCTGCACGTACTGGGCGCACACGTCCTTGAAGAGCGTGTGGAGGTCGACCTCCTGGAGGTAACCGCTGCCGAGTGCCGTGCTGACGACCTGGCCGACGATCGCGACGACGGGTTTGCGGTCGAGCTTGGCGTCGTACAAGCCGTTGAGCAGGTGGATCGCGCCCGGCCCCTGCGTCGCCAGGCACACGCCCACCTCGCCGCTGTACTTGGCGTGGCCGGTGGCCATGAACGCGGCCATCTCCTCGTGCCGCGCGGTCACCAGCTCCACCTGGTCCTCGCGCCGCCGCAGCGCCGCGAGCAACGGGTCGATCCCGTCGCCGGCGAAGCCGAACACGCGACCGACGCCCCACTGCGTCAACCGCTCCACCATGCCGTCTGCCACCGTCGGTGTATCCATGCATCGACCCCTCGCGCCGGACGTTCTCGCCCGTGCTGTGCCCCCGATCGGGCCGTCTGCAACGTCGCCCGGGCTGACCTAGCGTGGAGACATGCGTGCCATCGGAGTGACAGAGCCCGGAGGACCCGAGCAGTTGCAGGTGCTCGACGTGCCCGAACGCGAACCCGGACCAGGCGAGGTGCGGATCGCAGTGCACGCGGCTGCGGTGAATCCCACGGACGTCGGTCTTCGTGAGGGGAAGGGCATTCCCGACGGGCTCGAACCGCCGCACATCCCCGGGATGGACGCGGCCGGGGTCATCGACGCGATCGGATCGGGCGTCGAACTGTCCGTGGGAGACCGTGTCGCGGCCGTGGTGAACCCGAGGCGGCCGGAGGGCGGCGCCTACGCCGAACGGATCGTCGTTCCGCAGTCGGGTGTCGCGCTGGTGCCCGACGATCTCGACCTCACCGCCGCGGCGACCGTCCCGCTCAACGGTCTGACCGCACTGCGCGCGCTCGACCTCCTCGAGCTGCCGCACGCCGGGACCCTCGCCATCACCGGAGCCGCCGGCGGGGTCGGCGGCTACGCCGTGCAGCTTGCAACGGCACGCGGCTATCACGTCGTTGCGGACGCCAAGCCCGAGGACGAGGACCTGGTGCGAAGCCTCGGCGCAGACACGGTGCTGCCCCGCGGCGACGGGTTCGCCGATGCCGTCCGCGAGGCGGAGCCCGGTGGGGTCGACGGACTCCTCGATGCCGCCCTGCTTGGCCGCGCCGCGCTCGGCGCCGTTCGCGACGGCGGAGCGATCGCTGCGGTGCGCCCATTCGAGGGGGAGGCCGATCGTGGGATCCGGATCGGGCTCGTGCAGCCGAAGGACTATCTGGAGCACGGGGACCGGCTGGCCGAACTCTTGACCATGGCGGTCGACGGTGAACTGACGCCCCGCATCGCGGACACGCTTCCGGCCACCCAAGCCGCCGAAGCCCAGCAGCGCCTCGCCGCCGGCGGGGTGCGCGGTCGCCTCGTGCTGTCGTTGTGACCGTGGCCACGCCGACGAGACCACGGGCCGTCGTGCTCGGCCAGATCGGGCGCGACCTGGTGCTCGTGCTCGACGAGCTGCCTCCCGGGGGTGGAGCGGCACCCGTGCGCGAACGGCACGAGTGGTTGGGCGGCAAAGGCGCGAACCAGGCGCTGGCCTGTCGCCAACTCGGGGCCGACGCCGCACTGATCGGTGCCGTGGCAGATGACGACGCAGGACAGGCCGCCCTGGAGCAGGCACAGCACGACGGCCTCGACGTGACCGGCGTGGTGCGTCGCAGTAACGCGAGGACCGCGTTGCTCATCGATGTCGTCGCGCCGCCCGGCACCCGGCGCCTGCTGGAGGACATCGGTCCAGATGTCACGCTCACGCCTGCCGACGTGGCGGCGGTGCACGGTCTCATCGCCGGGGCCGACGTGATGGTGCTGCAACTGCAGCAGCCGGCCGACGCCCTGCTCGCCGCCATCGAGGTCGTCGAGGGGACCGATGTGCTCCTGGTCGCTGACGGCGCTCCCCCCGACGAGCAGGTGCGCGAAGCCCTGCTGCGTGCCGGTGCCGTACTCCGTGCCGACCAGCGCGAAGCTGCTCTCCTCACCGGACGGGAGCTGGCCGGCGCACCGGACACCCTCGTCGCGGCCGAGGACCTGGTGCGCCGTGGTGCCCGCGCCGTCGCCCTCTCGGCCGGTGCCGACGGTGACGTGGTCGCCTGGTCCGGCGGCCACGTCGTCACGCCACTGCTGGGCGAGCATCCCGTCGACCCCACCGGTGCCGGCGACGCGGCGACCGCCGCACTGGCGGTTGCGCTGAGCACGGGCGAGAGTCCAGAGCGGGCGGCATGGTGGGCGGCGGCCGCCGCGGCCCATAGCGTCGTGCAGGCAGGCGGGCGTGCTCGCCTTGACGCACGCGAGGTTCGGCGGGCTGCCGAGGAGGCTGAATCCGCCTCGGTGGCGAGCCTTCGCAGGAGGTCGTAGCGTGGAAAACGAGGCCGCTGGCGCTACCGGAACGGCGGTCTGGCTCGCGCAGCCCCGACGTTTCCGATCGATGAGAAGGGATGCACGCGTATGACGTCGCAGAGCACCACCACCGATCACGACGAGATCCGCCGCTGGGTCGAGGCGCACGACGGCACACCTGCGAGCGTCCGGTCCACCGAATCCGGCGACGATCCCGGCGTGCTGCGCATCGACTTCCCCGGAGGTGCCGGCGAGGACGACCTCGAGCACATCAGCTGGGGTCAGTGGTTCGACAAGTTCGAGGAGAACAACCTCGCGTTCCTGTACCAGGAGCAGAAGTCCGACGGCAGCGACAGCACGTTCTTCAAGCTCGTCAGTCGCTGACCACTCCTGATAGCGAAGTGGCAAAGGGGGAGGCGTGATGCGTCGACGCGACGTTGCCTGGTCCGGCGTCGACGCCGACAGCCATGAGATCTGCCGGCTCGAGGTTTCCGACAGTGGAGTCGTCGCGTCGGGGTCCATCAGCGGGCCGTCCGTCTCCTGCACCTACTCGGTGACGACGACTCCCGACTGGCAGTTCCGGTCGCTGACGTTGAACAGTCACGAACGGGAACTGCAGGTCGACTTCGACGGTGTGCGGTGGTGCGTCAATCACGAGGAACGGTCCGATCTCGCCGACGCAACGGAAGTCGATCTGTCCGTGAGTCCCTTCAGCAACACCCTGCCGATCCGGCGCCTGGCCCTCGCGCCGGGTGACCGGGCAGACATCCTCACCGCTTATGTGACCGTCCCTGACCTCGTGGTGACGACGGATCCGCAGAGGTACACGCGCCTCAGCGAGGATGAATATCTCTACGAATCACGCGACAGCGACTTCAGCCGGACCATCAGCGTGGACGCGGACGGCCTCGTCGTCACCTACCCGGGGCTCTTTCAGCAAGAGGCGACGTCGATCTGAGCCCGCCATGCTCGCGCGAGGTGGTGTCGGCGGGTTGAGCGGCACCACGCGTCAACGATGGACGCCGCGATTCGGTTCTCCTGGGCATGGGCAATGGCAGCCCACGAGTCCCGATCCGAGGAGAAGACATGACGTCCCTGGCCGACCAGACCACCGAGGAGCTCGGCGGGCGGCTCAGTGTGCTGTGGCGACAGAAGAGCGACCACATCGAGCTCGACCGGCTGTTGAAGGAGCTCGACGCCGCCACGACTCGCGAGGAGGAAGACCGTGTGCTGCAGCGGATCTACCGTCTGGTGTTTCCGCACGCCTTCGCCGAGGAGACGGTGCTGTGGCCGGTCATCCGGCGTCTGCTGCCCGAGGGAGAAGCGCTGACGTTGGAGGTGGAGCAGGAGCACCAGGAGGTCAACGAGCTGGTCCGGAGTCTGGAGGACGAGAAGGAGCCTTCGGCGGATCGCGCGCTGCGGATCGAGCGGCTGGCGGCGGTGCTGCGCGAGGACGTGCGCGACGAGGAGGACGAGTTGCTGCCGCGGCTGCAGGAGAAGCTCAGCGTGCCGCAGCTGCGCGCATTGGGCGTTGCCTGGGAGGCGGTCCGGCGGATCTCTCCCACGCGGGCCCATCCGGTCGTGGCTCGCCGTCCTCCGGGCAATGTCTTGTCCTCACTGCCGCTGTCGGCGGTCGACCGACTTCGCGACGGAGCCGACGTCCTCGCTCGCGGCGACGTCGCGCCGCACCTGGTCGAGCCGGCGCAGCGGGGACTCACCCGAGCGGCGCGCCGCCTCGAAGGGGTGGGCCCGTTCCGCCGCGGTGAGCACCCCTCGACGCACTCTGGGGACTGAGCGCCGACACGGACGAGGGCGGCCAGCTGTCACAGCCCGACCGCCCTCGTCGCGTGTCTCATGTCGTCGCATACCGCCTCCGACGCACGACCTGCAGCGCATGCGAACGATGAATGCCACAGAACGCCGCGAACGGCGCCAGCACCACCCCCAGCCCGCCACTGACGAGCAGGACGGCGGCCAACGCGAACCACACCGCCAGGTACGACCACTCTGTCGCGGTCATGACAGCGCGTCCTTCGCCTTGTCGACGAGGCCCTTGGTCTCCGTCAGCGGGTTGGTGCCGTAGAGACGGGGATCGCCGGGCGCGAGCTCGCGGGCTTCGCCGGTCGCCTGAATCAACGCGGAGCGGAAGTCGCCGCCGCCGTCGGGCGCGGGGCCGTTCGCCCACCGGCCCTCGGTCGCCGCTTCACCATCGGACGCCTGGATGAAGGTTCGAGCGAACTCGCCGAACTCCTCCTCCAGGGGGAACGCCTCGGGCACCGGGACGTTGTCGAGTCCGTCGGCCTTCAGCTCCTCGATCGCCGACAGCCACTGCATCTGGTGCATGTGATCACGCGTGATGAGGAAACGGATCAGATCCTTCATCCCGGGGTCGTCGGTCATGTGGAACAGCCGCGACACCTGCAACCGTCCCTGCATCTCCGCGGTGACGTTGAGGTGGAAGTCGGCCATCAGGTTGCCGCTGGCGGTGATGTAGGCGCCCGACCACGGGATGCCGTTGCTGTCGTGCGGATAGGCACCGCCGCCGTTCACGATGGTGTGCTGCGGGTTCTGCAGCCCGAACTCCGACGACTGGGTCGACCCGGTCGTGTCGTCGGGGGCCATGGGAGGTGCCTTGTCGAGCAGTTGGTCGATCGCCGTGACGATCATCTCGACGTGCCCGAGCTCCTCGGTGCCGATCGCCATCAGCATGTCGCGGTACTTGCCGGGCAGGCGCGCGTTCCAGCCTTGGTACAAGTACTGCATCGCTACGGTCATTTCCCCCCACTTGCCGCCGAGCACCTCTTGGAACCGGCGCGCGAACGCGGGATCGGGAGCGTGGGCTTTGACGTCGAACTGCGGGGCCTTCTGGTGAGTGAACATCTGCATCCTCTTCCTTGTCGGGTGCGCGAGGTTCCCCCGAGCCTGAGGACGTCCTCGCACGTGTTGGGACGCCTGTACCCGATTGGGTGCGCAGCTAATCACCGATCTCGACCGGTTCATCGGCGCGAGATCGGGGTACCGACCCGACATGACTTCTGCACCGCACGAGCACGACGACGGCAAGGACCAGGACAGCGGCGACGGTCGCCAGCCCGCCAACCAAGGGCCGGTTCCGCCGGAGCCTGAAGAGATGCCCGACACCGGCGAGGGGACGCTCGCGCCGGAGATGGGGGACGGGGACGTCGAAGAGGAGCGCGGCCACCACGGCTGACTCTCGGCGGGCTGATCGGTACCGAGGCCGCACCAGACAGGAGACGAGCCGCGGATGGAGTTTCAGGAACTGGTCGAGACCGCCGGGCGGGCCGTCGATCTCGCCGGCGTCGGCGCCGTGCTGGGCGGGGCGGTCCTCGCCACCGCGCTCGCGGTCGCTCGTCTCGTCCGTCGCGAACCGGGCACGTACCGGCGTTTCCGGCGGTTCCTGGGACGTTCGATCCTGCTGGGGCTCGAGCTCCTGGTCGCGGCCGACATCATCCGCACCGTCGCCGTCACGCCGACGCTGGAAAGTGTGGCCGTCCTCGCCGGGATCGTGCTCATCCGAACGTTCTTGAGCTGGTCGCTGGAGCTGGAGATCACCGGCCACTGGCCGTGGCAGAAGGGCGCCGCTACGGACTGACGTCCTCGGTCAGCAACCAGGTGTCCTTGATCCCGCCGCCCTGCGAGGAGTTGAGCTAGTAGGAGATCAGCTCCGGAACATGGCGGTACATCGCCTTGTCGTCGCCACGCCCGTGCCCGGCGGGTTGGTGAGCACGACCTCGCGCTGTGCCGCGACGCTGAGAATCACTTCGCCCAGTGCCTCGCCGTCTGGGCCACCAGCTCGGTGAGCTGCTCGTCTAGCTGCGACGGGTCACACGAACAGCATGTTCACGACGGCGACCGTGCCGACCACCACGATGACCGCGCGCAAGGCCGCGGGGGAGAGGCGTCGGCCGAAGCGCGCGCCGAGCACACCGCCGCCAGCGGACCCGAGCGCGATCAGTGCGACGACGATCCAGTCGATCGCGTCCCACGCCACGAGCACGAACACGACGGCAGCGATGCCGTTGACGCCGGTGACCAGGAGGTTCTTCATGGCGTTGATCGACTGCAATGATGCTGCGGTCAACATGCCGAGCATGCCAACCAGCAGAATGCCTTGCGCCGCACCGAAGTAGCCGCCGTAGATCCCGACCACGAACGTCGCGACCGTGACCGCGGCCAGCCGCTTCCCGTGTGCACCGCCGCGCGGCACCCCGCCGTTCCTGCGAGCCGCGCGCCGTTGCACGGCGGGACCAGCGACCACCATGACCAGCCCGAGCACCACCAGCACCGGCACGATCGCCGCGAACGCCTCTGCCGGAAGCGCGAGCAGGAGGGCAGCTCCGGTGATACCGCCGGCGATGGAGGAGGGCAGCAGCCGGCGTAGTAACCGCGGATTGCCTCCGAGCTCGCGCCGATAACCGAACGTTCCCGCAAGGTTGCCGCCCAGCAACCCGATGCTGTTCGACACGTTGGCTGCCAGTGGCGGGTAGCCCAGCAAGAGCAGCACAGGAAACGTCACCAGGGTGCCGGAGCCGACGATGACGTTGATCATCCCGGCCCACACGCCAGCGCCGGCGATCGCCATCCACTCGGTCCACATACGTCCCCCTGACGGGTGACCCTATCGATCGGTCGTGGCAAGCCACCGCTTGGCTCACACCGTGCAGGTGTGCCATTCTGTGCGGGTTTACCCTGGAATTGAGGAAAGGCGATCCCTTGTCCGACCAGACCTACCAGCTCGCGGCGCTCGTGATCTACTTCGCCGCCATGTTGGCGATCGGCTACTACGCCTACCGGCGTACGTCCAGCCACGAGGATTACATGCTCGCCGGCCGCAACCTGCCCTCGTGGGCGGCGGCCCTGAGCGCCGGCGCCTCCGACATGTCCGGCTGGCTCATGATGGGCCTACCGGGCGCCATCTACGTCGCCGGCCTCATCGAATCGTGGATCGCGATCGGCCTGACGATCGGCGCTTACCTGAACTGGCGCTTCGTCGCCCCCCGGCTGCGCGCCTACACCGAGGTCTCGCGGAACTCGATCACCATCCCGAGCTTCCTCGAGAACCGGCTGCGTGACTCCTCGCGCCTGCTGCGCGTGGCCTCGGGGATCGTCATCCTCGTGTTCTTCACCTTCTACGTGTCCTCGGGCATGGTCGCCGGGGGTGTGTTTTTCGAGAGCTCCTTCGATTCCAGCTACCTGTTCGGCATGGGCCTCGTCGCCGGGATCACCTTGCTGTACACCCTGTTCGGCGGGTTCCTCGGCGCATCGCTGACCGACGTCGTGCAGGGGGTCATGATGATGATCGCCCTCATCGTCGTCCCGGTCATGGCAGTCATCGCCCTCGGCGGTCCGGGCGAGGCGATCAGCGCCGTGCGCGAGCTCGAGCCGGGCCATCTGTCCTTCGCCGGAGGCACCGCGCTCACCACGACGGCCGTCGTCGGCATCATCTCGGCACTCGGTTGGGGTCTGGGCTACTTCGGCCAACCGCACATCATCGTGCGCTTCATGGCGTTGCGTAACCCGTCCGCCGCCACCGCGGCGCGCCGCATCGGCATGGGCTGGATGATCGTCTCGATGATCGGTGCCGTGATCGGCGGTCTGGTCGGCCTCGCGTACTTCGCCGAAGCCGGAAACGACGTCGGCGATCCGGAGACCGTCATCTTGACGATGGCGCAGCTGCTGCTCCACCCGGTCGTGGCCGGATTCGTTCTGGCGGCCGTCCTGGCGGCGGTGATGAGCACGATCTCCAGCCAGCTGATCGTGTCGTCGTCGGCGCTCGTCGAGGACCTGTACAAGGTCGTCGGCAAGTCCGCGCCCTCCTCGCGCGTCCTGGTGACGCTCGGTCGGGTGTGTGTGCTGGTGGTGGCCGTGGTCGCCGCGTTGCTCGCCCTCGATCCCGACGGAACCATCCTCAGCCTGGTCGGTTTCGCCTGGGCCGGATTCGGCGCATCGTTCGGCCCGATCATCCTGCTGAGCCTGTTCTGGCGCAAGCTCACCAACTGGGGTGCGCTGGCCGGCCTCGTGACCGGCGCGCTCACGGTGTTCGCGTGGGACGCCTGGGGGACCGACCTCTACGAGATCATCCCGGGCTTCCTCGTCAATCTCGTCGTCGCGGTCGTCGTCAGCCTCCTGACCTACCGCCGCGATGAGGAGATCGAGCAGGAGTTCGCCGACGCCGTGAAACTCGTTCAGGTCCGCGAGACGACGGCCTCCTGATTCGCCGGTCGCCCTCGCCCGTCTCAGTAGCCACGGAGGCGGTCGAGGGCCCGGCGGTCCTTCTTGGTCGGACGACCGGCGCCGCGATCACGTTGCGGCATCGCGAGGCGGTACTCACGCGGCGGCGGAGGCGGGGAGTGGTCCTCGTAGCACTCGCGCGCGACGGCCGCACCGACTCTGCGGTTGAGCAGCTTGGTCACGACGGCGACGCGTTCGCCCGAGGGTGCGGTGACCTCCACCTTGTCGCCCACGTGCACCGGCTGCGCCGGCTTGGCGCGCCGGCCGTTGACGTGCACCTTGCCGCCCTTGCACGCCGTCGCGGCAGCGTTGCGGCTGGGATAGAGCCGCACGGCCCACACCCAGACGTCGACTCGCACGCTGCTCGGTTCCACGCATCGAGGTTACCGCTGGCACAGTGGGGTCATGCCTGAAGACATCGAGGACGTGGTCATCAGTTCGGACGTGATCCGCCTCGGCCAGCTGTTGAAGTACGTCGGCGTCGCGGAGTCCGGCGCGCAGGCGGGGTCGTTGATCGCCGCGGGGGACGTGCGGGTCAACGGTGACGTCGAGACGCGCCGCGGGCGCCAGCTCGTCCGCGGCGACGTCATCGAGGTCGCCGTCCCCAGCGGCGCCTCCCGCCTCCGCATCGCCTGACCGGCGCGGCGGTCAGGACAGTCGTTCGCGCCATGCCGGAAGATCGTTCACGACGAACGCCGCCGCGTCGCCCATCCCGTTGTCGTCCCACGTCACCACGAGCAGTTCGCGGTTCGACGTGCGCCCCATGAAATGCCGGTCCGCGGTGACCGAGGTGATCGCGGACCGCTCGATCCGCACCTCCCGCTCGGGCATCAGTTGGACGAAGACGAGCGTGTCCGGTCCGAGGCCCAGCATCCCCGGTCCGGGTCGCTGATCGCGTCGGTCCGCCGCCCATCCGAACAAGGTGGCGGGATCGGACTCGCGGGTGCCGGCCGCTCCGAGTCGCGACCGCAGTCGTCGCCGCATCCGCAGCACCCGGGCCGCGCCGACGAGGAGCGCGAGCACCACGAGGGCTCCGAGGACGGCGAGCACGATCAGCACGATGTCGAGCATGCGGACATCCTGCCGTACCCCCGGCTCGTCGAGGATGCCGACGGGATCGGAGATGGCGACGTTCGCGTACGATTCCCGCGTGCCGCCCCGCTCTCCGCTTCCGCCGCGTCATGGGCTCGGCGCCGCCTGGGTCCGCACGCCCGACCGCGACAAGAACCGCCCCGCGCCGTGGCCGACGATGGGGGCGTGGCTGCGCGACAAACTCCCGGCGCACGTCGACGTAGCGGCGATGCTCCGGGAGCAGCGGTTCGTGTATGACAGCGGGCGGCCGGTGCGCGAGGACGACGCCTACCTGCCGCACACGTTCGTGTGGTTCCATCGCGAGCTGCGCGAGGAGCCCGACGTCCCCGGCGCCATCCACGTGGTCCACCGCGACGAGCGGATCGTGATCGTCGACAAGCCGCCGTTCCTGTCCTCGATTCCGCGCGGTCGGCACGTGCGCCAGAGCGTCGTGGTGCGCCTGCGCGAGGAGCTCGGCCTGCCCGAGCTGTCGCCGGTGCACCGTCTGGACCGGGTCACCTCGGGGCTGTTGATGCTCGCGGTCGAGCGGCGGTGGCGCGGCCCGTACCAGTCGCTGTTCCACGCCCGGCGGGTGAGCAAGGTCTACCGGGCGCTCGCTCCGGTGCGTGACGACCTCGCGTTGCCCGTGACCGTGCGCAACCACGTGCGGAAGGAACGAGGGCGCTGGCAGGCGGAAGTCGTCGAGGACGCGCCGGTCAACGCCGAGACCGTGGTGGAGCTCGAGTCGCGGCACGGGCGTTACGGGGTCTACCGGCTCAGCCCGTCCACCGGACGCACGCATCAACTGCGGCTCCACCTGCACGGACTCGGCATCCCCATCGTCGGGGACCCCCTCTATCCGGTGATGCTCGACGTCGCCATCGACGACTTCACCTCGCCGCTGCAGCTTCTCGCCAGTGAGCTGGCGTTCGACGATCCCGTCGACAGCATCCGCAGGCACTTCCGGTCCCGCCGATCGTTGCCGCTGGAGACCGAACCGACCTCGCTCGGTGCTGGCCGATCCGGCCTCTCGTGACATAGGTTCGGCCCCACCGAAAAAAGTCCCCGCACGGTGTCGATCGCGCGCTCTGCCGTTCGACGTCCAGGTAGAGAGAGGACGCAATGGGCGACCTCCCCACCGGAAGGAACCACCCCATGAAGTACATGCTGATCATGCGCACCACCGACGCCGCGGCCGACGCCGCCCACGACGTGGACTTCGAAGAGATCATCAACGCGATGGGCCGCTACAACGAGTCCATGATCAACGCCGGCGTCCTGCTGGCCGGCGAGGGGCTCAGCGACGCCTCCGAGGGCGCGGTCGTCGACTTCTCCGGCGACCAGCCGATCGTCACCGACGGTCCGTACGGCGAGACCCACGAGCTGTTCAACGGATTCTGGATCGTGCAGGTCGCGAGCAAGGAGGAGGCCGTCGAATGGGCGAGCCGCGCACCGCTCGGCCCGGGCAGCAAGATCGAGGTGCGCCGGGTGACCGACGAGAGCGACTTCGAGGACTACGCCGGCAACGAGTACCTCGAGAAGGAGAAAGGTTGGCGCGAGCAGCTCGGCACGCCGTGAACGCCGATCTCCAGCGCTCGATCGACGTCATCTGGCGCATCGAGGGGGCGCGAGTCGTCGCGACTCTCGCCCGCATGGTCGGCGACGTCGGTCTCGCCGAGGACCTGGCTCAGGACGCCGTGGCTGACGCGTTGGAGCAGTGGCCCGAGTCAGGCGTCCCGCGAAACGCGGGCGCCTGGCTCACCGCCGTCGCCAAGCGCAAGGCGATCGACGCGTGGCGCCGCCGGGAGCGCCTCGACGAGCGCTACCGCGCCATCGCCCACGATCTCGACGTCGTCGTCGACGACGCGTGGGAGCCGATCGCCGATGACGTGCTCAAACTCGTGTTCGCGGCGTGCCATCCGGTCCTGAGTCGAGAGGCGCAGGTGGCCCTGACGCTACGGGTGGTGGGTGGCTTGACGAGCGAGGAGATCGCCCGGATGTTCCTCGTGCCGGTCACGACGATGCAGCAGCGCATCGTCCGGGCGAAGAAGACCCTCACCGCCGCGCGCGTGCCGTTCGAGATCCCCGAGCCGCGGGAGTGGCCGGAGCGCATGGCCGCGGTCCTGAGCGTGATCTACCTCGTGTTCACCGAGGGCTATTCGGCCACGTCCGGTGACCGGTGGATCCGGCCCGACGTTGCCGCCGAGGCGCTTCGGCTGGGTCGCATGGTGGCGGCACTGGCACCGCGCGAGCCTGAAGCCCACGGACTCGTGGCCCTCATGGAGTTGCAGGCCTCTCGCTTTCCGGCGCGCCTCGGCACGCAGGGGCGGCCGATCCTGCTGGGCGACCAGGATCGGACACGCTGGGACCGCGCTCAGATCACCCGCGGCCTGGACGCGCTCCACCGCGCTGACGCGATCGGCCGGGGGCGCGGGCCGTACGCCTTGCAAGCGGCCATCGCCGCATGCCATGCCGTCGCGCCGAGCGTCGCGAAGACGGACTGGGAACAGATCGTGACCTTGTACGAGGCGCTGGACCGGCTCGCCGGCAATCCGGTGGTCACCCTCAACCGCGCGGTCGCCGTCTCGATGGCGTCCGGCCCTGACGCGGCTCTGGCGATCGTCGACGGGCTCGCCGACGAAGGACGTCTGCGGAACTCGCACCTGGTGCCGAGCGTCCGCGGCGAACTCCTCCTGCAGCTCGGCCGGATCGACGAGGCCCGCGACGAGCTGCGGCGCGCAATCGACCGCGTCGGCAACGATCGGCAGCGTGACGTGCTGATGGAGAAGCTCGCGCAGTTGTGACGTCCGCGCGGTCCCAGGACTGCTGGCAGACTGAGCCTATGAACGGAGCCGGTGACGCGCGCGAGTTCTGGGAGTCCCGCTACCGCGAACGGGAGCAGACGTGGTCGGGTCGGCCCAACCAGTCACTCGTCGATGTCGTCGACGACATGCTGCCGGGCCGCGCCTTGGATCTGGGATGCGGCGAGGGCGGCGACAGCATCTGGCTCGCCGCACAAGGGTGGTCGGTCACCGCGGTCGACGTCTCCCCGACAGCGCTCGAACGCGCACGGCGGGCCGCAACGGACGCCGGCCTCGCGGACAACATCAGCTGGCGCGTGCACGACCTCGCGGCCTGGGAGCCGGAGGGGGAGTTCGACCTCGTCTCGGCATGCTTCCTCCAGTCTCCCGTCGAGTTTCCGCGGTACGAGGTCCTGCGATCGACAGCCGAACGCCTCGCCCCGAACGGCCATCTTCTCGTCGTCGCTCACGCCTCGGCTCCACCCTGGGCTCGCGACCGACACGAGGGCCACGGTCCGCCGCTGCTCAACGCCGAAGAGGAGGTCGCCGCCCTCTCCCTGCCCATCGAGCAGTGGGAGGTCGTCGTGGCGGAGAACCGCCCCCGCCGGGTCACCGGTCCCGACGGGGAGCAGGCCGAGATCCTCGACGCCGTCGTCCTGGTGCGCCGGCGCTGATGCAGGTCCGGATCGGGGTCTCGGGCTGGAGTTATCGGTCCTGGCACGGCGACTACTACCCCTCGTCGGTGCGTCAGCGAGACGAACTCGCCTACCTGGCCGCGCGGCTGTCGACGGCGGAGGTCAACGCCAGCTTCTACCGGCTCCAGCGGCCGAGCACCTACCAGCGGTGGTACGAGACGGTGAGCGCGGACTTCCGGTTCGCCCTCAAGGGCGGCCGTTACCTGACGCATCTTCGGCGACTGCGCGATCCCCGCCAGCCGCTCGCCAACTTCCTGGGGTCGGGTGTGCTCGCCCTGCGTGATCGGCTCGGGCCGATGTTGTGGCAACTGCCGGCCGACTTCGACCTCACCTCGCCCGACGTGCCCGCCTTCCTCGCCAT
Source organism: Aeromicrobium phragmitis (assembly GCF_003674095.1). Classification (GTDB taxonomy): domain Bacteria; phylum Actinomycetota; class Actinomycetes; order Propionibacteriales; family Nocardioidaceae; genus Aeromicrobium; species Aeromicrobium phragmitis. The sequence goes on from NZ_RDBF01000007.1 coordinate 69,246, forward strand.
GCTGCCGCGCACGTATGCGCAGGCGCGCGAGATCGCCCGGGAGCACGGCCCGGCGCTCGCCGCCGCGGACCGTCACTGGTTCGGTGACGGGGAGCACGACGCCCTGCCGCTGCACCACGCCCTGGAGGTGCGGGGGGAGGCGGGGCTCGACCGTCTCCTACCGGTGTTGGCCGAGTACGACGTGGCGCTCGTCGCCTCCGACGGTGCCGGCACCTGGCCGGTGTTCACCGAGCCCACGGCCTCGTTCGCCTACGTCCGCCTCCACGGCCCGGAGGTCCTCTACCACGGCGGTTACGACGACGCGTTGCTCGAGGAATGGGCCGATCGGATCGTGGCCTGGGGACGCGACACCTGGGTCTACTTCGACAACGACGCCGACGGGCGCGCCCCGCATGACGCTGAGCGACTGAGCACGATCCTGCGTGGTCGGTCGGAATGCGTGGTACCCGGAGCCGTGTGAGGCTGGAGGCTCCGAGAACCTCACGACCCAGGAGGTATCGACTCCGTGAAAACCGATGGACTAGCGCCACTGTTCGACGATCCGGGTCCGTTCGCCACGGCCTATGTCGACGTCAGCCGTGACGTGGAGAACCCCAGCAGTGCGGCGGACCAGATCGCTCGCGCGGCGACCGACCGGCTGAGCGACGAGGGAGCCCCCGATGCGTTGCAGCAGTCGATCGCGGACCGGCTGACTCAGCAGACGGGGCTTCCCGCGCCGACCAGTCGCTGCGTGGTGGCCACCGAGAACGGGGGTATTCTGCTCGACGAGGTGACACGCACCGAGCGGACGTCCCCGCACGGGTCCTGGGGCCCGCTGCCCGATCTCCTGCCCTGGATCGCCGACGCCGACGCCACCGTGCCCTTCGTGCTCGCCCTGATCGATCACGAAGGCGGCGACGTGGCGGTGCACCGGTCCGGCGTTCATCGTGCCTCGACGACCACCGAGGCCGGTGGCGAGACGATGTACGAGAACAAGGTGTCCGGTGGCGGCTGGGCCCACCTGAAATGGCAGCACTCGACCGAGAATGTCTGGGAGCGCAACGCGCAGGAGGTGGCCAAGGAGATCCGTCACCACGTGACGCAGGAGGGCATCGATCTGGTGCTGATCGCCGGAGAAGCCGACAGCCGCTCCCAGGTGCGCGAGGCCCTGAGCGACATGCTCGACGTGACGATCATCGACCTCGAGGCCGGCGCTCGTAACGCCGACGGCGGGGACGCCGCGCTCGCCGAAGCGGTCGAGCGGACGTTGGACGAGGTGCTCGGGACTCGTGCGGTCGAGCGGAATGAGGAGCTCGCCGAGCGGTTGGGTCGCGACGACGCCGTCGCGACCGGGTTGAACGACGTCCTCAACGCCTTCGTGTCCGGTCAGGTCGAGCGGCTGCTCGTCGACCCGGACGCGCTGGCCGATGTCGAGGTCGAGCCCCGTCACTATCCGGGGCTCGCGTTCGGCTCGATCACCGACGTCCCCGAGCGGCTGCCGGCCGGACCGGTTCTCGTCGCGGCCGCCACGCTCACGGGCGCCGCAATCGAGGTCGTGCCGCGAACGATGCAGTTCGATGCGCCCGTCAGCGCCTTGCTGCGCTGGAACGCCCCGCCAGCCGAAGGAGTCAACCCGTGACCCACGAAGCACCCCTGCCGGACTACGACGAATTGACGACGTCCGCGATCCAGTCGCAGATCCGTACGCTCGACGCCGAAGCGCTCGACCAGCTGTTGGCGTACGAGCGCGCGCACGCCGACCGCCCGCTCGTCGTGCAGACGATCGAGCACCGTCTCGATGCGCTCCATTCGGGGGAGTCGCCGAGCGGCGGTGATCCCACGGGAGCGGCACCGGGCGCCGGGGAGAGCGTGGATGTGCCGCGGCAGACCGACGGTCATACGGATGCGCCGCCGGTGAATCCGCCGTCGCACGGCGACCCGACGAACCCGGCGCAGCCGCGGGACTAGTCGGTTCCCCAGCCAGTGAGGACGGTCGTGGCGAGCTGGCCCGAGCTGGCGTCCACTCGGGTCAGTTGACGCGAAGGGTCTCGCCGCGCTCTGGCTGTGCGCACGAGTCCGGCGACCTCGGCGGTGGTGCGGTGTTCGCGGTGGTGGCGACGCGAGAAGCGCATGCTTCCCGACCAGTTCGTCATCGTTCGGCTCATCCCCGGCCACCCTAGGGCCGACTCGTGGTCGCCGCAGCGTGATGAGATGGAGGCATGATCGCCGCCTTCAGCATCTCGCCCTTGACCCCCGACGACTCCGGCAGCGTCTCCTCCGCCGTGGCCGAGGCGGTGCGGATCGTCCGCGACTCGGGGCTGCCGTATGAGACGAACGCGATGTTCACGAACCTCGAGGGGGAGTGGGACGAGGTCATGGCCGTGGTCACGCGCTGCGTGGACGCTCTCACGGCGTCCTACCCGCGCGTGAGTCTGGTGCTGAAGGCCGACATCCGACCCGGCTACACCGGGCAGCTGAGCGCGAAGGTCGACCGGGTCAACCGCCTCGTGGCGGGGGAGGGCGACGCGTGAACCACGACGACGTCGACCTCGCCGCGCGCCTCGTGCGCGAAGCGGCCGAGCTCGCCGCGCGGATGCGCGCCGACACTCAGCTGACGATCGCGCAGAAGACGTCGATCTCGGACATCGTGACCTCCGCGGACACGGCCGCGGAACGCCACATCGTCGAGACCTTGGCCGCTGAGCGCCCCGACGACGGCATTCTCGGCGAAGAAGGAGCCCGGCATGAGGGAACCAGCGGTCGCCGGTGGATCGTCGATCCGGTCGACGGCACCTACAACTTCGCCTCGGGCTCCGACTACTGGTGCTCTGCTCTCGCCCTCGTCGACGGCCTCGAACTCGTCCTCGGCGCCGTCGCCCACGCGAGGACGGGCGATGTGTTCGTCGGCGGTCCGCGCCATCCGTCCACCTGCAACGGCGCCCCGCTCGGGCCGATCCCGGATCTTCCGCTCGCCGGGATCAGCGCCGCCACCTACCTGCACCCGCCGCGCATGCGGGAGTCCGTCGTCGCCGAACCCTTCCGTCGCGCGGCACAGCTTCCCGCGACCATCCGGATGCTCGGCTCGGGGTCGATGGATCTCGTCGGCGTGGCGACCGGTCTGCTCGGCTGCTGGTTCCAGCACACCGTCGCCGATTGGGACTGGCTGCCGGGCGCCGCGATCGTCGCCGGAGTCGGTGGTGCCACCCGCCAGCTCGACGTCGGCGGGGTGACCTGGTCCGTCGCGGGACCGCCCACCGCCGTCGAGGAGCTGGCGTCCGCACTGATGGCAGAGGGCTGAGTCTCGGGTCACACGGCCCGCCACATCGGGGCCCGAATGGTCAGGTAGTGTGCCCACCAATGGAACGCCGATCACAGTCCGTACTGGAGGGACTGCGGCGGCGTGTTCGTACGAGAGGACAGAACAGACCGATGGTGGATGTGGACAAGGTCCTGGACGAGGCCGGCCTGACGAACCCCCACGTGCGCGAGTACGTCAAGGAGTGGGCCGCGATCACGACCCCCGACCGGATCGAGGTCGTCAGCGCGGCTGACGATGCCCGGTTGATTCAGGAGTCGCTCGACGCGGGCGAGATCGAGCCCGCCGGTGAGGGTCTGTACTACTCGCGCTCCTACTACAAGGACACCGCGCGCTCCGAGGAGCGCACGATCGTGGCGACGAACAAGCCCTCCGACAAGGGTGCCTACAACAACTGGCGACCCGCCGACGAGATGAAGCCGCTCATGCTCGAGCGCATGAAGGGCGCATCGGCCGGCAAGACCATGTACGTGGTGCCCTACCTCATGGCCCCTCCCGGCTCGCCGCTCGAGGCGTACGCGGCCGGTGTCGAGCTGACCGATCACCGCACGGTCGTCCTCCACATGATCCGCATGGCGCGCGTCGGTGTCGACCTCATCGACAACCTGGCCGACCCCGACAGCTTCGTCCGGGCCGTGCACGTCACCGGTGATCTGCCGAACCTGGGTCAGGGCACGCCCGAGGACGAGCGCTACTTCGTGACCGTGGCCGACGAGCGCACCATCTTGCACTACGGCTCCTCGTACGGCGGCAACGCGCTGCTCGGCAAGATCGCCCACGGTCTGCGCCAGGCCTCGTACGATGGCTGGGCCTCTGGCAAGTTCCTCGCCGAGCAGTTCATGCTCCTGGGCATCACGGACAAGCAGACCGGCAAGAAGTACCACATCTGCGGTGGCTTCCCGAGTGCCTCGGGCAAGACCAACCTCGCCATGACGCTCGCCCCCGACGCGCTCGGCGACCGTTACTACGTCGAGTTCTACGGTGACGACATCGCGTGGCTGTGGGTCGGCGAGGACGGCAAGCTCTACGGCATGAACCCGGAGAACGGCGTCTTCGGCGTGGCCAAGGACACCAACGAGCTCACCAACCCCACTGCTCTGGACTCCATCCAGCCCGGCACGCAGGCGCTGTTCACCAACGTCGCGTACAACGAGAAGACCCACGAGGTGTGGTGGGAGGGCAAAACCAAGAACCCGCCCGAGGACCTCGACGGTTGGCGGGACTGGAAGGGCAGCCTCATCGCCGAGCGCACGCCCGAGGACCAGAACGAACCGTGGGCCCACCCCAACAGCCGGTTCACGACCGCGCTGTCGAACGTGCCGAACGTCGCCGGCGACTACGACGACCCGAAGGGCGTGCCGATCGACGGCATCATCTTCGGCGGCCGCACCCGCGACCGTGAACCTCTCATCCGCGCGATCGACGACATCGCCGAGGGCGTCTACGACGGCCTCACCCTGGGCGCCGAGGCGACCTTCGCCGCCGAGGGTGTCGAGGGCCAGCTGCGCTACGACCCCATGTCGATGCGGCCGTTCATGTCGTACGCGGAGGGTGCGTACGCCGCGCATTGGCTGAAGATCATCGGTCAGGCGACCGAGAAGCCGGTCTTCGCGCACGTCAACTGGTTCCAGCGCGACGCGGAGGACGGCCACTTCCTGTGGCCCGGCTACCGGGAGAACCTGCGTCCGCTGCTGTGGCTCATGCAGTACAAGAACGGCGAGGTCACCGGCCGCAGGACCCCGGTCGGCGTGCTGCCCACGGAGGAGGAGCTCGACCTCAACGGCCTCGACCTCCCGCAGGAGGACCTCGATCGCATCCTGACCATCGACGTCGAGCGTTGGCGTCAGGAGATGGGCTTCCGCGAGGAGCACCTCCAGCAGTTCGAGGGCTTGCCCGAGGAGATCTGGGAGGCTCACCGCCGCGTCGCCAAGGCGCTCGACGACGAGGCCTGATCCGCCGGTCTTGAAGGGGCGGTTCCTGCGATGGCAGGAGCCGCCCCCTCGTCGTTCTAGGATGGGCCGGTGAGTTCTTCGCCGGTCGTCCACGTCGCCGCCGCGATCATTCTCGATGCTGAGGGCCGTGCCCTTATGGTGCGCAAGCACGGGACCGGCACCTTCATGCAGCCGGGTGGCAAGCCCGAGCCGGGGGAGCGGCCCGTCGACACGATCCGGCGCGAACTCGCCGAAGAACTCGAACTCGACCTGTCCGAGGACGACGTGGAGTACCTCGGCGCCTTCGAGTCCGCCGCCGCCAACGAGCCCGGACACCGCGTCCGCGCCGACGCGTTCCGGGTCCGCCCGGTGGCCCCCGCGGTGGAATGTGCCGCCGAGATCGCCGAGCTGCGCTGGATCGGCCCCGCCGACCTCGACATCGTGCCGATCGCTCCCCTCAGCACAGAGTTCCTCCTCCCGCTCGCCTGGGCCCCCGGATCACCGCACGCGGCCGAGTAGCGACGGCCCCCTTGTAGGTGGTCGAGTAGCGGCCGAGGAATGAGGGAGCGTATCGAGACCACGTCGCGCAATGTGGTCTCGATACGGCCTCCGCAGAGCTCCGGCCTACTCGACCAGCTACGTCGCTGGGTGGGGTCTTGGTGGTCGAGTAGTGACCGAGGTACGAGGGAGCGTATCGAGACCACGTCGCGTGAATGTGGTCTCGATACGGCCTCCGCAGAGCTCCGGCCTACTCGGCCACCTGGGGGCGGGTCAGGCGGTGAGGGCGTCGGCGAGGGCGTCGATGGCGTGGTCGATCTCGTCGCGTTCTATGACCAGCGGGGGAGCGATGCGCAACGTGCGCTCGTGGGTCTCCTTGCAGAGCACTCCGCGATCGCGCAGCAGCATCGAGACCTCCCGTCCGGTCTTGGCGAGCGGATCGATGTCGACACCGGCCCACAAGCCTCGGCCGCGGACCGCCGCCACGCCCTTGCCCTCGAGTTCGGCGAGGCGTCGGTGCAGATGCTCGCCGAGTTCGGTGGCGCGGCGTTGAAACTCCCCGGTCGCGAGCAGGCCGACGACGGCGCGCCCCACGGCGCAGGCAACCGGGTAGCCACCGAAGGTCGAGCCATGCTGTCCCGGCTTGAGTACGCCGAGCACGTCGGCGCGGCCGATGACTGCTGACACCGGGACGATGCCACCGCCGAGGGCCTTGCCGAGGGTGTACAGGTCGGCGCGCACGCCCTCGTGATCGAGGGCGAACAGCTTTCCCGTCCGCGCGAGACCCGACTGGATCTCGTCGGCGATCATCAGCACGTTGTGCTCGTCGCAGAGTTCGCGCACCGACGCCCAGAAACCGGACGGGGGCACGATCACGCCGGCCTCGCCCTGGATCGGCTCCATCAACACCGCGGCCGTGTTCGGCCCGATGGCCGCTTCGACCGCGGCCGCGTCCCCATACGGCACCGTCACGAAGCCGGGCGTGAACGGGCCGTAGTTGTCATGTGCGACCGGGTCGTCGGAGAACGAGACGATCGTGGTGGTCCGCCCGTGGAAGTTGTTCGTGGCGACGATGATCTCGGCGGCGTCGGTTTGCACGCCCTTGACCTCGTACGCCCACTTGCGCGCCACCTTGATGGCCGACTCGACCGCCTCGGCCCCGGTGTTCATGGTCAGCACCATCTCGGTGCCGGTGAGCTGGGCCAGGTCCTCACAGAACCGTCCGAACTGGTCGTTGTGAAACGCCCGGGAGGTCAGGGTCAGCCGGTCCAGCTGCTCATGAGCCGCGCGGACGAGCGCCGGATGGCGGTGTCCGAAGTTCAGTGCGGAGTAGCCCGAGAGGAAGTCCAGATAACGCCGGCCGTCCACGTCGGTCACCCACGCGCCCTCGCCGCGAGCGATGACGACGGGCAACGGATGGTAGTTGTGCGCCCCCCAGCGCTCGTCGCGGGTGATGTACTCGCCGGTCTCCTGCAACTCTCCCTGCTGATCCATGCGTTCACGGTAAGCAGAGCGGCGGCTGAGGCCAAGGGCCTCGCGGGTATTCTCGAGACGTCCCCGTCATCGTCCCTGGGAGTCGTCATGTCCGCGGCCTGCCGCCGGTTGTTGTCCGTCCTCGCGATCGCATCGACGATGGTGCTCCTGATCGCCCCAGGGGCGAACGCGCATGCCGGGCTGGTCGGCGTCGACCCCGAAGACGGATCGCAGCTCGAGGCGCTCCCTTCGCAGGTGACCTTCACGTTCAATGAGGACATGCGCGAGCCGGCGTTCGCGAGCGTCGTGGTCGACGGCCGCCCGGTCTCGCTGCCGGCGGGCGACCCGACGATCGACGGTGAGAACGTGATCGTCGACCTCGCCGGGGTGACGACCGAGGGACGTGACTGGACGGTGTCCTACCGGGTGGTGTCCGCCGACGGTCATACGGTCGAGGGCAGCACGAACTTCACGATCCCCTCCGCGGAGGTCAACGACGATCCCATCGCCGCCGACAGCGAGGAGGACGGTGGCGTCTGGTCGTCCCCGTGGCTCTGGGTCGCCATCGTGCTCGTGCTGGCGGTCGCCGCGATGCTGCTGGTGCGTGGCCGTCGGGCCCCGTCCTCCCGCGACGCAGCATGAGAGCGCCGGCCCGTCTGGCCCTCGCCGGACTCCTCGTCGGCCTCGCCGTCGTCGTCGCCGCGATGACCCTCGCGGGCACCACTCCCGAAGCGGCGCCGCCGGGCATCCCCGATCCGGGCCCCTTCGTGGGATGGGCGCTTCCGATCGCCCGGCTGTTGACCGATCTCGGCGCCGTCGCGACGGTCGGATTCCTGCTCGTCGCTGTGCTCTTTCTGCCCTCGGGTGCGCAATTGCAGGGCTTGTCGGTGCAGGCCGTCCGGCTCGCCTCGTGGACGGCGATCGGCTGGGCCGTGGCCGGCACGACGCTCCTCGTCCTCAACGTCTCGGATGTCTTCGCCCGACCCGTGAACGGGTTGAACGTCAACCTCATCGGGTCGTTCGTCATCGACTTCGCGCCCGGACGCGCCTTCGCGCTGCAGGTGCTCGGCGCGATCATCGTCGCAGTGGTGTGTCGATGGACCCTCGCCGTACGTCCGCTGGCGGTCACGCTCGGCATTGCGGTGGCGACGGTCGTGCCGGTGGCGTTCGCCGGCCACGCGGCCAACGCCGGTTCGCACACGCTGGCGGTGTTCAGTCTCATGCTGCACCTCGTCGGCATCGTCGTGTGGGTCGGTGGTCTGCTCGCGCTGGCGTGGGTCGCCCTGCGCGGCAGCAAGCGCCTCCACGAGGCCATCGTGCGCTACTCGCCGATCGCGCTGTGGGCATTCGTCACCGTCGGCGCCTCGGGGGTCATCAACGCGGCGATCCGATTGGGCAGCTGGTCGCAGATCACCAGTTCCTACGGTCTGCTGGTGGTGGCCAAGACGGGCGCACTCGTCGCCCTGGGCGCGTTCGGTTTCCTGCAGCGCCGGCGCATCGTCGCGGCGGGTTCGGGTTTCGCGCGTCTGGCCGTGACCGAGTTGTTCGTCATGATCTCGGCGATGGCGCTGGCCGTGGTGCTGTCGCGCACGCCGACACCGGTGGGCGAGGACGTGCTGCAGACGCCGGCCGAGCGACTGCTGGGGGCTCCGATGCCCGAGGAGCCCACCGTGGCGCGGATCTTCCTCGGCTGGAGCGCCAACGGCTTCGGCCTGGTGTTCACGGTCTTCGCACTCGCCCTCTACGTGACCGGCCTCGTGGTGCTGCGCCGTCGCGGGGACCGCTGGCCGATCGGCCGCACGGTGTCGTGGTGCGTGGGCGTCCTGGTGGTCGCGTGGGCCACGATCGGCGGTATCGGCGAGTACTCGCACGTCATGTTCAGCATGCACATGATCTCGCACATGATGCTGTCGATGATCGCGCCGATCTTCCTCGTGCTCGGCGCACCGATCACGCTCGCCCTGCGGACCCTTCCTGGGGCCCGCCGACCGGGGGAGCACTCGCCGCGCGCCCTCCTCATGGCGTTCGTGCACTCGCGGCTCGCGCGCTTCTTCACGCACCCCGTCGTGGCCGCGATCATCTTCATGGGCAGCCTCTACGCCCTCTACTTCAGCAGCCTCTTCGAGGTCCTCATGCGGACCCATTCGGGGCACGTGTTCATGGAGGCGCACTTCCTGCTGGCCGGGGTGCTGTTCTACTACGTCGTGATCGGCGTGGACCCCTCGCCGCGTTCAGTGCCGCCGCTCGTGCGGTTCGGCTTGCTGATGATCTCGATCCCGTTCCACGCCTTCTTCTCGGTCGCGGTGATGGGCGCCGACTACGTCATCGCCGAGGGGTTCTACACCGCGCTCGACCGCCCCTTCGCCACCGACCTGCTCGCCGACCAGTACCTCGGCGGCGGCATCGCGTGGGCGACCGGCGAGGTGCCACTCGTGCTGGTCATGGCAGCGATCTTCGTGCAGTGGTTCCGGTCCGACTCCCGAGAGGCGCGCCGCCTCGATCGCAAGGCCGACCGTGACCACGATGCGGAGCTGGAAAAGTACAACGCCTACCTCCAGTCCTTGGACCGGAAGTAGGCGTCGTACGTCGCTGCTCAGCGGCTCAGAAGAGCACCTGACCACCCGAGGTGGCGGCGGTGAAGCGCTCCTGCGCGTCGGCCCAGTTGGCGATGTTCCAGAACGCCTTGACGTAATCGGCCTTGACGTTCATGTAGTCGAGGTAGAAGGCGTGCTCCCACATATCCAGCTGCGAGATCGGGATCAGCGTCGCCGGGATGTTGTTCTGCTGATCGTAGAGCTGAACGATGACGAGGCGCTGGCCCAACGTGTCCCAGGCGGTGATGGCCCAGCCCGAACCCTGGATGCCGAGCGCGGTGGCCTCGAACTGGGCGCGGTAGGCGTCGAACGATCCGAAGTTGTCATCGATGGCCGCGGCCAGCTCACCCGTGGGCTTGTCGCCGCCCTCCGGAGAGAGGTTCTTCCAGAAGATCGAGTGGTTGATGTGTCCGCCGAGGTTGAACGAGAGGTTCTTCTCCAGCAGGTTGACCGTCTCGAAGGAGCCGGTCGAGCGGGCCTCCTCGAGCTTCTCCAAAGCGGTGTTCAAACCGTTGACGTAGGTCTGGTGGTGCTTCGTGTGGTGCAGCTCCATGATCTTGCCCGAGATGTGCGGATCAAGTGCGCCGTAGTCGTACGGCAACTCGGGCAGGGTGTATTCAGCCACGCGTCCTCCTTGAGTGTGGTGGGCCGCTCGGCCCACGGCTGCGACGTAGAGGTGTCTGTCCACAGTCTGTCAGCCCAGATCACCCGCGCAAGAGCGGGTCGACCTTCGAGACAGCCTGCGCCGGCGGTGGCAGGCCATGGCCTAGGCTGGGACGCACACGAGCGAGCGAGGAGGGCGGGTGCCAGAACCGAGGGCGGAACGGTTGATGACCGTCCCCAACGTCTTGAGCCTCGTGCGCATAGCGCTCGTGCCGTTGTTCCTGTGGCTCGTGCTGGGGCCGCAGTGGGACGTCGCGGCGCTCGCCGTCCTGGTGGTCTCGGGCATCACCGACTATCTCGACGGCAAGATCGCCCGCTCGCTCGGCCAGACCTCGCGGTTGGGGGCGATCCTCGATCCCGTCGCCGACCGCCTCTACATCCTCGCGGTCGTCATCGGCCTCGGCCTGCGGGAGATCATTCCGTGGTGGCTGGCGATCATCCTGCCGCTGCGTGACGTCTTCTTGTTCTCGCTCGTGCCCTTCTTGCGCACGCGCGGGTTCAGCGCGCTCCCGGTCCACTTCCTGGGCAAGGCGGCGACCGCCGGCCTGCTCTACGCCTTCCCCCTGCTGCTGCTCGGGGACGGCACCGGGGTGGTGGCGGACCTGGCCAACGTCTTCGGCTGGGCCTTCACTATCTGGGGCGTCGGGCTTTACTGGTGGGCCGGCATCCTGTACACCTTCCAGTTGCGGCACCTGCTCACCACGATGCCGCCGGTGCGGTCGACATGACCACGCCGCCCTCGGGCGGGCGTGACGCCGAGGCCCTGCTCGACCAGCTGTGGCGGACCGCACTCGACGACGACTACTACGCGGTGCGGGACCGTTCCCCGCGCCGCTACTCGCGCGTGCTGAGCGGTGTGACGCTGCTGGCCTTCGGTCTCCTCATCTCCACGGCGGCGGTGCAGACGGCGACGGACCAACCCGCCACCGACCTCGAGCGCGCCGCCCTGATCGACGACATCGAGGCCCGCGAGGAACTCGTCCATCGCCAGCGCGGCCGTGTCGAAGAGCTCACCGCCGAGGTGGAGGCGTTGCGCGAGGCTGCAGCCGGCACGGACGTCGATGAGCGTGCCGCGGCCGTCGTCGCCGCGGACGAACCGGCCGTGGGCCCGGGCATCGTCATCACCGCGCGCTCCGGTGACCGTGGGGCGTCGGCGCAGATCTCCGATCTCGACCTCCAGCTGCTTGTCAACGGCCTGTGGTACGCCGGCGCCGAGGCGGTGGCCATCAACGGGCAGCGCATCGGGAGCATGACGGCGATCCGGTGGGCTGGCGAGTCGGTGACGGTGAACTACCGCACCCTCAACGAGCCGTACAAGATCACCGCGATCGGCCCACCCGAACTCGAAGAGAGCTGGACCGCCAATCCGTCCGGTCGGCACTGGCAGCATCGGTCCGACGCCAGCGGCGTGAGCTGGGATATCGTCACGGACGACGAGCTCACCGTCCCGGCCGTGCCTCGTGCGAGGCTGAGCCTGACCCACGCCACGTCGATGGAGGAGGTGCCGTGATCCCGATCATCGGCTTGGTCGTCGGCATCGTCGCCGGCTTCATCCTGCAGCCCACGGTCCCCGCGCCGCTGGAGCCGTACGTCCCGATCGCGATCATCGCGGCATTGGATGCCGTCGTGGGCGCTGTGCGGGCGCTGGGGGAGAAGCGCTTCGACGACCGGGTGTTCGTCATCTCCTTCGTGTCCAACGTGCTGATCGCGGCCGCCATGGTCTACCTGGGCGATCAGCTCGGCGTCGGTTCGCAGCTGTCCACCGGAGTGATCGTCGTACTCGGCATCCGGATCTTCGCCAATGCAGCCGCTATCCGCCGGCAGGTCTTCCATGCGTGAGCGGCGCCGGGTCGGCCGGCCGCTACAGCTCCTGGCGGGGGTGCTCGTCGCCGTGCTCGCGTTCGCGATCGTCGCGCAGTGGCGGCAGGACGAGCGGGAGGACTTCTCCGGGGTCCGCGGCGCCGAGCTGGGAGAACTGCTCAAGTCCCTCGACGCGTCCAACCAGCGACTCGCGCGCCAGATCGAGGAGCTCAGCGCCACGCGTGACGAGCTGCGCGATTCCTCGGCGAGTTCGGAGCAGGCGGAGGAGGCTGCCCGCAAGCGGGCGGCCGAACTGGCGATCCTGGCGGGGACGTCGGCGGCGGCAGGTCCGGGTATCGCCGTGGAGCTGTCCGGCCCGGAGGACGCCGTCACGGCGGCGATCCTGCTGGACTCGGTCGAGGAACTGCGCGACGCCGGAGCGGAGGTCATCGCGATCAACGGCGCCGCTCGCGTCGTCGCCCAGACGTACTTCCTCGACGATCGCGACGGCGTGCGCGTCGGCGGGCGTCTGCTCGAACCGCCGTACGTCATCGAGGCGATCGGCGACCCGCACACGATGGCCGAGGCCGTGCGATTCCGCGGCGGGTTGGCCGATCGTGTCGAGGATCGCGGCGGTACGGTGACTGTCGAGCAACGCGACCGGGTGGCGATCACGGCTCTCGCCGACGTCCCCGAGCCGCAGTACGCTCGTCCCGCATCGTGAGCCCTGACGAGGAGACGCCGTGATCCCTGAAGACCTGTACTACAGCCGCGAGCACGAGTGGGTGCGCCTGGAGGGTGACATCGCCGTCGTGGGCATCACCGACTTCGCGCAGGACCAGCTCGGCGACATCGTCTTCGTGGATCTGCCCGACTCGGGCGACGCCGTCGAGGCCGGCGCCGTGGTGGGCGAACTGGAGTCCACCAAGTCGGTGTCGGACGTGTTCTCGCCGGTCGACGGCGAGGTCGTCGCCCGTAACGACGTGCTCGAGGCGACCCCGGAAGTCATCAATTCCGACCCGTACGGCGAAGGCTGGCTGCTCCGGGTGAGGGTCTCCGGCGACCCCACGGAGGAGCTTCTCGACGCGGACGCCTACACGGCCCACACCGCGGGTTGACCACGCGGTGAACTCCTGGCCGAAGGGCCTGCCGATCGCTGGGCGTGAATGCTAGGTTGGACGCACCAACCTGAACGTGACCTTGAGACCTTTGGAGGAGTTGGTGATCGATGTCCACGCCGGGTGGAACTGAGGACACGAACATGTTCCCGGCGATCGACGCCGACACCGAGGAGATGTCCGCGACCGATCTTTCGGCCGTCGAGAGCCTCCCCGAAGGCAGCGCGATGCTCTTGGTGCAGCGCGGGCCCGACGCCGGATCGCGTTTCCTGCTCGATGACGATCACATCTCGGTGGGCCGTCATCCCTCGAGCGACATCTTCCTCGACGACATCAGCGTGTCGCGACGACATGCGACGTTCACGCGGCGCGACCGCGGCTTCGTGGTCTCCGACCTCGGCAGCCTCAACGGCACGTACGTGAACCGCGATCGCATCGACGGGGACATCCTGCTCAGCGGTGGCGACGAGGTCCAGATCGGCAAGTACCGGCTCATCTACTTCCCGGGCGCGTCCGCCCAGGACGGGCCCCAGTGAGCCAAGCGCTCCCGGAGCCGAGCGCGCGCCTGGGGATCGGCAAGGTCCTCGACGAACTGCGCCCGGATTTCCCCGAGTTGACGCTCAGCAAGCTGCGCTACCTCGAGCAGGAGGGGCTCGTGGAGCCCGAACGCACTGCTTCGGGGTACCGGAAGTACTCCTACGCCGACGTCGAGCGGCTGCGATTCGTGCTGCGCATGCAGAAGGAGCGGTTCTGGCCGCTGGGCCACATCCGGCAGGTGCTGGACGAGATCGATCGCGGTGTGCTGCCTGATCTCGCCGACGACGACGTCGCCTGGTTCGTCCCCGAGGTCACGGTCAGCTCGGCCGACGGCATGCCGACGGCGGCCACCTTCTCCGAAGGCCAGGGAGCGACCCGCCTCTCGCGAGATGAGCTGCTCGAAGCGGCCGACATCGACGCGGAGACGCTCGAAGCCATCGAGGAGTTCCAGCTCATCCGCCGGCGGCCGCAACAGCGCTACTACAGCCGCGACGATCTGCTCATCGCCTCGCTGGTCGGGAAGATGGCGACCTTGGGTATCGAGCCACGGCACCTGCGAGGTTTCCGCGCTGCGGCCGACCGCGAAGTCTCGTTGCTCGAACAGGCGGTGCCCTCCGCCTCGCGCACCAACCCGAACGCCGCCGCCACGCTGGCCGAGCTCGCCGCCACGCTGGTGCGGCTGCACACCGTCCTGGTCCGCAACGAGCTCCGGGGGAGCTAGCCATGCGCGAGCTGGAGGTCATCGGGGTCCGGATCGAGATGCCGACCAACCAGCCGCTCGTGCTGCTGCACGAGGTCGAGGGTCTGCGCTACCTCCCGATCTGGATCGGTGCCGTCGAGGCATCGGCCATCGCCCAGGCGCAGCAGCAGATCATGACCCCTCGTCCGCTCACGCACGAGCTGCTCACCTCGGTCATCGCCGAGCTCGGCGACGAGATCGAAGAGATCCGCATCGTCGACGTGAGCGACGGCGTCTTCTACGCCGAGATCGTGTTCGCCTCCGGCGCGGTGGTCGAGTCGCGGCCCAGCGACGCGATCGCGCTGGCGCTGCGGGTCACGGCGCGCATCGTGTGCGCCGAGGACGTGCTCGACGAGGCCGGGATCAGCTCCACGCGGGACGAGGAGGCCGAGGTCGAACGGTTCCGCGAGTTCCTCGAATCGGTCGACCCCGAGGACTTCGAGCGCTGAACCGGCGCGACACGCCGCGTCGGTTCTTGGTGAACCCTCAGGTTCAGCTTTACCTTGAGGGAGCACGCGAAGCACACGAGTGTCGTTTCGCGAGGTAGACTTCCCCCTACGGCACGCAGGAAGGCGCACGATGATCGATCCGACCACGGGAGACGACACGGCGGAGGCCCGTTCGCGCGCGGGCGACCAGGGCCTGTTGTTCACCGACGATCTCGCGCCCTTGCCCGAGGACACCGGCTTCCGCGGCCCTACCGCGTGCAATGCCGCCGGCATCACCTACCGCCAGCTCGACTACTGGGCCCGCACCGGTCTCGTCGTCCCCACCATCCGGTCGGCCACCGGCTCGGGTACCGCGCGGCTCTACTCCTTCAAGGACGTCCTGCTGCTCAAGATCATCAAGCGTCTGCTCGACGCGGGGGTCTCGCTCCAGCAGATCCGCACCGCCATCGACCACCTTCGTGAGCGCGGCACCGACGACCTCACCCAGGTGACGCTGATGAGCGACGGCGCGAGCGTCTACGAGTGCCGATCGGCCGACGAGGTCATCGATCTGCTCCAGGGCGGCCAAGGGGTCTTCGGCATCGCCATCGGCGGCGTGTGGAAGGAGATCGAGGGCACGCTGCTCGAGCTGCCGACCGAACGCGCCGAAAGCCAGCCGCAGGTGGCCGACGAACTGGCCGCGCGTCGGGCACGGCGCACCAGTTAGACTCGCACTGCTGCTGACACGTGTGGGAGAGACCGCGTCCAGGGCGCGGCGCCGAAGGGGCAATTCCTCCCCGGAACCTCTCAGGCACCCGGACCACACGAACGAGGCATCTCTGAAGCGCTGCGACAGAGGGGGAGGGGTTGTGACCGCCGACCCTGGAGCCCACTGTGACCACGCCCTTCGCCGCCCGCCACATCGGTCCCCGACCTAGCGATCAGTCGGTGATGCTCGAGCGGCTCGGCTACGACTCGCTCGACGCCCTGATGGCAGCCGCGGTACCGCAGGCCATCCGCCATGACGAAACGCTCGCGTTGCCGGACGCGCTGGACGAGACCGCCGCCATCGCCCGGCTGCGCGCACTGGCGGCACGCAATCGCCCCGGGGTGGCGATGATCGGGCTCGGATATCACCCCACGCTGACGCCGGCGGTCATCCGCCGCAACGTCCTCGAGGACCCGTCGTGGTACACCGCCTATACGCCCTACCAGCCCGAGATCTCCCAGGGCCGGCTCGAGGCGCTGCTGAACTTCCAGACCATGATCGGTGACCTCACCGGGCTGCCGACGGCCAACGCCTCGCTGCTCGACGAGGGAACAGCGGCGGCTGAGGCGCTCACCGTGATTCGGCGCGCCTCGCGAGGCAAGGATCTGCGCCCCATCGCGGTCGACTCGCGATTGGCACCCCAGACGCTCGCGGTGCTGCGCACCCGCGCCGAAGCGGTGGGCATCGAATTGCAGGAGCTCGAGCTCTCCGGGGCCGGTGGGGTCGAGGACGTGGCGGGCGTCGTGGTGGCCTACCCGGCAGCGGACGGTGCCGTGACCGATCCGTCGGCCGTGATCGACGCGGTTCACGCGGCCGGCGGACTCGCCGTCGTCGTCGCCGATCCGCTCGCGCTCGTGGCGCTCACGTCGCCAGGCAGTATGGGCGCTGACATCGTCGTCGGGTCCACTCAACGCTTCGGTGTGCCGATGTTCTACGGCGGTCCGCACGCCGCGTACATGGCGGTGCGCGACGGACTGGAACGGCACCTGCCGGGCCGGCTGGTGGGGGTGTCGGTGGACTCGGCCGGCGTCCCGGCGTACCGCCTCGCGCTGCAAACCCGCGAACAGCACATCCGCCGTGAGAAGGCCACCTCGAACATCTGCACCGCGCAAGTCCTCCTCGCCGTCGTGGCGGGCATGTACGCCGTCTACCACGGTGCCGAGGGCCTTCGGCAGATCGCGCTGACCGTGCACCAGCACGCGGCCACGCTCGCGGAGGCGCTGTGCGACGGTGGCGTCGAGATCGTGCACGAGGAGTTCTTCGACACCGTCGTGGCGCGCGTGCCCGGTCGGGCGGGCAGCATCGTGGCAGCCGCGCGGAAGTCGGGGGTCCACCTGTGGCAGGTCGACGGCGACCACGTGCAGGTCGCCTGCTCCGAGGCGACGACGTTGGAGCACCTGGAAGCGGTGCTGCGAGCGTTCGGGGTGTCGGCGCCAGGGATGCTCTCCGGACGGGCCTATCTGCCCGAACCGCTCCTGCGTCGCGACGAGATCCTGACCCACCCGGTGTTCTCCGAGCACCGCAGCGAGACGCAGCTCCTGCGGTATCTGCGCAAGCTCAGCGACCGTGACTACGCGCTCGATCGGGGGATGATCCCGCTCGGCTCGTGCACGATGAAGCTCAACGCCACGACCGAGATGGAGCCGATCAGCTGGCCGGAGTTCGCCGAACTCCATCCGTTCGTGCCGGCCGAGGACGCCGCCGGCATGATCGAGCTCGTCGAGACGCTCGAGGGCTGGCTCGCCGAGGTCACCGGCTACGCCGCGGTGTCCGTCCAGCCAAACGCCGGCTCGCAGGGCGAGTTCGCCGGGCTGCTGGCGATCCGGGCCTACCACTGCAGCCGGGGTGACGAGGCGCGCGACGTCTGCCTCATCCCATCGTCGGCTCACGGAACGAACGCCGCGTCCGCGGTCATGGCCGGGATGCGCGTCGTCATCGTCGCCGCGAACGAGTCCGGCGAGGTCGACCTCGCCGACCTTCGCGCCAAGTGCGACCAGCACCGCGACGACCTCGCCGCCATCATGGTCACGTATCCGTCGACCCACGGCGTCTACGAGCACGGCATCGGCGAGTTGTGCGACATCGTCCACGAGGCCGGCGGACAGGTGTACGTCGACGGCGCCAATCTCAATGCGCTGCTCGGGCACGCCCGCCCGGGCGCCTTCGGCGGCGATGTCTCGCACCTCAACCTCCACAAGACGTTCTGCATCCCGCACGGTGGCGGTGGTCCCGGCGTCGGTCCGATCGCCGTGGCAGAGCACCTCGTACCGTTCCTGCCCAGCCACCCGCTGCACCCCCGCGAGGAGCGCCGCGAGGGAATCGGTGCGATCAGCGCCGCTCCCTACGGATCGGCGGGAATCCTGCCCATCCCGTTCGCGTACGTCTCCATGATGGGCCCGCAAGGGCTCACCGACGCCACGTCCGTGGCGGTTCTGTCGGCCAACTACGTCGCTGCGCGGCTGCGTGACGCGTTCCCGGTGCTGTATGCGGGCGACCACGGTCTCGTCGCCCATGAGTGCATCGTGGACGTGCGCGAGGTGACCAAGCGGACCGGCGTGTCGGTCGAGGACGTCGCCAAGCGCCTCATCGACTACGGGTTCCATGCGCCGACGATGAGCTTCCCGGTCGCAGGGACGCTGATGGTGGAGCCGACCGAGTCGGAGGACCGCGCTGAGCTCGATCGGTTCTGCGACGCGATGCTCGCGATCCGCGCCGAGATCGATCGCCTCGCCGACGGCGGCTACGCCGCGGACGACAACCCGCTGGGCAACGCTCCGCACGCCGCCCGCGAACTGCTCGAGTGGTCGCACGGGTACTCGGTCGCCGAGGGCGTGTTTCCGGCCGGGGCGACGCAGGACAAGTACTGGCCGCCCGTCGGGCGAATCGATCAGGCGTACGGCGACCGCAACCTGGTCTGTTCGTGCCCGCCCGTCGAAGCGTTCGACGCGGTCAGCGACTGACGTCCGCCCACCAGGTGACGACCTGGTCGACAACAGGGTCGGGCGTCTTCGCCCAGAACACGTGGTGGGTCGAGCCGCCTTCGGGCGTGTCGGCTCTGCGATAGTCCCAGCGCGTCAACGCACTGGGCTCGATGAGGGTCCGCTCGAAGTGCCGCGAGGCGGCCGCCACCGCGTAGCGGTCGCCTTCGAGGTCGATCGCGAGGGTCGGTGTGTCGATCCGGTGGGGGACCGGGAACGGCGCCCCGCCTGTGCGCGCCACGTGGGCCCACTCGCGCATGAGCGTGCGGGCTCCCGGCGCGCCGAACAGCGGTGGCGGCACGAAGCCGCGAACCGCCGATGCCAGCGGCACGAGCAGGCCCATCGTGAGGAGTCCGAGGCCGGCATGCGGGTAATACCGGAAGTGCGGCAGCGACGCGCCGACGAGGACGATGCCGTCGGCGGGCTCGTGGGTGAGCTGGTGGCCCACCGCGACGTGCCCGCCGAGACTGTGCCCGAGCAGGAGCACGGGATGGTCGGGGAACTCCGCCCGCGCCTTGGCGACTGCCTCGGCAGTGTCGGCGATCTCGTCGGCGTAGGACCAGTCGTGGCGGCGCGACGCCCGCACGCCGTCACGCTCGAAACCTCGGCGCGGAAGGGCTCGCGCATGCCAGCCCCGGGACTCGAACGCCTCGACCACGCGACCGTAGAAGTGCGAACCGATAGCCATGGCAGGAGAGACGAGGACGACCGGAGTGTTCACGTCGCTCATTGTGACAGTAATGCTGTCAGTGTTGCCACCCTCGGTCCAGTGGTCGTCTGCCGCATGGAACACTTTCCTGCGTCGAGTCTTCGGAGGTGGCGGTGAGCGCGCTGGTGGTCTACGCGACCTGCGCCTATGCGCTCGCGGTCGGCGCGTACGCGGCATGGCACAGCTGGCGCGGCTATCGGTTCAGCAACCCGTTGTTCTACGCGATCGCGCTGCTCGAAGTCGGGCTGATCGCGATCACCGTCGGCTCGGCGATGGCCTACAACGGGCGCGATCACGAGGTGGACGGCATCCTGTTCTTCTCGTACCTGGCGACGACGCTCGTCATTCCACCGGCGGCGGTGTTCTGGGGCGTGGTGGAGAAGACGCGCTGGGGGACCGGCGTCGTCACGATCGCGATGATCACCGTCGCCGCGCTCATGCTCCGGCTTCACGGCATCTGGGAGGGGCCCGCTCGTGGCTGACGCGCACACCTCACACGGTTTCGGCCGCCTTCTCGTCGCGGTGTACGCGGTCTTCGCGCTCTCGGCGTCCGCCCGCTCGCTGTACCAGCTGGCGACTCACGCGGAGGACGCGCCGTTCGCGTACTCGCTGTCGGCGCTGGCGGGACTGGTGTACGTGCTCGCGACCTACGCCCTGGCGACCAACCGGCAGCGGCTCGCGTCATGGACGATCGGGTTCGAACTCGTCGGCGTGCTCGCCGTCGGCCTGCTGACGGTGCTCGATCCTGCGCTCTTTCCCGAGGCGACCGTGTGGTCGCTGTTCGGCATCCAGTACGCGTTCGTGCCGCTCGTCCTGCCGCTGATCGGCCTGTGGTGGGTCTACCGGCGACGCGCCGTCAGCCGGGCCTGACCGTGGAGGTCGAGCCATACGAGTTCCGGTCCCGGTGGGAGCTGCCGGTCGACCGCGCCCACCTGTGGAACGTCGTCGAAACGTCGCTCGCGGCCGACGACCCGCTCCCGTGGTGGAATCTCGTCCAGGTGGTGGGACGCGACGACGGCGCACTGCACCTCATGGCCCGCAGTGGCCTGGGGTATCGGCTGCGCTTCACGATCGACGACCTGCGGCTACGCCGGCCCGGCCAGATGACGTTCACCTCGACCGGGGACCTCGTCGGGCGCGCCGTCTTGCGCTTCGTACCGGTCGGCCGACGCCGAACGGTGCTACTGATCGACTGGCATGTCGAAGTGACGCGGCCGTGGATGCGACGAACCGACGTCGTCTTGCGACCGGTCTTCTCCGCAGCGCACGCGGTCGTCATGCGTCGTGGAGAACGTCGCCTGCGGCGATGGCTGGGAGAATCGGGCCGCTGACGCTAGGCTCCTGTCGGGCACGTACCGGCACGAGGGGGCACACATGGCCGATCTGTTCGTCGACACCGATCTGCTGCGCCGAGCGCAACGGGATCTCGACCGCATCGAGCCGCTGCTGCGCGCGCCGACGGAGGGCATGGCGGACCTGGCCGGTAGCGCGACCGAGGTCGTTCGGCTGCGCGAGGCGCTGCGCGAGTTCGGCGACGAATGGGACTACGGCATCGGCAAGCTGGCGAACTTCACCGGCGGTCTCGCCGAAGCGCTGCAGACGATCCGCGACACGTTCGACGAGGCCGAACGCCAGCTGAGCGGGGCGTTCGAGCAGTGACCGCTTATCCCCATCTGGGTTTCGATCCCGTCGCCAGCGACGAGGGCTCCGGCGCGAGCATCGCCTACCAGCTGCGTCGCACCGCGAGCCGACTCGACGAGATGATCGGCCTGCTCGAGGGCAAGGACGGGACGTGGCAAGGCCGGTCCGCGGAGGCGTTCCGTGCGTCGGTGGACGATGAACTCCTGCCGCGCGCCCGGGAGGCACGCGAGAGCTTCTCGCTCGCCGCTCGCGCCGTCGACGGCTGGGTCGGCGATGTCCCGGGATTTCGTCGGCGCGCACAACTGCTGGAGGACGAAGCGGCCGCGGCGGCGTCGCAGGCGGTCGCGGCTCAACAGCGCCTCGACGGACTCGTGGCGCCGGCGGAGGACGCTCCCGAGCGCGAACAGTTCGACCGCGACCGCCGTGCAGCGGAGCGTGCCGTCAGCGCGGCGCAGGGCGACATCTCTCGCATCCTCGAGGACGCGCGGCGTCTGCAGGACGACGTCGAGGCGCGCGGCGCGGAGGTCGCCACGTCACTGACCACGGCGATGAACATCGCCCCGGACAAGCCGGGGCTCTTCGCGAGCCTGGCCGACTTCGACATCGGCGAATGGCTCAGCGACGCCGCCGACTGGTTCATGGACGACTTCCTGCCCGCGTTGCAGGAACTCGCCCGCGTCGTGGGTGCCGTCGCGACCATCGCCGCGTTCGTCTGCACGATCCTCACCCCGTTCTTCCCGGCGCTGGCCGCCCTGGCCGGGGCGTTCGCGCTCATCGGCCGCATCGCCGGTCTGGTCGACCTCGCCGTCTCGGGCATCAACATGCTGGCGGGGAAGGAAGGCGCGTTCGGCGAGTTCCTCGTCGGAGCGGTGTCCACCGTCGTCGGCGCGAAGATCGGCAGCATGGTCGGGCCCATCGTCGAGGCCAACCTCAACATGGGGGCGCTCGTCCCGGTCATCGCGGGGGTGGGGAGCAGCGGTACCGCCACCCTGGCGTTCCAGGTGAACCAGAACTTCCTTCCGTCGGCGGTCTACTGGGGGATCACCAACTTCCGCGACGTCTCCGGGGCCGTCGACGAGCTCGACCCGCGCCGCGAGGAGGCACGGTGAGCACCCCGATGCTCGCGACCCCCCTGCCGTTCGGGTGGTTGGAGATCGGCGCGTTCGAGGACGCCGACACGGTCGAGGCGTTCGTACGCTCCCGGCTCGACACCGATCCCGCCGACCTTCCGGCCGAGGTGACGGCTCAGGTCGCGGCGGCGTTGCGCGAGGCCCACGCCTGGACCACCAGTGTCTCGTGGCACCACCTGGGCGTTCTCGTCACCTCGGTGAGCGAGCAGACCGGATCGGATCAGCGCCGACCGACGGCGTGGACCGTGGGAGTGACCACGATGCCCGCGCCCCCGTCGCGCGAGATCAATCCCGCCGGGCTCATCGAACGGCTGCTCCCGAGCCGGGGTCCGGCCATGGACATCAGCACCGTGCGGCTCCCTGACGGGCGCGACGCCGTGTCGGGCACGGGGACGCTGTCCGCCGCGCGCGCGGCCGACACTGACCACCGCGTCGAGCTCCCGCGCTACGATCCGTCAGCACTCGGCCTCGTGACGACGTGGGTTCCGCTGCCCGAGAGCACCGTCCTCCTCGGCGTCGTCGCGGTGGCGCTCAGCGCTGACGAGCTCGCCGCACTGCAGCTGCTGACCGTCGAGATGGCCGCGGGCGCGCAGCTGGTGGACGACCCCTCGACCCTGCCCTCCGAGCGGGTGCTCGTGGACCCGGATCGTCGAGTGCACCCGGACGGCTACCTGCCGCCGGCTCTGGAGCACGTCGCCCACGAGGCGAACTCGTGATGTGGCTCGTCGGCAGGCAGGCGCGAGCGCTCGTCGATGGCTCCACGGCGGCCCCGGGAGACCATCGCGAACAGCTGATGACGCTCGACCGAGCACTGGCGTCGCCGCTGCGGCTGGCCGTCGGTGGCGTCGCCCTCGTCGTGGCCGGCCTGGCCAGTCTCGTGGTCGGACTGGCGGCGATCACGATCGTCGACGGCCGGATGGACGTCGCCTCGTGGCTTCTCCTCGGCGTCGCCCTCGTGGTCTACGCAGGTGCGATGGCCGCGCTCATCGTGCTCGGTCGCTCCGGTTCGCGGCTGGTGGACGCCTGGTTGCGGTGGTTCGGCGCGCACCGCGAACCCGTCGGTCGTCGCGGGATCTGGGGGCGCTTCTTCACGCTGGGGTCGTGGGTTCGGGCGGTGGCGACGGCACTCGTCCTCCTCGCGGCGTTGATGGCCGCGGGCCTGGTCGTGGCGGGCGCGAGTCCGGGGAATCCGGCCGGGTTCGACGGCGATGGTCGGGTGTTCAGCGTGGCGCTCGGTCTCGCGTGGGGCATCCCGCTGCTGGCGACCACCGTGACGTTCGCGAGGGGCGACTTCCGGACGATGGCGGCGATCGGGCGCCGGGTCCGTGATGAGTATGCCCGCCGTTGATCTCAGGAGGACAGCGCCGTGACGACGTCGCCCACGACGACGATCGCCGGCGCGCTCGCCCCTGCCTGCGCGGCGCGCCCGGCGATGTCGGCGAGGACGCCGGTCGTCACCCGCTGATCGGGCAGGAATCCGCGCTCGATGACGGCCGCGGGCGTCGATCCCGCGTGTCCCGCAGCGATGAGCTCCTCGGTGGTCTGCGCCAACCGTTTGACGCCCATCAGCAGGACGAGGGTGTGGTCGCTGCGGCGGGGGAGCTCGGCGAGCTCCTCGTGGCCCGTGACGACGGTGAAACCGCGCGCGACCCCGCGATGGGTCACCGGGATGCCGGCCGCCGCCGCGACGGCGATGGCGCTGGTGACGCCCGGAACGACCTCGACCGGGATTCCCGCGGCGCGGCAGGCCAGTAGCTCTTCGCCGCCACGGCCGAACACGTACGGGTCGCCGCCCTTGAGTCGCACCACGATGTTGCCCTCGCGCGCACGGTCGACCAGGATCGCGTTGATCTGCTCCTGGGGAACGGGATGGCGGTCGGGCATCTTGCCGACGTCGATGACCTCGACGTCCTCGTCGAGCTCCTCGAGCACGGCCTGCGGTGCCAGCCGGTCGACCACGACGACGTCCGCCTCGGCGAGGAGCCGCCGACCGCGCGTGGTGAGCAGACCGGGATCGCCGGGCCCGGCGCCGACCAGGGCGACCTTGCCCCCCGGGTGATGAGTCCGATGGCGCAACGGAAGCTCGCCGGACTCGACCGCCGCGACCACCGCATCGCGCAGCGTGGCGGCGCGCCGAGCGTCCCCGCCGGCGTTGATCGCGACCGCCACGTCGTCGACGCGCCCGGTGGCCGGCATCCACGCCGTCGCGGCCTCGGGATCGCCCCCCTTGAGACACCACAGATGTGCCTTCTCGGCGTCGCGCGCGACCGCGTCGTCGGTCGCCGGATCGGCGGTGGCCGTCTGCACCAGCCATGCACCGTCGAGATCGCCGGGCTGATAGGCGCGCGCCACCCACGTCACTTCGTCACGTTCCACCCGCGCGGTCAGGGCGGGGGAGAGTTCCGGGGCGATGACCACGACGTCGGCACCCGCCTCGACGAGCGACGTCGTCCGTCGGGACGCCACATGGCCGCCACCGACGACCACGACGCGGCGCCCGGTCAGGCGCAGCGAGATCGGGAAGAGGGGAGCGGTCACGGTCAGACGGTAGCGGTCGCGAGCAGCGCGTCGCCGACCATCCCGGCGGCGAGCGTGGTGCCGTCGTGGGCGTCGACGAGCAGGAACGCTCCCGTGCTGCGCGCCCGGACGTACGGCTCCGCGGGGATGGGGGAGGCGAGGCGCAAGGTGACGTGGCCGATGTCGTTGAGTTCGAGCGCGTCGGCGGGTCGCAGCTCGGTCGCATCGAGGTCGAGGCGCCCGGAGATCGTGCGCACGAGCGCCTGCACCGTCCGAGTGCCGTGCTTGAGGAGCACCTTCATGCCCGGCCGGAGAGCGTGGTCGGCGAGCCAGGCGACCGTGCCGTCGACGTCGTGGACGGGCTCGGGGGGGTCGGCAGCGGCGGCGATGAGGTCACCGCGGCTGATGTCGATGTCGTCGGCGAGTCGCAGGGTGACCGACTGGGGTGCGAACGCCTCGTCCAGTTCCTGGCCGGCTTGGTCGATGCCGACGACGGTGGAGCTGCGACCGCCGGGCAGGACGGCGACCGCGTCGCCGACTCGGACGACGCCGGAGGCGACTTGCCCCGCGTACCCGCGGTAGTCCCGGTAGCGCTCGTCGGCAGCGCTCTGCGGACGGATGACGAGCTGGACCGGGAACCGCAGCGGTTCGTGATCGGGGTCGCCCTTGGCGGGCAACCCTTCCAGCAGCTCCAGCAGGCTGGGGCCGTCGTACCAAGGAGTCCGTGCCGAGCGGGTGACGACGTTGTCCCCTTCGAGGGCCGAGACCGGAAGCGTCAGCGCCTCGGGCATGCCGAGATCGCGCGCTGCGGCGATCACCTCGTCGGAGACGCGAGTGTAGGTGTCGTGGTCGTAGTCGACGAGGTCGATCTTGTTGACCACGACCACGACGTGCGGGACGCGCAGCAGCGAGGCGACGGCGAGGTGTCGCCGGGTCTGCTCCTGCAGACCCTTGCGCACGTCGACCAGCAACACGACGACGTCGGCGGTGCTCGCCCCCGTGACGGTGTTGCGCGTGTACTGCACGTGGCCGGGGCAGTCAGCGAGGATGAAGGTCCGGTTCGCGGTGGCGAAGTAGCGGTAGGCCACGTCGATCGTGATGCCCTGCTCACGTTCGGAACGCAGGCCGTCGGTGAGCAGCGCGAGATCGGCCGACGCCAGGCCGCGATCGCGGCTGACGCGCTCGACAGCGTCGAACTGGTCGGCCAGCACCGACTTCGAGTCGTAGAGCAGCCGACCGACCAGCGTGGACTTGCCGTCGTCGACCGACCCGGCCGTGGCCAGGCGCAGCAGCGTGCTCATCAGAAGTAGCCTTCCTTCTTCCGGTCTTCCATCGCCGCCTCGGAGATGCGGTCATCGGCACGGGTGGCGCCCCGCTCGGTGACGCGCGTCGCCGCCACTTCGGCGATGACGTCTTCGACGGTGGACGCCGGACTGTCCACGGCGCCGGTGCAGGACATGTCGCCGACCGTGCGATAACGGACCCGCCGGGTCGTCACCGTCTCGCCCTCGCGCGCGGGGGAGTGAGGCCCGACGGCGAGCAGCATGCCGTCGCGCTCGACGACCTCGCGCTCGTGCGCGTAGTACAACGGCGGGAGCTCGACCTTCTCCGCACCGATGTACT
Organism: Aeromicrobium phragmitis; assembly: GCF_003674095.1. Taxonomy (GTDB): domain Bacteria; phylum Actinomycetota; class Actinomycetes; order Propionibacteriales; family Nocardioidaceae; genus Aeromicrobium; species Aeromicrobium phragmitis. Next base: position 95,689 of record NZ_RDBF01000007.1, read on the forward strand.
GCCAGATGTCGAGCTCGGTCCAGTTGCTCAGCGGAAACACCCGCACGTGCTGCCCGGGTGTGTGCCGGCCGTTGTACAGGTTCCACAGTTCCGGCCGTTGGTTGCGCGGGTCCCACTGGCCGAAATCGTCGCGCAGACTGAACACCCGTTCCTTCGCGCGAGCCTTCTCCTCGTCGCGGCGGCCACCTCCGAAGACCGCGTCGAAGCGGTGGTGTGCGATCGCGTCGAGCAGCGGCTGGGTCTGCAGGGGGTTGCGGGTGCCGTCGGCCCGTTCGCGCAGTCGGCCGTCGTCGATGTAGTCCTGCACCGAGGCGATCTCGAGCCGCAGGCCGAGCCGCTCCACCGTCTCGTCACGGAAGCGGAGCACCTCGGGGAAGTTGTGCCCGGTGTCGACGTGGAGCACGGCGAACGGGACGCGGGCGGGCCAGAACGCCTTGACGGCCAAGTGCAGCATCACGACGGAGTCCTTGCCGCCGGAGAACAGGATCACCGGACGCTCGAACTCCGCAGCCACTTCGCGGATGATGTGGATGGACTCGGACTCGAGCCACTGCAGTTGGCTGAGTTCGCGGGAAGGGGTGAGGGTCATCGCTCAGCTCTCTCAGGTGTGCAGGCCGCACTCGGTCTTGTCCAGACCGGCCCATCGGCCGGCGCGGGGATCTTCGCCAGGCGCCACCCGGCGTGTGCAGGGCGCGCAGCCGATAGACGGGTAACCGTCCTGCACGAGCGGATTGACGATCACGCCGTGCTGTTCGGCGTAGTCGAGCAGTTCGTCGAACGTCCACGCAGCCAGGGGATTGACCTTGACGAGCCCGTTCTTCGCGTCCCAGCTGACCAGGGGCGTGTCGGCACGGGTGGGACTCTCCTCGCGACGGACGCCGGTGATCCACACCTCGTAGTCCTGCAGGGTGCGGTGCAACGGCTCGACCTTGCGCAGCTGGCAGCACAGGCCGGGGTCACGCTCGTACAGCCGCGGACCTTGCGCCGCGTCCTGCTCCTCGACGCTCTGTGCGGGGGTGACGTCGACGATGGTCAGTTCCATCCCCGCCTCGACGGCGTCCCGCGTTCCGATCGTCTCGGCGAAGTGATACCCCGTCTCGAGGAAGAGGGTGTCGACCCACGGCAGGTGCCGCGCCACGACGTGGGGGAGGACGGCATCGGCCATCGAGCAGGCGACGGCCGTCCGGTAGCCGAACTCCTCGGCCACCCAGGCCAGTACCTCGTCCGTTGACGCTTCCGCGAAACGCGTCGACGCGTCAGCGGCGATCACCTGGAGTTCGGAGGTGTCGCGCTGCGGGCGCAGGAGGTCGGAGCGACGGGCGTGGTGCTCGTCGCGGGCGCGATCGTGTGCCCGTTGGCGTTCACGCCGTTCGGCAAGGCTCGACACAGGAGTGCTCATCGCGCTCCACCCTAGGGTCGGGTCTTCCTCCTCAACCCGCTGTCCGCATGCCGGACGCCGGGGGATCGCGTGGGCCCCGACGGTGCTCGCAGTGCGGACGCGGTCGTATCACGACATGCTGGAGGGATCAACGAAGGGAGACTCCCATGTGGGCAACCATCTTGTGGATCGCGGCCGTCATCATCGGCCTTCTCGGAATCGTGCGTCTCGTACAGCGCGACTTCATCATGGGCATCGTGCTAATCGTGGTCGCGCTGCTCATCGGACCCGGCGGCGTGAGCATCTTCACCTGACGAATCGACGCCATGACCCGTTCGGCCTAGGGTCGAACCATGGCTCGCTTCATCGACATCCACCCGGTCAATCCGCAACAGCGCTCGGTCGACCAGGCCGTCGCGGTCCTCGGTGACGGCGGTCTCATCGCCTACCCGACGGACTCCGGCTACGCCCTGGGCGCCCGGCTCGGCAATGCCGAGGCGCTCGACCGCATCCGCTCCATCCGCGACCTCGACGCGAAGCACCACTTCACGCTCGTGTGCCGCGACTTCTCGCAGCTCGGTCAGATGGTGCACGTCGACAACGCGGTGTTCCGCGCAGTCAAGGCCGCCACCCCGGGCCCGTACACGTTCATCCTCCCGGCCACCCGCGAAGTACCCAAGCGGCTGCTCCAGGAGAAGAAGAAGACGGTCGGGGTGCGGATCCCCGATCACAAGATCAGCCTCGCGCTGGTCGAGGCGCTCGGCGAGCCCTTGCTGTCGACGACCCTCATCCTCCCCGGCGAGACCGAGGCCATGACGACCGCGTGGGAGATCAACGAAGCGCTCGACGGCCGGGTCGAGGCGATCATCGACGCGGGGGACGACGTGGTGGGCACCCCGACGACCGTGGTCGACCTGTCCGAAGGTGTCGCCAACGTGGTCCGCGTCGGGGCGGGAGATCCCGCGCCGTTCCAGTGAGGACGGCTTTGATTAGCATGGGTAATGAGCTATGCTTAAGGCATGCCCACCGATTCCCAGAAACTCGCTCTGGCGGTGGCCCGACTCAACCGGCGGCTGCGCCAAGAGCGCCAGTCTGATCTGACCCCGACGCAGCTCTCCGTCCTCGGTACCGTCGCCAAGATCGGCCCGGCCACGCCCGGTGCGATCGCGGCGCGGGAACGAGTCCGGCCGCCGTCGATCACCCGCATCCTGAACCAGCTCGTCGACTGCGGTTACGCGACCAAGTCTCCGTGCCCCGATGACGGCCGTCAGGTGCTCGTCGCGCTGGCCGATCACGGTGAACGCATTCTCGATGACGAGCGCCAACGCCGCGACGCCTGGTTGGAACGCCAGCTCGGCGAACTCGACCGCGAGGAGCGCGAGCTGCTCCGCCGGGCGGTGCCGTTGCTCACCCGGTTGGCGGAGGCCGAGTGAGCCCGACGTTCAGCGCACTCGCCGTTCGCAACTACCGCATCTACGCGACCGGCGCCCTCGTCTCGAACGTCGGCACCTGGCTCCAGAACACCGCGCAGGCGTGGCTCGTCCTCCAGCTCACCGGCAGCGGGGCGGCGCTCGGCTTCGTCGTCGCACTCCAGTTGCTGCCGTCGCTGCTGTTCTCGCCGCTCGCCGGTCTCCTGGCCGATCGAGTCGCGAAGCGCCGCCTGCTCGGCTGGATGCAAGTGGCGATGGCGCTACCCTCGGCCGCCCTCGGCGTGCTCGCGATCCTCGGGGTCGCCGAGCCGTGGCACGCTTACGTGCTCGCCTTCGTGTTCGGCACCGCTCGCGCTTTCGAGGCGCCCGCGCGTCAGTCGTTCGTCAGCGAGATGGTCGACGCCGAGCAGCTCTCCAACGCGGTCGCGCTCAATTCGGCCTCGTTCAACTCGGGCCGGCTGATCGGCCCGGGGCTCGCCGGCCTGCTGATCGCCGCCCTCGGCTCGGGTGTCGAGGCGACCGGATGGGTCATCCTCGCCAATGCCCTCAGCTACGGCTTCGTGCTCGTGGCGCTGCTGCTCATGGATCCCAGTGGTCTTCATCCCGCGCCGCTCGCCGAGCGGCACCGCGGGGCCGTGCGCGAGGGAGTGCGGTACGTGGCCGGGCGGCCCGACCTCGTCCTGCTGTTCACCTGCGTGTTCTTCCTCGGCGCGTTCGGCATGAACTTCCAGATCACGTCCGCGCTCATGGCGACCGACGTGTTCGGCAAGGGCGCCGGGGAGTTCGGGATCCTCGGTTCGATCCTCGCGATCGGTTCACTGGCCGGAGCGCTCCTCGCGGCACGCCGACCCAAGCCGCGCCTGCGGTTCATCGTCGGCGCCGGGCTGACGTTCGCCCTCGCTCAGATCGCCTCGGGACTCATGCCGACGTACGCGACGTACGCGGCGGTGCTCCCGCTCGTGGGGCTCAGCGTGCTCACCACGATCACCACTGCCAACGCCCTCATCCAGCTCACGTCGGCGCCCTCGATGCGCGGTCGGGTGGTGTCGTTGTACCTCATGGTGTTTTTGGGCAGCTCGCCCTTGGGTGCGCCGTTGATCGGCTACATCGGTGAGCACCTCGGCGCCCGCTGGGCACTCGTGATCAGCGGTGTCATCGCGGGCGCAGGAGTCGCCGTGGCGGGCCTCGCCTACGCGAAGATCCGCAAGGTGACGCTCCGCTCGCTGGTGCTGCGTGCCTGAGCGGGTCTCGCGACCCGACCGATATCCTGACGCGGTGAGTGTCCACGACGTCATCGCCCACACGATCGAGGTGATCACCCCCGATCTGATCGAGCTCCGTCGCGACCTCCACGCCTTCCCCGAACTGTCCTGGCAGGAACACCGCACCACCGACGTCGTGGCCGCGCAGCTCGAGAAGTCCGGGCTCGCGCCCGAACGGCTCGGCTCAGGCACGGGACTCACCTGCGATCTCGGCCCGGACAAGGGCCCGATCGTCGCCCTGCGTGCAGACCTGGACGCGCTGCCCGTCCTCGACACCACTCAGGACCCGTGGCGCTCACGGCAGCCCGGTATCGCGCATGCCTGCGGCCACGACGTCCATGTCGCGGCTCTGGTCGGCGCGGCCCACGCGCTCGCCCGCGTGGAGGAGACGATCGGACTGCGTCACCGGGTGCGCCTGCTGTTTCAGCCCGCGGAGGAAGTCATGCCCGGAGGCGCCCTTCGGGTGCTGCGCGAGGGCGCGCTGCAGGGTGTGAGCCGGATCTACGCCCTGCACTGTGATCCCTCCCTGGACGTCGGGCAGGTGGGGCTGCGCGAAGGCCCCATCACCGGAGCCTCCGACCACATCCACGTCGTGTTGAGCGGCCGGGGCGGACACACCTCGCGTCCGCACCTCACCGAGGACCTAACGTATGCGCTCGGGAGCCTCATCACCCAGATGCCTGCCGTGCTGTCGCGACGTTTCGACCCGCGCGCCGGAGCGAGCCTCGTGTGGGGTCAGGTGTCGGCCGGCAACGCGGCCAACGTCATCCCTTCGGTCGGCGAGCTGACCGGCACGCTGCGGATGCTGGATGCCGCTGCCTGGCACGAGGCCGAACGACTCGTGCGCGGACTCATCGCCGACATCATCGAACCCTTCGGCGTGAGCGCGGAGGTGACCTACACACGGGGCGTCCCGCCGGTGGTCAACGACTTCGCGGCCACGCAGACGTTCCGCCAGGCGGTGGCCCAGACGCTCGGCCCGGCGGGCACCGCCACGACGCTGCAGAGCCTCGGTGGCGAGGACTTCGCGTGGTACGTCGAGTCCATTCCCGGCGCGATGGGCCGCCTCGGTACGCGCACCCCGGACGGCCCGACCTACGACCTGCATCAGGGCAACCTGCGCGTCGATGAGCGCGCCATCGCCGTCGGCGCCCGCGTTCTCGCGGCCGCCGCCTCGCTCGGCGCGAACTGACCGCCCGCCGGCGGCCAGTGGGTCAGTCGAGGTCGAGGGAGCGCTCGGCGTCGGCCGGGTCGTCCGCACCGCGGACGACGACCACGGGACACTTGGCGTGGCGGACGACGGCCTCGCTGACCGAACCCAGGACGAGGCCCTTGAATCCGCCGAGACCGCGAGGTCCGACGGCGACGAGCGCGGCGTCCTCGGACAGCTCGAGCAGTCCGTTCGCGGCGGGTCCGCGCGGCGTGGCATACGAGACCTCGACGCCGGGGTGATGCGTGACGAGGTCGGCCACGTCCGCCACGAGCCGCTCGCGGACCGCAGCGGCGAAGTCGTCCACGGGGGGCACGTATCCCGGCTCCCAGGTGCTCGGTCGCGGAGCGGTACGCAACGTCCAGCTGCGGGCGACCGTGACGCTCAATCCGGCCTTCTCGGCCCAGTCCAGAGCCCACTCGAGGGCGGTGTCGGCGAAGCGGGAGCCGTCGTGGCCGACGACGATCGTGGAGGCTGCGGTGCTCATGACCTCAGCGTAGTGGCAGCACTCGTCCGGGCCCTGTGATGCGAGCAGGTTACAAATCGGTGTCAGCCCCGCTCAATAGCCGCGATGCCCTCCCCAACGGCACCTGCCCGCGGATAAGGTCTGCTGGGTGCAGTGGACGCGCCGGACCACCTGGCGCGGGACGAGGAGGAGAAGTGCGTCGTTTGACCAGGGCTGCCGCTCTCGCGGGCGCGGCCGCATTGGCGCTGAGTGCCTGTGGCACGGCAGCGGACAACGATGGCGACGGTGAGGACACCAACGCCCAAGAGTGCGAGGTCACTCAGATCGAAGGCGATCCCAAGGTCGCGCTCGCTTACGACGTGGGCGGTCGTGGTGACCAGTCGTTCAACGACGCCGCGTACGCCGGTTTCGAGCAGGCCCAGACCGAGTTCGGCTTCGAAGGTACCGAGGGTGAGGCCAGCTCCGACGAGAGCGAAGAGGTACGCGAGCAGCGTCTGCGCGGCTTCGCCGGCGACGGCTACAACGTCATCGTGGGCGTCGGCTTCGCCTACAGCGAGTCGGTCGACAAGGTCGCGCCGGACTACCCGAACGTGGCATTCGCCGTCATCGACGGGTTCGACCCGACCGAGGACGAGCAGAACTGCAACGTCGCGTACCTGACGTTCGCGGAGAACGAGGGGTCGTTCCTCGTCGGCGTCGCCGCCGCGGAGCAGACCGAGAGCAACACCGTCGGGTTCGTCGGCGGTGTCAACAACACGCTCATCCAGAAGTTCGAGGCCGGCTTCGCCGCGGGCGTCGAAGCGGTCAACCCCGATGTCGAGGTCGTCTCGACCTACATCGAGGAGACCGATCCCCGCGGATTCGGCGACCCGGCCGGTGGCCAGGCCGCCGCCGAGGGCCTGATCAACGACGGCGCGGACGTGATCTTCCACGCGGCCGGCGCCTCGGGCATCGGCGTCTTCGACGCGGTGACCAGCGCGGACCTCTGGGCGATCGGCGTCGATTCGGATCAGTACCTGACCGCTTCGCCGGAGCAGCAGCCGCACATCCTCACGTCGATGCTCAAGCGCGTCGACGTCGCGACCTACGACTTCATCAAGTCGGCGGTCGACGGGGAGCCGCTGTCGAGCTACTCGCTGTTCACGCTCGCCGACGAGGGCGTGGGCTACTCGACGTCCGGTGACCTCCTCTCCGAGGAGATCATCGCCACCATCGAGGACTACGAGCAGCAGATCATCGACGGGGAGATCGAGGTCCCCGAGCAGCCCTGAGGCTGATCGAGCGAGGCCCGGGGCCGCACCGATCGGTGCGGCCCCGGGCCTCGGCCAGCGACACGGAGAGGGAGACAGGCGAGCATGCACGTGGAGTTGCGGGGGATCGAGAAGCGCTTCCCCGGCGTCGTCGCGAACCACGACGTCGACCTCACCATCCGTCCCGGCGCTGTTCACGCCCTGATCGGCGAGAACGGTGCGGGCAAGTCGACGCTCATGAAGATTCTCTACGGCGTCCAGGCGCCGGACGGCGGCACGATCGTCGTGGACGGGGCGGAACGCCGCTTCGCATCACCCACCGACGCGATCGACACCGGTATCGGCATGGTCTTCCAGCACTTCATGCTGGCTGACAACCTCACCGTCCTGGAGAACGTCGTTCTCGGCGCGGAGAAGCTGCACGGCATCGGCGAGTCGGCGAGGTCGCGGGTCCGGGAGATCTGCGAGGCCTACGGGTTCGAACTCGATCCCGACGCGCTCGTCGCGACGCTCGGCGTCGCCGCCCGTCAGCGTGTCGAGATCCTCAAGGTGCTGTACCGCGGCGCTTCCCTCATCATTCTCGACGAGCCGACCGCGGTCCTCGTTCCGCACGAGGTGGAGGCGCTGTTCGCCAATCTCCGTGATCTCGTGGCCAGCGGCCGTTCGGTGCTGTTCATCTCGCACAAGCTCGACGAGGTGCTCGATATCGCCGACGACATCACCGTCATGCGCCGCGGCACGACGGTCGGTACCGCCGATCCGCGCTCGGCGACCAAGCACGAGTTGGCCGAGCTCATGGTCGGTGCGGAACTGCCCAGCCCGGACCTGAGCGAGGACACCGTCACCGACGTCCCCATTCTCGCGTTGCGAGGGGTCGCGTTGGCCAGCGACGGGGGGCGCCGGTTGCTCGACGACGTCGACCTCACGGTCCACCGCGGCGAGATCGTCGGCATCGCGGGCGTCGAGGGCAACGGCCAGACCGAGCTGGTCGAGGTCATCATGGGCATGCGCCGGGCCACCAGCGGCACGATCACGCTCGCCGAGGAGGACATCACCCGGCTCGCCACCCGCAAGGTGCGCGAACGTGGCGTCGGATTCATCCCCGAGGACCGGCACCGCCACGGCGTGGTGCTCGACTTCCCGCTGTGGGAGAACCGCATCCTCGGACACCAGACGAAGCGGCCCGTCACGCGCGGACCGCTGCTCAACCCCGGCGGGGCACGCGAGGACGCCGAACGGATCGTCGCCGAGTACGACGTCCGCACTCCCTCGGTGCACACCTCCGCGCGCGCCCTGTCGGGCGGCAACCAGCAGAAGTTCATCGTCGGGCGCGAGATGAGTGGGGATCCCGTGCTGCTGGTCGCCTCGCATCCCACGCGTGGGGTCGACGTGGGTGCTCAGGCGGCCATCTGGGACCACATCCGGCGCGCCCGTCACGACGGCCTGGGCGTCTTGCTGATCTCGGCGGACCTCGACGAGCTCATCGGGCTGTCGGACCGCCTCGAGGTCATCTTGCGCGGCCGGATCACCGCCCACTTCGACCCCGACGACGTGTCGGCGCAGGATCTGGGCGCCGCGATGACAGGAGGCGCCGCGTGAGCGGGCAGCGGAACGGTCAGGTGGGGCGGCGGATCACGCAGGCCGTCACGTACTCGATCCTGCCGACGGTCGTCGCGATCGTCGCGGCGCTCGTCGCGACGAGCATCGTCGTGTGGGCGACGGGTGCCCCGATCGGCGGCTTCGTCGACACCATGCTGTCGGTGCCGAGCCACCGCGACACCATCATCATCGTGAACCAGGCGTCGATGATCGCCCTGTCGGCCTTCGCCGCCGCGATCTGCTTCCGCATGGGACTGTTCAACATCGGGGTCGAGGGGCAGTACATCGTCGGCGCGTGCGCGGGCGCCTTCTTCGCCGGCGCGGGCATCGTGCCAGGGCCGTTGAACATCCTCGCCACGCTCGTCGTCGCGATGTTCGCCGGCGTCGTCTGGGCGATGATCGCGGCGATCCTCAACGTCACCCGCGGCGTCAGCGAGGTCATCTCCGCGATCATGCTGAACTACGTCGCGCTGACGCTCGCCGGTTACCTCGTGAAGAACTACGGAGAACGCAGCGGCTACACGTTCACCACCCCCAAGATCGCGCCGTCGAGCCAGCCGCTGGGCTTCGGTCTGTTCGCGGACGCTCCGGACATCTGGGCGCTGGCGATCCTGGCCGTCATCGTCGGCATCGGTTACGCGTTCCTGCTGGGCTGGACCCGTTTCGGCTTCGACCTGCGCACCACGGGCGAATCGCGTACCGCCGCGCTCGCCAACGGCATCGACCCGCGCCGGATGGTGCTCGTCGTCATGGCCATCTCCGGCGCGATCGCCGGCCTGGTGTGGATGCCGAGCTTCTTCGGCAGCACGCACACGTTCGGCATCCCGGAGTACTTCCAGCGCGGACTCGGGTTCACCGGGCTCGCGGTGGCACTGCTCGGACGCAACACCTCGCTGGGCATCGGCTTCGGGTCGCTGCTGTTCGCCTTCCTCGCCACCCAGTCCAACCGCCTGCAGAGCGTCGGCGTGGCGCGCGACGTCGTCGAGATCACCCAGGGCGTCGTCGTTCTCATGGTGGTCATCGCCTTCGAGATCGCACGGCGGATCAAGGTCCGGCGCGAGCAGGAACGGGTGGCCCGAGAACTCGAGCCCGCGACGACAGGAGCTCCGGCATGACGATCCTCGCTTCGGCTCCCTCGGCGATCCGCCAGTACCGCCACCTCACGCTGGTCCTCGCGCTCGCTGCGATCGTGACGGTGTCTCTCGTGCGCGTGTTCACCGACCAGAGCCGGATGACCACGCCGGGAACCTTGCGGCTCGCGCTGATCGCCGCGTGCCCGATCCTGCTCGCCGGCCTCGGCGGTCTGTGGGCCGAGCGCGCCGGCATCGTCAACATCGGGCTCGAGGGCCAGATGCTGCTCGGTACGTGGGGCGCGGCCTTCTTCGCCTACCACTTCGGTGCCTGGGTCGGCGTCCTCGGCGCCCTGCTGATGGGAGCCCTCGGCGGTCTGCTGCATGCGGTCGCCACCATCACCTTCGGGGTCGACCACATCATCTCCGGTGTGGCGATCAACATCGCCGGACTCGGTGCCGTGGGCTATCTCGCACAGACCTTCTTCACCGATCTCGACGGTGGCGGTCCGCGCAACCTCTCGGGCTACGCCGTCCCCACGGAGGTCACGATTCCGGGGATCTCCGACGGTGCCCGATGGGTTTCCGAGCAACGGTGGTTCCTCATCTCCGACGTGGCCGCAGCGGTAGCCGGCGTGACCACGCGGCTGTCGCTGCTGACGATCCTGGCAGTGGCGCTCGTCGCCGTGACGGCGTGGGTGCTGTGGCGCACGCCGTTCGGATTGCGCCTGCGCTCGTGCGGGGAGAACCCGCAGGCGGCGGAGACGCTCGGCGTCAACGTGTATCGCTACAAGTACATCGCGGTACTCATCTCCGGGGCGTTCGCCGGTCTCGGCGGCGCGTACCTCGCGATGGTCGCATCGTCGTCGTTCACCACCGGGCAGACCAACGGTCGTGGCTACATCGGCCTGGCGTCGATGATCTTCGGCAACTGGAATCCCACCGGCGTGCTGGCCAGTTCGCTCATGTTCGGTTACGCCGACGGGGTGAGCCTGCTGTCGGACAACGGCCCGCTCGTCCACGCTCTGCTGCTCCTGTTGTCGCTCATCCTGCTCGGCTACGCGGCCCTGAAGTACGTCGGCGGCGAGCGGGTGACGGGCCTGGTCGTCGCGCTCATCGCGGTGGCGCTGCTGGTCTGGTACCTCGCGGTGGATTCCGTGCCGTCCGATTTCACCGGCATGACCCCGTACGTGCTCACCTTGTTCGTCCTCGCCGTCGCCTCACAACGACTACGGATGCCGGCGGCGAGCGGAAAGTCCTATCGACGGGGGCAAGCCGGATGAACGCCGGATTCGGATTCACGCCGGCGGACGCACCGGTGGACTGGGAAGCGCTGCGCCGCTACGCGACCGAGGTCATGCAGCGCGCCTACGCGCCGTACTCGGAGTACAAGGTCGGCGCGGCCGGACTCGTCGCCGACGGCCGGGTCGTGCTGGGCTGCAACGTGGAGAACGCCGCTTACGGCGTCGCCCTGTGCGCCGAGTGCGGCATGATCTCGGCACTGCACTCGACCGGCGGCGGAAGGCTCCGGGCGGTCGTGTGCGTCGACGGAAAGGGCGAGCCGGTCATGCCGTGCGGCCGCTGCCGCCAGCTCCTGTGGGAACACGGGGGAGCCGAGTGCGAGCTCCTCACCAGCCGCGGTCCTGTGTCGATGGCCGACGTGCTTCCCGACGCCTTCGACGTGACAGACTTGCGGCAGTGAACACCCTGCTCGACACCACCGATCCGCAGTTCCTCGCCGACCCGTACCCGGTCCTCGCCGCGTTGCGCGCGCAAGCGCCGATGGTGTGGCATGAACCGTGGGGGCTCTGGCTCGCGACGACGCACGGATCGGTCAGCGCCGTGCTGCGCGATCGCCGGTTCGGCCGGCTGTGGTCCGATCATCAGCCGGTCGAGCAGATGGCGCCCTTCAACGCCCTGCACCGCCACCAGATGATGGAGAACGAACCGCCCGCGCACACGCGATTGCGGCGTCTCGTGGCGGGCGCGTTCGGCCGGGGTCACGTCGAGCGGATGCGTCCGCGGATCGCCGAGCTCGCCGCCGAGATGCTCGACGCTCCCGGCGCTGTGGGGGAGCAGCTGCGGTCGGCGGGACCCGTCGACATTCTCGCGGAGTACGCAGAGCCGATGCCGGTGTTCGTCATCGCCGATCTGCTCGGGGTGCCACGGCGCGATCATCATGATCTGCGGCGGTGGTCCCAGGCGATCGTGCGGATGTACGAACCTGACGTCGACGAGACCACCCGCCAGGCCGCCGTCGCAGCCAGCGAGGACTTCTCCGCCTACGTCCGCGACGTGGTGGCCCATCGTCGCGACCACCCCGGCGACGACCTCATCACCGACCTCATCGCCGAGCGCGACGGCGGAACGCGGCTCTCCGAGGACGAACTCGTCGCCTCGGTCGTGCTGCTGCTCAACGCCGGGCACGAGGCATCGGTCAACGTGTTCGGGAACGGGATGCACGCTCTGCTGGCCGACCGCGGGCAGCTCGCCCGGGTGACGGGCGGCGAGGTGACGGTCGAGACGGCGCTGGAGGAGCTGATCCGGTACGACGCGCCGCTGCAGCTCTTCGAACGCACCGCGACCGAGGACGTCGAGGTGGCCGGAGTGACCGTGCGGGCGGGCCATAAGGTCGCCTGCCTCATGGGCTCGGCCAACCGCGACGGCGCGGTGTTCGCTGAGGCGGATCGATTCGACGTCGCCCGTGATCCCAATCCCCACGTCGGCTTCGGCATGGGCCTGCACTTCTGCCTCGGGGCGCCGTTGGCCCGTCTCGAACTCCAGATCAGCATCGACGAGTTGCTTGCGCGCTTCCCGGCACTGGCGCTCGGCGGTGATGCGCCCCGTCGTCCCACCTGGGTGCTGCGCGGATACGAGAGCATCCCCGTCACCGCCAAGGAGTCTTGAGCATGAGCATCGAGCCGTTCGCCGCCACCGAGGTCATCGCCGCCAAACGCGACCGCAAAACGCTCACGGACGAGCAGATCGACTGGGTCGTCGACGCGTACACCCGCGGGGTGGTCGCCGACGAGCAGATGTCGGCCCTCGCGATGGCGATCTTCCTCAACGGGATGAGTCGGGCGGAGATCGCCCGCTGGACCGCCGCCATGATCGCGTCGGGGGAGCGCATGGACTTCTCGTCCCTGTCTCGCCCCACCGCCGACAAGCACTCGACAGGTGGGGTCGGAGACAAGATCACGCTGCCCCTCGCGCCGCTTGTGGCGGCGTGCGGTGTCGCCGTGCCGCAGCTGTCCGGCCGGGGGCTCGGACACACCGGTGGCACCCTCGACAAGCTCGAGGCGATCCCCCGGTGGCGAGCCGCACTCAGCAACGAGGAGATGTTGCGCCAGCTCGAGGACGTCGCCGCCGTCATCTGCGCCGCCGGCTCCGGGCTCGCGCCCGCCGACAAGAAGCTCTATGCGTTGCGTGACGTGACCGGCACGGTCGAGTGCATCCCGCTCATCGCCAGCTCGATCATGAGCAAGAAGATCGCCGAGGGCACCGGCGCGCTGGTGCTGGACGTCAAGACCGGGTCCGGTGCCTTCATGAAAAAGGAGGCCGAGGCGCGCGAGCTCGCCGAGACGATGGTCGCGCTCGGCACCGACGCCGGTGTCCGTACCGTCGCGCTCCTCACCGAGATGGGCACGCCCTTGGGGCTCACCGTCGGCAATGCCCTCGAGGTGCGCGAGTCGGTCGAGGTACTCGCCGGAGGAGGACCGGACGACGTCGTCGCGCTGACGCTCGCCCTGGCCCGCGAGATGCTGGCCGCAGCAGGACGCGGCGACGTCGATCCGGCCGACGCCCTGGCCGACGGCCGGGCCATGGACGTGTGGCGGCGGATGATCAGCGCGCAGGAAGGCGACCCTGACGCTCCGTTGCCGGTCGCCCCCGAGACGGAGACCATCACCGCTGCCGAGAGCGGCGTGCTGCAGCGGCTCGACGCGCTGTCGGTCGGCGTCGCGGCCTGGCGCCTCGGCGCCGGGCGCAGCCGTGCGGGCGAGGCGGTGCAGGCCACGGCCGGCGTGGAGATCCACGCGAAGCCCGGCGATCGGGTGACCGCCGGGCAACCGTTGCTGACCTTGCACACCGAGACACCGGAGCGCTTCGGCTGGGCGCATCAGGCGCTGGAGGGCGCATGGGACATCGACGATCGTGACTGTGACCTAGGTCGCGTGGTCATCGACCGGATTGGTTAGGGTCGCCCTATGCGTGTGCTGAACAACCGCCAGGAGATCGCCGATGCCGCAGGCACCGAACTGGGGGTGAGCGCGTGGATCACCATCGAGCAGGAGCGCATCGACCTGTTCGCGGACGCCACGGGGGACCGGCAGTGGATCCACATCGATCCCGAGCGCGCGGTCGACGGCCCGTTCGGTGCCACCGTCGCACACGGCTACCTGACCTTGTCCATGCTGCCCTTCCTGGGCGCCCAGGTGTACGCGTTCGCCGGTGACGTCGCGCGCGTGAACTACGGACTCAACACCGTGCGGTTCGTCGCGCCGGTGCGCGTCGACTCCCGCATCCGCGATCGGGTCAAGGTGCTGGAGGTCCGCGACATCGCCAAGGGGCAGCAGGTGACGCTCCAGCACACCGTCGAGATCGAGGGTGGAGACCGGCCGGCCTGCGTCGCCGAGGCGGTCGTCCTGCTCATGGACAACGAAGGACCCTCCGCATGACGCGTGCCACGCACGAGCAGATCGCCCGATGCCCCAAGGTGGCCCTGCACGAGCACCTCGACGGCGGAGTGCGGCCCAGCACGGTCGCCGACATCGCTCAGCAGATCGGGCATCCGCTCCCCGCCACGCCCGAGGAACTCGGAGAGTGGTTCGCCGTCGCCTCGAACTCGGGGTCTCTCGAGCGCTACCTGGAGACCTTCGCGCACACCGTCGCGGTGATGCAGCGTCCTGAAGACCTGCGACGGGTAGCCCGCGAGGCCGTGGAGGATCTCGCTGCCGACGGCGTGGTGTACGCCGAGCTGCGGTGGGCGCCCGAGCAGCATCAGCAGGCCGGGCTCAGTCTCACCGAGGCCGTCGACGCGGTGCAAGCGGGCATCGACGAGGGTGTGGCGGCGGTTCACGCCGTCGGCTCGCCCATGGTGGTCGGCCAGTTGCTGACCGCGATGCGGCACGCGTCGCGCGGGCTGGAGATCGCCAAGATCGTCGTCGACTATCGCGACCGCGGCGTCTTCGGCTTCGACATCGCTGGTGCGGAGGACGGGTTCCCGCCGATCCTGCACCTCGAGGCGTTCGAGTACCTGCGCCGGGAGAACGCCCACTTCACCATTCACGCCGGCGAAGCGTTCGGCCTCCCCTCGATCTGGCAGGCGGTGCAGCGCTGTGGAGCCGACCGGCTCGGGCACGGGGTCCGCATCGTCGACGACATCGAGGCCGGCGCGGAACGTCCCCACCTGGGCCGCCTGGCGGCGTACATCCGCGATCGTCGCATTCCGTTGGAGATGTGTCCGTCGTCGAACGTTCAGACCGGCGCCGCGGCGTCGGTGGCTGAGCACCCCATCGCGATGCTCGCCGAACTCGGCTTCCGCGTCACGATCAATTCCGACAACCGGCTCATGAGCCAGACCTCGATCGGCCGGGAGATGCGGCTGCTGACCGATGCGTTCGGATACTCCCTCGGCGATCTGCGCTGGTTCACCGTCAACGCGATGAAGAGCGCCTTCCTACCCTTCGACGAACGCCTCGCGCTCATCAACGAGACCATCAAGCCCGCCTACGCCGCCCTCGACGAGATCCAGTAGCCCCTTAGGTGGTCGAGTAGCGACCGAGCTCAACCCGCATGTGGTGGTCGAGTAGCGACCGAGCTCTGCGAGGGAGCGTATCGAGACCACGACACCAGGTCAGGAGGTCAGCCGGGCGTAGGCGCGCTGCGGGCTCATCGGCTCGCAACCCGCCGCGACGGCGCGCGCCACGACCTCACCCTCGGCCCCGAGGAGCCGCCATCCGCGTCGGATCAGGACGCTCGGTGGCTTGCGGGCCTCGCGGAAGTCGCGGGCGAGGCGCAGAGCGAAGGTCACCAGCCGCGGGCGGACCAGGCAGATCGCGTCGGCGAGCACCCCTGCGTCGCGGCAGGCGCGCACCATGTTCGGCGCGAAGAGCCCCTCGGCGATGAACCGCCGCCCCGGGACGCTCACGCGGTGCATCCCGGTCCGGCGGCTCAGACCGAGGTCGTACACCGGAACGTCGGCCTCGCCCTCCGCGCACAGGGTGACGATCGCCTCGAGAGCGGCGGCGGCGTCCCAGCTGCGCACGTCGTCCCAGTCCGGGATGCCGAACGAGCTGATGGGCAAGGCTGGGTCGTCGCCCTCGCGATAGAAGTCGTCGAGTCGTAGTACCGGCCACCCGAGGCGGCGAGCGAGATGCGACTTACCGGCTCCGGAGGGGCCGGCGAGGATCACGACGCGTGTCGGCGTCAGCACGTCGCGAAGGCGTGGTCGACGGTGTCGAGGAACGCTCCCTGGCCGGCTCCGGTCGGGTGCACGCGGTCGGCTCCGGTGAGATCGGGACGGGCGATCGCGAGGGCGTTCCAGTCCGCCAGGTGTACGTGCGGGTGCGCCTCCGCCACCGCCCGCACGGTGGCCAACGCCTGGTCCGACCACGATCGACCGGGGACGTAGGGCGCGACCAGCGTGACTTGTCGCCCGGCGAGGTCGCGCGACACGAGCGCGTCGAGGTCGGCATGATCGATCGCGCCGTTGGTACCGGTGGCGATGAGCACGCCGCGGCGCACGTGGCCGGCGGCGTTGGCGTCACGGATCGCGCGAGCGACGTCCTGGTACTGCCAGCCGACCGTGGCGACCGCCGCCGACTCGGGACGCCGATGCATGAGCTGGGGCGCGACGGCGACGGTGACCGAATCGCCGAACGCGCTGACCGGCTCGCCCGGGGGAACCGGCTCGCAACCGGGAGTTTCGGGGGCGGGCTTCGCCTCAGTCTCGGGCTGGGGCTCCGGCGGTGCGGGAACCTCCGCCTCGTCGAGATTCTCCATCGAGGCCGAGACCGCGCGTTGACCCTCGCGGAGGGTGGAGGCGATGCGGGACTCCTCGGGAGCCGTCCAGACCGCGAACAGGGCCGTCAGCACCGTCACACAGGCCGCGGTGGCGATCGCCCGTGATCGTCGCGGTCGGTACCCCTTCGTGCCGAGTGACTCCGTCCAGCGGCGGAAGGTGCGGCCGATCCCGTCGCGGCGCATGGGCAGCTCCAGGAAGCGGTAGGAGGCGGCCGCGGCGAGCACGGCGGCGAGCACCGCGCCCCAGGCCGCGAGCTGGACGTGCTCGGCCGGCGTCAACCGCGTGGCGATGACGATGAGCGGCCAGTGCCACAGGTACAACCCGTACGAGCGTTCGCCCAGCCAGCGCAGTGGCGCGACCGCCAGCGCGCGGGCGAGCCCGGTGGGGTTCGCCGCGGCGAGCACGACCGCGGCCGCGGCGACGTTGGCCGCCACCAGCCCGCCGACGTACGTGACGGGCGAGTCCCAGGCGACGAACGCTGCGTACAAGCCGAGGGCGACGAGACCGCAAGCGCCCCAGGCGCTCAATCGGGCGCTGCCACGAGCGGGCGTCGTAGCCTCGTCGCGCAGCAGGTGCGGACTCCGGCCGAGGGCGAGTGCAGCACCGAGCAGTAGGCCGAAGGCGTGACTGTCCAGTCCGAGATAGGCCCGGGTCGGGTCGGCGGTGAGGTACCAGATCGCGAACAGTGCGGCCGAGACTGCGACGAGAACCACTGAGGCGACCCTGGTGGCGCGACGACCTCCCAGAGTCATGAGCACCACGAACACGAGCGGCCACGCGAGATAGAACTGTTCCTCGATCGCCAGCGACCAGAGGTGGTTCAGCACTGGGGGCAGGCCCTCATCGGCGTACGACCACCCCTCGTGGATCTGGACCCAGTTGCTGGTCCAGGTCAGCGCCCCGAACGCCTGACGGCGAAGACCCGCCGCGGTCTCGTGGCCGACCACGAGGGTGAGCGCGGCGATCACTCCCACCATGGACACGAGCGCCGGAGCAAGGCGCCGCAAGCGGCGGATCCAGAACGCCCGGAGCCCGACGCGGCCGTCACGCTGCAGCTCGCGCAGTAACAACGCGGTGATGAGGAAGCCGCTCAGCACGAAGAAGACGTCGACGCCGACGAATCCGCCGGGCAACCACTGGGGTGCCGCGTGGTAACCGATGACCAGGAGCACGGCCACGGCACGCAGTCCGTCCAGCGACGCGAGCCGAGCCGGTGCAGCGGCGGAGGACGACCGTTCCACCGGCGCCTGCGCCTCGAAACGATCCCCGAGTGTGGCGCTCACGCCGACGCCTCCACGGGCCGGTGAGACCGGCGGCAGGGGAGGGAGACGTGCCACGGCATGGCTCCTATGGAAACACGCGGGAGCGAATCCGCGGTGCCCGACCCGCCGATCCGGCTGGCAACGCGGCCTAGACTCGATCCCCATGAGCAGCTTGCCGACCGTCGCGGAGATCGCCGGGCAGATCGACCATGCCATCTTGAAACCCGAACTCACACGTGCCGCGGTGGACGAGGACCTCGCGCTCGCCCGCGAGTACGGAATCTTCAGCGTGTGCGTGCGCCCGAGCGACATCGTCCACGCCGTCGCGGAACTGGACGGTTCGGGCGTCGCCGTCGGCACCGTCATCGGGTTCCCCCACGGGACCACGTCGACCCAGGCGAAGGTCGCCGAGGCGCGGCAGGCCCTCGCCGACGGCGCCGCGGAGCTCGACATGGTGCTCAACATCGGCCGGTTGCGCAGCGGCCTGCTCGATGACGTCGAGGACGACATTCGCGCTGTCGTCGAGGAGTCCGGCGACCACATCGTGAAGGTCATCCTCGAGACGGCGCTCCTCACCGACGGGGAGAAGGTCGCCGCGTGCCAGGTCGCGGAGCGTGCCGGAGCCGATTTCGTCAAGACGTCGACCGGTTTCGCCGGCGGCGGCGCCACGCTCGACGACGTCACGCTCATGCGGTCGGCCGTGAGCGACCGGGTCCAGGTCAAGGCGTCCGGCGGGGTGCGGGGACTCGACACGCTGCTGCAGATGCGCGACGCCGGCGTCACCCGGTTCGGGACGAGCGCGACCCGGGTCATCCTCGACGACCTTCGCGATCGCCTCGCCGGTGGAACCGGCAGCGGGGGCGAGGACGCCTCCTCGTACTGATCTCGTGCGGTGGGGTTCGCGCACCGTTGACAGGGCGTTCACCCTCAGGTGATGGTGTCAGGGCGGAAGACCGCTTCATCACACATATCGGGGGAATGCATCGATGGTTGCTGTGCCGCGCCGTGTCCTCACGGCCTCGCTGGGCTCGCTCCTCGCCACCGGATCGCTCACGGCACCGGCCGCGGCACCGGCACACGCGCAGGACGTGACACTGACGCTGCTGAGCGTCAACGACTTCCACGGCCGGATCGACGCGAACACCGTCAAGGTCGCCGGGACGATCGAGCAGTTGCGCGCCGAAGGTGGTGAGGACACTACCGTGCTGCTCTCCAACGGCGACAACATCGGCGCCTCGCTGTTCGCGTCGGCCGTGGCCGACGACATCCCGACCCTCGACGTGCTCAACGCGCTCGAGCTCGACGCGAGCGCCGCCGGCAACCACGAGTTCGACCGGGGCGCGGACGACCTCGTGACGCGGGTCGGTGACGCCGCCGACTTCCCGTATCTGGCCGCGAACGTGCTCGGTCCCGACGGGGAGCCGATCTTGCCGGCCTTCGAGATCGTCGAGGCCGGCGGCATGGAGGTCGCGATCGTGGGAGCCGTGACCGAGGAGACGCCGTCCCTCGTGAGTCCCGGGGGCGTGGAGGGCTTGACGTTCGCCGACCCGACCACCGCGGTGAACGAGACCGTCGAGGATCTCCAGGCGCTGCCGGCACCGCCGGACGTCATCGTGGCGCAGATCCACGACGGGGCGCCCGACGGCGGCTCCTCGTACGAGGAGGCCGTGGCTGCGAGCCCGACCTTCCGTGAGATCGCTGAGGGGGTGTCGCCGGAGGTCGACGCGATCTTCACCGGACATACCCACCAGGAGTACGCATGGGACGCTCCCGTTCCCGGCTCCCCGGGCGAGACGCGGCCCATCGTCCAGAGCGGTAGCTACGGCGCGAACATCGGCGAGGTCACGCTGACCGTGGACGCGACGACCGGTGACGTGACGGCCTACTCGGCGCGTAACGTCCCGCGAACCACCACCGACGATGCGACCCTGGTGAACCAGTTCCCGCGGGTGGGTACGGTGCAGGCGATCGTGCAGGCGGCCCTCGAGCACGCCGACGACATCGGCCGCGAGGTCAAGGGCACCCAGACGGCGGACATCACGCGCGCGTTCAACGGCGCGAGCGAGGACCGCGGTGCGGAGTCGACCCTCGGTGGAGTGGTGGCCGACGCCCTGCTCTCGCGTGTGTCGCAGACGCAGGCCGGGGCCGACCTCGGTCTCGTCAATCCGGGCGGCCTGCGCGCCGACCTGCTCTACGCGCCGACAGGCCAGGAGCAGCCGGGCGAGATCACCTATGCGGAGGCCAATGCCGTCCTGCCGTTCGTCAACAACGTCAGCTCCGTCGCGGTCACCGGCGAGACATTGAAGCGCATCTTCGAGCAGCAGTGGCAGCGCGACGCCGAAGGCAACGTACCCAGTCGCGCCTACCTCCAGCTCGGTGTCTCCGAGAACGTGTCCTACACCTTCGACTCGACCCGGCCCGAGGGCGACCGGATCACGGGCGTGTGGATCGACGGTGAACCGCTCGACCCGCAGCGCACCTACCGCATCGCGACGTTCTCCTTCCTCGCCCAGGGCGGAGACAACTTCCACGCCTTCACCGAGGGCACCAACACCGACACGGGACTCGTCGACTACGAGGCCTGGATCGACTATCTGGAGAACAACCGGCCGATCAGCCCCGACTTCGCCCGCCGATCGGTCGAGGTGCAGGGTTTGCAGGACGAGTACGCGGCGGGCGACACGCTGACGTTCACGCTGCCGCGGCTCGACCTCACCTCGCTGGGCAGCCCCGCCAACACCGAGGTCGCGGTCGAGGCGCTTCCGGAGTCCGGCGAGCCCGTAACGCTCGGCTCGTTCCCCGTGTCCGGCGGCGCGGCCCAGGTGGAGGCCACGCTTCCCGCGGACCTGTCCGGTGCGGTGCGATTCCGCGCCACCGCACAGCCGACCGGGACGACGGTCACGACGCGCAGCGTCACCGTGAGCGAACCGGAGCAGCCGGGGGCCGGGCTTCAGGCGACTGCCAAGCCGACGCGATACCCCGCTCCGGCTCGCATTCAGGTGACGGCGGCACGCGACGCCCGGGGCGTCGTCACGGTCGCGAAGAACGGTCTGCCGGTCGGTGCCGGGTACCTGAAGAACGGCCGCGCCATCGCGTTGACCCTTCCGTTCGTCCTTCGTCCGGGCACGCACGAACTGACGGTGACCCATTGGGGTGACCGCCGGTACGAGCGCAGCTCCGTCCCGGTCACTGTCGAGGTCAAGCGGTGAACGGGGGACCTGCGATGACGACGCTGACCCGCATCGCCGGCGCGCTCGCGCTCGGAGCCGGTCTTCTCGCGGCGCCGACCGTCGCCGGCGCGGCGCCCGACGGCGACGATCTCGTCATCGCCGAGGCCTATCTCAACGGCGGAAGCGCTGGCGCCGCCTTCTCCCACAAGTTCGTGGAGGTCGCCAACCCCACCGACGAGGCCGTCAGCGTCGCCGGGTGGTCGGTGCAGTACCGCTCCGCGACCAGCTCGAACGCCTTCAGCGGGGTGATTCCGCTCGGTGACCACACGATCCCCGCCGGCGGCCGCCTCCTCGTCGGCGGTAACAGCAACGGCCCCGCAGGTGAGCCCTTGCCCGAACCCGATGTCACGAGCGGTATCGCGTTCTCCGGCAGCGCCGGAGGGACGCTCGCGCTGACCCGCACCACGCAGCCGTTGTCCGGGGACCGGGCTACGGTGCTGTCACACCCGCAGCTGGTCGACCTCCTCGGGTACGGGTCGTCGGTCACCTACGAGGGTGCGGGGCAAGCCACCGGTTACTCGACGACCACGGCGCTCACGCGCGACGACGCGCTCACCGACACCGACGACAATCGCGCCGACTTCTCGGCGGCACCCCCGACGCCGGAGGCCTGCGGCGCCGCGTGCGACGGCGGGGAGTCACCGGAACCGGGGGAGCCGGACGTCGTCGACATCGCGGACATTCAGGGAACCGGGGACGAGAGCCCGTTGCTCGGGCGCCGCGTGATCACGCGCGGCGTCGTGACGGCGGCCTATCCGACGGGCGGGTTCAACGGGATCTACCTGCAGACACCGGGAACCGGAGGCGACGTGGACCTGGACGTCCATGACGCGTCGCACGGTGTGTTCGTGTACTCGGCCGAGCTTGCCCGGTCCGTTCGCGAGGGCGACCACCTCGAGCTCGCCGGCCGGGTGGGGGAGTACTACGGGCTCACCCAGGTGGTTCCGGAAGCGGGTGCCTGGACGGTCCTCGAGGAGCCGGTCCAGACGGTCAAGCCGGCCGCCGTGGAGTTCCCGCTCACCGAGACCGAGCGGGAGTCGCTCGAAGGCATGCTGCTCGCGCCGGCGAACGATTTCACGGTCACCGACAACTACTCGACCCATCAGTACGGCGAGGTCGGGCTCGCGGCCGGAGACGAGCCGTTGCGGCAGCCGACCGACGTCGCCCGGCCACGCACGCCCGAGTACGACGCCGTCGTGGCCGACAACGCCGCCCGAGCGGTGACCGTGGACGACGCGGCCACGATCAACTTCCTCAACGGTGCGAACCGCGAGATCCCGGTGCCGTGGCTGACCCCGGACAACGAGGTGCGCGTCGGTGCCGCCGTCCGCGTCGAGGAACCGATGATCCTCGATTTCCGCAACGACACGTGGAAGCTCCAGCCGACCGCTCACTTCCGCGCCGGTGACCCGGAACCGGTGCGGATCGAGGACGACACGCGGCCCGAGCGTCCGGCCGACGTCGGGGGCGACGTCCGCCTGGCCACCTTCAACGTCCTCAACTACTTCACCATGCTCGGTGAGGGCTACGAAGCGAACGGTCTCGGCACGTGCACGTACTACACGGACCGCGCGGGCGATCCCGTCACCGTCAACCGCTGCAGCAACGAGGGCCCACGGGGCGCTGCGAACGCCGAGAACCTGCAGCGACAGCAGGACAAGATCGTCGCCGCCATCTCGCAGCTCGGGGCGGACGTCGTCTCGTTGGAGGAGATCGAGAACTCGGCTGCCTTCGGCATCGACCGCGACACCGCCTTGCGGGCGCTGGTCGCAGCGTTGAACGAGCACGCCGGACGCGAGGAGTGGGCGGCGGTGGGCTCGCCCGCTGCCGTGCCCGAGGCGGAGGACGTCATTCGTACGGCGTTCATCTACCGTCCCGAGGCCGTGGAGCCGGTGGGGGAGTCGGTGATCCTCGACGATCCGGCGTTCGACAACGCCCGCGAGCCGCTGTCGCAGGAGTTCCGGCCCGTCGGAAGCGGCGAGCAGGACGACTTCGTGGTCATCGTCAATCACTTCAAGTCCAAGGGTTCCGGCGACGGCGAGGACGCCGACCAGGGCGATGGACAGGGGGCGTCGAACGCCTCGCGGGTCCGTCAGGCGACGGCGCTCGTGAACTTCGCTCAGGCGGAGCAGGAGCGTGCCGGAACGGACCGGGTCTTCCTCACCGGTGACTTCAACGCCTACAGCCAGGAGGACCCGATCCAGGTCATCGCGGAGGCGGGCTACGTCAACGTGGCGGCGCAATTCACGGACGCGCCCACCTACCAGTTCGGCGGCCAGGTGGGCTCGCTCGATCACGTCTTCGCGTCGCCGGGGGCGTTCGAGCAGGTGACCGGCGCGGACATCTGGGCGATCAATGCCGAGGAGTCGATCGCCAGGGAGTACAGCCGGTACAACCAGAACATCACCCAGCTGTACGACCGGACCCCGTACCGGGCGAGCGATCACAACCCGGCGATCGTCGGTATCGCTGCGGGGGAGGGCGAAGCACAGCTCGACCTGCGTGGCACGGCGGAACCGGTGCGCTGGCCCCGTGGGCCGAAGATCGACGTCTCCGCGCACCCGGAGGCATCCGGAGCCCTCGTCGTGCGGGCGGGCTGGCTTCCGCTGGGCATCGGCAGGTTGCACCACGGCGAGGGACGCGTGTCCGTCCTGCCGCTGGTGCTGGGACCCGGCACGCACCGTTTGTCGCTGACCTACACCGGGAACGCGCAGTTTCCTGCGACGACCGTGCCCGTCGAGGTGACGGTCACGCGCCGGTGAGATCGACCCCCACCCCGTGTGGAGCCCTGGGAGCGGTTTGCTAGAGTGGTGGATCGCACCAAGGGTTCCTCACGGGGCCCACTGTCCGGGTGGCGGAATAGGTAGACGCGCTAGCTTGAGGTGCTAGTGCCCGGTTACGGGCATGGGGGTTCAAGTCCCCCCTCGGACACAGTTCGCTTCCCTCCTCGATCACGATCGGGGAGGGAAGTGGTGTTTTCGGGGTCGCCTTCGTCGGGGTGACGCCCACGACGACGCCCCGTCCAGCATCGAGGCTGGACGGGGCACGCGCGCCTTCGTCGGTCGTGGGCGGTGACCCTCAGCGCTTGTCGGGCGAGTCCTCCGGATCTGCCAGCGGTGTGTCGACGTCGAGTGGCGCGCCTGCTGCGGGCTTGGGACGTGTCAGGTTCATCACGACGGCCAGGACCGCGGCCGGGACGATACCGGTCTCGAGCAGGACCTTGATGTTCTCCGGCATGAGCGCCACTGCGTCGGGCACCGCGGCGAAGCCCTGCCCGACGCCCACCGAGACGGCGATGACGAGCATGTCGTGGCGATCGAGTGGCGACTCGGCGAGCAGTTTGATGCCGGCGCCGAGCATCATTCCGAACATGACCACCGCCGCGCCGCCGATGACCGCCGAGGGCATGATCGCGATGATCGTCGCCAGCTTGGGGAACAGCCCCAGGAGAACGAGGAACCCCGCACCGATCGACACCACGTGGCGGCTCATGACGCCGGTGAAGGCGACCAGACCGACGTTCTGACCGAACGAGGTGTTGGGAAGAGCGCTGAACAGTGAGGCGAACGCCGTGGCGACGCCGTCGGCGACGACGCCGCCGGACAACTCCTTGTCGGTGACCTGTCGGCCGGCGCCGCTCTTGGTGATCGCCGACAAATCCCCGATGGTCTCCACCGACGTGGCGATGGCCATGGCGCCCATGGCGATCAACGCTGCGGCAGGGAAGTCGAGGCCGAACTCCAGCGGCATCGGGACGGCGAACCACTTGGCGTCACCGACGGCTCCGAAGTCGACCTTGTCCATCGGGATCGCCACGAGGTATCCGATGACGAGGCTGATCAGCACGGCGGAGGCCCCCAGGACCCCGCGGCCGAAGCGGTAGAGCACGAGCATGACGACGAGGACGAAGGTGGCCAGACCCAGGTTCGACCATGAGCCGAAGTCCTCAGCGCCGTTGCCGCCGGCGTACAGCGCCATCCCGGTCGGAAGGAGGCCGATACCGATGACGAGCACGACGATGCCGCTGACGAGCGGGGGGAAGAGCACCTGGAGCCAGCGGAGGCTGAAACCGAGTGTGACCTGAACCAGCCCAGCGAAGATGGCGCCGCCGAAGACGGCTGCGATGCCGTAGTCCTGCGCCAACGGAATCGCGACCGCCAGGAAACCGAAACTCGTGCCTTGGACGATCGGTAGCCGGGCTCCCACCGGGCCGAAGCCGACCGTCTGCAAGAAGGTGGTCAACCCGGCGACGAGCAGGGCGACCTGCACGAGAAAGGCGGTCTCCCCGGTCGTCGCGCCGATGGCGGTGGCGAGCACGATCGGCAAGGTGACGTTGCTGGCCATCATGACCAGCACGTGCTGGACACCGAGGAGGACCGCTTCTCCGACGGGCGGCATCTCGTTGATGTCGTAGCGGGCCTGAACAGCGTTGTCGTTGGTGGAGCTCACGATGGACCTTCCGGCGCGATGAATGTCCGGCTCATCCTGCCGTGAGACCCACGTCACTCGACAGCGGCAACTCCGACAGTTCGCGGGCATCGATACTGTCGACTTTCGACAGCGTCGAGCGGAAATCGCCGCCGACGACACCCGCGATCACTCACCCGAGGGTGAACTTGCGGGTGAAGTGCGCACGCTGACCCGAGGCCCTCGATTGCCTCGTTCTCCCTGATGTTCCAGCCCAGAACGTCGTTCGCTCTGCCGGATTCACCCCTCCGGAACCGCGCCCGATCCAGGTTTCAATGAGCTGGGTTTTCCATCGCGGATGGAATGGATGGGGAAAGGGACACATACATGAACAAGACAGGTAAGGGCCTCATGGCCGCGGCCGCGGCCGCACTGCTCATCGGCGGTGCTGGCACGCTCGCGTATTGGACCGCGGAGGCCGCCGTCGACGGTGGGTCGATCACGGCGGGAAGTCTCACGCTGACGCCGAACGACGATTGCACGGGCTGGCTGTACGCCGACGGCTCCGCCTCGGCCGGCAGCCCGGTGACGGCTTTCGTGCCCGGCGACGTCGTCACGGCGACGTGCAGCTTCACGGTCGGCGCCGAGGGCGACAACCTCGCGGCGACGGTCGACGCACCGGACATGCTGACGTTCACCAGCGCTCCGGCGGGAACGACGTTCACCGCCGGCGTCGACGCGAGCTACACGCTCGGCGGCGCTGCGTTGGCCGACGGCGCCACGATCACCGATGCGAACGACGGCGAGGTGCTGGCGGCCACGTTCGAGGTCGCGATTCCCTTCGGCGACACGACGGCGGTCAACACGAACGACATGCAGGGCATCACCGCGACGCTCGACTCGCTGACGGTGACGCTCACGCAGGCCGACCCGAACCCCTGACATGCGTCACATCCGGCCCCGGCGCCGGAGCGCAACCCGCTTCGTCGGGCAGGTCGCCGCGTGGGGCGTCATCGTCGGCGTGACCGCCTCGATCGCGGCCGCCGTTGCCGCACCGCGGCTTGCCGGTGCCACTCCCTACGCGGTGCTGAGCGGCTCGATGACGCCGACGTACGGCGTCGGCGCGCTCGTCGTCACCCGCGACGTGGACCCGGCGACGCTCGGCGTGGGCGACGTGGTGACCTATCAGCTGCGCTCCGGCGAGCCGCAGACCGCGACGCACCGCGTCGTCGCCGTCCGCCAGCAGCTCGATGGTGAGCGCGAGTTCATCACGCAGGGCGACGCGAACGCGGCAGCCGATCCGCTGCCCGTGCGCCCCGTTCAGATCCGAGGAGAAGTGTGGTACTCGGTGCCCTATCTCGGCTACGCCCACACCTGGCTCGATCCCGGTCAGCGGGGACTGGCGATCACCGTGGTCGCGGCCCTGCTCTTCGGCTACGCCGCGGTGATGCTGGCCGGCGCAGCTCGTGACCGGGTACGGGTACGAAGGGCCATCGTATGAGAACGCTGGCGGTGGTCGCGGCTCTCGCACTGATCGCCCACCCGACCGTCGGTGTGGCAGCGCCAGAGATCCGTGTGGTCCCGGGGGAGCGGTACGTCGCCGAAGTGCCGGCGAACGCAGTGTTCGACGCGAAGCGCCGCTGGGTTCCGGGCGAGGAGCGGAGCGTCGAGTTCACCGTCCGCAACGACGGCGAGGAGAATGCGACGTCCGTGTGGGTCGCGCTAGAGGGCGGCAACGATCCCGACGCCTTGCTCGCGGACGAGCACGTGCGGTTGGACGTGCGCGTCGACGACGGTGCGTGGCAACCGCTGCAGCCGGACGGGACGCCCGCAGTCGTGCGGGACACCGTCGTCACCCCGGGGACGACGACGGCAGTGACGCTGCGCGCCACCTTCGACGCCGCCGCCGGCAACGTCACGCAGCGTTCCTCACTCGACCTTCCGCTGGTGGTGGGGATGAGCGGAGATCAGGACGGCCCCGTGCCGGCTCCAGGTCAGCTCCCGGCGACGGGGTCGGTCCTCGGCCCGGTCGTCGTCGTTGGCGGGCTGCTCCTGCTGCTGATCGGACACGCGGTGCGACCCAGGAAGGAAAGGAGACCTCGATGAGCAGACATCGCGCCCGGCGATCGGGCCTGCTGCGGGCCGTGCTCAGCCTCGGGCTCCTCGTGGGCGTCGGCGTCAGCGGGACCATGGCGTACTGGACGGATCAGGCGACCGTCACGACCGGACAGCTGGCTGCGGGACGCCTTGACCTGACCCTCAACGGCCAGCTGGCCGGCCCCGGTGGCTCCACGACCGACACCACCTTCGCCGTGGGCGACCTCGTGCCCGGTGAGAGCTTCGCCCGCGCCATCTCGGTCGGGAACGCGGGCACGGTCCCCCTCGACTACACCGCCGTCTCGCATACGAACGGAACGCTCGGACCAGGACTGCGGTGGACCGTCGTCGCGGGCGGCGCCGCGTCGAACGCCGGGTCCTCCGCGAACGGCGACCGGACGGGAACGTGCACCGGAGGAACGACGACGTTCAGTTCGGCCTCCGCGATCAGCGCGAACGCGGCGGCGCCCACACCGGTCGTCCCGGCACGCCGACCGCTGGCCGCCGGGGCGAGCGAGACGCTCTGCGTCATCGTGCGCTTGGACCCGTCGGCCCCCTCCTCGCTCCAAGGTGCGACGGCGACGGCCACCTTCGTCGTCAACGGCGTTCAGCGAGGCGCCCCATGAGTCGCCTCCGCGTCGTCGTCCTCAACGCAGGAGCACTCCTCGGCGTCCTGTGCGTGCTGGTGGCCGCCGCCCTCTGGGTGACCGGCAGCCGGCCCCTGGTCGTGCAGTCCGATTCGATGGCACCCGAGATCCACGCCGGGGACCTGCTGCTGGCTCGGTCGATACCCGCGGCGGACCTCGAGGTGGGCGACGTGGTGAGCGTCGTCGACGGCTCGGGTGTGCGTGTCACCCACCGCATCATCGAGGTGTCCGAGAGCGGCGCCGAACGCATCGTGCGCCTGCGCGGCGACGCGAACGCCGTCGCCGACCCCGACGCCTACACGCTGTCGCGGGCAGAACGCGTCACCTGGGTCCTGCCCGGAGTCGGCAGTGCCGCCGCGTTCGTCGACAGCACGCCGGGCCGGGTCACGGCGATCGGCATCGTCGCGGGGTGCTGGCTGGCGGTGGTGCTGCCGCGACGGCGTGCGCCGCTGCACGCGCGTCCGCGACGCCGACGAGGGATCGCTCCGGTCCTCGTCGGCGCGGCCCTCCTGCTGCCGGCCGTGCTTCCCGGGGCACGTGCATGGGCGATCTTCGACGACACGGCTACGGTCGCCACAGCCCCGCTGGCAGCCCACCGTGTGGTCGCTCAGGGTCAGCCACAGTGCCGTAACGAAGGGGGGCTGTTCGGCGTCGGCGAGTACGTGCGCCTCACCTGGCCGCATGTCGACGTTCGCTACGAGTACCGCTGGGAGGCCCGGCACACGGCGACGGGCGAAGTGGTGCGCTCCGGTGTGGTGCAGCCCGCCGGCGGTCGCCCCGGCGAACTCGAACTGCGGTCCTCCGTACTCGACCTCGGCCTGGGCGCCACGACGTACGACGTCGTGGTCCACGCCCGACTCCGCGCAGCGCCGAGCTGGGAGGCGGCCGGGACGACGACGCAAGTGCGAACGAGCGCGGTTCTCCTCGGGCTCGGCGTTCGGTGCGCCTAGAATCGGATCGGCGACCGGCGTCACCCCGCGTGGGGCGCCGCGAGCCCTCGTGTGTAGGGTGATGCCACCGTCCCGCGCGCGGTGCTGTGACTCGAAAGTGGCGGGAAACGGCGCCAGAGCTCGCGACGTCGACGCGTCTCGACTCCGGAAGGTGGGTCGGCGCCATTGATTCGCCGCGTCACGAGTGCGATGGTTTGAGCAGAGACAAAGGCCGGCGACGGTCGCATGCCTTGCGTAGGGGTGGGAGTGATGACCATGCGCGACCTCGATCGCGAACGGCTGGCTTTTGAGATGTCGCTCGTGATGATGAAGAAACTCGGTTGCGAGATGTATCTCACCGCCGGCGTGGGGCTCATGGTCTGCCTGGAGCATCCCGACGCGCCCGAGCACGAGCAGCAGGCCGAGGGGGTCTGCGCCTTCGCCCGTCATCAGGTCGACGCGGTGCTGCGCATTCACGACGCCGGCGCGTTGCCGGCCTATATCGATGCGCTGGACGAGTACGCCGGGATGCTCAAGGCGGCGGCAGGCACGGCCTGACGTGCCACCGACGAGTGCTTCAGCGCGGCGGGTCGATATCGCGCCGGGCGCGTCCGGCCATCAGAAGTGAGAGCAAGAGCCCGACGACGCCGACGCCCATGAGGATGTAGCCGGTCGTGACCAGGTCGATGCCGTTGATCGCGTCTTGAACTGCGAACGCGAGGATGGCACCGAGAGCGAACAGGAACAGCGAGCCTCCGATATACATACTGCGACAGTGGCAGTGATCGGCTCAGTTCGCATCTCGAGGAACCGGTCCTGAGCCAACTCGTCCCGATGAGACTGCGGTGACGGCTCGCCATCGCGTGAGCTCGAGCGCGACGCGCAACCGAAGGTCGGCTGGGTCGACGACTCGACCGAGGACGGCTTCTATCCGCTGCAATCGCTGAGAGACGGTGTTGGGATGAACGCCGAGCCGACGCGCACACCGCCGTGGGCTCCCCAGCGTGGCGAAATACTCATGCAGGGTCGACATGAGTCTCTGGCGGTCGTCGTGATGAAGTAACGGGCCGAGTTGGTCGTCGACGAAGCGATCGCAGAGCTCGGAGTGCTGGGACGTCAGCACCGCGACCGCGACGTCGGGAAAGCGCACGGGCTGGGGCAAGGGCGGCGCACTGATCAAGGCGCTGAGCACTGCCTCTTCATGCGTGTGCCTGAAGCCGCGGATCCCGTCTCGGGGCGTCCCGAGCGCGAGACCGATGCCACGGGGTAGCTGGACCGTGGCGAGATCCGCATACACGGCACGATCGACGGGAGAAAACCAACCATGAACCGTGGTGCCATCTGCGTTCACGGCGATGTGCTGAGCAGCGGCGCCAGCAAGGGCCCGTCGAGCAGCTTCGGCAAGTTCCGGTCCGCGGTCGGGCCCCTCGCACCACGCCACGTACCCGATATGAGTGCTGTCGACGGCGTACCCGAGTAACTCACCGAGTTCGCGCCCATCCGTCGCGCCGGCGAGTGCGGCACGCACCATCTGACTGCGTTGAGAGTTGACGTCGCGAAGGACCTGATCGCGGACTCGGTTGTACTCCGCGATGGTTCGACCCGTCATCGCCTGCATGTAATCGAACATTCGGATCGAGCCGGCTTCGAGAGCCTCGGCACGGCGAGTGACAGCGGGCTCCTTCTTGCGCAAGTACTCGGTGAAGCCGTTCCAGATCGCTGCGTGACCGAGTTCGTAGGCCCGGAGTATCGCCGACAGGGGCACCTCTTGACCGGCCATGGAGGCGGCGAACGCGCGCGCCGGTTCCGGTAGGCGTGCCGGGGCGCCTGAGCCCAAGAGGGCGGCGCGCAACCCTGGGAGGTGGGACACAATCGACGAGCGCAATTCCCCGATTCCGGTGGAGCCGACCGTCTGCAACTCGGGCACCTGCGCCCAGAGCTCCTCGGCGAGCCGAGCGAACATCACGTGCCCGTACGCATCGACCCACGCGACGAACGGGTCGAGGGGGGAGCCGCCTTCTCGGCTGTATGCAGTGCTCGCCATGGCGCCACTATGGACGATCGCGACACCGCCGTCCAGCACGAAATGTGACGGTGCTCACGCCACATAACAGTGTGTCATCTGAGCCCATTGTTGCCGACGTCGGTGCTCGTGAGCATGGTGCGAACCGCTTCGAAGGAGAATTTCATGTCCGCATCATCTCCAGATCCCATCTCGGGCCTGCGCCTGGCCGTCACCGTGGATGACCAGTTCCAATGGACGGGGATCCCGTTTCCGGACGGGTATGATCCGGCCCGCGTCAGCGGCGCCATGGTCACCGCGTTTCGCGAGCATCAAGTGCCGGGCGTGTATGCCTTCAACAGCACCGCGCCGACCGAGGAGCATCCCGAATATCTCGACGTCCTGGACACGTGGATGGCCGCCGGGCACTACGTCGGGAACCACACCCACCAACACATCAGTCTCAACTGGCTCGACGTGGGCACCTACCTGCGCGACGTCGAAGCGAGCGAGAAGGTCCTGGACCGCTGGATTGCTGCATCGCCGTCCCGGTACTTCCGGTACGCCTTCGGGATGGAGGGTGATGCTCTCGAGAAGACACGTGCCGTTCAGACGCACCTCACGCGGCAGGGATTCCTCTCGTCGCCGGTCACCATGTGGTTCTACGACGCGCAGTTCATGGTGGCCTACCATCGCGCGATCGCGCTGCGCGACCGAGAAGCGATGCGCCGCGTGGAGGACCTGCTGGTGGCGACAGCGATCGAGCAGATTCGTAGTCAGGCCTCGGCTGCCCAGCGCGCCATCGGGCGCGTACCCTCGCAGATCCTGCTGATCCATGGGACGGCTGTCGCGGGTGCGACGATCGGACGCGTGTGCGCGGAGCTCCGGCAACTGGGCGCCGAGTTCATCACGTCAGAGGAGGCGATGGCCGATCCCGCCAACGTCATCGGCGCGCCGTACACGACGCGACAGTTCCGCAACATGACCCAGAAGTGGGCCGAGTTCGCGGGATTCGCGATCGACAACATGCCACCGAAGGTGCTCGCTGAGGTGGAGACCATCGCTGTCATTGACGGTGAGAGCTACGAGGAAGTGCTCGGGCGCGCGATCACCGAATGGACACGGCGCGTGGCGTTCACTCCGGTCCCGAACGACTTCCACTGATGGAGGAATCGTGATGTCTGAATCATTTGTGTCCTGCGGTTCCACGCAAAGGTCGTTAGCCGCGGTCAAGGATCGTGCCGCACGGTTCGCCACCGGACTTCGCGAGCGAGGAGTTGCTCGCGGCGACCGCTTCGCCATCTACATGCGTAACGAGATCTCGTTTCTGGAGCTGAACCTCGCGGCCGGACTGATCGGAGCCGTCCCGGTACCCATCAATTGGCATTGGACCGGAAGCGATCTAGCCCACGTACTGCGCAACAGCGAGGTGTCTCTGGTCGTCGCGCACACCGATCTACTGCCACCGCTGCGGGCTCAAGCCCCCGAGAAGCTGATGATCGTCGAGGCCGAGGTACCCGCGGAGGTGCGCGAGGCGTACCGACTCGGCGAGCAGCCGCTGACCGGTGAGTTTCCGGTTCTGAGCGATTGGGAGCGATGCGACCCGTGGAACGAAGCGGCTCCTCCCGCGCCGATGAGCGTCATCTACACGTCGGGAACGACAGGTCAGGCGAAAGGTGTCCTGCGAGATCCGATCGCTCCAGAGGTCCTGCCCACCACGCTCGGCAATGTCGCGGATCTCTATCACCTGCGGCCGGGCGAGACCACATTGATTCCGGCGCCGCTCTACCACTCCGCCCCGAACGTTTATTCCAACTTCGCGGCGGCCTTGGGGATGACGATCATCATCATGCCCCGGTTCGATGCCGAGCGCTTTCTGGAACTGGTGAGTCGTCATCAGGTCGACACCGTTCACGCAGTACCGACGATGTTCAGCCGCCTTCTGCAGTTGCCCCAGGCAGTGCGGGAAGGCTATGACGTGAGTTCGTTGCACTCAGTCGTTCACGCGGGGGCCCCTTGCCCGCCCGCAGTCAAGACGGCGATGATCGAGTGGCTCGGTCCGATCGTGCATGAGTACTACGGTGGCTCGGAGATCGGCGCGTGGACCGCCTGCGATTCGTTCGAGGCGCTGGAGCGGCCCGGAACGGTCGGCAGACCCATACTCGACGCCGATATTCGCATCCTCGACGGACAAGGGGCGCAACTCCCAGCAGGCGCCGACGGTGTCGTTTACGGTAAGACGTTTTCAGGTTGGCCGGACTTCACGTATATCGGCGATGACGAGAAGCGGCGGCGGATGGAGGTGGACGGATACCTCACGCTCGGGGATATCGGTCACCTCGACGAGGACGGCTACCTCTACCTGAGCGACCGCATGAACGACATGGTGGTCTCCGGCGGGGTGAACATCTATCCCGCCGAGATCGAGGCGTGCCTTCTCGATCTCGACGGGGTGGTGGACTCTGCGGTCTTCGGCATCCCTGACAGCGACTTGGGTGAAGCGCTGGCCGCCCACGTCCAGGTAGCTCCGGATCGTCGGCTGGACGCCGCCGCAGTGCGCGATCATGTTCGAGGGCGACTTGCCGGATACAAGGTCCCGCGTGAGGTCGTTCTGGTCGATGACCTCCCGCGCGAGGATACGGGCAAGCTGTTCAAGCGGAAGCTCAAAGCTCCGTACTGGGCTGCCACGGAGGTGAGTTCGTGAGCAGCTCGGTGCGAAAGGAGCGGCCCGTTGCTGGCGTCGAGCGGGTGGTGTTGAGTCGACCTGAACGCCGCAACGCGCAGAACGCCCGCATGCTGTACGAACTCGACGAGGCCTTCGCCGGGGCTGCCGCGGATCCGGACGTCAAAGTCATCATCCTGTCCGGAGACGGACCGGACTTCTCCGCCGGACACGACCTGTCCGAGCGCGGCAGCACGCTTCCCGGTTCGCCGGTGGCGACCTTGGAGGGCGCGTTCGGTGCGGCCGGGGTCGAGGGGAGGCACGCCTTCGAATGCGAAGCCTATCTGGGGCTGTGCCGGCGGTGGCGCAGCCTACCGAAACCGACGATCGGCCAGGCGCACGGGCGCTGCATCGCCGGTGCGTTGATGCTGCTGTGGCCGATGGATCTCATCGTGGCTGCTGAATCGACGACGTTCTCCGACCCTGTCGTGGCGTTCGACCTGAACGGCGCGGAGTACTTCGCGCATACCTGGGAGGTCGGCGCGCGGAAGGCGAAGGAGATGCTGTTCACGGGCGAACCGCTCTCCGCGTCGGACGCCCACCGTTTGGGCATGGTCAACCACGTCGTCGCCGACGCAGAACTGGACAGCTTCACGCTCGACCTGGCTCAGCGCATCGCCCGCATGCCGGCGTACGGGCTACGGCTCGCCAAGGCCAGCGTCAACGGCAGCGTCGACAGCCAGGGTCAGGATGCGGCGATGGAGCGCGCCTTCGCGTTGCACATCGCCGGTCACGCGAACAATCTGGCTCAACACGGCGAGATCATCGACCCGGCCGGGATCGGCCGAATCCGCGAACTGTCGCGACATCGGCAGGAGCAGACATGAGGGAAGTGTGCATCGCGGGCATCGGCATGACACCGTTCGGCAGGTTTCCGGCCACGTCAGTTCGGGACCTCAGCGCAGCGGCGGTCAGGGGAGCACTCGCCGACGCCGCGGTAGGGCCGGAGCAGGTAGGCGCCGTGTACTTCGCCAACGCTGTGCAGGGCTTCCTGCACGGGCAGGAGATGATCCGCGCCCAGGCAGCGCTTCGTGACACGGGCCTGCTCGGACACCCGATGATGAACGTCGAGAACGCCTGCGCATCCGGCAGCACGGCCGTCAATCTGGCGTGGATGGCCGTCGGTTCCGGCCAGGTCGACATCGCGGTCGTCGTCGGCGCGGAGAAGCTGACGCATCCGCACAAGCAGCGGAGTCTCGACGCCATCGCCACCGCCGTCGATCTCGACGAGATCGACCAGCTGCGCGCGGCCTTGTCGCGCTCGAGCGACGAGGGCGACAGCGGCTCGCTGTTCATGGACATCTACGCCGACGCCGCCCGGCGCTTCGCCGAACGCTCCGGCGCGACGCAACGTGATTTCGCGGCGGTGGCCTCGAAGAACCGCGAGCACGCCGCGCTCAACCCGATCGCCCAATTTCGGGAGCCGATGAGCGTCGAGGATGTTCTCAGCGCCCGCCAGGTGAGCGGGCCCTTGACGCTGCCGATGTGCTCACCGATCGGAGACGGTGCTGCCGCGATGGTGTTGTGCGCACGCCACATCGCTGACGCCGCGCCGGCACCCGTGGTCACCCTTGCCGCGTCGAGTCTCGTCTCCGGGCAGACGTCACGGTCCGATCATGGCGCTGTCGGCCGAGCAGCGGCAGCGGCGTACGAGTCGGCGGCAGTGGCACCTGATGAGCTCGATGTCGTCGAGGTGCACGATGCTGCCGCGCCGGCCGAACTGATCGCGCTCGAGGAGCTCGGAATCTTCGATCCCGGCGAATCTCTGCATGCACTGTCAGCCGGCGTGACCCGTCTCGGCGGCCGTATGCCGGTGAATCCGAGCGGAGGCCTGATCTCCCGCGGTCATCCGATCGGTGCGACCGGGTGCGCTCAGCTCGTCGAGCTCGTCCTACAGCTCCGGGGCGGAGCAGGTCAACGCCAGATTGCCGGAGCGCGCGTTGCGTTGGCCGAGAACGTCGGGGGTCATCTGGGGCCGGACCCGGCCGTCGCGTGCGTCACGATCCTCAAGGGGGCGGGCGCGACCTGACGCGTTACACCGAAGGGCTCAGCGGGTCGCCCAGACGAACTCACCGGGAGCCCGCCGATCGATCTCCACGGTGCCCAGGTCCCCGAGGACGAGAGTGAGTGGGGCGTCGTCGGAGGGCAACTCGTCGAGGACGACCGTCGACGTGGTCGGCGCGTAGTCCATCGTGGCGGGCCTGCCGGGGTCGTCGGCGATCGTGAAGTCGACCCGATGGTCGTTCACGACAGCGCCACGCACGATGGCCGGGTTGCCGCTGCTGCCGAAGGTCACCACCCACACCGTTGCGTCGCCAGGCGCAGCGGCCGCCCCCGCCACCGCGTCGGGCGGGGGAGCGGGGGCGGTTCCCGCCGGGAAGCCTCCCGTCACGGCGACTGCGCCGGGTAAGTCAGAGGCAGAGTCGTCGCCGCCCTCGTCCGCGCACGCGGAGAGCGCCAGGAGCACCGGGAGCCACCACCATCGACGGCCGATCACACGGCCCACGGTACGCGCTGGCCTCGTTTCAGACGATCATCCAACTCCTGGGGAAAGTCACACGGGCACGACCGCTCGGCCGCTACCATGTACACGACCCCGACCCCCTGTGATGAGGCGATCAATGACTTCCGCTGGTTCACACCGCGCGACGACCCCGTCGTCGACACGTGTACCCGGTGGAACCCGCCGCCGTCGGCGTCGTCGCCCCCCGTTCGCGTCCCCGCTGCTGGCGGGTGTGCTGAGCCTGAGCGTCGCCGGGGGAGGCGTCGTACTGACCGGGGAGGCACGCCTCTCGAGCACGGGCGCCGTGGCGCTGGTCACCGATCAGCTGCCGTCTGCTCTTCCCGTCGCCGAGAGCGGCGCAGACGGTCCCGCCGTGGACGGCACCGAGGGTGTCCACCTTCAGCCTGCAGCGCCGGAACCAGGAGCGACCGCGACACCGTCGCGGCAACCGATCAACGAACCAGCCGCCCCGTCAGCCGACGAGGAAGCGCCGAGCGAGCCCACTGAGCCTCCCGCCGAGCGACGGGCCGAAGAGGGGTCGGTCAGCGCACCCGATCCCACCCCGCTGACCAGTGACACCAGCCCGCTCGCAGCCCAGTTGCAGTCCCAGACGCTGGCGGAGGAACCGGTCGCTCCCGGCGTCGCCAGCCTCGCGTCGGCCGTTCTGCCGCCGATGCCGCCGGACTTCACCGCCCAACAGGAGGCGTTCGCGGCCGAGCAGGCTCGGATCGCCACGCTCGTCGAGCAGCGCGTGGCCGAGCTGAAGGCCGAGGAGGAGGCGCGCGCCGCCGAGGAAGCGCGCCGCGCCAACGAGTGGGTCATGCCGCTGGCCCGCTACCGGCTCTCGGCGCGTTTCGGGCAGGCCGGAAGCTTGTGGTCGAGTGGTCGACACACCGGCATCGATCTGTCCGCGCCCACGGGCACGCCGCTCGTCGCCATGCAGGACGCCGTCGTCGTCTCGACCACCTACGCCGGTGCCTACGGGAATCGCACCGTGTTGCGGCTCGCCGACGGCACCGAGCTCTGGTACGCCCACCAGTCGCGCATCGACGTCGAAGCCGGACAGATGGTGCGCAAGGGCGACCAGATCGGAGCGGTCGGAGCCACGGGCAACGTCACGGGCCCGCACCTGCACCTCGAAGTCCGCCCCGGTAAGAACGCCGATCCGGTCGATCCGTTGCCGATCATGGCTGAGCACGGGCTCAAACCCTGACCGTCACACCGGGAGGATTCGACCGACGAAGCCGCTGAGCTGCTCGACATTGCAGCATTCGTACATCGGCACGATGTCGGCGTAGCCGAGCGCCT
Organism: Aeromicrobium phragmitis; assembly: GCF_003674095.1. GTDB lineage: Bacteria > Actinomycetota > Actinomycetes > Propionibacteriales > Nocardioidaceae > Aeromicrobium > Aeromicrobium phragmitis. Next base: position 133,485 of record NZ_RDBF01000007.1, read on the forward strand.
CAGAGTCGCCGAGCCCCCACCGCGACCCGTGCTCCGGGTTGAGCCAGTAGGTGCGCCTCGATCGTTCATTGATGCGGCGCAGCGCTTCGAATCGCGGGTGCTGGTTGTTGTTCCGCGCGTCGCCGAGCACGATGACGGCCGTGCGGGGCCCCACGGCGTCGAGGTACTGCTCCACGAAGTCGCCGAACGCCTCGCCGTAGTCGCTGCTGGTATGCCACTTGGTGATGCGGGCCCCGGACTGGATGGGACCGATGAGATCACCGGAACCGTCCTTGATCAGGTCGGTCACCTCGTCCATCGCGTTGACGAAGGCGAACACCCGGATCTTGCTGAACTGGTCACTCAGCGCCTTGACCAGCAGCATCGTGAACTGCGAGAAGCCGGCCACAGACCCGGAGACGTCGCACAGGAGGACGAGCTCGGGGCGGGACGGCCGTGGTGCCGCGTAGACCGGCTTGACCGGGACGCCGCCCGTACTCATCGCGCTACGCAATGTGCGGCGGATGTCGATCTGGCCACGACGGCGACGCCTCCGCCGGGCAGCGAGGCGGGTCGCGAGCTTTCGGGCGAGCGGTTGGACAGCGCGCCGCAGCTCGGCGAGCTGATGCGCGTTGGCGCTGAGAAAGTCGACGCGGTCCTTGCTCTGCGCGACGGCGTGGCGCGCGACGGTCTGCCGGCCCCGTACCTCAGCCGTTCGACGCCGCGCCTCGGCGGCAACGAGCTCACGGAAGCGAGCGACCCCGCGCCGGACCTCGTCACGCTCGAGCCGGTCGGTGAACTGGCCGGACTGGCCCTGGCCGCTGCCGGCGCCGCCGCCGCGCATGGCTAAGGCTTGCGCGACGGCCGTCTGCGGGCGCAGCCGGTCGAGCGTCTGGTAGGCCGACCAGCCCTGCGTTCCGGAACCTTCCTGGCCGACGGCACCCAGCGCATCGACCGCGACCTCGGCGAGTTGGGTCAGCGCCCGGGCATCGTCATCGGCGAGGGCCATGGCGAGGAGGGCACGCAGCTGCTCGGCGTCGAGATCGTCCTCGCTGTCCTGCACCGCGGTGGGCGTCCCGACTCCTGCCGGAAAGAACACGTCGAACGTCATGTCGAAGACGTCGCGCTGCCCATCGCGACGCACCAGCGCGGCGGCGAGCCCCTCCCGCAGCACCTCGCGGTCATCGAAGCCGAGCACCTCCAGCGCAGCGGCGGCGTCGATCGTCTCGCTGGGTCCCGCGTTGATGCCTTTGAGGCGCAGCGCGTCGACGAACTCGACCAGGCGCTCGGCAACCTGCGTGGTCATACCAACTCGCTGAGATTCAGCGTGGTCCGCGCCTTGTCGATGTCGTCCTGATGCTTGAGCACGACGCCGAGGCTCTCCTCAACGATCTGATCGCTCAGGACCGGGGCGCCGAGCGCCACGAGGGTGCGCGCCCAGTCCAGTGTCTCGGCGACCGATGGTGCCTTGCGCAGCCCGGCAGACCGCAGCGCATTGACCACCCGCACGACCGAATCGGCGAGCGTCGCGTCGAGGTCGGGCACCTTCAGCGCCACGATGTCGCGTTCGAGTTCTGCCGAGGGGAAGTCGATGTGGAGGAATAGGCATCGGCGGCGCAGCGCCTCGCTGAGCTCGCGGGTCGCGTTGGAGGTCAGCACGACGAAGGGCCGCTGGGTCGCGGTAATGGTGCCGAGCTCGGGCACGGTGACCTGGAAGTCGCCGAGCACCTCCAGCAGCAGGCCTTCGATCTCCACGTCGGCCTTGTCGGTCTCATCGATGAGCAGCACCGTCGGGCCGTCGTTGCGGATCGCGGTGAGAAGCGGACGCGGAAGCAGGAACTCCTCGCTGAACACGTCGGAACGCGCTTCGTCCCAAGACTCCTCGCCACGCGCGGCGCTGATCCGCAGCAGTTGCTTGGCGTGGTTCCACTCATACAGCGCGCGGGCCTCGTCCACCCCCTCGTAACACTGAAGCCGCACGAGCTCGGCTCCGCACGCAGCCGCCACCGCCCGGGAGAGTTCGGTCTTGCCGACACCGGCCGGTCCCTCGACGAGGAGCGGTTTGCCGAGTTCGCTGGCGAGGAAGACCGTCGTCGCGACGGCGTCGGAAGCCAGATAGCCGACCTCGGCGAGCTTCGACTTCACGTCAACGACCGATTCGAAGTGCATCGTGCGCGTCATGGCGTCAATGTAGACCCATGGTGTACGTGGAAGCGACGGTGCACACGTCGCGCCCGGTTGGCGAGGCCTACGACCGGGTGACGACGTGGGAGCACCATCGCGTTCCCTTCACGCAGATCCGGCGGCGCCCGGAAGGCTTCGTCGCACGCACCGGCATCGGTCCGCTCGGCTTCGACGACCCCATGCGGGTGGTGCGTGCGGACCGGCCACGCTGCGTGCAACTGGTCAAGGAAGGGCGCGTCGTGACCGGTTGGGCGATCATCGATGTCGAGTCCGACGGTGAGGGTAGTGTCGTGACCTGGCAAGAGGAGCTGTCGTTCCTCGGCGTTCCCGATCCGCTCATCGCGCCGGCCGCGCGATGGATGGTGCGGCGGACGCTCGCGCAGTTGCTGGCCTGAGGCGACCAGGCCCGTACCATCGGGGCATGGGGTACCTGCCTGAGGCCGAGACACTGCAGATCTGCCGCGATCTGATCCGCATCGACACGTCGAACTTCGGCGACGATTCCGGTCCGGGGGAACGCGCGGCGGCCGAGTACGTGGCGGCCTCGCTCGCCGAGGTCGGCATCGAGTCGCAGATCTACGAGTCGGAGCCGGGCCGGGCGTCCGTCCTGGCGCGCTGGGGGAATCAGGACTCCCCGCGTCCTGGTCTCGTCATCCACGGGCACCTCGACGTCGTTCCTGCGCAAGCGGCCGACTGGTCGGTGGACCCGTTCGCCGCCGAGATCGTCGACGGATACCTCTACGGCCGTGGTGCCGTGGACATGAAGGACTTCGACGCGATGCTGCTCTCGGTCGTTCGGGCCCGCCAGACCGCGGGACAGATTCCCGACCGCCCGATCCTGCTCGTGTTCACCGCAGACGAGGAGGCCGGCGGCGTCAAGGGTGCTCAATGGCTCGTCGAGCACCACCGGGAGTGGTTCGAGGGCTACACCGAGGCGATCGGTGAGGTCGGGGGCTTCTCGACCGAGATCGCTGGTCAGCGCCTCTACCTCATCGAGTCCGGTGAGAAGGGCATCGCCTGGATGCGCCTGACCGCGCTCGGCACTGCCGGACACGGCTCGATGCGCAATGACGACAACCCGGTCGTGAACCTCGCGCGCGGTCTGGCGGCGCTGGGCGACTACGTGTGGCCCGAAGAGCCCGGTCCCTCGATGCAGGCGTTGATCGCCAAGGTCAGGGAGCTCACGGGCGCGGAGGGAAGCCCCGCCGAGGTGATCGAGCACTTCGGTCCGGCCGTGCGGATGATCGGGGCGGGCCTGCGCAACAGCACGAACGCGACGATGCTGCAGGCGGGCTACAAGCACAACGTGGTGCCCGGCGAGGCGGTCGCGTATGTCGACGGCCGCTACCTGCCCGGGCACGCGGAGACCTTCCTCCCCGCGGTCCAGGAGATCGTCGGCGACAAGATCCTCGCCGAACCGCACATCGCCGACCGGGCGCTGGAGTACCCCTTCGAAGGCGACCTCGTCGACGCGATGACGGTCTCCCTCCACCGGCACGACCCGGAGGCGCACATCGCGCCGTTCCTCATGTCCGGCGGCACGGATGCGAAGTCGTGGGACAAGCTCGGCATCACCTCGTACGGCTTCACCCCGCTGCGGCTGCCGGGCGATCTCGATTTCACGGCGCTGTTCCACGGCGTCGACGAGCGGGTACCCGTCGACGCGCTGGAATTCGGCTCGCGCGTCTTCGACACCTTCCTCGACCTCGCCTGAGCCGCCCGGGCGGTGAGCTATCCCGCACGTGGGCCCGTGGAGTGCGTGCCAACTCACCGCTCGCCGGGGCGGACGGGCGTGCGGGGCCGCGTCCACAACAAGGGCTCGCTCGCGCAGGCTCCACAGGCGGGCACGGCGGTCTCGTGTCATCGGTGCGGTGGCGGTTCGATCAACGCATGGCGGCCGCGATCGATGTTCCCGACTACTTTCTCAACCACCCGTTCACCCGTGCGGAACTGGTCGATGCGGGTATCTCTCCCCGAGTCCTGGAAAGCAGTCGGTTCCGTCGCATCCATCCTCGGGTGTGGGCGCATCGGGACTTCGTGCCGTCACGCGCCGATACGGTGTACGCGGCGCGCCTCGCGATGCCGCCCGAGGCTCGGCTCAGTCATGAATCGCGGCTCGAGGTGCTCGGCTATCCGTGGCCGCACGTGAGTCGACGAGTGCACTTCACCATCGCCGGCGATCTCCACCTGGATCTGGACGGGATCTTCCTGCACCGTACCGAGGTGCTCCCGCCGTGCGACGACGAGGGCGTGACGCCGGCGGCAGCCATCGTGCAGATGTGCGCGGCCAGGTCGCTGCTCGACGTCGTCAAGGCAGGCGACTGGCTGCTACGGCACCAGCACGCGACCCGTGAGGAAATCGGCGAGGTCGCGCGCCTGCATCCGTGGCGGCCCGGGGCGAAGGGCGTCCGCGCTGTGCTTCCACTGCTCGACGGCAATGCCTGGGCGCTCGGCGAATCTGAAGTTCGGGTGCGTCTCGAGGCGGCCGGACTGCCACGTCCGGCGACGAATGTCCCGCTGTACCACGGTTCGGTCCACCTGGGAACGGCGGATCTCTGGCTCGCGCAGTGGCGGTTAGCCATCGAAGTCGAAGGCCAACAGCATTTCGTTGACCCGCGCCAGGTCGAATCCGACGTGCATCGCTACGCGGGGTACCGACGTGCCGGCATCAACTACCTGCAGATCACAAAGGCCTTGCGACGTCAGCCGCGGGCGATGGTCACCACCGTGCATCGCGAACTCGTCCGGCTCGGCTACGGGGGTCCGCCCCCGCGGTTCGGCGGGCGATGGCACGCGCTCCTTCTGCCTCCCGGGTCGAAGTGGCGGTGAGTTAGCACGCACTTCTGGCCGCAAGGTGCGGGATAGCTCACCGCCCGAGGACAAGGTGCGGGATAGCTCACCGCCCGGGGTTCAGAAGGTCGCGCGCATCCGGATGATCTTACGGCGCAGACGTACGGTGCCCTGGCCGCTGCGGTCCTTGCGAAGCCGATCCAGCTCCCAGCCTTGGAACTCCGCTGCGTCCGTGAGGAGCCGGCACACCGCTTGACGCGACTGCGTGCGGGAGATGGACAGGTCCCAGAACTCGTACTCGACCATGGGGCTCCTCAGGAGACGTCCGACAGCGCGTCGGCGATTTGTTCGGGAAGGGTCAGGTGTTCGGAGGCGAGGCTCTCCTGAAGCTGCGCGACGGTGCGTGCCCCGACGATGACCGCGCCCACGCCAGGACGATCGCGCACCCAGGCCAACGCGGTATGAGTCAGCGGTACGCCGAGTCCGTCGGAGGCCTTCGCGACGGCCTCGACGACCCGGGACTTCTCGGGAGTCAGATAGGTATGCACGAACGCTTCCCAGTGTGCGTCGGCGCCGCGTGAATCTCCAGGAATGCCGGCCCGGTACTTGCCGGTGAGCACACCGCGGCCCAGCGGGGACCACGCCAGGACACTCATGCCGAGGTAGTTCGCCGCCGCAATCGCGTCGGTCTCGGGCTCGCGATGCATCAGCGAATACTCGAGCTGCGTGCTCACCAGTGGCACGCCGACACCGCGCGCGTCGAAGCGGGCATGCGCGAGCGCAGTCTGCCAGCCGGTGAAATTGCTGATGCCCGCATATCGGACCCGCCCCGAGCGCACGGCGTCGTCGAGCGTCGCCAGCGCTTCATCCAGCGGCGTACTCGCGTCGAACCGGTGGATCTGCCACAGGTCGAGGTGGTCCGTGCCGAGATCGCGCAGCGAGGCGTCCAACTGCGCCAGAAGCGTGCGACGTGACGAATCGCGGACCACCTGGCCGTCGCGATGCACCAAACCGGCCTTGCCCGCCAGCACGAGCCGGTCGCGGATTCCATGTTTGGACAGCAGCCGGCCGACCAGTTCCTCGGTGCGTCCGTCGCCGTAGATCGGAGCAGTGTCCAGGAGCGTGCCCCCGGCATCGAGGAAGGCCGTGAGCTGATCCTCGGCGACGTACTCGTCGACGACAGTGCCCCACGTCATCGTGCCTAAGCCCAGGCGCGAGACCTCCAGGCCAGATCCGCCAAGGCGACGCGACAACATGGCAGCAGGGTAGCCAGTCGCGCCTCAGCGCGCGTGTAGGCTCGCACGGTGGATGTGCTGCGTTCTGTTGTCCTGGGCCTCCTGCAGGGCTTGACCGAGTTCCTCCCGATCTCCAGTAGCGCGCATCTGGCGATCTTCCCGCAACTCTTCGGCTGGGGCGATCCTGGTGCCGCGTACACGGCAGTGGTGCAGATCGGCACCGAGGTGGCCGTCGTCCTCTACTTCTGGCGCGACATCTGGACGATCGGTTCAGGCTGGGTCCGCGGGTTGTTCTCCGCGGACGCGCGGCGCGAGACACCATGGCGCATGGGCTGGTTCATCATCATCGGCTCGTTGCCGATCGTGGTTCTCGGACTGCTGCTGGAGGACCTCATCGACCGCGAGTTCCGCAGCCTGTGGGTGATCGCCACGACCCTCATCGTGCTCGGCATCGTGCTCGGTCTGGCCGAGCGGTTCGGCCGCAAGCAGCGGGCGATCGATCAACTCACGCCTCGTCACGCCGTCCTCTTCGGCATGGCGCAGACCGCCGCCCTCGTCCCGGGTGTGTCGCGGTCGGGAGCCACGATCTCCATGGGCCTGTTCCTCGGCTATGAACGTCAGGCCGCCACACGATACGCCTTCCTGCTCGCCATTCCCGCCGTCGTCGGGGCCGGCGTCTACAAGCTCAAGGACATCCCGGGTGGTGAGAACGCGTACGGCACGGTGCCGACGATCGTCGGGACCGTCGTCGCGTTCGTGGTCGGGCTCGCGGTCATCCACTGGCTCCTCCGCTACGTGAGTACCCGGTCGTACGCACCGTTCGTCGCGTACCGGATCGCTCTGGGCATCGTCGTGATCGTCCTGCTGTCCACCGGCGCGCTGAGCGCCACGGTTGCGTGAGCGAGCACGCGTTCCCTCCCGAGCAACGGGAGGCGGTGTACCGCGTGATCGCCGAACGCCGGGACATGCGGCACTTCTGCGGCGGTGAGGTTCCCGCGGACGTGCTGCAGCGGGTGCTCGCGGCCGCGCATCAAGCACCGAGTGTGGGGCTGATGCAGCCGTGGCGATTCGTCCGCATCACCGACGAAACGCTCCGCGGCCGCATTCACGACCTGGTACGCGAGGAGACCGAACGCACGGCCGCGGCGCTGGGGGAGCGGGCCGCTGAGTTCGCGCGGTTGAAGGTCGAAGGGATCGCCGAGTGCGCTGAGCTGGTGGTGGTGGCGCTGACCGAGGATCGCGAGCGACATGTCTTCGGGCGGCGCACGATGCCGCACATGGACCTGGCCTCGGCGGCGTGCGCGATCCAGAACCTGTGGTTGGCGGCTCGCGCCGAAGGGATCGGCATGGGCTGGGTCTCGTTGTTCGAGCCGGCGGAACTCGCAGCGCTGCTGGGTTTCCCGGCGGGGGCTGAGCCGATCGCCGTGCTGTGTCTCGGTCCCGTCGAGGAGTTCTATCCGCGTCCCATGCTCGAGGACGTCGGATGGACGACGGCGCGCCCGCTCTCGGAGCTGATTGCCGAGAACGGCTGGCCTACAACCAGCCCGAACGCTTGAAACGGTAGTAGATGTATCCGCACAGCCCGCCCATCACGGCGAGGACGAGCGGATAGCCGAGGTGCCAGTCGAGTTCGGGCATGAACCGGAAGTTCATCCCGTAGATCCCCGCGATGGCCGTGGGGACCGCGAAGAGCGTGGCGCCGGCGGTGAGCTTGCGCATGTCCTCGTTCTGCCGGACGCTCAGTTGCGCGAGATGGGCGGCGAGCGCGTTGTCCAGCAGGCTGTCGATGGTCTCGATGGTCTCCATCGCACGTGACAGGTGGTCGGCCACGTCGCGAATGTAGGGGCGCGCCGACTCGGGGATCACCACCTCGGACAGGCGGGCGATCGGGTCCTTGAGCGGCGCCACCGCGCGGCGGAACTCGAGCGTCTCGCGCTTGAGCCGATAGATGCGCGGCGAGTCCTTCGTCCGGTCCTCGGAGAAGACCGATTCCTCGACCTCCACGACATCGTTCTCCAACTCGGCCGCCACCCGGTCGTACCCGTCCACCAGCAGGTCGAGCACCGCGTGGAGAGCGGCGACCGTTCCGTGCGACAGGCGCTCGGGATCGGCCTCCAGCCGGGCGCGGGCATGGCCGATGGATCCTGCGCCGCGTCGCACCGTCACCACGAACTTCTCGCTGACGCAGACGTTCACCTCGGACGTCGTGACGTCGTCGTCCTGGTACTCGACGGCGCGTAGCGACACCAGGACGTAGTCGCGGTACCGCTCCACCTTGGGCCGCTGATGAGGCTCGAGCATGTCCTCGACGGCCAAGGGATGGAGCCCGAGCGCCTCGCCGATGGTCTCGAGCTCAGGCGGATTCGGGTCGCTGATGCCGATCCAGATGAACTCGTCGTCCGCGAGCGCGGCGACCGTTCGCGACAGATCGGAACCGGATGCGTCCTGGGGCACGGTCTTCACGCGTGCGCCGTCTCGGTAGACCGCGCAGTCGATGATCACCCGGCTATGGTGCCCGATAGGCTCGACGCATGCAGAGTTGGCCGCGTCCTGAGGTTCCGTCGCTCGTGCAACGAGGATATGGCCACGGGCCCGCGGCCCGCGTCCACGACACGGCCACGGGGGCACTCCAGACAATCGACCCGCCGCGTGAGGCGCGCCTCTACGTCTGCGGCATCACGCCGTACGACGCGACTCATCTCGGCCACGCGAACACCTACCTCGCCTTCGATCTGCTGCAGCGCGTGTGGCGCGACCGGGGCCTCGACGTGCACTACACCCAGAACGTCACCGACGTCGACGACCCGCTGCTCGAGCGGGCGACCGCGACCGGCGTCGACTGGCAGGAGCTCGCCGAGCGCGAGACCCAGCTCTTCCGTGACGACATGACGGCGCTGCGGGTACTGGCGCCCGACGACTACACGGGAGCCGTCGAGTCGATCCCGCTGGTGATCGAGCGCATCCAGGAGCTCCAGAAGGCCGGCGCGGTCTATCAGGTCGACGACGACCTGTACTTCGACGTCCACGCTGATCCGTCCTTCGGCCAGGTCGGCAACGTCGACGAAGCGACGATGCGCGCCCTGTTCGCCGAGCGAGGAGGCGACCCCGACCGTCCGGGCAAGCGCGATCCGCTCGACTGCCTCGTCTGGCAGGCCGCCCGCCCGGACGAGCCGTTCTGGGAGTCCGAGCTCGGCCCTGGCCGTCCCGGTTGGCATATCGAGTGCGCGGCGATCGCGCTGCACCATCTCGGCATCACGTTCGACGTGCAGGGCGGCGGCTCGGACCTCGTCTTCCCCCACCATGAGATGAGCGCCGCGGAAGCGGCCGTCGCCACGGGGCATCCGTTCGCGCGGTTCTACGTGCACGGCGGCATGGTCGGCTACGAGGGCGAAAAGATGTCCAAATCCAAGGGCAACCTCGTACTCGTCTCCGGGCTGCGCGCGGAGGGGCGTGACCCGATGGCCATCCGATTGGCGCTCCTGTCGCACCGGTATCGCGAGGACTGGGAGTGGTTCGGTCACGAGATCGACGATGCCGAGCAGCGCCTGGCTCGCTGGCGGGTCGCCGCCGCCCGGGACACCGCACCGCCGGCGGCTCCGCTGATCGCGGCCGTCCGGGAGGCGCTCACCGAGGATCTCGACGCTCCGCGCGCGCTCGCCGCGATCGACGCCTGGGCGCAGGCCGATGGTGACGACCGTGAAGCGGCCGAGGATGTCGCCGTCGCGGCCGACGCCCTGCTGGGTGTCGCTCTACGCTGACCTGCGGTCTTACTGACCGAGGTCGCGCCGGCGCAGGTAGCGCTCGAACTCGCGAGCGATCGACTCGCCCGACGCCTCGGGAGCGCCCGCGGAGTCACGCTCCTGCTCCAGTGCCTGCACGTACTCGGCGAGTTCCTCGTCCGATGCGGTGATGTCATCGGCGCCCCGCTGCCATGCCGCGGCGAGCTCACTCAGCGAGCCTTCCGGCAGAGGCTGGGCGAGCGCGTCCTCGAGCGCGCCGAGCAGGGCGAACGTCGCTTTGGGGCACGGCGGCTCGGCCAGGTAGTGCGGCACGGCGGCCCACAGCGACGCTGAGGCGATTCCTGCCTCATGGGCCGTGTCGGCGAGGACCGTCGGGATCCCGATCGGACCGTTGTAGCGCGAGGCCTGCAGTGAGAGCCGCTGGCCCATCGTCGGGTCGTCGGTGCTCCCGGTCACCGGCACCGGGCGCGAGTGCGGTGCATCGGCGAGCAGCGCCCCGAGGCACACGAGTTCGCTCACGCCGGCTCGCTGCGCGAGGTCGACCACCTGACGGCTGAACGTGCGCCACCGGTAGTTCGGCTCGATGGCGCGCAGCAGCAGGACGTCGCGGTCGCCGTGCGGCGGGCGAGCGAGAAACACCGTCGGCGTCGGCCAGAAGATCCGCCGCTCCTCGTCCTCGCCCCGCACGATCGGTCGCGTCTCCTGGAAGTCGTACAACTCCTCGGCGTCGAACTCGGCGAACTCCTGAGCGTCCCACTCCTCGATGAGGTGGTCGATCGTGCCGGTGGCCGCGTCGGCGGCGTCGTTCCACCCTTCGAACGCCGCCACCAGGCAGGGGCGACGCAACGAGGCGATGTGCTCGTCGGAGGGCCAGATCTCGGTCACGCAGCCAGCCTAGTCCTCGTCGGGCTGGTACCCGAGGTTCGGTGCCAGCCAACGCTCCGCTTCGGCCATGCTCCAACCCTTGCGTGCGGCGTAGTCCTCGACCTGGTCGCGGCCAATGCGTCCGAGGACGAAGTACTGCGACTGCGGATGCGAGAAGTACCAGCCGCTGACCGAGGCACCCGGCCACATGGCCATGCTGTCGGTGAGCTCGATGCCGGTGTTCTTCTCCACGTCGAGCAGCTGCCAGATGGTCTGCTTCTCGGTGTGTTCGGGGCAGGCCGGGTAGCCGGGAGCGGGGCGAATGCCGTCGTACTGCTCTTTGATGAGCTCGGTGTTGGTGAGCTTCTCGTCCGGCGCGTATCCCCAGAACTCGACGCGCACCCGCTCGTGCAGCCGCTCGGCGAACGCCTCGGCGAGCCGATCGGCCAGTGACTCGACGAGGATCGCGCTGTAGTCGTCGAGCGCCTCCTTGAACTCGGTCACCTTGGCGACGCTGCCGAGACCCGCGGTGACCGCGAACGCGCCGACGTAATCGTGCAGACCGCTCTCGCGCGGTGCGACGAAGTCCGCGAGCGAACGATGTGGGACGCCGGGCCGGTGTTCGGTCTGTTGGCGCAGATGCTGAAGGCGCGCGAGGACGTCCTGGCGCGTCGTATCGGCGTAGACCTCGGTCGTGTCGCCGACGCCGTTGGCCGGGAACAGACCGTAGACCGCGTTAGCGGTGAGCCACCGCTCCTCGATGAGCCGGTCGAGCATCCGCTGGGCGTCGTCCCACAGCTTGCGGGCCGCCTCGCCGCTCGCCGGATTGTTGAGGATGTCGGGGAACGACCCCTTCATCTCCCACGCGTTGAAGAACGGCTGCCAGTCGATGTACTCCCGGAGTTCGTCGAGCGGGTAGTCCTCGAGCACGTGAACGCCGAGCTGAGCGGGGACCGGGGGCGTGTAGTCGCTCCAGTCGATCGGGCTGGCGTCCGCACGCGCGTCCTCCAGGGAGAGGATGCGACGCGTGTCTTGACGCGCCGCGTGCCGCTCGCGCAGAGCCGCGTAATCCGCCTCCACCTCGGCGAGCAGGGTCACGCGCCGCTCGTCGGACAACAACGACGCGACCACCGGGACCGAACGCGACGCGTCCTTGACCCACACGACAGGGCCGTCGTACTTCTGCGCCACCTTGACCGCAGTGTGCGCCCGTGAGGTCGTCGCTCCTCCGATGAGGAGCGGGATGTCGAAGCCCTGGCGCTGCATCTCGCTCGCGAAGCCCTCCATCTCGTCGAGCGAGGGGGTGATGAGTCCCGACAGCCCGATGATGTCGGCGTCGTGCTCACGCGCCGCGTCGAGGATCTTCTGCGCGGGAACCATGACGCCGAGGTCGATGACCCTGTAGTTGTTGCATTGCAGCACGACGCCGACGATGTTCTTGCCGATGTCGTGAACGTCGCCCTTGACGGTGGCCATCACGACCGTGCCGTTGGTGCGGCCGGCCTCCTCGGCGCTCTGCTCCTTCTCGATGAAGGGGATGAGGTACGCGACCGCCTTCTTCATGACCCGGGCCGACTTGACCACCTGAGGCAGGAACATCTTGCCGGCGCCGAACAGATCACCGACGACGTTCATGCCGTCCATGAGCGGCCCCTCGATGACCTCGATGGGTTTGCCGCCACGGGCCGCGATCTCCAACCGCAACTCCTCGGTGTCGGCCTCGATGTGGGCATCGATGCCCTTCACCAGAGCGTGGGTGATGCGCTCGGAGACCGGGAGTTCGCGCCAGGCCTCGGTCTGCGCTTCTACTTGTTCCCCGGTGCCCGCGTACTCGCCGGCGATCTCGAGCAACCGCTCGGTGGCATCCGGACGTCGGTTGAGGATGACGTCCTCGATCCGCTCGCGCAGCGCCGGGTCCACCGTGTCGTAGGGCACGAGCGCTCCGGCATTGACGATGCCCATGCTGAGCCCCGCCTTGATGGCGTGGAAGAGGAATACCGCGTGGATGGCCTCGCGCACCGGGTTGTTCCCGCGGAAGGAGAACGAGACGTTGGAGATGCCGCCCGAGATCTGCGCATGCGGCAGGTTGGCGCGAATCCACCGGGCCGCCTCGATGAAGTCGACGCCGTAATTGGCGTGTTCCTCGATACCGGTGGCCACCGCGAAGACGTTGGGATCGAAGATGATGTCCTCGGCCGGGAAGCCGACCACGTCGACGAGGGTCCGGTACGCCCGCTCGCAGATCTGCTTGCGCCGTTCGAGATTGTCAGCCTGACCGTCCTCATCGAAGGCCATCACGACGACAGCGGCGCCGAACTTGCGGCACAGCCGGGCCTCGCGAACGAACTTGTCCTCGCCCTCCTTGAGGGAGATCGAGTTGACGATCGGCTTGCCCTGGATGGTCTTGAGACCTGCTTCGATGACGTGCCACTTGGAGGAATCGACCATGACCGGAACGCGGCTGATGTCCGGTTCTGAGGCGACGAGCTTGCCGAAGCGGTCCATCGCGGCGACGCCGTCGATCATGCCCTCGTCCATGTTGATGTCGATGACCTGCGCGCCGTTCTCGACCTGCTGCCGGGCGACTTCCAGCGCCGTGCCGTAGTCGCCGTCCTTGATGAGGCGGCGAAAACGCGCTGAACCGGTGATGTTGGTGCGCTCGCCGACGTTGACGAAGAGCGAGTCCTCATCGACCACGAAGGGTTCGAGACCCGCCAGACGAAGCGCGGGGCGACGCTCCGACGGAACTCGCGGGGTCAGACCGTCCACGGCGCCGGCGATGTGGGCGATGTGGTCGGGCGTGGTGCCGCAGCAGCCGCCGACGACATTGACGAAACCGCTGTCGGCGAACTCGCGGACCACTGCGGCGGTCTGCGCGGGCAGTTCGTCGTACTCGCCGAACGCGTTGGGCAGCCCGGCGTTGGGGTAGCAGGACACGTAACAGTCGGCCACTCGTGAGAGTTCGGCGATGTACGGGCGCATCTCGGCGGCCCCGAGTGCGCAGTTGAGGCCGACCAGCAGCGGCTGGGCGTGGCGAATCGAGTTCCAGAAGGCCTCGGGCGTCTGGCCCGAGAGGGTGCGGCCCGAGGCGTCGGTGATCGTGCCGGAGATGACGACGGGCCAACGGCGGCCCTGCTCCTCGAAGAGCGTCTCGAGCGCGAAGATCGCCGCCTTCGCGTTCAGCGTGTCGAAGATGGTCTCGACGACCAGCAGGTCCGCGCCACCGTCGACGAGACCCTGCGCGGCCGTGCTGTACGCGTCGACGAGCTCGTCGAAGCTCACGTTGCGGGCGCCCGGATCGTTGACGTCGGGGGAGATCGACGCCGTGCGCGTGGTGGGACCCAATGCGCCGGCCACGAACCGGGGGCGGTCCGGTGTGCGCTCGGTGATCGCGTCCGCTTCGCGTCGCGCCAGGCGAGCCGACTCGTAGTTGAGCTCGTACGCGAGGTCGACCATGTCGTAGTCGCGCAGGGAGATCGCGTTGGCGCTGAACGTGTTGGTCTCGATCAGATCGGCGCCCGCCTCGAGGTACTCACGGTGAATACCGGCGATGAGATCGGGCTGCGTGAGGGTCAGCAGGTCGTTGTTGCCGCCGACGTCGCACGACCACTCGGCGAACCGCTCACCGCGATACCCCTCCTCGTTCGGCCGGTCCCGCTGGATGGCGGTGCCCATCGCGCCGTCGAGCACCAGGATGCGCTCGGCCATCAGAGCGCGGAGCGCCTGCGTGGCATCGGGACGATGATGGGCGGAGACCGGGGAATTCACGGGCACGTGGAGGACACCTCGACATGTAGTTGCTGGAGTTTCCAGCCTACGGCGGGCTCGCCTCGGCTACTGCGAACGATCGAACGCTGGGACGAGTCTACTGTGGACGCGTGACTCTTCCCGACGCCGTGCTGTGGGACATGGACGGAACCCTCGTCGACACCGAGCCGTTCTGGATCGCTAGCGAGCATGAGCTGGCCGCCGAACACGACAAGCCATGGACCGAGGAGGACAGTCTCGCGCTCGTGGGCAGCGGGCTGCTCGAGGCGGGTGCGTATATCCGTCGGCGACTCGACTCCGCGATGTCGCCCGCCGAGATCGTGGACTACATGATCGCCCGGGTGACGGTGAAGCTGCAGGGCGGCCTGCCGTGGCGACCCGGCGCCCAGGAGCTGGTGCGGGCCTTCGCCGAGGCCGGGGTACCGCAGGCGTTGGTGACGATGTCGTACGCATCGGTGGCTGCCCCCGTCGCCGAGGCGCTCGATTTCGACGTGGTCGTGACCGGCGACGCGGTCGAGCACCCCAAGCCCCACCCGCAGCCGTACCTGGTGGCAGCGGAGAAGCTCGGGGTGGATCCGGCCCGGTGCCTGGCGGTGGAGGACTCCAAGACCGGAGCGACGTCGGCGAACGCGGCCGGGTGCTGGGTGGTCGCCGTGCCGCACGCGGTCAAGGTGCCCGAAGCGGCCCGGCGAAGCATCGTGCGCTCGCTGGTCGATCAGACGCCCGAGGAACTCTGGGCGCTCGCGTCGACGAGCTGAACGACCGGAAGCTCCGGCGGCGTGCCCCCGAACTCGGGGCAGCGCTGCTGGTGGGCGCAGAACCGGCACAGCGGGCCGGGCTTGGCGACGAACTCGCCTCGTTCGGCGGCGCTGGCGATCGCGGCCCACAGCGCGGTGAGTCGACGTTCGGTCACCAACAGGTCCTGCTCGGTGGGCGAGTACGACAACACCGACTGGTCGGCCAGGTAGTACAGCTGCAGCAGGGTCGGGATGACACCACGGGTGCGCCAGATGACCAGGGCGTAGAACTTGAGTTGGGCGAGGGCCTTGTCCTCGAACAGCGGTCCGGGCGCCTTGCCGGTCTTGTAGTCGACCACTCGGACGAGACCGTCGGGGGAGACGTCGATGCGGTCGACGATCCCGGTCAGGGTCACGCCGGCGTCGTGCGCGAGCTCGAGGCGCTCTTCGCGGGCGGCGGGCTCGAGATAGCGCGGGTCCTCGATCGCGAAGTAGGAACCGAGCAGCTCGGTGGCCGAGGCCAGCCACTGTGTTTGCGCGGCGGCGTCCTCGCCGGACGCGAACAGCTCGGCGAGTCGGGGGTCCTCCTCGCGCAGGGCGTCCCACTCGCTCGGCAACAGCGACGAGGCATGGTCGAGGGTGCGTTCGGCCGCGGGCGCGTCGAACAGCCGCTCGAGCACGGCGTGCACGAGCGTCCCGCGCGCCGCGACCGGATCGGGCGGCTCGGGCAGGCGGTCGATCGTTCGGAACCGGTACAGCAGCGGACAGGTGGTGAAGTCGCTCGCGCGGCTCGGCGAGAGCGAGCGCTTGAGCGTCACCGGCGTCTCGAGATCGACCTGCGTCATGACCTCCACGGTAGGCGGCGCCACCGACATTCCGGCGCAGGCACGGCGGGTAGGTTGGGCCCGTGAGCGCGCGACGACCTGCAGGCACCTGGCGAATCGGTCGCGTCGCGGGCGCCGAACTACTGATCCGCCCCTCACTGCTGGCGATGGGGCTCGTCCTGGTGCTGGTGTTCGCACCCCAGTTCGACCGGCTCGGCGGCAACCCCTACGCGATCGCGGCGGTCTTCGTCGTCGCTCTCTACGCATCAATCCTCGTGCACGAGGTGGCCCACGTGATCGCGGCACGCGCCTTCGGCATGCGCGTGCCCTCGGTGACCTTGCACCTGCTCGGCGGCGAGACGCACCTGGAAGGCGAGTCCCGCCGCCCGTTGCAGGAGTTCGTCATCGCGGTCGTCGGTCCGCTCACGTCGCTGCTCATCGGGTTCGGCGCGTGGTGGACGGCGCTCCAGTTGCCACCCGGCCTGACCTACGCGGTGCTGTGGTCCGTCGGGTTCATCAACGTCCTCGTCGCGGGGTTCAACATGCTGCCCGGACTCCCACTCGACGGCGGTCGCGTGTTCCGCGCGCTGATCTGGGGCCTGACCGGAAATGAGTCGACCGGTGTCATCGCCGCGGCGTGGCTCGGCCGCGTGGCCGCGGTGGGGCTCGTGATGTGGGCCGTGCTCGCGGCCGACCTCGAGCAGCCGATCTCGTTGACCCGTTCGCTGCTGTTCGCGGTCGTGGCGCTGTTCCTGTGGCAGGGCTCCAGCGCCGCGCTGGTCCACGGCCGCCGGCTGGCGCGCGTCGATCGGATCATCGCCCGAGAACTGGCCGATCGCACCGTCGCGCCGCCCCCGGACGCGCCGCAGCTCCCCGCGGAGCTGCGGGGCCGACGGCTCCTCGTCGCGATGGTCGAGCATCCGGCCCATGTCTATGCGCTCGTCGAGCCGGACGGTACCGTCGTCGGTCGGCTCGACGCATCCGCCGTCGACCGCGCCTATCGAGAGGAGAGCCGGTGAGTACGCCCCGTCGCAGCGGACCGTTCATCGAGGGTGACTGGGTCCGACTGACCGACCCCAAAGGGCGGCGTCACAATCTGCCTCTGGTCGCGGGCAAGGAGTTCTCGACCAAGAAGGGCCAGATCCGGCACGACGACATCATCGGCCACCCCGAGGGCATCGTGGTCGAGACCTCGCTCGGTCACCCGTACCAGGTGTTCCGGCCACTCCTGTTCGAATACGTCGTCTCGATGCCGCGCGGCGCCGCGATCATCTACCCGAAGGACGCGGCACAGATCCTGGCCATGGCCGACATCTTCCCCGGTGCGCGGGTCGTCGAAGCGGGCGCCGGCTCGGGCAGTCTCACGACCTATCTCCTGCGCGCCGTCGGGCCCGACGGGCACGTCGGCTCGTACGAACTGCGCGAGGAGTTCGCCGAGACGGCGCGCCGCAACGTCGAGCAGGTCATGGGGGAGCAGCCCGCGGGCTGGACCCTCACCGTCGGCGACGTGCGGACCGCGATGGTCGAGTCGGAGGTCGACCGGCTGATCCTCGACATGGTCGATCCGTGGTCCTGTGTCCCGCTGGCCGCCGAACGTCTTGTTCCCGGTGGCATCGTGTGTGCTTACGTGGCCACGACCACGCAGCTATCCCGCTTCGTCGAGACCCTCCGGGCCGATGGCGGCTTCACCGAGCCGCACGCCTGGGAGACGCTCGTGCGGGACTGGCATCTGGAAGGACTGGCGGTTCGCCCCGACCACAAGATGAACGGGCACACGGCCTTCCTCGTCACCGCGCGGCGGATGGCTCCCGGCCACCGCTCGCTCGGCAAGTCGCGCCGTCCCGCGCCCGGCGCTTACGGGCCCGACTACCTCGGCCCGCGCCCGATCGACCTCGACGACTGACACGAGGACACCGCGAACTTCGCCCTCTCTGCACGCGACGGCAACATGCTCGCAACGCCCGTACGATCGGATGGCCTTCACATGAGGGCGTCGACGGGTAATGTCGTCGATATCGAGCAGGAGGTGGCTCATGAGCACCACAGGCGATCAGTTCAACCCCGGCCCGGCCGAGGAGCTGGCGTACTTGCGCGCGGAGGTCGAGCACCTGCGGCGCCGGCTCGCGATGACGGGCACCAACGATCCACGCGTTTCCGAGCTCGAGGCCAAGCTCGCATCCACGACATCGCAGAACGAACGGCTCACCGGAACGCTCCGTGAGGCGCGCGACCAGATCGTGTCGCTGAAGGAGGAAGTCGATCGGCTGGCGCAGCCGCCGACCGGCTTCGGCACGTTCCTGCAGCGCAACGCCGACGACACCGTCGATGTGTTCGCCGGCGGCCGCAAACTGCGGGTCAATGTCAGCCCCGCGGTCGACAAGGACGCGTTGCGTCGCGGCCAGGAGGTCATCCTCAACGAGGCGATGAACGTCGTCGAGGCGCTCGACTTCGAGTCCGTCGGCGAGGTCGTCATGCTCAAGGAACTGCTCGCCGACGGCGAGCGGGCACTGGTGATCGGCAATGCCGACGAGGAGCGCATCGTGCGGCTGGCCGACAGCCTGGGCGCGCTGCGGCTGCGGGCGGGTGACTCGTTGCTCGTCGACAGCCGCTCCAACTACGCCTTCGAGCGCATCCCCAAGAGCGAGGTCGAAGAGCTCGTCCTCGAGGAGGTCCCCGATATCGATTACGAGAGCATCGGCGGACTGTCCGGGCAGATCGAGAACATCCGCGACGCCGTCGAGCTGCCGTATCTGCATCCGGATGTCTTCATCGAGCACGAGCTGAAGCCGCCCAAAGGGGTGCTGCTGTACGGCCCGCCCGGCTGTGGCAAGACGATGATCGCCAAGGCGGTCGCGGCGAGCCTCGCCAAGAAGGTGTCGCAGAAGACCGGCGAGGAAGGTCGTTCCTACTTCCTCAACATCAAGGGCCCGGAGCTGCTCAACAAGTACGTCGGCGAGACCGAGCGGCACATTCGGCTGGTGTTCCAGCGTGCCCGTGAGAAGGCGAGCGAGGGTACGCCGGTCATCGTGTTCTTCGACGAGATGGACTCGCTGTTCCGTACCCGTGGCTCAGGGGTCTCGTCCGACGTCGAGAACACCATCGTGCCGCAGCTGCTGAGTGAGATCGACGGTGTGGAGGGGCTGGAGAACGTCCTGGTCATCGGAGCGTCCAACCGCGAGGACATGATCGACCCGGCGATCCTTCGTCCCGGCCGGCTCGACGTGAAGATCAAGATCGAGCGCCCCGACGCGGAGGCGGCACGCGACATCTTCAGCAAGTACCTCACCGACCGGTTGCCGCTGCACGCCGACGACCTCGCCGAGTTCGGCGGCGACCGTCAGGCGTGCGTCCAGGCGATGATCCAGCGCACGGTCGAGCGGATGTACGCCGAGAGCGAGGACAACCAGTTCCTCGAGGTCACCTACGCCGGCGGCGACAAGGAGATCCTCTACTTCAAGGACTTCAACTCCGGCGCGATGATCCAGAACATCGTCGACCGCGCCAAGAAGATGGCCATCAAGGATCTCCTCGAGCACGGTCAGAAGGGTCTGCGGGTGCAGCACCTGCTGCAGGCGTGCGTCGACGAGTTCAAGGAGAACGAGGACCTCCCCAACACCACCAACCCGGATGACTGGGCGCGCATCTCGGGCAAGAAGGGCGAGCGGATCGTCTTCATCCGCACGCTCGTCACCGGCAAGGGCGGCAACGAGCCGGGCCGTTCCATCGACACCGTCGCGAACACGGGGCAGTACCTCTGACGCTGCAGCTGACGGTCGCCCGTTACGACGATCCCGACGTCGAGGCGATGACGGCCGAGGTTCAAGAGGAGTACCGGCGACGCTACGGGAGTCCCGCGGGGGACGCGTCGCCGATCGGCGCCGAAGAGTTCGTGGCGCCCCACGGGCTCTTTCTCGTGGCGTACGTCGCCGGCACCGCCGTCGGCATGGGCGGCTGGCGTCGCGGCGGTCCCGCCGGTGATGCCGACGCCGAGATCAAACGCATGTATGTCCGCCCGGCCTTCCGCGGCCGCGGATACTCGCGGCGGCTCCTCGCCGAGCTGGAACTCACCGCCGGCCGCGCAGGGGTGACGCGGCTGGTGCTGGAGACCGGACTCGAGCAGCCCGAGGCGATCACGCTGTACCGTTCGGCGGGCTACGACGACGTCGAGCCGTTCGGTTACTACGCGGGATATCCCGACAGCGTCCACCTCGGTAAATCGCTCGTCGTCGTACCCGCTCCTCAGCGGTAGGTCAACGGGCCGCCATGCGCCGGACGACGCGATGGCGCAAGGTCATCGGCGCGGACACGCCCGCCGTGTCGGCCGCCCGCGCCCAGTGGCCCACGAGTTCGGAGCACACCGACTCCCAGGTCCGTCCCAGTACGGAGGTCCTCGCCTGGCGTCCCATCGCGCGCCGCTTGGCGTCGTCGCCCACGAGGTCGGCGACGTACCCGCGCATGGCCGCCAGGTTGCCGGGCTCGTACAGCCAGCCCGTGCGGCTGGGGTCGACGAGGTCGAGCGGTCCGCCAGCGCCGGCGGCGACGACGGGCAGTTCGCTGGCTTGAGCCTCCTGGATCACCTGACAGAACGTGTCGTTCTCGCCCGGATGCACGACGAGATCGAGGCTCGCCATGACGCGGGCGAGATCGTCACCGTGGAGCATTCCGGTGAAGACCGCGTCCGGAAGGAGTCGTTCGAGCTGTGGGCGATCCGGACCGTCCCCGACGATCACCAGCCGCGTGTGGGGCAGCCGCTGCAACGCCGAGAGATCCGAGACGCGCTTCTCCGGCGCCAGACGGCCGACGAACCCGACGAGCCGCTCCCGCTCGTCACGCTGGACGCGAGCCCGCCACAGCTCGTCGCGGCGCGCCGGGTCGAACCGGCGGACATCGACACCGCGCCGCCACAACACGAGGTGGTCGAGGCCACGCTGTGCGAGTGCCCGATACGTCGCGTGCGACGGCACGAGATTGAGCGCTGCGCGACTGTGGATGTCGTGGACGCGGCGCCACATGGCTCGTTCGGCGAGCGGGACGCCGTACCGGCGCGCGAAGCCGGGCATGTCGGTCTGGTAGACCGCGACGGTCGGGATCCCGAGGAAGTGGGCGGCCACCGTCGCCCGCCACCCGAGGACGAAGGGAGAGGCGAGGTGGACCACATCGGGCCCGAACTCGCGCAGGAGCCGCTCGACCGGCCCGATCGGCCCACTGGCGACGCGGACGTCGGGGTAACCGGGAAGCGGCAGGGAGGCGACGGTGCGAACGGGAACTCCGTTCACCTGGTCGGGGACGCCCGCGGGGTCGTCCGGGGCGATGACGACGGCGTCGATCCCGCGGGCCCGGACGGTGTCCAGGATGCGCGAGACCGTGTGCACGACGCCGTTGGTCTGAGGCAGGAACGATTCGGCGACGATCGCGACCTTCATGTCTCTCAGCCTCCGAGCGCCAGGTGTTCGGGGGGCGAACACGACACGACGGCCCCGTGAATCCTGCCATCGCGCGCGTAGGCTGACGATGTGACAGTCCGACGCATCCAGGGCAGCGAGGTCGAGTACGGCATCGCCGTGCAAGGCCAGCCCCAGGCCAACCCGATGGTCGCCGCGACGCACGTCGTCAACGCCTACGCCGCCGCCCACGGGCTCACCCGGCGCGCCCAATGGGACTACGAGGAGGAGAACCCGCTCCGCGATGCGCGCGGCTTCGACCTCAGCCGCGAGACCGCCGATCCGTCCCAGCTCACCGACGAGGACCTCGGCCTGGCCAACATCATCTTGACCAACGGAGCGCGTCTGTACGTCGATCACGCCCATCCGGAGTACTCGGGTCCGGAGGTCACGACTCCGCTCGACGTCGTCCGGTGGGAGAAAGCCGGAGAAGCCGTCATGCGCCGAGGCGCCGAACTCGCCGGCCAGGTGCCCGGCGTCGGTCCGATCGTCTTGTACAAGAACAACGTCGACAACAAGGGAGCCTCGTACGGCGCGCACGAGAACTACCTCATGCGGCGTGACGTCCCGTTCGTCCAGATCGTCCGCCACCTCACGCCGTTCTTCGTCTCGCGCCAGATCATGTGCGGCGCCGGGCGCGTCGGACAGGAGCAGGACGGCAGTGTGCACTCCTTTCAGCTCAGCCAGCGGGCCGACTACTTCGAGGTGGAGGTCGGCCTGGAGACCACGCTCAAGCGGCCGATCATCAACACGCGTGACGAGCCGCACGCCGACCCCAAGAAGTACCGCCGCCTCCACGTCATCATCGGCGACGCCAACCTCGCCGATGTGGCGCTCTACCTCAAGCACGGCACCACCTCCGTCGTGCTCGCGATGATCGAGGACGGGTTCCTCGCCGAGGAGGAGGTCGAACTCGCCGATCCGGTCAAGGCGCTGCGCACGATCTCGCACGATCCGACGTTGCGGGCGACCGTGGAGCGCGCAGACGGGCGCTCGATCACGGGTCTGGAGCTGCAGTGGTACTACTTCGAGAAGGCTCGGACCTACCTCGACAAGCTGGGCGACGAGGATCCGGTCGCCGACCAGACCGCGGCACTGATGGCACGGTGGGAGAGCGTCCTGACCCGGCTCGAGCGCGACCCGATGGAGTGTGTACGCGAGCTCGACTGGGTCGCCAAGCTGTCACTGCTCGAGCGCTATCGCGAGCGCGACGGTCTGGACTGGGACGACGCGAAGCTGCACCTTGTCGACCTGCAGTACCACGACGTCCGCACCGGCAAGGGCCTGTTCCACCGGCTCGAGCAGGCGGGTCGCATCGAACGACTTGTCGGCGAGGACGAGGTGGCCGAGGCCGTCACGGAGCCGCCGCACGACACGCGCGCCTACTTCCGCGGTCGGTGCCTCGCGCAGTTCGCCCCACAGATCGCGGCGGCCTCCTGGGACTCGGTGATCTTCGATCTGCCGGGCTACGACTCCTTGCAACGGGTTCCGACCATGGAACCGCTGCGAGGAACCGCCGAGCACGTGGAGCAGCTGTTCGCACAGAGCGCGACCGCGACGGAGTTGTTCTCCGCCATCACGGGACGTTGAGATTGGACTAGGGTGACGACATGGCCGAGCATCAGCAGAAGAGCCCTCGCAAGAACAGTGAGGACACCGAAGAGGTCGAGACGCCGACGGTCGATGCCGAGCGCAAGGAGAAGCTCGACGACGACGTCGACTCCATCCTCGACGAGATCGATGACGTCCTGGAGGAGAACGCCGAGGAGTTCGTGCGGAGCTTCGTTCAGAAGGGCGGCGAATGAGCCACGCCAGCGGACGCCTCGATGACACCTTCCGCGCGGTCGGCAGCTCGTCCTTCGCCGAGTTCCTGAGTGCGCACGCCCCCGAGATGCTGCCCAACGCGGGTGAAGCCACAGTGAGCCAGCTCGACATCGCCCACGGCACCACGATCGTCGCCGCCACCTTCGACGGCGGTGTGGTGATGGGCGGCGACCGGCGTGCCACGATGGGCAACGTCATCGCGCAGCGCGATATCCAGAAGGTCTTCCCGACCGACGAGTACTCCTGCGTCGGCATCGCTGGCACGGCGGGAATCGCGGTCGAGATGACGCGCCTGTTCCAGGTCGAGCTCGAGCACTACGAGAAGATCGAAGGGACCACGCTCTCGACCGACGGCAAGGCCAACCGTCTCGCCGCGTTGATCCGGGGCAACCTCGGCATGGCGATGCAAGGGCTCGCCGTGGTGCCGCTGTTCGCCGCCTACGACGTCGACCAGGAGATCGGCCGTATCTTCGCCTTCGACGTCACGGGCAACAAGAACGAGGAGCGCACGTTCCACTCGGTCGGATCGGGCTCGACGTTCGCGCGCGGTTCGCTCAAGAAGCTCTACCGCCACGGGATGAGCGAGACCGACGCCGTCACCGCGGTCATCCAGGCGCTCTACGACGCCGCTGACGACGACACCGCGACCGGAGGCCCCGACCTCACCCGCCGGATCTTCCCGCTCATCTCCGTCATCACCGCTGACGGCTACCGGGCGTGGGACGAGGCCAAGACCGCGGCGATCGCCGACGAGGTGATCGGGGGACGGATGCACCGGCCCGACGGTCCGGTCGCGCCGCTGACCGAAGGGGGTGACTTCGAATGAGCGCGCCGTTCTACGTCTCGCCCGAACAGCTGATGAAGGACCGGGCGGACTTCGCCCGCAAAGGCATCGCCCGCGGCCGCTCGGTCATCGTCATCCGGTACGCCGACGGCATCCTCTTCGTCGCGGAGAATCCCTCGCGCGCGCTCCACAAGATCAGCGAGATCTACGATCGCATCGGCTTCGCGGCGGTCGGCCGCTACAACGAGTTCGAGAACCTGCGGATCGCCGGCGTCCGCCTCGCCGACCTGCGGGGCTACTCCTACGACCGTCGTGACGTGAGCGGACGTGGTCTCGCGAACGCGTACGCGCAGACCCTCGGCACGATCTTCTCCTCGGGGGGTGAGAAGCCCTACGAGGTCGAGATCTTCGTCGCCGAGGTCGGCGACACCGCAGCCGACGACCAGATCTACCGGCTCACGTACGACGGTTCGGTCGCCGACGTGCGGGGCCACGGCGTCATGGGCGGCCAGAGCGAGAACATCGAGGCCTATCTGACGGAGCACTACACGGCGGACGCCGACCTCGTGACCGCGCTGCGCCTGGCAGCGACGGCGCTCGGTCAGGACGTGAGCCCGGCGCGGACGATCGACGCCACCGACCTCGAGGTCGCCGTGCTCGACCGGACCCGGAGCCAGCCGCGGAAGTTCAAGCGACTCGCCGACACGACGGTCGCCGACGCCCTCTCCTGACGGCACTACGATCGCCGCATGGTGCGGCGGGCGGTCGCGTGGATCCTGGTGTCCGCGGTGGTGGGCTGGCTCCTTGCCCAGTCGGTCACCGCTGTCCTCGACCTTCGGGTCGAGGACAAGCAGGTCATCGCCGAGGCACCGCACGCGGCCGAACTCGTGACCCCGGCGGACGCGCCGGCCATCGGGTCGCTGGCGCTGGTCGACGATCCGATGGTCGTCGAGGCGGCGCGCGTCCTCGGTGACGCCATGCGCGAGCGCAACCGTCCCGAGCCGCAGTGGGTGTCCGTGGCCGATCGGCCGACGCTCACCGTCCGGGTCGACGAGGACGGACCTGCCGGCGCTGAAGCCTCACGACTCGTCGCCGTCGAGGATGAGCGGTGGGTGCTGCACGCACGGACGGCCGAGGGCGCCGCGCAGGGCCTCGTCGCGCTCGCGGACCGCATCCGCAGCGGCCGGGAGCCGTGGGTCACCGAACCGCTCGTTCCCGAACTGAGCCTGCGGATGGTCGACTTCGGCGCGGTCGGCGTACGTCCGGCGGAGTCGCAGTGGCGCGGCGGCGCGGACTACACCCACGCGAGTCGCGCCTTCGACGACGTGATCCTTCCCGAGGCGCCGTACGTCGACACCGATGCGCTGGAGCGGCACCGTGCCGGATTCGAGCGCTTCGTCCGCCAGTCGCTCGCCCACGGCTACAACGCGATGGCGGTCCCCGGGTTCCTCGAGTACGTGCGCTTCGACGACCTCCCGGCAGCATCGGACGAACAGTTGCGTGCCCGCGCCACCGCGATGCGCGACGCCTTCGGCCCCTGGTGGCAGTACGCGAGCGAACGCGGGCTCGACGTCTACCTGCGAACCGACATGCTCGCGCTCACCGATCCGCTCGAGCAGTACCTGACCGACCGTCTCGATGGGCTCGACACCGCGAGCGCAGCTCTGTGGCAGACCTACGGCACGGCGTTCGACGAGGTGTACGCCGCCCTGCCGCAGCTCGCCGGGACGGTCGTCCGGATCGGGGAGGCCGGCGGCATCTACGACGGCGCCGGTGAGGTGCGGTCCGAGCTCGCCGTCACCTCGGTGACCCACGTGCGCGCGATGCTCACCGGGCTGCTCGAGGCCCACGAGCGCGCCGACCGCGAGCTCGTCTTCCGCACCTGGAGCGTCGGTATCGGGGACGCCGGCGACCTGCACACCGATCCCGACACGTATCGCGAGGTCTTCGACGGAATCGACAGCGAGCGGCTCGTCGTGTCCACCAAGTACGTGGCCGGCGACTTCTACAGCTTCCTGCCCGTCAATCCCACCCTCGCGATTCCCGGCGTCCGGCGCATCGTCGAGTTCCAGAGCCGCCGCGAGTACGAGGGGATGGGCGTCCTGCCCAACGACCTGACCGCGCTGCACGCCGCGGCCTTGCGCGACGCTCTCTCGGCGAACGCGGACATCGAGGGGGTCTGGACGTGGACGCAGGACGGAGGGCCGTGGCGGGCGGGACCGATGGCGCTGTACCTCGTGCGCGGATGGTGGCCGATGTACGACCTGAACACCTACGCCATCGGTCGCCTCGCCCGCGATCCCGAGGCAGCTCCCGAGGCGATCACGGGCGACTGGATCCGTAGCGCGGTGAGCGTGGACCGCCTCACGCAGCAGCGCGTGGCGGACGCGATGGCGCAGTCGCGTGAGGCCCTCGCGACGGGTCTGTACATCGGGCCGTACGCGGAGCACACGGTACGGGCGCTCGGACTGGAACCACCACCGATGATGTGGATCTTCGAGTGGGACGTGCTGGCCGGCGACACCGCCACCTGGTCGGTCCTTCATGCCGTCGTCGGGGATGACCTGGACCGTGCCGTGGCCGAGGGGCGCGCGGCCGTGGCGACCGCGCGTTCGATGCTGTCGTCGGTGCGATCGACGGTGCCCGGCGCCTGGCACGACCCGCATGCGCACGATCAGGTCGTCGCGGCGCTGGAGTATCAGCTCGACCTCTTCGAGCTGCTCGACGCGTACCGCACCGCACAGTTGATGCACCTCGAGTGGGTCGCGTCCGGTGACGACACCGCCGCCCGGGCAGCGGAACGTGCGCGCGCGAACTATCGCGATGCCCGGTCGGCGCACGTCGCCCGCTACGGCGACGACGTCGATCTTCCGGCGTACAACACCGTCGCGGCCGACGCCAGTATCGAACGCGAGTCGCGCGACCGCGCCATCGCCATCGCGGCGTCGGTGCTGCTCGGACTCGTCGTCGGGTGGCTCCTGCTCGGCGCGGTGGCGGCTCTCACCCGGTGGCACACGGGACTGCTGGGGCTCGCGCGACACCACTGGACAGGGGTGACGCGCCCGTGGGCCGTCCGCCCCGATCGCTCGCCCCTGGCCCTCGCCGTGGTTCCCGCGCTGGTGGTGGCGGGAACGCAGGTGCTGTGGACCTGGGGCGCCGCGCCGGTGCAGTGGGCGCTGAGCGCCGCAGCCTGGGCGTCGTTCCTGCTCGTCCTCGCGCTCGCGACCGACCGGAGAGCGAGGCGCCGGTGGGCGGCGGCCGTGGGCGGCGCCGCGCTCGTGCGCAGCGCCGTATGCCTCTTCGCCCTCCGCGAGCACGGACCGACGGGGTACTGGTACGCGTTCTGGACCGACCCCTCGAGCCGCACGGTCTACATCGTCGTGGCGGTGATCACCGGCGCCTGGGTCCTCGCGTCAGCGGGTTTCGCCGCGCGGCGCGCAGGCGCCGTGCTGCTCGCCGTCGGCGCAGCGTTGCTGGTGACCGGCGGAGGGGTCTTCGCGGTGGGATTGGAGGAGTTCCTCACCCGATGGAACGACCAGATGGGGCTCCTTCCCTGGTCACTGTCGCGCACTCTCGGCCTGACGACGCACCTCGGGATCCCGGAGGCGCTGCCGCTCTACGTCTTCGCCGGGGGAGCCGTGCTCGCCCTGGCCGGAATCGTTCGCACTCGCGTGTCGGCATCGCCGCACTAGGCTGGCGTCATGGACCGCCGAATCTTCGGGATCGAGAACGAGTACGGGGTCACCTGCTCGTTCCGGGGTCAGCGTCGCCTCTCGCCGGACGAGGTCGCGCGTTACCTGTTTCGCCGCGTCGTGTCGTGGGGGCGCAGCAGCAACGTCTTCCTGCGCAACGGGGCGCGTCTGTACTTGGACGTCGGTTCCCATCCGGAGTACGCCACGCCCGAGTGCGACTCGGTCACCGAACTCGTCACCCACGACCGCGCGGGGGAGCGGATCCTGGAGGGACTCATGCTCGACGCGCAGGACCGGCTGCGTGAGGACGGCGTCGAGGGCGACATCTACCTGTTCAAGAACAACACCGATTCGGCCGGGAACTCCTACGGCTGTCACGAGAACTACCTGGTGAGCCGCGGGGGCGAGTTCGCGCGGATCGCCGACGTCCTCATCCCGTTCCTCGTGTCGCGGCAGATCATCGTCGGGGCGGGCAAGGTCCAGCAGACACCCCGCGGCACGGTCTTCTCGGTGAGCCAACGCGCCGAACACATCTGGGAGGGCGTGTCGAGCGCCACCACGCGCTCGCGCCCCATCATCAACACCCGCGACGAGCCGCACGCCGACGCCGAGCGGTTCCGCCGACTCCATGTCATCGTCGGCGACTCGAACATGAGCGAGACCACCACGATGCTCAAGGTCGGCACGACGGATCTCGTGCTGCGGATGATCGAGGCCGGGGTGGTGATGCGCGATCTCACCCTCGAGAACCCGATCCGAGCGATCCGGGAGATCTCGCACGACATGACCGGCCGTCGCAAGGTGTTGCTGGCGAACGGCCGCGAACTGTCGGCGCTGGAGATCCAGGCGGAGTACTTCGGCAAGGCCGCTGACTTCGTGGACCGTCACGGACTCAGGTCACCGGTCATCGACGCCGTCATGGATCTGTGGGAGCGCACGCTGAAGGCGGTGGAGTCCGGGGACCTGTCGCTCGTGGAGCGGGAGATCGATTGGGTCATCAAGTACCGATTGCTCGAGCGCTACCGCGATCGGCGAGATCTCGCGTGGAGCGATCCGCGCATCGCGCAGCTCGACCTCGCGTATCACGACATCCGCCGAGATCGCGGACTCTTCTCCCTGCTGGAGCGCCAAGGCGCGGTGGCCCGGATCACCTCTGATCTCGAGGTCTTCCGCGCCAAGAGCGTCCCGCCGCAGACCACGCGAGCGAAGTTGCGCGGCGAGTTCATCGCCCGTGCCCAAGAGCGCCGCCGCGACTTCACGGTCGACTGGGTGCACCTCAAGCTCAACGACCAGGCGCAGCGCACCGTGCTCTGCAAGGACCCGTTCCGAGCCAGCGACGATCGCGTCCAACGGCTGATCGACAGCATGTGACGGGGTGTTTGTCATGGTGGCTAGGGTGGTCCTCGGCCGCTGGCTGCTACGTCCCCCGATCCGAAGGAACCACTGTGCGACGCACCCTTGTTGCCCTCACCACCGCCGCGCTCCTGCTGGCCGTGTCGGCTTGCGGCAGCGGCGGATCGTCGTCGTTGGACGGCGTGGAGGTCAGCGGTGACGGTACCCCCAAGGTGGACGTGGGCACCGACTTCGCGGTCGACGAGACCGAAGCGGAGGTCCTCAAGGAGGGCAGCGGCGACGAGGTCGCCGAGGGCGACACCGTCAAGGTCAACTACATCGCCGTGAACGGGCGCACGGGCAAGGAGTTCGACAACTCCTACGCCAATGATCGTCCGATGGTGTTGACCCTCAACGAGACCGCACTCCCGGGTTTCAGCAAGGGCCTCAACGAGAAGAAGGTCGGCTCCCGCGTCCTGATCGCGGTCACCGGCGACGACGGCGCTTCGTTGCTGCAGGGCCCCTCGGACCTCGGACTGGAGGAGACCGACACGATGGTCTTCCTGTTCGACATCGTCTCGAAGATCCCGCAGGAGGCGTCGGGCAGCGAGCAGGAGTCCGCGGCTGACAGTCCCGAGGTGACCTACGACGAGGACGGCCATCCCAGCGGCGTGGCCAAGACCGAGGCATCGCCGGCCGCGTTCGACGGCGCCGCCGCGGCGCAGGTCCTCATCAAGGGTGAGGGCGAGAAGGTCGAGTCCGGGCAGACGCTCGTGACGCAGTACGTCGGCAGCACGTACCCCGGCGGCGAGGTGTTCGACAGCTCCTGGGAGCGCAAGGCGCCTGCCACGTTCGCCATCGGTCAGGGCCAGGTCATCCCGTGCTGGGACGCGACCCTCGTGGGCCAGACCGTCGGCAGCCGCGTGCTGCTCACCTGCCCGGTCGAGACCGCGTACGGCGAGAACGCTGCCGAGCAGAACCGTCCGGAGGGCGATCTGGCCTTCGTCGTCGACGTGCTCGACGCCTTCTGACATCCTCAAGGCATGGCGCAGCGTAAGACCGAGAGGTTGATGAACCTCTTCTTCCTACTGCTCGCGGCGAATCAGTACCTCACCAAGGATCAGATCCGGGCGTCCATCGCCGATTACCGCGACTCGACTCCTGGGGCGTTCGAGCGGAAGTTCGAGCGCGACAAGGACGAACTGCGCGAGCTCGGCATCGCGATCGAGACCGGTAGTCGCGACCCGTACTTCGACGACGAGGTGGGGTATCGCATCCGCCGTGACGATGCGGAGCTTCCCGATCTCTCGTTCACGCGGGAGGAGGCCGCCGTCATCGGTTTGGCGGCGCAGGTGTGGGATTCGGCCAGCCTCGCCGGTGAGTCGGCGACGGCGGTGGTGAAGCTCAAGTCGATCGGCGTCGACATCGACACCGACGCGATGCGGATGGTGGAACCGCGGCTCTCGGCGCATGAGCCGGCCTTCGATGACGTGCTGACGGCGGCGACGCGGCGAATCCCCATCGCGTTCTCCTACCGGAAGGTCGACGGCACCGAGAGCCGTCGCGAGGTGGAACCGTGGGGTCTCATCTCGGTGCGTGACCGCTGGTATCTCGGCGGCTACGACCGCGACCGGCGCGCCCCCCGCTTGTTCCGACTCGCCCGGGTGATCAGCGACGTCGCCCACGTAGGGGAGCCGGGAAGCTACCTGGTGCCTGACGGCGTGAATCTGCGCGACCTGGCCGATGCGCTGTTTCCGGCTCCGCCGACGGAGGCCGCCGTGCTGCGCGTTCGCGCCGGGCGCGCGCAGAGTCTGCGGCGCATCGCCGAGCTTGTCGAACCGATCGACGCCGAGACCGACCGCATTGCCGTGCGCTACGCCTCCACCCGCGTCCTGGCCGGAGAGATCGCCGCCTTCGGACCCGACGTCGTCGCGGAGAGCCCCGCGTCGCTACGTGAGGCCGTCATCACTCGCCTGCGGGCCGCGGTCCGGGAGGACGCATGACCACGACCACCTCGAGCCAGCGGCTCATTCGCATGCTCGCCATGGTCCCGTACCTGCAGAGCAACGCCGGCGTTCCGGTGTCCGAACTCGCCGCCACGTTCGGGGTCTCCGAGGCGCAGATCACCAAGGACCTGTCCGTCCTGATGATGACCGGGGTGGGGGAGTACCACGGCGAACTCATCGACGTCGACCTCGGCGCACTCGAGCGCGACGGCGTCGTGTACCTGCGTGACGCGGACTTCATGCCGCGGCCGCTCACCCTCACCACCCGCGAGGCCTCGTCGCTCATCGTCGCCCTGCGTACCCTGCGCCAGGCGGCCACCGGCGATCAACGTAAAGCCATCGATGGAGCTTTGGCCAAGCTCGAGGGGGCGGTCGGTGCGAGTGCACCGGTCGACGTCCACCTTCCGACCGTCGACGCCGCGATCAAGGACACGATCTTGTCCGCGTTGAGCCGCGGACACCAGCTCGACCTCGAGTACGTCACCGCCGCACGTGACGAGCGCACCCGCCGCCGGGTCGACCCGTGGCGCGTGTTCACCGAGCAGGGCCGGCTCTACTTGAGCGCCTGGTGCCACCGTGCGGTGGACGTGCGGACGTTCCGGCTCGACCGCATCGCGGCGGCCGAGGAGACCGAGCTGCCGGTGGAACGCTCACGTGAGTCCGCCGACGGCGGAACCGACATTCCGCCGGCGCTCTTCACGCCCGGCCCCGACACGCCGTATGCCGTGCTCGACCTCGAACCCGAGGCACGGTGGCTCGTGGATGAGTATCAGGCCGAGATCGTCGACGACACGGCCGACGGTGACCGGACCCGCGTGCGGTTGTACGGCTCGGACATGAGCTGGCTGCGCCGTCTCGTGTTGCGCAACGCCGGTCTCGTGCACGTCGTGGAGCCTCGGGAGCTGGGCGACGAGGTAGTCGCACAGGCTCGCGCTGCGCTCGCGGCGTACGATGGATAAGTACCCGATCGAGGAGCGACATGTTCAGAGGAATTGGCGCCACCGAGATCCTCATCATCCTGGGGATCGTAGTTCTGCTGTTCGGTGGTCGTAAGCTGCCCGAACTGGCGCGAGGGTCGGGACGGGCGCTGAGGATCTTCAAGTCCGAGGTCAAGGCGAGCCAGGACGAGGACGCTACGTCCATCGAATCGACGCCGCCGACCGACGACGCACCGCCGCGCACGGTCGACGCCTCCGAGGTCACGACGGAGACGCCGTCGCCGGGTGAGCGTCCCGGCGAGCAACGTTAGCCGTGCCCCTGCGCCGGGGCCGCCCGTCCACGCCGCGCCCGGGCCCGGGCGGCCAGATGCCGCTCATGGACCATCTCCGCGAGCTGCGCTCGCGCCTCTTGCGGGGACTGCTGGCCATCGCGGTCGGCGTGGTGGTCGCGTGGATCGGGTATCCGTGGATACTCGACTGGCTCACCGATCCGTTCAACCGGGTCGCCCCCGAACTGGAAGCCCAGGGCATCGACGCCCGGCTCATCATGTCCGGGATCGGCGGAGCGTTCCAGTTCCAGCTCAAGACATCGCTCATCGTCGGCCTGGTGATCTCCAGTCCCGGCTGGATGTGGCAGATCTGGGCCTTCGTGCTGCCCGCCATGCACCGCAATGAGAAGCGGTGGGCGGCACTGCTGACGGCACTCGGCGCCCCGCTGTTCATCGGCGGCGCCGCGGCGGGATATTACGTCCTGCCCACGGCCGTCGAGCTGCTCATCGGCTTCGTTCCGGAGGGCTGGGAGAACCTCACCTCGGGAGCGGACTACCTGAGCTTCATCCTGCGAATCATGCTCGTGTTCGGCGTCGCCGCGCAGATCCCGCTCGTCGTCGTACTGCTGAACCGGATCGGTGTCGTCTCGGCACGCCAGCTGGCCAGGGCACGCCCGTGGACGATCCTCGGCATCTTCATCTTCTCGGCCGTCGCGACGCCGACGGTGGACCCGCTGACGATGCTCTTCCTCGCCGTGCCGATGACGGCGTTGTATCTCGTGTCCGAGCTGATCGCCCGGTTGACCGATCGGCGCCGCGCCAACACGCGCGACGAGCTCGCGGACACCCAGCCATCGTCGATCGAGGACCCCTCGCCCCTCGACCCGTAGGCTGGGACCATGTCGTCCTCTCCGGCCGAGCGCTACGCCCAGGTGAGGGCGAACCGCCGTCACCCGCATCTCGCGCAGTTTCGCGACCTGTACGACTTCGCCCTCGACGACTTCCAGGTCACCGCGTGCCAGGCGGTCGAGGACGGCCACGGCGTGCTCGTGGCCGCGCCGACCGGGTCGGGCAAGACCATCGTCGGCGAGTTCGCCGTGCACGTCGCGCTCGCGAGCGGACGCAAGTGCTTCTACACCACACCGATCAAGGCGCTGTCCAACCAGAAGTTCCACGACCTGCAGGAACGCTACGGCGCCGACCAGGTGGGGTTGCTGACCGGCGACAACAGCATCAACGGTGATGCGCCCGTCGTGGTCATGACCACCGAGGTGCTGCGCAACATGATCTATGCCGGCTCGACCACGCTCCAAGGTCTCGGCTACGTCGTGATGGACGAGGTCCACTACCTGGCGGACCGTTTCCGCGGTGCCGTGTGGGAGGAAGTGATCATCGGGCTCGCCGACTCGGTATCGGTGATCTCGCTGTCGGCCACGGTCTCCAACGCCGAGGAGTTCGGCGCGTGGCTCACCGAGGTCCGCGGCAATACGGTGACGATCGTCGAAGAGCGGCGTCCGGTGCCGCTGTACCAGCACGTCATGGTCGGCCGGCGGCTCTATCCGTTGTTCGAGGACGACGGCCAGCGGGTCAACCACAGTCTCGAACGGATGGCACGTGAGGACTGGCAGTTGTCCCGCGCGCGCAAGGGCCGACCCGGAAAGGGGCAGCGGCGCCCGCGCAGCCGCTACCAGACGCCGGACCGGGTCGATGTCGTCACGAAACTCGATGCCGAGGGTCTGCTGCCGGCCATCGTCTTCATCTTCAGTCGAGCCGGCTGTGCAGCCGCAGTCGAGCAGTGTCTCAACGCGCGTCTGACTCTCACCACCGAAGACGAGCAGCGCGAGATCCTCGCGACCGTGGACGCGGCCACGACCCACCTGCCCGAGGACGACCTGTACGTCCTCGGTTTCCACGAGTTCCGCGAGGGCATCGCCCGCGGGGTCGCCGCCCACCACGCCGGCATGCTCCCGACATTCAAGGAGATCGTCGAGGACCTCTTCAGCCGGGGCCTGGTCAAGGTGGTCTTCGCGACCGAGACGCTCGCGCTCGGCATCAACATGCCCGCACGGTCGGTCGTCATCGAGCGGCTGAGCAAGTGGAACGGTGAGACGCACGTCGACATCACGCCGGGGGAGTACACCCAGCTCACCGGGCGCGCCGGGCGGCGTGGCATCGACATCGAGGGGCACGGCGTGGTGCTGTGGCAGCCGGGCTTCGACGCTCGTCATGTCGCCGGTCTCGCCTCCACCCGTACCTATCCGCTGACGTCGTCGTTCCACCCGTCGTACAACATGGCGGTCAACCTCGTGCGCCAGGTCGGTCGCGGTCGGGCCCGTGAGTTGCTGGAGCAGTCGTTCGCGCAGTTCCAGGCTGACCGCGCCGTCGTCGGACTCGCCCGGCAGGTGCACAAGGCCGATGAGGCGCTCGCCGGTTACCGCGATGCGGCGCAGTGCGAGCAGGGCGACTTCATGGAGTACATGGGTCTGCGCCGTGAACTCAAGGAGCTGGAGAACGCCGGCTCGAAGGCGCGCCGTGCCGCCAAGCGCGAAGAAGTCCTCGCGTCGTTGCGTGAACTGCGGACCGGCGACATCATCGACGTGCCCGCGGGCCGCTGGGCAGGGGTCGCGGTGGTGCTGGAGCCGGGCACCGACGCCGACCGCGAGGGGCCCCGTCCGCTCGTACTCACCGCGAACCGGCACGCGCGCCGGCTGGCGCTCGTGGACTTTCCGACGCCGGTGGCGGCACGCGACCGGATGCGGATTCCCAAGAGCTTCAATGCGCGCAACCCGCAAGCGCGCCGTGACCTCGCGTCGGCCCTGCGCACGCGAGCGGCGACCTCCGAGCATCGGCGCCATCAGCCGCACGGTGGTCAGCCGACGGTCGAGGACCCCAGGATCGCCGACCTGCGGCGCGAGCTGCGTGAGCACCCGTGCCACTCCTGTCCGGACCGCGAATCCCACGCGCGCTGGGCGGAGCGTTACCAGAAGCTCGAGCGCGAGACCGCTCAGCAGCGTCGCCGCGTCGAGCAGCGAACGAACTCGGTCGCGCGGCAGTTCGACCGCGTCTGCGAGGTTCTCGTGGAGCTCGGCTACCTGCGCGGAGACGAGGTGACCGACGAGGGCCGCCGTCTCCAGCGCATCTACAGTGACGTCGACCTCGTCGTCGCCGAGTGCATTCGTCAGCACGTGTTCGAGGATCTCGACAGTGCGGAACTGGCGGCGGTCGTCAGCGGGTTGACGTACGAGGCACGGTCGGAGGACGGGCCTCCCTCGGTCCTTCCGGGCCCCGAGGCGCTGGCGGCCGCGGACGCCATGCACCGGATCGCCGACGAATTGATGCTGCTGGAGCGGTCTCATCACGTCGGATTCCTGCGCCCGCCGGACTTCGGCTTCGCGCAGGCGGTGTGGCAATGGTGCCGTGGCGCCTCATTGGACGTCGTGTTGCGCGAATCGGAGATGGCCGCCGGTGACTTCGTCCGCGCGATGAAGCAGCTGCTGGACCTCATGGCGCAGCTGGCTGATGCCGCGGGGGCCGGTCCGTTGCGCGACACGGCACGTTCCGCCCTCGACGAACTACGGCACGGAGTCGTCGCCTACAGCAGTCTCAGCACCTGACCGACTCATTCGGTCAGGATCGTCTCTCCCACGCGCCAGGCCCAGCCGTCGTCGTGGGGTACGGGTTCGGCGTGGTCGAAGGTTTTGAGCTTGTGGTGGTGCCGGCATAAGGCCCAGAGGTTGTCGGCGCAGGTTTGTCCGTGGGGCCAGGGTTCTCGGTGGTCGAGGTCGCAGTTGGTGGCTTCGGTCGTGCATCCGGGGTAGCGGCAGGTGCCGTCGCGGTAACGGATCGCGTTCTTGAGGTGTTCGGGTGGTGAGTAGCCCCGGTACGTGACGGCGAGGATGTCGTCTTGTTCGTCGACGAGGAGCCGGTACCAGAACGGGTCGCCGCTGGTGGCCAGGACGCGCAGCACGTTTGCCGGAATCACCCAGTCGCGGTCGGCGCTGATCGCCGGCTGATCATCGATTCCCGCGAGCGTGGACGCCGGGACCATGACACCGATCGCCATGTTGGGCGTCCGGGCGGGTTCGTTGTCGGGGTCGATGTGGTCGAGCGCGTCCACGAACACGTCGGCCCGCCGTTGGGCGATGGTGCGGTCGTCCTCGGTCACGGCTTTCGCGGCGTGGTCGAGCCGTTGGTCGATCCCCGCCAACACATACGACGGCAGGTTCTCCGCATGCAGGCTGCCGGTCCCGTCCTCATCATGGTGAATGGTCACGGACCGTTCGGCGACGATCTCCTCATACCGTTTCTCGGTCTCTTCGGGTTCGTGCCGGGCGATGAACCGCTTCACCCAACGGCGCAGCTCGCTGACCGTGTGCGTCGCGGCATAGGCGACGGAACGCTGATCAAGCTTCTCGATCGACCGTTCGCGGGTGAGCTTCCACGCGCAAGCCGCGATCGCCGAGACGCGGGCGGCATCAATCTCGCCCG
>NZ_RDBF01000061.1 GCF_003674095.1 Aeromicrobium phragmitis
GAGCCACCACGAGGCCAGGCGTACCGCTGACGCCCAGGCGCTCGGCGGTACGGCCAACCTCACGGCGCGAGGTCGGCGCTACCTCACGGCCGCGGCCCATCCGCGCCGCGGCACTGTCGACCCGCGCACGTCGACGCTTCAACCGGACCAGCGCTGCTACCGACAGAGCAGCGAGGACGACCACCACGACACCGAGCACCACGGCGGCGACGGTGGCCGTTGACGACCATGCGACGTCGCCGGTCACCAGGCCGACCACGAGCGTGAACGGGTTAGCTGGGACCTCGTGACCCTCGCGCCAGCTGGACACATGAACGGGAACCCAGGTGAACAGCAGCACCAGCGCTGCTAACGAGAGCACCGCGAACAGTGCAATCGCCTCAGCGTTTGCGTCCGGCGCACCGTGGCGGCGGTTCGTGGCTGACATCGTGGCTACTCCTGGCCGATGGCAGATGGGCGCTGGCCATGCCAGCGCTTGTTGGTGTCGTTCACGGCATGCTCG
>NZ_RDBF01000062.1 GCF_003674095.1 Aeromicrobium phragmitis
TCCTGCAGCGGTTCGGCTGGACGGGACGACCGGATCGGTGCGGCCAACGCTGCGTAGTGGGGAGAAACGCTGCCATCTGGTAACCGTAGATCTCCCTTCTGCTGGCAGTTTCCCCACTGAACCTGGTAAACCGTCAGCCTGCTAGCGTCGCGGTGTGGAGCTGGCGGAGGTGACGACCCTGCGGTTGGGGGGTCCGGCGCGCAACGTGATCGAGGCGACCGACGAACGGACGTTGATCGATGCGGTGCGGATCGCCGATGAGGCCGGCGACCCCGTGCTCATCGTCGGCGGTGGCAGCAACCTCGTGGTCGCCGACGAGGGATTCGACGGCACTGTCGTCCTGGTGCGCACGCAGGGAATCTCGGTGAGTGCCGACGCCTGCAGCGGCGCGATGGTCACCGTCGCCGCCGGGGAGGACTGGGACGCCTTCGTGGCTCGCACGGTCAGCGAGGGCTGGGTCGGGGCCGAGGCGCTCTCCGGCATTCCCGGGTCGACGGG
>NZ_RDBF01000063.1 GCF_003674095.1 Aeromicrobium phragmitis
CTCTGCCGTGGCACCGGCACCGCGGTCCTCGGCGTCAACCTCGGGCACGTCGGCTTCCTCGCCGAGGCCGACGTCG
Source organism: Aeromicrobium phragmitis (assembly GCF_003674095.1). Taxonomy (GTDB): domain Bacteria; phylum Actinomycetota; class Actinomycetes; order Propionibacteriales; family Nocardioidaceae; genus Aeromicrobium; species Aeromicrobium phragmitis. Next base: position 77 of record NZ_RDBF01000063.1, read on the forward strand.
AGGATCTTCACGAGATCGCCTCGCGCGTCATCGCCGGCGACCTCGAGGTGGAGGAACGCCTGACCGTCGACGTCGTCGTGTCGGTCGGCGGCGAGGTCATCGCCCACAACTGGGCCCTCAACGAGGCGACCGTTGAGAAGGCCTCGCGCGAGCGCATGCTGGAGGCCGTCGTGGAGATCGACGGCCGCCCCGTGTCGCGCTGGGGGTGCGACGGCGTCGTGTGCGCCACGCCCACCGGCTCCACGGCCTATAACTTCAGCGCGGGCGGGCCGATCGTGTGGCCGGAGGTCTCGGCTCTGCTCATGGTGCCGATCAGCGCCCACGCGCTCTTCGCGCGCCCGCTCGTCGTCTCGCCGGACTCCACCCTCGCCATCGAGATCGTCGGCGAGACCACCACCGGCATCGTCTGGTGCGACG
>NZ_RDBF01000064.1 GCF_003674095.1 Aeromicrobium phragmitis
GGGGCCGCTTCGTCGACGACTATCGCCACGCCTGGCGTATCGTCGAGATGGCCGATCGGCCCAACCTGGGGACGTGCCTCGACAGCTTCCACATCCTCTCGCGCGGGCACGATCCCTCCGCGATCGAGGACATCCCCGGTGAGAAGATCTTCTTCCTCCAGCTGGCCGACGCTCCGGCGCTCGACATGGACGTCCTCTCGTGGAGCCGTCACCACCGCCTCTTCCCCGGCGAGGGCAGCTTCGACCTGACGGCCTTCCTCGGGCATGTGCTGCGCGCCGGGTACGCCGGCCCGCTTTCGCTCGAGGTCTTCAACGACACGTTCCGCCAGACCGACGTGGTCCGCACCGCCGCCCACGCCCGCCGCTCGCTGACCTGGCTGGCCGACCGCACCGCGGAGGCCGCCGGCTGGAGCACCGATCGCCTGACCGCTGCAGCAGCGCCGCTGGCCGCCGACTTCGTCGAGTTCAAGGGCGAGAACCTCGGCCCGC
>NZ_RDBF01000065.1 GCF_003674095.1 Aeromicrobium phragmitis
CGGCATCCGCGACGTGCTGATCGTCTGCTGCGACGGGCTCACCGGATTCCCCGAAGCGATCGAGGCCACCTGGCCTGAATCGACCGTCCAGACCTGCGTGGTCCATCTCATCCGCACCGCGATGCGGTTCGTGAACTGGGGCCAGCGCAAAGCCGTCGCAGCAGCGTTGAAGCCGATCTACACCGCCGCCGACGCTGACGCCGCCAGGGCAGCGTTGGAGGCGTTCGCAGCATCGCCGCTGGGCAAGGCGAACCCGCACGCGGTCGCGGCGTTCGAGAACGCATGGGAACGGTTCACGCCGTTCCTGTCGTTCCCGCCCGAGGTCCGCAGGGTGATCTACACAACCAATGCGATCGAATCGCTGAACTACCAGCTGCGCAAGATCACCAAGAACCGCGGACACTTCCCCAACGACGCCGCCGTGGTGAAGCTGCTGTGGCTCGCGATCTGCAACATCGAAGACAAACGAGCTCGAGAACGAGCG
>NZ_RDBF01000066.1 GCF_003674095.1 Aeromicrobium phragmitis
ACCTCGTACGCGCTGTCCAGCTCGCCGAGACGGTCGACCATGAGTCCGATGGCGTGGTGGTGCGCGTCGGCATGCTCCCGGATGTCGAGGGTGGCGAGGTGGAGACCGACGAGCGCGATGGAGCGGACAGCGTCCGCGAGCAGCCGGTCGGCGATGAGAGTTCCGCCGTTCTCGCGCAGCGAACGATCGACGATGGCGAGGTCGGCCAGCAGTTCGTCGCGATCGGCGTAGTCCACTCCGGGACGATGCGGCTGGCGGTCGGCGATGCGAGCCGCGGTGTTCTGCACCTTGAGGCGCATGCAGGCGAGCTTCAGCCGGTACGGCTCGGCGGCGTTGACGGTCAGCAGCCGCGGGTCGAGGTCGGGGAGGTTCTCGAGGTCGGCGTGCAGCGACTCCGTCAACTCCCCACTTACTCCGACGAGTTCGGACGACGGCGACAGCTCGCGGATCAGCACGTCCAGCCGGTCGGTCACGATGCGCGTCG
>NZ_RDBF01000067.1 GCF_003674095.1 Aeromicrobium phragmitis
GGTCAATCACAAGCTCACCGTCCCCGAGGTCCGTTACGCCGTCGAACACAGTGGAGCGGTGGTCGGTGTCGTCGCCGCTGACCTCGCTTCCATCGCCACGGACGCAGCTTCGGGCATCACCTGGATGACTACAGAGGCCGTGGTCGACGGCCTCGAGGCGTTCGACGAACTCGCCGAGACGTGCACGCCGATCGAGAGCGCGGTGGACGACGACATCGATGCCCCGGCCCAGTACCTCTTCACCTCCGGCACGACAAGTTCGCCGAAGGCGTGCGTGCACACGCATCGGACGATCAGCAGCGCCTCGCCCTTGATGGTGTCGACGCTCGGTTTCACGCGTGATGAACGTTTCCTCATCGCCATGCCGATCTGGCACGCAGCGCCGCTCAACTGCTGGTTCCTCACGATGATGTTCCTCGGTGCGACGGTGATCCTGCAGCGCGAGTACCACCCCGTGCAGATGCTCCAGAACGTCCAGCGG
>NZ_RDBF01000068.1 GCF_003674095.1 Aeromicrobium phragmitis
ATGCTGGCCGGGACGTACCGCATGACGCCTGACGACTGGGCGCTGATCATCCTGCCGCTGACGCACCGTGATCAGCGGGTTTGGGGTGAGGACGCCGATCAGTTCAACCCGGATCGCTTCCTGCCACAGAACAGCCGCGGCAGGGCCAAGAACATCTACAAGCCGTTCGGGACGGGCGAACGAGCCTGTATCGGCCGGCAGTTCGCCTTGCACGAGGCCATCCTCGTCCTCGCGCGCATCCTGCACCGCTATGAGATCAGCGGAGACCCGGACTACGAACTGCGGATCGATGAACGGCTCACGATCGTCCCGAAGGGCTTCCGGCTCGAGCTGCAGCCGCGGACGCCGTCGGCGGAGGCACCGTCGGGCCACGCCGATGGTGGTGACGACCGGGCGGGCCGATGCCCGGTCTCGCACTGACGCTCAGCGCAGGCTCGTCCGGCCGTCGGCATCGACCGTCCAGAACGGGTTGTGAGCGA
>NZ_RDBF01000069.1 GCF_003674095.1 Aeromicrobium phragmitis
TCTCGGTTCCGCGTCCGGCGGCGAACGAGGCGAGGTCGGCCAGCACCTCGTCGATCTGGCCCATCGCGGCACGCATGCCGTCCTCCATGCCCATGCCGACGAGCTGCTCGAGTTCCTCGACCGAGTTGAAGTGCGTCGTGGTGATCAACCGCGAACCCCGGTCCGTCTCCTCGAACGTGAAGACCATCCGCATCGAGGGCATGTCCGGGTTGGGTGAGCCGTCGTCGGTGGCGAAGCCGTCGCGCACCTCGAAGGACCGGAGCGGGTCGACGGAGAGGAACTCCCAGAATCCCGCGGACTTCTCGCCGTCCGGGCCGGTCATGTAGTAGTCCGAGCGGCCACCGGGGGCGACGTCGTGGCGGGTGAAGGTGGCGGGCCACTCGGGCGGGCCCCAGAACTTCTCGATCTGCCGGGGATCGACGTACGCGTCCCACAGGCGGCGGACCGGGACCCCGAAGTCGGCGACCACGGTCAGGGTC
>NZ_RDBF01000070.1 GCF_003674095.1 Aeromicrobium phragmitis
GACTACTTACACAATAAGCGCATCCTTTGCGAATTGTTCACATATGCACCGAGGAAACGATGCATACGCACGGTTTCACGAATATGCTAAAATATATGACATTCTCTCAACTTCTCAATTCTGCACAGATCCGGCTGATATTTCAAAGCTACACTCCTCTCATTATCCCCTTTAAAATGTTATAAATCTTCCCTGCGATCGGAAGAATATTACATTTTTATATTTTTACTTTTGTCACTCCCCCACACTGGCCTATGTTACAGCATGTGAAAAGATGGTAAAGTCTCTCAACTGCTCAATTCTGCATAGATGCGGCTGAAATTTCACAAACAACACCGCAACCACATGTGCTTGGCGATTACATACACAATAGACGTATCCTTTGCGAATTGTTCACATATGCACCGAGGAAACGATGCATACGCACAGTTTTAGGAATATGCGAAAATATATGACATTCTCTCAACTTCTCAATTCT
>NZ_RDBF01000008.1 GCF_003674095.1 Aeromicrobium phragmitis
GAGGCTTAGGCGAGCGCCTGCTCGAGGTCGGCCACGAGGTCGTCGATGTCCTCGATGCCGACCGAGAGCCGGACGAGGTCGTCGGGAACCTCGAGTGCCGAACCGGCCGTCGAAGCGTGCGTCATCGCTCCGGGATGCTCGATGAGCGACTCGATGCCACCGAGGCTCTCCGCGAGCGTGAAGATCTTCGTGCGGGAGCAGAAGTCGAGGGCCGCCTCCCGGCCGCCGGCGAGACGTACCGAGATCATCCCGCCGAAGCGACGCATCTGCCGTGCCGCCGCCTCGTGGCCGGGGTGCTCGGGAAGACCCGGATAGAGCACCTGGGCGATCGACGGATGGCCGAGCAGCAGGTCCACGACCGCCTCGGCGTTGTCGCAGTGCCGGTCCATCCGGACGGCCAGCGTCTTGGCGCCCCGCATGGTGAGGTAGGCATCGAAGGGGCCGGGCACCGCGCCCGCGCCGTTCTGCAGGAAGGCGAAGCCCGCGTCCAGTTCCTCGTCGTCGGTGACGAGCCCGCCGCCGACCACGTCGGAGTGACCGCCGATGTACTTGGTGGTGGAGTGCAGCACGACGTCGGCGCCGAGCGACAGCGGCTGCTGCAGGTAGGGCGACGCGAACGTGTTGTCCACGACGAGCCGGACTCCAGCCTCGCGCGCGATCGCGGCGACCGCCTCGATGTCGCCGATGTTGAGCAGGGGATTGGTGGGCGTCTCGATCCAGATGGCCTTGGTGGTCTCGCGGACGGCCGTCCGCACGGCATCGGGATCGTTCACGGCGACCGGGGTGTAGGTGACGCCCCACTGCGTGAACACCTTGTCGATGAGCCGGAACGTGCCGCCGTAGGCGTCGTCGGGGATCACCAGGTGGTCGCCGGGGCGCAGCAGCGTGCGCAGCGCGGTGTCGGTGGCGGCCATGCCCGAGGCGAACGCCCGGCCGAAGCGGCCGCCCTCGAGCGCGGCGAGGGTCGACTCGAGCGCCGTGCGCGTGGGGTTGCCCGTGCGGGCGTACTCGTAGCCGCTGCGCATGCCGCCGACGCCGTCCTGCGCGAACGTCGAGCTCGCGTAGATGGGGACGTTCACCGCCCCGGTCACCGGGTCGGGCATGAAGCCCGCGTGGATGGCGCGGGTCGCGAAACCGGAGTCGTCCGAATGCGTCATACGTGAGCTCCCAGCAGGTCGAGACGGGTGAGGACGCCGAGCGGTGTGCCTTCGTCGACCACCATGACGGCGTCGGTGTCGCTCAGCGCGTCGAGGCCGGCCTGAAGGTCCTCGCCGACGCCGATGAGCGGCAGCGCGGGCTCCATGTGATCGGCGACCGCGTCGGTCAGCGACGCGCGGCCTTCGAACACCGCGCTGACGAGTTCGCGTTCGCTGACGCTGCCGGCGACCTCGCCGATGACCACCGGCGGCTCGGGTCCGACGACGGGCATCTGCGAGACGCCGTACTCACGCATGATCTCGATCGCGTCGCGAACGGTCTCGGAGGGATGGGTGTGCACGAGAGCCGGGAGGTCGCCGGTCTTGCGGCGGAGCACGTCGCCGATCGACACGGTGCCGGGCTTTCCGGACAGCGGTGTGCGCAAGAACCCGTACGAGGCCAGCCAGTCGTCGTTGAAGATCTTGGACAGGTAGCCGCGGCCGCCGTCGGGAAGGAGCACCACGACGACATCATCGGGGTCGGCCTCCTGAGCCACCCGGAGCGCGGCGACGACGGCCATGCCGCACGAGCCGCCGACCAGCAGCCCCTCCTCGTGCGCGAGCCGCCGCGTCATCTCGAAGGAGTCGGCATCGGAGACGGCGATGATCTCGTCGGGCACCGAGGGGTCGTAGGCGCTGGGCCAGAAGTCCTCGCCGACACCTTCGACGAGGTAGGGGCGGCCGGTGCCGCCGGAGTAGACGGAGCCGACCGGATCGGCGCCGATGACCCGGATCTGGGGGTTCTGCTCCTTGAGGAAGCGGCCCACACCGGTGATCGTGCCGCCGGTGCCGACGCCGGCGACGAAGTGCGTGACCGTCCCGTCGGTGTCTTTCCAGATCTCCGGGCCGGTCGTCTCGTAGTGCGACTCGGGGCCGGCGGGGTTGGAGTACTGGTCGGGCTTCCAGGCGCCAGGCGTCTCGCGCACGAGGCGGTCGGAGACCGAGTAGTAGGAGTCCGGGTGTTCGGGCGGGACCGCCGTCGGGCACACGACGACCTCGGCTCCGTACGCCCGCAACGTGTTGCGCTTGTCCTCGCTGACCTTGTCGGGGCAGACGAAGATGCACGTGTAGCCGCGCTGCTGAGCGACGAGCGCCAGGCCGACGCCGGTGTTGCCGGACGTGGGTTCGACGATCGTGCCGCCAGGCTTCAGTTCGCCGCTGGCTTCGGCGGCATCGACCATCTTCACCGCGATGCGGTCCTTCGCGCTGCCGCCGGGGTTCAGGTACTCGATCTTGGCGACGACGGTCGCCCCTCCCGATGGCACGACGGAGTTGAGGCGGACCAGGGGAGTGCCGCCGATGAGGTCGACGACGTGATTGGCGATCGGCATGCGTCCATTGTCGCACCCGCTCACAGCCGGGGCCCGCGGCCCGGGCTGTGAGCGGGTCAACTGCGCAGGGGTCGCCCGTTCGCGTCGGTCGGGTCGCCGACGAGCATGACGATGCCGTCGATGAACGGCCACAGTGCGCCGATGCCGCACGTGACGATGGTGACCACCAGTTGGCCGACGCCGAGACCCACGTGGCCGGCGTACATCCGTCCGATCCCGAGGGGGATGAGGATCTGCAGCAGACCCGCGACGATCTTCGACTTGTCCGAATAGGGCACGCCGGTCACGGGGTGGCGGCCGTAGGGCGCCTCGGGGGAGGGGCCCCACCAGCCGGGCGGTGGTGTCGTCATGGTCGCCAGCCTAGGGGGTCAGAGGACCGCTCCGTCGCCACGCCCGTTGTCGACGTAGGCGTACGGATCGACCTGTTGCTTCTTCTCATCACGGTCCGGGTCGTACGGCCAGCGCTCCTCCAGCAGCACCGCGAGCGAGGACGCCGTGAAGACCGTCGAGAAGATACCGATGACCAGACCGAAGATGATCGCCAGCGAGAAGTCCATCAGCGAATCACCACCGAGGACCGCGAGCGCGCCGAGGATGAACAGCGCGCTGAGGCTCGTGTTGATGGTGCGCGGGATCGTCTGCAAGATCGCCTCGTTGACGGTGGCGCGCAGACTGCTTCCCGAGCGGAGTCCGGTGTGTTCTCGGATGCGGTCGAACACGACGATGGTGTCGTTCACCGCCAGGCCGATGATCGCCAGGATCGCGGCGAGGAACACGCTGTCGATGGTCTTGCCCCACCAGGCGAAGATGCCGACGACGGTCAGCACGACCGAGGCGAGCGACAGTTGGGCCGAGAGCGCCCACGTCCAGCGGAACCGCCAGGCCAGGTACAGCATCTGTGCGCCGAGCGCGATGGCGAAGGCGATGAGCGCCTTGGTGCGCAACTCGCTGCCGAGGCTCGGTCCCACCTGTTCGTCGCGGATCTGCTCGACGTCGCCGGACACCGAGGCGACCGCATCGCGGACCTGGTCGGCTTCCTCGTCGCTGAGGTCCTCGGTGCGGACGGTCACGTTGGAGTCTCCGCCGTCACCGGACGACTCCTGGACGACGGCGTTCGGGAAGCCCGCGTCACTCACGGCCGAGCGGATCTCGTCGACGTCGGGCTGCTGTGCGGTGGAGTACTCGATGATGCGGCCGCCGGTGAAGTCGACACCGAGGTTGAGGCCCTTGCCGAAGACGCCGACGAGCGAGACGATCGCCACGGCGGCGGTCACGCCGACCCACAGCCCGGCGCGCTTGACGATGAAGGGGCCGCGTTCGTTGATGAAGGTGCGGACCCGGCCGGTGCCCGCGATGCCGCTGGCGCGCGGGTGGTCGCGCAGGGGCACCCGGCGCACGGCCCATTCGGCGAGGACCCGGGCCACCACGAGCGCGGAGATCATCGAGGCGATCACGCCGATCGTGAGCGTGACGCCGAAACCGCGGACGGAGCCGGTGGCGAAGATGAACAGCAGCACCGCGGCGAGGATCGTCGTGATGTTGGAGTCGATGATCGCCGACCAGGCCTTGCTGAAGCCGGTCGTCAGCGACGGTGGCAACCCGGACTTCGGGTTCTCCTGATACTCCTCACGCGCTCGTTCGAACACCAGGACGTTGGCGTCGATCGCCAGGCCGATCGCGAGAACGAAGCCGGCGATGCCCGGCAGGGTGAGGGTGGCTCCCAGCCACACGAGGATGGCGTAGGCGATGAGGGTGTAGATGCCCAACGCGATCGTGGCCATGAAACCCACGACGCGGTAGATGACGACGATGAACAGACCGGTGAGGGCCAGGCCGATGAGGGCGGCCTCGAAGGAGGCGTCGATGGCTGCCGCGCCGAGCGTGGGGCCGATCGTGCGCTGCTCGATGATCTCCACCGGAACGGGGAGCGCGCCGCCCTTGATCAGCACGGCGAGGTCGGCCGCCTCCGAGGAGGAGAAGTCGCCGGTGATACTCGTCGTGCTGCCGCCGCCGCTCGCGCACAGGTCCGGCTGGATCTGCGGTGAGGAGATGACCTGCTGATCCAGGACGATGGCGATGCGCTGACCGCCGGCGGCGTTCGCGCAGGCGGAACTGACGAGATCGGACCACGGCCCGCGGCCCTCGCCGTTGAAGTCGACGTTGACCACCCAGCTGCCGATGCTGTTCTGCGGTTGCGCGGCCTGCGCGTCGCTGATGCCGTTGCCGTCCAGGCTGGGCGGCGCGAGCAGCAACTGCTGGCCCGATTCGTCGGGCAGGACGACCTGACCCTCCTCGGGCTGCGTCTCGGCGGTGGCCGGGGAGATGACCTCGCGGAACTCCAAGGTGGCGGTCTGACCGATCACCTCGGCGGCCTTGCGCGGGTCCTCGACGCCGGGCAGCTCGACGATGATGCGGTTCTCGCCCGAGCGGGCGAGGGTGGGCTCGGAGACGCCGAGGGCATCGACGCGGCCGCGGATGACTTCGAGTGCGCGGTCGGTGGCTTCGGCGTCGGCTTCGACGCGTTCGGTGGATTCGGCCTCGAGGACGATCTGAGTGCCGCCGCGAAGGTCGAGACCGAGGTTGGGCGGGAAGTACCAGGCAGCGAGCCCGGCGAGGATGACGACGAACAGCGCGGCGATCGCGCGCCAGCGCGACGGGGTCATGGTCATGGAAGAGCTTTCGGGTGAGGCGGGACAGCGGGCGCGGACACTACGCGAACGCCGGCGGCGCCCGGCCGCGCGCAGCCGCGTGCAGCCGCCCTTCGGCCGCGCTCACCGTCACCAGGGCGAGCAGGCCGAGCAAGGCGAGGGCCAGGGTCACGCCGGCGCCGAGGATGGCCGGATCGTGGTCGCCGGCCGCCGTGGCCTCGTGGTCGTGGGCAGAGTCCGGCTGGAGGCCGGCGGCGCGCGGCGTGGCCGAGGGGCCGTCACCCAGATTCACCGAGGCCGACGGAGCGCTGGACGCCGAGCGTGCGTGCGCGGCCGCGCCGGGCCACGAGACCGCGACCAGGAAAGCCACGAGGACCGCCGCGCAGCTCGCGGCGATCCCGCGCACGGTCGGTCGGGTGGGACGCACCCGGCGAGTCTAACCGCACGTACGCTGACGTCATGGCACAACGCACACTCGGTCGCAGCGGAATCGTCGTCAGCCCGGTCGGAGTCGGATGCAACGCCTTCGGCGTCCGCGTCGACGCCGAGCAGACTCAGGCGGTGGTCGATGCCGCGTTCGAGCACGGAGTGACCTTCTTCGACACCGCCGACGTGTACGGGCTCGGTGCGAGTGAGGAGTTGCTGGGGGCTGCGCTGCGCGGACGTCGCGATGAGGTCGTCGTCGCCACGAAGTTCGGCATGGACATGCAGGGCGCCAACGGCGACGACGGCGGGGCCCGCGGCCGGCGCGAGTACGTGCACCGGGCGTGCGACGCGAGTCTGCGGCGTCTCGGCGTCGAGGTCATCGACCTCTACCAGTTCCACACCCCCGACCCAGCCACGCCGCTGTCCGAGACCCTCGGCGCACTGGACGAACTCGTGCAGGCCGGTAAGGTCCGCGCGGTCGGTTGCTCGAACCTCCAGGCCTGGCAGCTCGTGGACGCCGACTGGATCAGCCGCACCGAGGGCGTCGCCTCGTTCGTCACCGCGCAGAACGAGTACTCGCTCTACAACCGCACCGCCGAGATCGAGCTCACCCCGGCGTGCCGCCACCTCGGCGTCGGCATCCTCCCGTACTTCCCGCTCGCGTACGGACTCCTGACCGGCAAGTACCGCCGCGACGAGTCGCCCGCCGAAGGCACGCGCCTGGCGCAGCAGCGGGCCCGCTACGAGGCGGCCGACTGGGACAGGATCGAAGCGCTGCAGACGTTCGCCGATGAGCGCGGTGTGTCCTTGCTCGACGTGGCGATCGGCGGGCTGGCCGCGCAGCCTCAGGTCGCGAGCGTCATCGCCGGGGCGACCAAGCCGGAGCAGATCGCGGCCAATGCGGCCGCCGGACGCTGGGAGCCCACCGAGGACGACCTCGAGGCGCTCGCCGCGATCGGCCGGCCGGAGCAGAGCTACACGACCTTCGCGCCGTAGCTTCCGTGCGTCATACGTTTCGAGGGCTCCGGCCCTCAGCACGTATGACATGCGCCTCCCGCCCTTGAGCACGACCAGCGGGCGGTTAGGCTGAAGACAGCGCCGGGTTGCGGTAGCCCCGGGTCCCAACATAAGCCGCTACGAGCGGCCACGCGCCGTGAGGCGCTCCCAACCCGGCGCCCCTTTCTCACGCAGGCTCCGGCCCGCACGGGCAGGCCGCGAGTGGTGCAATAGCGTCACGAACAGCCGCGGCCGGCCCCGAATCTGCACCACTCGTGGCCACGAATGCACCGCTCGCGGAGCCCGCCCGGCGTGCCGATCAGTACAGTGCGCCGGCGCGTTCGAGTTCGGCGGCGCGCCGCAACGCGCGAGCCGTGTCGACGAGCCGCGCCCCACTGTGCGCGTCGCCGTCCTCGGCCTGCGCCCGGCCGACTCCGACGATGTGCGCGAAGGCCGCCGCACGGTCGAGGGTGACGTCGAAGTTCTCGCTCACGATGCCCCGCACGACGGTGTCGACGAGCGCGACGACCTCCTGGGGGCCGGGAGGCTCGACGACGCCGGCGAGTACCTCTTGCACGGGTGCGTACGCCTTGCCGAGGGCGAACTCGTGAGCCGCGCGGTCGGGCTGGCGATGCACCCAGGTGCGCAGTACGTACAGACGCCACAAGGCACCCGCAAGCGAATCCGCCGCGGCGCGTGACCACAGCTCGGCGATCACGCCGAGCCCCTCCTCGTCAGCGAGGTGCAGCACGCGGTCGACCAGTTCCTGGTCCTCGGCCGCGGGCTCCTTGGTCCCGCGGACGAGCAGGTTGGCGATGCGATGGCCGGCCGCGGTGGCCTCCGACGGATCGGAGGCAGGATCGGGCTGGACATCGAACAGGTTCTGACCGGGCAGTGCGGGCTTGTCGAAGTCGGCCACCGTCAGTCCTTCCATGCTCCGTCGATTGCGGCGAGGTACGCGTCGAAGCGCGAGTCACCACACGGCCGGGTGACGCGGGGCGTGCCGCCGACGGGATGTTCGAACCGTAGGCGGTTCATGACGTACGCGATCGTCGTGGCGGTGGCGACGTCGTTGACGACGACCGATCCGCCCAGGCCACCCCAGTAGCAACGTCGGCCCGGCGCGGTTGCCGACGGTAGCGAACCGGCCAAAGCCCAGCCCGGCCCGAAGGTCAGCGAGAGCCCGAGGACGAGGTCGACGCCGCTCACGTGCGGTGTCAGCAGCCGTTCGACGGTGGCCGGTCGCAGCAGTCGGACGCCCCCGAACTCGCCACCGTGGGAGATCGCCGCCTGAGCCAGCGCGACGCCGCGCGCGTTGCCGTGGCCGTTGGCGGCCGGGATCTGGCCGCGGCGCCACCGTTCGGTGGCCGATTCGCGGACGTGGACGAACGGGCGCAGCAGTGCTTGCGCCGCGACGCCGTCCGGGTCCTGGGGATCGAGCTCGATCAGGCGCGGCGGGACGACGGGAGCGACGCGGGCGTCGTGGTCCGGACCCAGGCCGATGTGCACGTCCGCCCCGAGCGGCTCGGCGATGCGCTGGGCGACGATCTCACCGGGAAGCAGCCCCGTCGTGCGGCGCATGACTTCGCCGAGGAGGTGGCCCTGGTTCAGCAACTGGTAGGCGGGCGCCGAGCCCGGGGTGAACCAGGGGGCGGAGGCGGCGAGGTCGGCGGTGCTGCGTTCCCAGTCGTACAGATCGTCGACGGTGATCTTCGGGCTCCACGCCGGGACCCCGGAGGTGTGGGCGAGCACGTCGAGGACCGTGACCTCCCCCTTGCCGTGCTGGGCGAAATCGGGCCAGTAGTGCGCGACGGGCCGGTCGACGTCGAGGACGCCGTCGTCGTGGAGCATCCACGTCGCGAGGTTGACGAGCGTCTTGCTCGTCGACCACATCGGGGTGAGGGTGTCGTGCTGCCAGGGGACGCTGCGCTCGCGATCGGTCCAGCCCGCCCAGGTGTCGAGGAGCACCTCGCCCTCGCGGATCACACAGAGGCTGGCGCCGAGCTCGACGCCGTCCTCGACGTTGCGCTGCAGCAGGTCGTCGACCGCCGCGAAGCGCGGGTCGACGGTGGGTGCCCGGCGAGACGGCGCAGTCGTCATCGGCTCAGCGTAATCACTCGCGCAGCGCCTGGCTGACCGGACCGGCGACGAGACCGATCTGCCAGCGCCGGGCGCCGAGCTCGGTCAAGGCTTCGCCCACGGTGTCGGAATCGATGACGCTCGGTGGCTCCCATGCCAGTTGCCGGATGAAACCGGGGGAGACCAGGTTCTCGCTGGGCAGGTCGTACTGCTCGGCCAGTTCGACGACGACGGCTTTCGCCCGCTGAAGCCGCCCCGCGGCGGCGGGGTTCTTCTCGGCCCAGGCGCGTGGGGGTGGCGGACCGTCGTGGCGCTGACCGGCGCTGGGCAGGTCGGCCTCGTCGAGCGAGAGCGCCTCCTCGATCGCCGCGTGCCATTCGTCGAGGAACCGCCGGGGGCCACGTCCGCGCATCGGTCGCGAGGCACGCAACTGGCTCAGATCCTGCGGCGGGGACATCGCGAGCTCGAGGATGGCCGAGTCGGGCAGAATCCGCCCGGGCGTGACATCGCGCTGCTGGGCGATCCGGTCGCGGGTCTGCCAGAGGGAACGGACGACGGCCAGCGCCCGGCGACCGCGCGCCTTGTGGATGCCCGAGGTACGGCGCCAGGGCTCGCTGCGTTCGGCGGGCCCGGTGAAGGTCAACAGGGCCTCGAACTCCTCGAGTGCCCACGGCAGTTTGCCGGTGCGTTCGAGGTCGGCCTCGACCAGGTTGCGCAACTCCACGAGCACCTCGACGTCGAGCGCCGCATACTCCAGCCAGGGCTCGGGCAACGGTCGGGTGGACCAGTCGGCGGCGGAGAACTCCTTGGCCAGGCTCATGTGGAGGTAGTGCTCGACCAGTCCCGCCAGGCCGACCCTCGGGAGGTTGAGCAGGCGCCCGGCCAGTTCGGTGTCGAACAGCGCCGTGGGCCGTAGACCGACCTCGGCCAGGCACGGCAGGTCCTGGGTCGCAGCGTGCAGAATCCACTCCGCCTCGCCGAACGCCTCGCCCAGATCGGTGAGGTCGTCGAACGCGGTGGGGTCGATGAGGAACGTGCCGGCTCCCTCGCGCCTCACCTGGACGAGGTAGGCGCGCTGTGAATAGCGGTAGCCGGAGGCGCGTTCGGCGTCGAGGCCGATCGGACCGTAGGCGAGCGAGATCTCCGCGCACGCGCGGGCCAACTCGTCTTCGTCGTCGATGACGTCGCCGAGGGGCTCGCGTAAGCCGAGACGGGGAAGCGGCGCCTCCTCGGGGGCGTCGTCGGGCGTGGCTCCGGCGTCCGGCGCGGTCACCGCACCACCCCTGAGCCGCGGCGTCCGGTGCGTCGAAGCGGCACGATGCCGGGCGCGACGGGTGGAAGGCCCGCGAGCTCGGCGAGCAGATGCATCCAAGCGTCCGCGTGCGGTCCGAGGTCGTCATTCTCGGCCGGCGACCACGACGCGCGCACCTCGATCTGCGCACTGCTGCCGTCCTCGGCCATCTGACCGAAGCTGTCCGAGCGGACGACGGTGACACTGCCGCTCGCGGCATGGTGGTGGGCACCGACGGCCTCGAGCGCGTCGGTGAGCCAGCTCCAGCCCACTTCGGTGAGCATCGGATCGGCGGCCATCTCGATGTCGATGTCGGCCTTCGCGAACGTCACGCACCGGAACGTGCTCTGCCACGCGTCGTGGCCGGCCGGATCGTGGAGGCAGATGAAGCGCCCCGTGGCGACGTCCTCGTCGTCGACGGTGAGGTCGCCGCTGATGGCATGGGCGTAGGGCGCGATGCGCTGCGGTGGAGGCATGACCTCCACGGTGAGCTCGGGGCGGGCGTGCGCCCGCATGATCTGCTCGACGGCCCGCGCGAACGCTGCGGGCACGCCGTCGATCTCGCTTCGGGCTGCCACACCGCGATCCTAGGCCGGATCGGGCCCACCTCCACCCTCGACACGCGGCGGTGCCTGAGAGACTCGAGGTGTGAGCACCTCGATCGCCAGCAGTCCCTTCCTCGCCGCGTGTCGTGGTGAGCAGCCCGCACACACACCCGTCTGGTTCATGCGGCAGGCCGGCCGCTCGCTGCCGGAGTACCGGAAGCTGCGAGAAGGCGTCCCGATGCTCGAGTCGTGTTTCCGGACCGACATGGTCGTCGAGATCACGATGCAGCCCGTGCGCCGATACGGCGTGGACGCGGCGATCTTCTTCTCCGACATCGTCGTCCCGCTCAAGGCCATCGGCGTCGATCTGGACATCGTGGCCGGAACCGGTCCGGTGGTCGCCGAACCCGTGCGCGGCGCCGCGCAGCTCGATCAGTTGCGCGATCTCGAACCCGAGGACGTCACGTCGGTGACCGACGCGGTCGAGGCATTGGTCGGCGAACTCGGCGGCACGCCGCTCATCGGCTTCGCCGGAGCGCCGTTCACGCTGGCGTCCTATCTCATCGAAGGTGGGCCCTCTCGCGATCACCGGCGGACCAAGGAGCTGATGTACAGCGACCCGGAGCTCTGGCACGCGCTGCTCGACCGCATCGCGCGGATCGGTGGTCAGTTCCTGCGGCTCCAGGTCCAGCACGGCGCCTCGGCGATCCAGCTGTTCGACTCCTGGGCCGGTGCGCTGTCGCTGCAGGACTACCGCACGTACGTCCAGCCGCACTCGGCGACGGTGCTGAACTCGGTCGCCGATCTCGACGTGCCGCGCATCCATTTCGGGGTGGGCACGGGCGAGTTGCTCGGCGCGATGGGTGAGGCCGGGGCCGATGTCGTCGGCGTGGACTGGCGGGTGCCGCTCGACGAGGCGGCCCGCCGCGTCGGACCTGAGCGGTCGCTCCAGGGCAACTTGGACCCGACGCTCGTGTTCGGACCGACCGAGGTCGTGCACGAGCGCGCGGCGCAGATCATCGAGGGCGGGCGCGCCGCTCGCGGTCATGTGTTCAATCTGGGGCACGGTGTCCTTCCCGCCACCGATCCCGATGCCCTCGCTCGGCTGGTCGACTTCGTCCACGCGTACCCGGTGGCCTGACCGTGCGCGTCGCGGTGGTCGGCGGCGGGATCGCGGGGCTGACCTGCGCCTACGACCTGCAGGAGGCCGGAGCCGACGTCGTCGTGTTCGAGGGTGCCGATCGGGTCGGCGGCAAGCTGCTCGTCGGCGAGGTCGGGGGGATCACCGTCGACCTCGGCGCCGAATCGATGCTCGCTCGCCGGCCCGAAGCTCTCGATCTGGTGGCGGAGCTGGACCTCGGTGATCGGCTCGTTCACCCCGAGCCGTCGCCCGCCACGCTGTGGACGCGGGGCGCCCTCCGGCCCATGCCGCCGACGGTCATGGGGGTTCCCGCCGACCTCGAGGCGTTGACCGCCTCCGGGGTACTGAGCGCGCCGGTCGACCCCCGCAGCGTTCCGGTGCCCGAGGAGGACGTCTCGGTCGGCGCGTTCGTCGCGGAGCGAGTCGGACGGGACGTCGTCGACCGGCTGGTCGAGCCACTGCTGGGTGGCGTGTACGCCGGGCACGCCGACCGGCTCTCGCTCCGCGCCGCAGCGCCGATGATCGCCGCGCTCGGGCCCGACCCGGTCGCGGCCGCGGTGCAGCGCCGCGCCTCGGGTCGCGCGCTGCCCGGTCCGTTGCTCGCCGGGCTCTCCGGTGGCGTCGGCACGTTGCCGCTCGCCTTGGCCGAGCGGCTCGAGGTGCGCCTGAACAGTACGGTGCGGGCGATGAGTCGCGACGGCGGCGGCTGGACCCTCGTGGTCGGTCCGACGACACAGGCCCGCCGCGAGCGGTTCGACGCGGTCGTGCTCGCGGTTCCTGCGCCGGCGGCCTCGCGTCTGCTCGCCGAGACCGCCCCGCGAGCGGCGTTCACGCTGGCCGGGATCGACTACGCGTCGATGGCGCTCGTGACCTTCGTGCTCGAGGGGGCCGACCTGCCGTCCGGCTCGGGGTTCCTCGTCCCGCCGATCGACGTTGCGGCGATCAAGGCGGCGACCTTCGCGACGAACAAGTGGGCGTGGCTGGCCGAGTCCGCGGGAGACGCCGCGGTGGTCCGGACCTCACTGGGCCGGGCCGGCGACACGACGGCGCTGCAGCGGCCCGACGACGAACTCGTCGCCACCGCGCTGGCCGACCTGCGCCGCGCCGTCGAGCCGGTGGGCGAGGTCGGACAGGTCGTCGCACGCCGCGTGCAGCGCTGGGGCGGTGGTCTTCCCCAGTACGACGTCGGTCATCTCGACGCCGTCGACGCGATCGAGGCGGACGTCGACCCGATCTCGGGACTCGCCCTGTGCGGCGCTGCCTACCACGGGGTCGGCATCCCGGCCGTCATCGCGACGGCTCATGCCGCAGCGGAACGAATTCTCGGACAGGAGACAATGGAGTCATGACGAACAGCGACGTGAACCCCGATCAGATCAACGCCACGATCCGCTACGCGATGTACTCGGTGTTCCGGCTGCGGACGCCGTTGGGCGACCAGGACCGCGCTCCGCTGGTGGACGAGGTCGAGGCGCTGTTCGCGAAGCTGGCCGGCGACGACGTGGTCGTGCGTGGCACCTACGACGTCAGCGCCCTGCGGGCCGACGCCGATCTGCTGATCTGGTGGCACGCGCCGACCGCCGACGCGCTCCAGGACGCGTTCCACGCGTTCCGCAGGACCGCGCTGGGCGGCCACCTCGAGCCGGTCTGGTCGAGCATGGGCCTGCACCGCCCGGCAGAGTTCAACCGCACCCACGTCCCGGCGTTCATGGCCGGCGAGGCCCCCCGGCGCTACCTGTGCGTGTACCCCTTCGTGCGGTCCTACGACTGGTACCTGTTGCCGGCTGAGGAGCGGTCCACGATGCTGCGCGACCACGGCCACGCCGCTCGCGACTTCGTCGACGTGCGCGCCAACACCATCGCCGCGTTCGCGCTCGGCGACTACGAGTGGCTGCTGTCGTTCGAAGCCGACGAGCTGCACCGCATCGTCGATCTCATGCGTGAGCTGCGGGCGACCGAGGCCCGCCGACACGTGCGCGAGGAACTGCCGTTCTACACCGGCCGGGCGCTCGGGATGGGCGAGCTGGTCGCGCTCTGGGCCTGAGCCGACGCCGCTGCGCAGCGGTGCTGAGGCGCCGCTCCGCGGCGGCCTTACTGCTCGGGTTGCAGATTCAGCGCGATGCCGTTGATGCAGTAGCGCTGGTCGGTGGGGGTGTCGAAGCCCTCGCCGCCGAAGACGTGGCCCAGATGAGAGCCGCAGTTCGCGCACCGCACCTCGGTCCGCACCATGCCCATCGAGCGGTCCTCGATGTACTCGACCCGATCCTCGGCCAGCGGGGCGTAGAACGAGGGCCAGCCGCAGTGGGCGTCGAACTTGGTCTCACTGCGGAACAACTCGGCACCGCACGCGCGGCACGAGTAGACACCGACCGTCGGATCGGTCTCGTACGGGCTGCTGAACGGCCGCTCGGTGCCGGCTTGGCGCAACACGTGGTACTCGGCGGCGCTCAGTTCCTCGCGCCACTGCTCGTCGGTCTTCGCGACGTTGTAGTTCTTCTCGGTGGGGGAGGACAAATCAGATCTCCGTCTGTGCTTCGAAGGGAAGGTGCTCCAGCAGGTGCAGTGTCGGGACGTCGAGGGCGCGACGCGCTCGCGACGTCCAGTCGAGCTTGAGGAACTCGCGCACCAGGTGCGGCTCGGTCAAGATGATGACCTCGTCGGCGCCGACCTCGTCGACGAGCCGTTCGAGCGCATCGATCGGGTCGCCTTCGACGAGCTTGGCCGTGACCTGCTGCCCGCGGTCGCGCAGCAACCGTGCGCTCGTCTCGAGCTCGGCCTCGCCGGCGTCGTGGATCTCCTGCTCGACGACGGCGAGAGTGTCGGGTTCGCTGATCGGCATGAACTGCCCGCCGCCCAACGCGCTCATCGAGGAGCTGAGCATCGCCGCCGAGCTCTCCACCGGCAGGAGAAGGTGGTACGTCAGGTCGTCATCGACGCCCTCGTGCAGCGCGACGATCTGGTTGGCGTCGAGCTCGATGAGCTGACGTTCGATGAGCAGGACGACGTTGTACATGACTCAATCCTAGGCCGAACGGTCACGCATCCAGCGGGTCAGCAACACGCCGTCGGCCTCGATCAGCTCGGCGAGCCGCATGGTCCGCTCGGTCACTGCGTCGCCGTGCGCGATGCGCGGCCCTGGTCCCGCAGTGAGGATCGGGCCGATCGTCAGGCACACCTCGTCGACGAGGTCCTGCGCGATCAGCTCCCCGTGCAACGTGGGCCCCCCTTCACAACTCACGCGACGCAGTCCGCGGGCGGCCAGATCGTCGACCACGGCGCGGCAGTCGACCTGCCGTTCGCCGGCGACGACGACGTCCATCGTCTCCGCGAGCTCGTCGCGCCGTTCGGACGGCGAGGTGGAGCAGGTGTAGAGCAGTTGGCCGGGAGCCACGAGGGCGTCGGGGATGTCGAGGCTGGCGCTGATGACGGCGATCGGCGGGACCGGGCTGAGGCCCAGGCGCTCACGCAGCTGGGAGTCGACCTCCTCGGGTTTCACCGGCGCGTACCGCTCGGCACGGACGGTGCCCGCCGCCACGAGGATGACGTCGCTCAAGGATCGCAGGAGCGCGAACAGCTGTTCGTCGGGTTCACCGCCGAGGTCTCCCGAGCGCCCCTGGCGGTCGGTCGCCGAGCCGTCGATCGAGGACACGAAGGCGGTGCGGACCCAGGCGCGCCCCACGTCGTCGGGATAACTGAAGCGGCGTTCCAGATCGGCGATGTCGAGCATGCCGCCAGCCTAAGGACTCCGGTCCCGCATCGTACGAGGGCTGCCACCGTGCCGCCGGCGAAGCGGGCTCGGCCGTCGGTGAACTCGGCGCCTCAGGCACGGCGGCGGAGCCAGGCGCCGAACGCCGGAGCAAGCGCGAGGATGAGGAGCAACCGCACGAGCTGGGACGCGGTCACGAAGGTGAGATTTCCGCCGGTGGTGGACGCGATCGCGAGAACGGCCGAGAACCCCCCTGGTGTCGTCGCGAGGTACCCGTCGAGCGCGCTCTCGCCCGTGACGTGGGCCAGACCCGCCCCCATCACGGCACAGACGACGATGACCACGACGACGTTGGCCACCGCGAGGGGGAGGAGCCGGCTGATCGTCCGCACCGCGCCGCGGGTGAACCGGAGACCGACGGCGAGACCGATGAGCAGGTATCCGCTCTGCTCCACCAGGGACGGGACACCGACCGCTCCGAAGAGCGGATGGACGGCGGCAGCGGCGACCAGCGGACCGAGGACCGGTCCTGCCGGAAGGCGCACGAGCCGGCCGCCGACGACGCCCAAGGCGATGCTCACCGTGGTGAACGCCAGCGCAGGAACGATCTCGCCGGCGCTCGCCCTCGCGATACCCCCGGAGTCCGGTGCGCGGAAGGCGAACTCGACCACGAGGGGGAGCGAGGCGACGATCACCACGATCCGCAGATACTGCAGGACCGTGACGACGCGGTCGTCGGCCCCCAGGTCTCGCGACATCGCCGAGAGGCCTGCCGCTCCTCCGGCGACCGAGGCGAAGACCGCGGTCTCGCGCGAGATCTCGCCACGCAGGCAGAGCATCAGACCGAGCGCGACGCTGACGGCGATCGTGGCGACGCTGACGAGGAGCACCCACGACCAGTCGGCGCCCAGCGCGGTGATGGTCTCCAGATCGACCGAGGCTCCGATCGAGGCACCCAAGATGGCCTGGCCGAGGACGTACAGCGGTTCGGGCAGCGGCAGCGCCTGCCGGAGAACCAAGGTGAAGACCAGTGCTCCGATGAGGGCCCCGAGCAGGACGCCCGAGGTGAGGCCGACGAGGTCGAAGAGTCCGACGAACGCGATGACCAGCACGGCCAGTGCCGCGATCCGTCCGACTCCTCTCACCCGTCGAACCTAGCCCGCGGGAGGCATTCGGCGTGGTGCCGCCCGCGGCCTCAGGCGAACATCGCCTCCAACGGCACCAGTTCCACCGCGCCGACGGCGTAGCGGGCGAGGATCACCTGAGCGATCTCCTGCTCGGCACCGAGCGGCTCCGCGACCGCCACCGCTCCCGCCTCGAGGGCGAGTTCCTTGACCCGGTCCGGCAGGACGCCGGGCGCGAGGAACAGCATGCCGACGGCGATGTGCCGCCGGCCGTCCGCGCGGTGGGCGCGCACGGCTTCACCGGCCGCGGGCGGGACACTCGAGGCGAAGGCCGCGATGGTGGGGAGCCGGTGATGCGAACCCCACGCGCGTGCCGCGCGCGAGATCATCGCGTTGGCGAGCGGGTCGG
Source organism: Aeromicrobium phragmitis (assembly GCF_003674095.1). Lineage (GTDB taxonomy): Bacteria > Actinomycetota > Actinomycetes > Propionibacteriales > Nocardioidaceae > Aeromicrobium > Aeromicrobium phragmitis. Next base: position 16,893 of record NZ_RDBF01000008.1, read on the forward strand.
ACGATCCGGCGCCGGCGAGCACGAGCGCGTCGAGCTCGCGGACCCGGTTCACCTTGAGGGCCTCACGCAGTCGCCGGTCGAGAACGTTGAAGAACGCCGACTCGATGCCGAGGACCTTCGTGACGTGGATGCGCAGACCCTCGTGCCGGCCCGACGCCCGCTCCGCGGCCTGGGGCACGTCGACCTTCGCGTGGTACGCCTCGGTCAGCAACAGCGGAACGACGACGATCTCGGAGTAGCCCTCGGCGACGAGCCGATCGACGACCTCGTCGAAGCCGGGCTCGGAGAGGTCGAGGAACGCGGTCTCGACCCGCAGGTCGGGTCGCATGCACGCGACGAGCTCCGTCAGGGCATTGATGGTGGCGGCAGAGCGGGGATCGCGGCTGCCGTGCGCAAGAGCAACGAGTGCTGGTGCGGTCATGCTTCCCTCCTTCCGGGGATATGTGCGGGATTGAGTTGGCCGATGAACGACAGGCTGAAGGCGCGAAGGCAGCTGCGACACTCCCAGGCGCCGTGGCGTTCGCCGTGCGGACGCAGGTCCTCGTCCGCGCAGTAGGGGCAGTGGTACGGCATGGCCCGGCCGGTCATCGCAGCAACTCCTCGTCGGCGCGGGCGACCCAGCGGGCGAACGGCTCGCCCGGATCGCGATGGGCGAGGTAGGTGCGCGACAGCTTCTCCACGTAGTCGGGCAGGTGCTCGGCGCTGACCTTGTGAGCTCGCAGCTTCCGCCCGAACCCGGCATCGAGGCCGAGCGCGCCGCCGAGATGGACCTGGAAGCCCTCGACCTGGTTGCCCTCGTCGTCGACGACGAGCTGGCCCTTGAGGCCGATGTCGGCGGTCTGGATGCGGGCGCAGGAGTTGGGGCAGCCGTTGACGTTGACGGTGATGGGGGAGTCGAGCTCGGGAACCCGGCTCTCCAACTCGTTCACCAGGTCCGCCGCGCGCTGTTTGGTCTCGACGATCGCCAGCTTGCAGTACTCGATGCCGGTGCAGGCCATCGTGTTGCGGCGCCACTGCGAGGGCCGGGCCTGCAGGCCGAGCTCGGCCAGTGCGGCGACGAGCGACTCGACCCGGTCCTCCTCCACGTCGAGCACGAGGAGCTTCTGCATCGGCGTGGTCGCCAGGCGGGTGGAGCCGTGTGCCTCGGCCACGTCGGCGACCTGACGCAACAGCGTGCCCGACACGCGTCCCACGCTCGGGGCCGCACCTACGAAGAAGCGGCCGTCGACCTGCCGGTGCACGCCCACGTGGTCGACGGGGGTCTCGGGCACCTCGGGCGCGTCGAGGTCGACGAGCGAGCGGTGGAGATACTCGGTCTCGAGGACCTCGCGGAACTTCTCGATGCCCCAGTCGGCGACGAGGAACTTCAGTCGTGCGCGCGAGCGCAGGCGCCGGTAGCCGTAGTCGCGGAAGATGCTCGTGACCCCCTCCCAAACCTGCGGCACCTCGTCGAGCGGCACCCAGGCGCCGAGCCGCTGGGCGAGCATGGGGTTGGTCGACAGGCCGCCGCCGACCCAGACGTCGAAGCCCGGCCCGTGCTCGGGGTGGACGGCGCCGATGAAGGCGACGTCGTTGATCTGCGGCACGACGTCGTGGCCGGGGTGACCGCTGACCGCGCTCTTGAACTTGCGCGGCAGGTTCGAGAACGCCTTGTCGCCGATGTAGCGACTCTCGATCGCCTCGATGGCCGGGGTCGCGTCGATGATCTCGTCGGCGGACACGCCGGCGACCGGGCTGCCGAGGATGACCCGCGGGCAGTCACCGCAGGCCTCCTGAGTCGAGAGCCCGACCGACTCGAGCCGTTCCCAGATGGCGGGGACGTCGCGCACGTCGATCCAGTGGAACTGGATGTTCTGGCGGTCGGTGAGGTCGGCGGTGTCGCGGGCGTAGCGAGTGGAGAGGTCGGCGATCGTGCGCAGTTGCTCCACGGTCAACTGACCGCCGTCGATGCGCACCCGCAGCATGAAGTAGCGGTCGTCGAGCTCTTCGGGCTCGAGCGTGGCGGTCTTTCCGCCGTCGATCCCGGGCTTGCGCTGGGTGTAGAGGCCCCACCACCGGAAGCGGCCGCGAAGATCGCCCGGGTCGATCGAGTCGAACCCGCGATGCGCGTAGATGTTCTCGATGCGGGCCCGGACGTTGAGCGGGTTGTCGTCCTTCTTGGACTGCTCGTTGGCGTTGAGCGGTTCGCGGTAGCCGAGGGCCCACTGCCCCTCACCGCGGGTGCGGCGGGGACGGCGGGTGGGAGTGCCGGTGCCGGGTGCAGATGCCATGGGTCTCTCTCGGACAGAGGGGAGCGCACGGCACGATGAACCTCGACGCGGGGGAGTGCCGCGCGACCGGTTTGCGGGAAGCAGGGAGGGGTCGCTGGATCAGCGACACATCATCGAACGCGCACGACCGAGGTCCACGTGGAGTCGTTCCACGAGCCAGACGGTCTGTGCGGTGAGCATGTCCCACAGTCTGCTGAGGCGACGGGGCCAGCACAAACGTTCATCTCGAAGAGTGAGACCCCTGACCGAATAGTGAGATCAGGTCGTCGCCGCGGGGGTGATGAGGGCGACCGCATAGGCGCCGGCCATGGCGCCGACGAGGGCGAGCCCGGCCCCGGCGGCGGCCGGCCCCCAGGGCACCAGGCCCGCGGCGGCGACGCCCACGAACACGGCCGGATTCGCGGCGCCGACCAGGACGACGGTGGGGCCCGCGCCGGCGAGCACGACGGGAGCCGCCAGCAGGGCGTCCGGTCCGTCGCCGTCCACGCCGAGGACGGCCCAGGTGCCCACCACTGCGGCCAGCAGTGAGACGAGCGTCACGCTCACCCACTGCGGATCGGCGAACAGCTGCGGCTCCCCGAGACGATCGCCCACCGCGCGCAGGCCCAGCCCCGCCACCAGGGCGGTGAGGATTTGGGTGGCGAGGAGGGGGAGAAGCTCGCCGAAGCGATGCCGGCCCACCACGGCCAAGGCGAGAGCCCACGTGCCGTTCACGGCACCCAGCCCGGACTGCTGCTCGCCACTCGACAGCCGGGCGAACCAGCCCAGCGTGACCGTCAGGAGAGCCACGGCGGCGACGGTCAGCGTCGCGTTCGCGGCATAGAGGCCCACGACGGTGGTGAGCGTCAACAGGAGCGACATCGTCGCGGCCGTCACGAGCCGGCGCGCCAGCGATGGGACGCGGTACGAGGGTTCCATGGGGGTCACCGTACGGTGCGCGCACGTGAGGTGGAACACGCCACGCGCGCGGCAGCTACCGTGAGGCCATGGCGACCAGCGACTCGGTCGGCCACCGCGGTGTGGTGGACGACCTCAAGCGTGTGGTCGCGCGCACCTTCGGCGCCTGTCTGCGCTACCGGGTGACCGGGCTGGCCGCCGAGGCCGCGTTCTTCGCGATCTTGTCGCTGCCACCGTTGATCTTCGGACTCGCCGGGTCCATCGGGTACATCGCGAGCCACTACGACGTCGCGCAGCTGGACCTGTTCCGCCAGCGCATCATCGACTTCAGCTCGCAGGCGCTCAATGATGCGACGGTGGACGCGATCATCGTGCCGACCGTCGACGAAGTGCTGCGCGGCGGGCGGATCGACGTCATCTCGATCGGGTTCGTGCTGGCGCTGTGGTCCGGCTCGCGCGCGCTCAACGTCTTCATCGACACGATCTCCATCATGTACGGGCTCGGTGGCGAGCGCGGGATCGTCCGCACCCGCGTCCTGTCCTTCAGCCTCTACGTCGTCGCGCTGCTCATCGGCATCGTCCTGGTGCCGCTCGTGCTGATCGGACCGGTCGTCATCGCGCAGTGGATCCCCGACGACCTCGAGTGGTTGAGCGCGTTCTACTGGCCCGGCGTCCTGGTGCTGTCGACGGGGTTCCTCGCGACGCTCTACCACCTGTCCGTCCCCGCCCGGAAGCCCTGGCGTGTGGCGTTTCCGGGCGCGGTGTTCACCGTACTGCTGTGGATCGTGGGGAGCTGGCTCGTGCGCTGGGCACTCGACTTCACCTCCGGGGGCATGTCCATCTTCGGTCCGCTCGCGGCCCCCATCGCGCTGCTGCTGTGGCTCTACGTGCTGTCGATCTCGGTGCTCATCGGCGCAGCGCTCAATGCCTCCGCCGACGGCATCCTGCTGGCCCGCGACCTCGACGAGCCGGTCGACCCCTCGACGGTCTGACCGGTTCGGGCCGTCATCGGTCGCCAGATCATTCCGGCAGCTTCGAGACGGTCACCCAATCGGTCGTGCCGGCCAGCTTCTCGAGCTCGTCGCACGTCACCTCGATCGCGGAGTTGGCGCTGCCGCACGCTGGGAACACGCTCGCGAATCGCCGGAGCGAGGTGTCGAGATAGACCGCAGCGCCCGGCGGATTGGCGAACGGGCACACTCCGCCGGGCGCATGACCGGTGAGCCGCTCGACGTCGTCGCCCTTGAGCATCGAGGCTTTGACGGCGAAAGTGCGCTTGAAGGCCGCGTTGTCGAGCCGTGCGTCGCCGGCCAGGACGACGAGGATCGCCGCGTTGGGCTCGGCGGCACGGAAACTCAGCGTCTTGGCGATGCGTTCGGGATCGACCCCGAGAGCGGCAGCGGCCAGTTCCACGGTCGCGCTGGACTCGGCCGTCACGACGACGTCGTCGCCGCGGCTGAAGGCTTCCAGGTGGGCGCGGGCGGTCTCCAAGGACATGGATCGATGGTAGGAGGCCGCGGCGCGATCCCCGCGATTCGTTCAGGGTGCGGTCGCCGTGCGGCTCGGTTCCACCGGCACGTCCGGCGGCTCGTCGGGATCCAGGTCGGGTTCGGGCTCGGGGTCGACCGGTGCGGTGGGATCGATCGGATCGGTATCGGGACCGAATGGTGTGGTGGTCATGGTGGCCTCCTCGTTCGATCATGACGTTCCCGGACGGGGGCGAGCTCAAACTCGCTGAGGCTGCCGAATGGCTCCGACGAAGGGTGACCGGCGGAAGGAAACAGCAGTGAAGCTAAGCAAGCGCTTAGACATCGGCTACGCTCGGGGCATGCGAGCGATCCAGATCACATCCCTCGACGGTCCCGAAGCCATCGAACTCGTCGACATCCCAGCGCCGGCCCGTGGCGAGGACCAGGTCCTCATCGAGGTCAAGGCGGCCGGCGTCGCCTTCCCCGAACTGCTGCAGAGCCGCGGCAAGTACCAGATCCAGCCGCCGTTGCCCTTCGTCCCGGGGGCCGAGGCGGCCGGCGTCGTCATCGAGGCTCCGGAGAACTCGGGCTTCGCGCGGGGCGACCGGGTGGCCGCGTTGCCCATGTTGGGCGGCTTCGCCGAGCAGGTCGTCGCCGACGCCTTGCTGACCTTCCCGCTGCCGGACTCGGTCTCGTTCGCCGAGGGTGCGTCCTTCATGTTCAACTACGGCACCGCCTACTTCGGGCTCATCACGCGTGGCGCGATGCAGCGCGGTGAGCGCGTCCTGGTCCACGGTGCGTCCGGCGGCGTGGGCACCGCCGCGATTCAGGTCGCCAAGGCGTTCGGGGCCGGGCACGTCATCGCGGTGACGTCCACGAAGGAGAAGGGTGAGATCGCGCTCGAAGCGGGCGCGGACGAATACGTGCTCTCGGAGGGCTTCAAGGACGCGGTCAAGGCCTCCGGCGGAGTCGACATCGTCGTCGACCCGGTCGGCAACCCGCCCGGCGGCGATCGCTTCACCGACTCGCTGCGGTGCCTGGTCGATGACGGCCGCATCCTGGTCATCGGCTTCACCGCGGGGGAGATCCCCACGATCGCCGCGAACCGCCTGCTGCTCAACAACGTCTCCGCGGTGGGCGTCGGGTGGGGGGCGTACGCGATGAAGCGCCCGGGGCTGATCAAGAGTCAATGGGAGGCCATGGAGGAACACCTCGCGTCAGGCGCCCTCGCGCCGGTGGTGGGTCAGACCTTCGCGCTGGAACACGCTGCCGAGGCGCTACTGACCCTCGACCGCGCGCAGGCGACGGGCAAGCTCGTCCTGGAGTTCTGAGCCTCGTCGCGCCTCTGCACGGACGTCCGGTCGCCGCGGCGGGCGGCTTCGCCGGCATCGTTGTTGAACTTGAGCACGGTTTCATTTAAGGTGGCGTGACGTAGTTCACGCACGAGGAAGCCGCCTGCATGGTCAACATCGCCGCCGACGTCTGGGCGCACGCCGACGTGGAACCAGGACGCGTCGCCATTCGCTCGCCGCGGACCATCACGTACCGCGAACTGCGACAAGCCAACGAACGGGTCGCCGGCGCCGTGCGCGGGGCAGGGGTGCGGCCACTCGACCGCGTGCTGTTCATCGCGCCCTCGATCCCGGAGTTCCCCGAGATCTACTACGGGCTCCACGCGGCCGGCGCCACCGTCATCACGATGAACACGATGGCCACGCCGGCGGAGATCGGCTACGTGCTCGATGACGCGGGAGTCGCGCTCGTCATCGCCTGGCACGACTGCGCGGCGAGCGCGGTGGCCGCTGCGAAGGAGCGCGGGCTGCCCTGCTGGCGGGTCGAACCGGGCTTCGCGTTCGACGCCGAGCCCCTGCGCGACGTTCACCAGCACGAGTCGGACGACACCGCGCTCATCCTCTACACCTCGGGCACGACGGGACGTCCGAAGGGCGCCGAGCTCACCGCGGCCAATCTCGTCGATACCGTCTCCTCGTTCGAGCCGGTCCTCAACCTCAGCAAGGACGACCGCTTCGGTACCGGGCTGCCGCTGTTCCACGTCTACGGCCAGGCCGTGTGCATGAACACGACATTGGCCACGGGCGCATCCTTCTCCCTGGTGCATCCCTTCGACCCTGCGCGGATGCTCGAGGTGATGGTCGCCGACCGGCTCACCAGCCTGGCGGGAGTGCCGACCATGTGGAACGCGATGCTCCACGTCGAGGGCGACTACACGCCGGAGGACTTCTCCGCGTTGCGGATGGCGACGTCCGGGGGTGCGTCGCTGCCGGTCGAGGTGATCCGGGCGTTCAATGAGCGCTTCGCGTGCACGATCCTCGAGGGGTACGGGCTCACCGAGTCGACCGGGGCGGCGACGTTCAACGACCTCAACCGCCCGCAGAAGGCCGGCACGGTCGGTCCACCGCTGCCCGGGACGCGCATCGAGATCCGCGATAGCGAAGGGAACACGCTCGGACCCGGGGAGCCGGGGGAGGTCTTCATCGCCGGTCCCACCGTCATGAAAGGGTACTGGAATCGCCCTGATGCCACCGCCGCGGACCTGCGCGACGGATGGCTCAGGACCGGCGACATCGGTTCGCTGGACGAGGACGGCTACCTCTCGATCGTCGATCGCGTGAAGGACCTCATCATCCGCGGCGGGTACAACGTCTACCCCCGCGAGGTGGAGGAGGTCCTGTACGAGCACCCCGAGATCGTCGAAGTCGCGGTCGTCGGAATTCCGGACCCGCACTACGGCGAGGAGGTCGCGGCCGTCGCGGTCCTCTCCGAGGGTGCCACCGCCACGCCGGAGACCATCCGCGCCTGGGCCAAGGAGCGGCTCTCGGCCTACAAGGTGCCCCATGTGTTCGCCTTCGTCGACGCGCTGCCCAAGGGCGCGACAGGGAAGATCCTCAAACGCGCCATCGATCGCGATGCGCTTCGCTCGATTGCCACGGGAGGCAGACCAGCATGAAACTCCACGACAGCGTCGGGATCGTCACCGGTGCCGGAGGTGGGATCGGCGCGGCCCTGTGCCGCAGGTTCGTCGAGAACGGCGCGCGGGTCGTGGCCACCGACCTGAACGCCGATCGGCTCGAGGACGAGGTTAGCCGGATCGCGGAGGACCATCCGGGCTCGATCGTCGCGCTCGCGGGCGACTGCTCGTCGGTCGAGCACATCCGCGCAAGCATCGCGCTGGCCGAGTCGACCTTCGATGCCCCGGTCGACCTCTATGCCGCGAACGCCGGTGTCGGGCTCGGTGACGGACTCGACGCCACCCCGGCCGACTGGCAGACGTCGATCGACGTCAACCTCATGGCCCACGTCCGCGCCGCGGAACTGCTGGTGCCCGGGTGGCTCGAACGAGGGAGCGGCCACTTCCTGTCCACGGCGTCGGCGGCCGGACTGCTCACCCAGATCGGCTCGGCCACCTACTCGACCACGAAGCACGCCGCCGTGGCCTTCGCCGAATGGCTCTCCGTCACGTACGGGGCGCGGGGAATCGGTGTCAGCTGCCTGTGCCCGATGGGCGTCAACACGGCCATGCTCAACAGCGGCGCCGAGTCCGTCAGCGACACCGCGCGTCAGGGAGCCAGGGCCGTGACAGAGGCGGGCCTCGTGCTCGACCCGATCGACGTCGCCGACATCGTGGTGCAGTCGCTGGCCACCGACGAGTTCCTGATCCTGCCGCACCCCGACGTTCTCGAGTTCTTCCGACGCAAGGCCTCGGACTACGACCGGTGGCTCCGTGGCATGCGCCGCTACCAGGAGACACTGTCGTGACCGCCCCGGTCGCGCCGCGCAGCGCGCCGAGAGCCGTGCTGTTCGACTTCGGCGGCGTCCTCACCACGAGCGTGCTGAACGGGTTCTCCGACTTCAGCGAGAGCGTCAGCGGCGATCGCCGCCTCGTGCTGCGGCTGCTGAGCGGCGACGCCGAGGCCAAGCACCTGCTCGTCGAGCACGAGGAAGGTCGGCTGGACCATGACGCGTTCGAGGCCGGCTTCGCTCAGTGTCTGCGGGCCGCCGGCGTCGACGTCGAGACCGACGGCCTGATCGGTCGCATGCAAAGTCACCTGCGGCCCGACGACGAGATGATCGCGCTCCTCACCGCGGTGCGCCGCCTCGGCTTCGCGGTGGGGCTGGTGTCCAACTCACTCGGTCGGGACTGCTACGCCGGGTACGACCTGGACGAGCTCTTCAATGCTCAGGCCATCTCCGGTATGGAGGGCGTCCGGAAGCCGTCGCGGCGCCTGTACGAGATCGCCTGCGAGCGTCTGGGTGTGCGGGTGGACGAGGCGGTCATGATCGACGACCTCGCGCAGAACATCACCGCGGCTGAGCGCCTCGGCATGCGCGGCATCGTGCACACGGATGCGGCCACGACGGCGGCCGCGCTGTCGGTGCTGCTCGAAGTGGACGCGCGCGAGCTGCTTCCGGATGCGCCGCAGCACGCGGGGGACGCCCTCGAGGAGGCTCGATGAGGTTCGGAATGGACACGCGTCGGTACGCAACGGACAGGGAGACGTCATGGATCTGGGATTGACAGGTCGGACCGCGGTGGTCACCGGAGCGTCGCGCGGCATCGGCCTCGCGATCGCGCAGGCCCTGCACGACGAGGGAGCGCACGTCGTGCTCACGGCGCGCCGCGAGGAGGATGCGGCCGCAGCAGCGACGCAGGTCGGGAAGCGCGCCCTCGGAATCGGGGCACATGTGACCGACGAGGAGGCGGCGCGCGAGTGCCTGGAGCGCACGCTCGACGCCTTCGGCAGTATCGACGTCCTGGTGAACAACGCCGGGACGAATCCGGCCTTCGGATCCCTGGTGCAGCAGGAGCACTCGCGCTTCGCCAAGACCCTGGACGTCAACCTGTGGGGCCCGACGCTGTGGACTCAGCTGGCCACGCAGATGTGGATGGGCGAGCACGGCGGCTCGGTCGTCCATACCTCGTCGCTCGGCGCGTTCGCGGTCGGCCCGAACCTGGCGGTGTATCACGCCTCGAAGGCGGCGCTCACGCATCTGACGCGCCACCAGGCCCAGGAACTCGGACCGAAGATCCGGGTCAACGCCGTCGCTCCCGGAGTCGTCCGGACCCGCCTGGCCGAGGAGCTGTGGAAGGAGCACGAGGCGGCCGTGGCCGCCGACACGCCGTTGGGGCGCATCGGCGAACCGGAGGACATCGGTTCGGCGGTGGCCTTCCTCGCGGGCGCGACCGCGAGCTGGATCACGGGGGAGACCCTCGTGATCGACGGCGGCCAGCGCTGGGGGTCGGGACGATGAGCGTGGCGCTGGACCTGCCCGCCCTCGCCGCCTGGATGCGGGTCGAGGGCATCGAGGTCGCCGGTGACCTCACGGCGACCCGGGTCGGTCGTGGACAGTCCAACCTGACGTATCGGCTCAGCGACGAGCGCAAGCGCTCCTGGATCGCCCGGCGCCCGCCGCTCGGCGAGCTGCTGGCCTCCGCGCACGACGTGGTGCGCGAGCATCGGATCCTGGCTGCTCTGCAGGACACCGAGGTGCCGGTGCCGTCGCTCGTCGGGGTGTGTGAGGACGCCGCGGTCGCGGACGTGCCGGTGGTCGTGATGGAGCATGTGGACGGGATCGTCCTCGACCGGATGGACATCGCCGAATCCCTCGACCCGGACGTGAGGCGCGAGCTGGGCCTGAACCTGGCGCGGACCCTGGCGCACATCCACGCGGTGGACGTCGACGCCGTGGGCCTGGGTGACCTGGCCTCGCGTTCGCCGTACGCGGAACGCCAGCTCAGGCGCTGGTCCCGCCAGTTCGAGGCGAGCCGCACGACCGATCGTCCCGACCTCGACGCCCTGACGGCGCTGCTGCAGGCCCATGTCCCCCCGCCGGGTGATCTCTCGCTCGTGCACGGCGACTTCCACATCCGCAACGTCATCGCCGACGGTTCCACCGGCTCGCTGCGCGCGGTGCTGGACTGGGAGCTGTCCACGCTGGGCGACCCGCTCGCCGACATCGGCAGCACGCTGGCCTACTGGCCCGAGGCCGGCGAGAGCGCCAGCGGGCTGTTCGAGGCATCCACGCTTCCGGGCTTTCCCACGCGTACCGAACTGGCCGACGAGTACCTCGCCACGTCCGGTCGCGATGGCGACACGCTCGCCTTCTGGCACGTGCTCGGGGTCTGGAAGATCGCGATCATCAGCGAGGGTGTCTACCGGCGCACCCTCGACAACCCGGAGAACACCGCCGAAGGAGGAGCTCCCACGCCGCAGCGGATTCAGGCGGTGATCGACCATGCGTGGGACATCGCCGCCGCCCATGGGATGACCCGGTGATGAGGGCGAGGGGCCCCCGATGAGCGATGCGTCGGCGCAGGACTCCGGCCGGGAGATCCCCAGCCTCGTAGACGTCTCCCGGGTGCGGGAGCTGCCCACGACGGCGCGCGGGGTGCGCACCCGGCAGTCGCTGGTCGCCGCGGCCCGGCGGGTCTTCGAGCGCGACGGCTTCATCAACTCCCGGCTGACCGACATCACGCAGGAAGCGGCGTGCTCGATCGGTACCTTCTACACCTACTTCGACAGCAAGGAGGAGGTGTTCACGGCCGTCATGCAGGCCGCGCAGGACGACATGCTGCACCCGGGGGTGCAGCATGCCGACCAGGACGCCCGCAACGTCCCGGCCGTCCTCGAGGCCAGCAATCGCGCCTACGTGGACGCGTACCAGCGCAACGCCAAGCTCATGCTGCTCCTCGAGCAGGTCGCCACGATCGACCCGGAGTTCCGCCGGCTGCGACTCGCCCGGAGTATGGCGTTCGCCCAGCGCAACGCCCGTTGGATCGAGCGGCTGCAGTCCGAGGGGTACGCCGATCCCGATCTCGAGCCCTTCATGACGGCGCGGGCACTGTCGACGATGCTGGGTCGCATGGCCTACCACGCCTTCGCTCTGGAGGAGGAGGGCTGGGACGTCGACGCCATCGTCAGCACGGCGACCAAGATCTGGCTCAACGCGCTCGGCGTGCCGGCCGACGGCTCCAAACGCGCACTCACGCGATCTTGAGCACCAACTTGCCGGTGTTGCGGCCTTCGAAGAGGTCCAGCAGCGTCCGCCCGAAGTCCTCGACCCCGCCCTCCACCACCGTCTCGCGGGCCACGAGCGCACCAGAGCCGATGAGCGCGGACATGTCGGCGATGGCGGCGGCGTCCTTGTCGGGGTAGTCGAAGACGAGGAACCCCTGCATGCGAGCACGGAAGACCAGCAGCGACATGTACCGCCGGGGGCCGGGTGCCAGCGTCTCGTCGTTGTAGGTCGAGATCGCGCCGCAGATGACGACCCGCGCTCCGCGGCGCAGGTTCGCCAGCGCGGCGTCGAGGATGTCGCCACCCACGTTGTCGAAGTAGATGTCGATGCCGTCCGGTGCCGTCTGACGCAGGCGCTTGAGGACGTTCTCGCTCTTGTAGTCGATGACGGCGTCGAAACCGATCTCGGTGAGCCAGGCGCACTTGTCGGGCCCGCCGGCGATGCCGATGACGGTGCAGCCCTTCGCCTTGGCCAGCTGTCCGGCGACGCTTCCGACGGCGCCGGCCGCCGCGGAGATCACGACGGTGTCCCCGGCCGTCATCTCTCCGACCTCGTGCAGCCCGTGGTACGCGGTGAGGCCGGGCATGCCGAGCGCGCCGAGCCAGGTGGCCGGCGCCGCGACCGAGGTGTCGATCTTCTGGAGGTCGTCGCCGTCGCTGAGCGCGTACTCCGTTGCGCCGAGCGTGCCCGAGACGGCATCGCCGACCGCGAAGTCCCGGTGGCGCGATTCGACCACCGTGCCCGTCACCGTGGCGCGCATGACGTCGCCGATCTGCACCGGAGGGAGGTACGAGCGCACGTCGTTGAGCCAGCCGCGCATGGCCGGATCGAGCGAGATGTGGTCGACCTTGACCAGGACCTGACCCTCAGCGGGACCGGGCAGCTCGACCTTCTCGACCGCCCAGGTGCTGTCGTCGGGCAGGCCGGTGGGGCGCTGGGCGAGGGTGATGCGCGTCGTCGTCGTCACGGTTCTTCCGTTCTCTTGACTTGAATTCGGATTCAAGCGTAGGGGTAGGGTGTGGTCACGCGCTGTGATGCAGACCACAGCGAACGAGGTGAAGGAGTGCTGATGGCGACCGTCGAGACCGTCAAGGGGCCCATCGACAGCGGTGAGCTGGGCAGGACCTTGGTTCACGAGCATGTGTTCGTCCTGGGGGAGGAGTACCGGCTGAACTACGACGCCGACTGGGACGAGGAGCAGACGGTCGCGGATGCCGTCCGCGACCTCAACGACCTGAAGTCCGCAGGGATCGACACGATCTTCGACCCGACCGTGCTCGGATTGGGGCGCTACATCCCGCGCATCCAGAAGGTGGCGGCGCAGACCGAGCTCAACATCGTCGTGGCGACCGGCTTGTACACGTACAACGACCTTCCTCACCAGTTCGAGCATCGAGGTCCCGGACTCCTGTTCGATCAGCCCGAGCCGCTCGTCGAGATGTTCGTGAAGGACATCCGCGAAGGAATCGCCGACACGGGGGTGCGTGCGGCGTTCCTCAAATGCGTCATCGAGGAGCCGGGGCTCACGCCCGGCGTCGAGCGAGTCATGCGGGCCGTCGGTCAGGCCAGCGCGGAGACCGGCGCGCCGATCACGGTGCACACCAATCCGCACACCCGGTCCGGCCTGGTGGCGCAGAAGGTGCTCGCCGAGGAGGGAGTGGATCTCACCAAGGTGGTGCTCGGTCATTCGGGGGACTCCGACGACATCGGGTATCTCATGGAGCTGGCCGACAACGGGTCGTTGCTCGGCATGGACCGCTTCGGTCTCGACGTGTACCTGCCGACCGAGCAACGCGTCGACACGATCGTGGAACTGGTCCGGCGCGGCTACCTCGACCGGCTCACGCTGGCGCACGACGCGTCCTGCTACATCGACTACTTCACGCCCGAGGAGCGGTTCGAGAAGCAGCCGAACTGGAACTTCCGTCACATCCCCGACGACGTCCTCCCGATGCTGCTGGAGAAGGGCCTCAGTGAGGACGACATCGACACCATGCTGGTGACGAACCCGCGTCGCTACGTGGAGTAAGCATCGAGTCGAGTACGTGAGGGGCCCCGGCCGACGGCCGGGGCCCCTCACGCGTGGTCGGGCGCCGGTGCTCGCCCGCGTTCGCGCATTGAGAAAGGCTGAAAATAAACTTGAAGTCACATTCAATGTGATCTAGCCTACACAGAGCCGACCTTGGAGGATGCATGGAAGAGACCATCGACCGCGGCGGGTCGCCCAGCGTCGCACCGGTTCTGTCCGTCGACGACCTGGTCATCGAGTATCACTTGGCGCGCGGCGGTGTCCTGCGCGCCGTGGACGGGGTCAGCTTCGAGGTCGCTCCGTCGGAGATCGTCGGGATCGTCGGGGAGTCCGGAAGCGGCAAATCCAGCGTCGGGATGGTCGTCGCCGGATTCACGAGGGCAGCGGGCGGTCGGCTCGTGTTCGATGGCGACACCACCGAGTCCTGGCCCGGCGCCTCGACGTCCGGCCGCCCGGGAATCCAGATGATCTTCCAGGACTCCTCGACGGCGGTGAACCCGAGAATGAGCGTGGCGCGCATCATCGCGGAAGCGATCGCGCGCGGCGGCCGCATCACCCGGGAGCACCTCGATCAGAGCGTGGGCTACCTGGAAAAGGTCGGGCTCGACACGGCGCTCGCGGACCGCAAACCCCGCGAGTTGTCCGGCGGGCAGAAGCAGCGAGTCGCGATTGCGCGCGCTCTCGCCGCGAATCCGTCCGTCCTGGTCTGCGACGAGTCGGTCTCCGCGCTCGACGTCTCCGTCCGGGCGAAGATCCTCAACCTCCTGGTGCGCATTCGCCGCGAGGAGAACATCGCCATCATCTTCATCTCTCACGACCTCGCGGTCGTGAGCCAGTTGGTGGACCGGGTCGTCGTCATGCAGAACGGAGCGGTCGTGGAGTGCGGTCCGGTGCGTGAGGTCATCGACCGCCCCCAGCACCCCTACACGCAGAAGCTCTTGAATGCGATCCCACGACTGGAGAGGACCACCGTGACCGCGCAGGAAACCGATCCCCGATCGACGGCAACGAAAGAGGAAGTCTCGTGAAGAACATCTTTGACGCAGCGCGCTGGATTGCGACGGCTGCACTCGTGGCGGCGCTCGCCGCCTGCGGATCCGGCGGGGGCTCCAGTGAGGGCAGAGACGCCTCGAAGCTGACGGTCGGGTCGTTGCTGATGCCCAGCAGCCTCGATCCGGTCCACGTCACCGGCGGACACGATATGACGTTCCTGCGGCTGATCTACGACCGGCTGCTCGAGACCGACCCCTCGACCGGTCAGGTCACGGAAGGGCTCGCGACCGAATGGGGCTACTCCGAGGACGGCACCGCCTTCCATCTCACTCTTCGCGAGGGCGTGACGTTCTCCGACGGGACGCCGCTCGATGCGGAGGCGGTGAAGGCCAACCTGGAGCGCAACTTCGAGATGACCAAGCTCGGACTCATCACGTCGGTGGCGTCGGTCGAGGTGGTCTCGCCGACCGAGCTGAAGCTCGTCATGGCCGATGACAGCAAGTGGTTGGCCGAGCAACTCGCCCACAACTCCGGCTACATGGTCTCGCCGGCGGCGTTCGAGGGAACCGACGACGTCTCGGGCAACCCGATCGGCTCGGGCCCGTACCGCATCGCGTCCAATGTGTCCGGATCCCAGATCGTGTTCGAGAAGAACCCCGACTACTGGAACGAGGACCGGGGCTTCTACGAGACGATCGATCTGAAGTTCTTCAAGACCCCGGTCTCCATGAACCAGGCGCTGCAGTCGGGCCAGATCCAGGTCGCCGCTCGCACCGCGTTGACGGACATCGACTCGCTGTCGAAGGCGCAGGACATCGAGGTCGAGGTCGATCCGTCGCTGGCGCACTACCACGTGCAGTTCAACATGGCCAGCCCGGCGATGCAGGACGTGCGTGTTCGCGAGGCGTTCAACTACGCGCTGGACCGTGAGGCGCTGGCCGAGGCCGGCACCGCCGGCTACGGCGAACCGACCCAGAGCATGTACCCCTCCGACTCCGAGTACAGCAGCGAGGAGACTCAGTCGCTGTGGTCGTACGACCCGGACCGCGCGAAGCAGCTGCTCGCCGACGCCGGATTCGCCGATGGCGTCGAGTTGTCGTGCGTGACGTACACCGGCTCGGGTTACGAGACCTCGTCGCCGTACATCCTGGAACAGCTCGATGCCGTCGGCATCAGGGTCGACCTGGAGGTCTCGGAGCTGTCCGAGGTCATGGCGAAGTTCTACAAGGGCGGGGACATCGCGGCGGCCGAGCAGGCTCCGGACTGCTACTTCACGAGCTGGCCGAGCCAACCGACGCCGCGTGACACCTTCAATGCGGAGTTCGGCAAGTCGATCTACAACGTCGGCCACGCCGAGGTCGTCGACTTCGACCTGCTGGCGGAGTTCGAGCGGACGCTCGATCACGAGCAGCGGGTGAAGCTGGCGCATCAGATCCAGGTCGCCGCGGCCGAGAACCCGAACATGGCCAACATGTTCACGAAGCCGAAGGCCTTCGCCCACCACACGTCAGTGCAACCTCACGAGCCGAACCTCCTCGAGTTCGACATCGACATGGCTGCACTGCGGCCTGCCGAGTAGTAAGGACCGCTCATGTCGCAACCCAGCGCTGTCCCGCACGAGTCCGAGCACCACGACGCCGAGCCGATCCTGTCGGTCCGAGGACTCCAGGTGGATTTCGGTGGACCCCATCAGGCCGTCGCCGACGTCTCACTGGACCTCCATGCCGGACAGATTCTGGGAGTGGCCGGTCAGTCCGGGAGCGGCAAGAGTCTCACGGCTCTCGCCGCCCTCGGGCTGGCCCCGACCAACGCCGACGTCAGCGGCTCGATCCGGTTCAAGGGGCGTGAGCTCGTCGGTGCCAAGGAATCGGAACGCGCCAAGGTGCGCGGATCGGGCATGACGATGATCTTCCAGGAGACGGTAACCGCGCTCAATCCGGTGGTGCAGATCGAGCGGCAGTTGGAACTGGCGCTGCGCGCGAACGTCGCATGCTCCAAGGCCGAGGCCAAGGACCGGATCGTCCAAGCGCTGCAGGACGTCCAGCTGCGCGATGTGTCCCGAGTCCTCGAGAGCTACCCCCACGAGCTCTCGGGCGGCATGTGCCAGCGGGTGATGATCGCGATGGCCCTCGTCTGCGGTGCCGACGTGCTGTTCGCCGACGAACCGACCACGGCCCTCGACGTGACCGTCCAACGGGAGGTCATGGACATCATCCGCCGCATCACCGACGAACGAAAGCTGGCCGTCATGCTCATCTCGCACGATATCGGGGTGCTCGACGAGGTGTCCGATCGTCTCGTGGTCATGTATCGCGGCCGGGTCATCGAGACCGGACCTTCATCGGCCGTGATCGCTCGCCCCCAGCACCCGTACACCAAGGCGCTCATCAACAGCATCCCGCGGATTCACGGCTCCCACAACGAGTTCATCGAGATGCCCCCGCTGGACTTCGAGGAGTTCGCACCCGTCGATCACCAGGGCCGGGAGGTCGTCGCATGATGCGGATGTTCCTGCGCCGGCTGCGCGTGGTCATTCCGACCTTGTTCCTGATCACGCTGCTGTCCTTCATGCTGCGCGTGATCATTCCCGGTGGTCCTGCCGATGCGCTCCTGGGCGGCTCGGACAACCCGGACACGATCAAGATGATCAACGAGCGGTATGGTCTCGACCGGCCCGTCTGGGAGCAGTACCTCAGCTGGATCGGCGGCGTGCTGCGTGGCGACTTCGGCATCTCCTACGCGACCGGCCTTCCCGTGGTGGACGTCATCGCGCCACGGCTGGCGTCCACGCTCGAGATCGTCGGCTTCGGCATGGTCGTCTCGCTCGTGCTCGGCATGGCGATCGGCATGTTCGCCGCGATCAAACGCGAGACCCGCGTGGGCCGTTTCGTCTTCGCCGCGTCCGGGCTGGGCGTCTCCGTGCCGGTCTTCTGGATCTCCACGATGTGCGCGGGCATCTTCGGGGCGATGCTCGGGTTGCTGCCGGTCAACGGATACGTTCCGTGGTTCAGCGGCGTGAGCGCGCATCTGCAGTCCATCACGATGCCGGTCCTGCTCATCGCCGTTCCGCCGACGGCGTTCACCATCCGGCACGTCCGCAGTGCGATGGTGGCAGCACTGGACAGTCCCTATGTGCGCGCCGCCCGTGCCATGGGCGTCAGTTCGGCCCGAATCCACTTCGATCTGGCGCTGCGCAACGCCGTCGGTCCGGTCATCACCTTCATTCCGTTCCTCGCCTCGACGCTCGTCGGTGAGCTCGTCATCATCGACGTGGTCTTCGTACTCCCCGGCCTCGGGGCCTCGATCGTGGACGCCGTCCACTTCCGGGACTTCGCCGCCTTGCAGGCCATCGTCCTCTTGCTCGCCGTCGCCGTCGTGATGCTGTCGCTCATCGCGGATCTGGTGCTGACGGCGATCGATCCTCGTCGCAGGAAGGCTGTCTCGTGACCATCGCCCAGCAGATCACGACCGGACGCACCGCGCCGGTCGGCAAACGCACCAGGTCCGACCGGGTCCTCACCCCGACCGTCGTCTTCACCCTCGCGGTGGTGGCGCTCGTCATCGCGGTGGGGTTGCTGGCACCGCTGATCGCGCCGTTCGATCCGTTGACGACGAATTCGGGCAACACGTTCGCGTCGCCTTCGGCCGAGCACTGGCTCGGTACCGATCAGGCGGGACGCGACGTGCTGTCGCGGCTCATGTACGGCGCAACCGCGTCGTTTCGGGGAACGGCCATCGCCGTGGCCGTCTTCATGGTGATCGGCGTGCCCTGGGGGCTCGCGGCGGGGTACCTCGGTGGGCCGTTCGACGAAGCCAGCATGCGGCTCGCCGACGCCATCTTGTCGATCCCGGGCCTGGTGTTGGCCGTGGCGATCACGGGAGTCGTGGGGTCCGGGCTCAATATGTCCATGGTGGCGCTCGGATTCATCTTCTCGCCGAGCATCGCGATGCTGTTGAGGTCGAACATCCTCCCGATCCGGCGCGCGGACTACCTGCTCGTGGCGCGATCCCTCGGCGTCAGCAACCTGCGTGCGGCGTTCCGTCACGTGCTGCCGAACGCCTTCGCGCCGGTCCTGGTCCAGGCCTGCAGCCTCGCCAGCATCGCGATGATCGTGCAGGCAGCGCTGGGGTTCCTCGGCCTGGGCGTGAACCCGCCGCACCCCTCGTGGGGTGGGGACCTGGCCGACGCGTACCTGTTCTTCACCGAAGCGCCGTTCGCCACGGTGGTTCCCGGTCTCGTGATCGTGCTCGCCGCCTTCTCGATCAGTCGGATCGGCGACGCGCTCCGGGCGTGGTTGCACGTGGGCTGACCGCTCCTCGATACCGCCCGCCCCGCACGTCACTGCTCCCCGGACCGATCGGTCCGGGGAGCAGTGGTAGGAGCGGCGAGGCGGCGCTCACTCCTTGGCAGTGAACGTCGTCAAGGGGATGGCGGAGTGATCGAGGGGCGCGAAATCGGGCTTGCGGCGCTCGAGGAAGCTGGCCACGCCCTCGGCGAGATCCGGTCGCGCGGCGGACTGCCGCATGAGGTCGTCGGAGTGGTCGATCGACTCGATCAGCGGACGGTCGTAGTGGTTGTACATCTGCCACTTGATCACCGCCATGGCCGTCGGCGACACGTTGTCCGCGAGGTCCTGAGCGTACGCGCGGGCGGTACTCAGCACGTCGTCACGTGGCACCGCGAAATGCACCACTCCGAGGCGCCCCGCCTCGTCCCCGGTGAAGACCCGGCCGGAGATGAGAAGTTCGGAGGCGACCGCGAGCGAGGTCAGCCGCGCGAAGAGCCAGCTCAGTCCGTGCTCGGCGATGAGGCCGCGGCGGGCGAAGGCCGTCGTGAACTTGGCCTCCTGCGCCGCGATGCGAACGTCGCACATCAGCGCCAGCTGCAGACCGATGCCGGCGCAGGCGCCGTTGATCGCCGCGATGATCGGTTTGGGGAACCACATCGGGGCCAGCAGCGGGCGGCTGCCCGCCGCAGTCCCGCCGTCGGCCTCGGAGAGCACCTCCATGTCCGCGCCGGAGGAGAACGCCTTCCCCGCGCCGGTGATGATGACGGCGCGCACGGTGTCGTCGTGGGCGAGTTCGTCGAACTGCGCGAACAGCCGGGTCTGCAGTTCGCTGTTCCATGCGTTGTAGACGTCGGGACGATTCAGGGTGATCGTCGCGACGCCGTTCTCCACGTCGACGAGGACGACGTCGTTCTCGGGCGTTGCCATGGGGTGTCACCTTCTTCTCAGGGACGGCGGTGGTGCTTCTGACATCAGGGTCGAGTCCGCGCGGCAGCGCCGACCGAGGCGCGGATCTCGCGCTTCAGCAGCTTGCCCACCGGGTTGCGCGGCAGTTCGCTGCGGTACTCGATGATCTCGGGGAGCTTGTAGACGGCCAGGCCCAGCTGCTTCAGGTGCGCCACGATGTCGGTCAGGCCCGGCGGGTCGTCCTGATCGCGCGGCACGACGACGACGCACACCCGTTCGCCGAGCTCTTCGTCGGGCACGCCGACCGCGGCGCAGTCCAGGACTCCGGGCGCGCTGATCACGAGGTTCTCCACCTCGGCCGCGCTGACGTTGAAACCGCCGCGGATGATGATGTCCTTCTTGCGGTCGTAGTAGGAGAGGAAGCCGTCGTCCTTGATCAGGAACAGGTCCCCGGTGCGCAGGTAGCCCTCGTCGTCGAAGGGGGTGAGGTCGGGGCGGTTGAAGTACCCCGGGAAGGTGAGCGGCGCACGGACGCGCAACTCACCCACGTCACCGGGACGGGTGGTCTCGAGGCCGTTCTCGTCGACCACCTTGTAGTGCATCCCCGTGATCCCCGACGGCCATGCGTAGCCCGGAAGCCCGTACCACGGCAGGTGCGTCGAGCGCAGGGCCGCGTCCGGGACATCGGCGGGCCCGGCCCACAGTCCTGCCCCTTCGTTCATCCCCCAGCCGTTGACGATCTCTACGCCCCAGCGGTCCTTGTACCCCGCGATGAGGGAAGCCGACGGTGGCGACCCGCCGGTCATGATCGAGTCGACCGAGCTCAGGTCGAGGCTGTCACCGCGGGTGTTCAGCAACTGCCGCAAGATCGCCGGCGGCAGGATCAGGAACTGCGTTCGCTGCTCGTTGATCTGCGCGATGAGGAGGTCGACGTCGAGCGGGTGGTGCAGCGCGACGGAGCCGGCGAGTTTGAGGTTCACCGTGATCGTCAAGCAGACACCGAGCATGTTGGTGACCGGAGCGGCGGCGACCTGGCGATGACTGCCGGCGCGCAGGCTGAGGCTCTTGACGAGCGCCTGCCCGCCGAAGTTCCAGTTGTTGTGGGTCAGCGGACAACCCTTGGGCTGGCTCTCGGTCCCCGACGTCCAGCAGAGGGTGAAGACGTCGTTCGGTCCCGGCCGTCGCTCATCGAGCACGTCGCAGCGGGGCGCGGTCGCCGCGAGCGCCATGACGCGGGCCAGATCGATGAGGTGCTCGATGCTCGAGCCCTGTTGCCACCGGCGCGCGTCGTCGAGGGGGCGGTGGGTCTTGAACGTCTCCGGGGCGATGAGGAAACGCGAACCGGTGAGGTCGGCGACGTAGCTGATGTCCTTCGAGCGCCACTGCATCGGCACGGGGGAGATGACGCCCCCGGCGCGGCTGACCGCCAGATACAGCAGCGGCAGTTCGACCACGTTGGGGGACTGCACGACGACGACGTCGTCGCGCTGCAGGCCGAGGTCGATGAGCGCGGTCGCCAGCCCGTCGGCTGCTGCGCTCAAGGTCGACCACGTGAGCGACGTGGGATCGGAGCCGATCAGCTCGCGCCGGTTGGGCGGATCACTGTAGGCCACGCGATCGGGCACTGTCCGGGCAGCATGTTCCATGTCGTCCAGCAGGGTGTGCTCGCGCGACCACACGCCCGCGGCGGTGAACTCGTCGATCAGCTCGGCGTGGTGCAGGATCATCGTCACTCCGTTCGGTCTCAGGCCAGCGGGATCGGCGCCGAGGCGGTCGCCTTCCGGGTCCGGTGCCCGCGGCTGCTGACGTCGGTCCGGTTGATCTCGCGCTTGAGGATCTTGCCCGTCGACCCCTTCGGCAGCGCCGCGGCCACGTGATAGATCCGCGGGGTCTTGTATGCGGCGACGCGCTCGGCCATCCACTCCTGCATCCGGGTCACGTCGAACTCACGTCCGTCGCGGAGCACGATCACGGCGGCGATCTCCTCGCCGAGGCGGTCGTCGGGAACACCGACGACCGCGGCCTCGAGGATGTCCGGATGGGAGTACAGCACGTCCTCGAGTTCCTTCGGATACACGTTGTAGCCGCCGCGGATGATCAGATCCTTGATCCGGTCGACGACCCACAGATAGCCCTCCTCGTCCATCCGGCCGAGGTCACCGGTGAGGAACCAGTCGTCGTGCCACGCTCTGGCCGTGGCGTCCGGACGATTCCAGTAGTCCTTGAGGTTCATCTCGCAGCGGATGGCGATCTCACCCGTGCCGCCGACGGGGACCGGGTTGCGCTCGGTGTCGAAGATCGCCAGCTCGACGCCGGGCCATGCCACGCCGGCACTGCCGAGTTTGCGCGGTGCACCGACCCGCGGACACGCGCCGGCTCCGGCTGTCTCGGTGAGCCCGTATCCGGCGAGGATCTCGCAGCCGTACCGGGCGTCGAACTGGTCGGCGACCTTGGTCGGAAGCCCGGCGCCGCCGGAGAGGGCAAGACGCAGGCAGGAGAAATCGAGGTCGTCGATGTCCGGGGCGGCGTTGGCCATAGCGGTCCACATCGTCGGCACGCCGGCGAGAAGCGTGACGCGGTGACGTGCCGCCGTCTCGAGCAGCGCGCGGGCGTCGAACTTGGACATGAGGGTGATGGGGACGCCGGCTTCGTACGCAGTCCTCATGACGGTGACCTGACCGAACACGTGGAACAGGGGAAGGGCCGTCCCGAAGTGGTCGTCGTCGGTGACCTCGATGGCTTCGATCACCGACTGGGCGCTGCCGCGGATACCGTGGTGCGTCAACTGCGCGCCCTTGGGCTTGCCCGTGGTGCCCGAGGTGTACATGATCACGGCG
The DNA here is from genome assembly GCF_003674095.1 of Aeromicrobium phragmitis. Taxonomy (GTDB): domain Bacteria; phylum Actinomycetota; class Actinomycetes; order Propionibacteriales; family Nocardioidaceae; genus Aeromicrobium; species Aeromicrobium phragmitis. The sequence goes on from NZ_RDBF01000008.1 coordinate 39,621, forward strand.
CCGGAATCCGGGGCGACGGTCCGGGGCAGATCGGCAGGCACGGGGAGATCGCGCGCGCCTTCGCCCAACCGCCACGCCGGAACGTCGAGTTCGGCTGCGGCGGCTGCCACCGCGTCGTGCGTGGCGTCTGCGACGAGCGCGAGGGTGGCGCCGCAGTCGTGGAGGAAGTAGCCCAACTCGGCCTCGGTCGAGTGAGGGTTGACCGTGACGGCGATCGCGCCGACGGCAAGCACGCCGTGGTAGGCGAAGACCCAGTCGGCCTGGGTCCCGCCGGCGAGCAGCACGCGGTCGCCGGGCGCGACACCCGCGTCCAACAGGCGCGCGGCCCACTGCTGGGAGGCGTTCCGCAACTGCCCGAAGGTCCACTCGTCGCCGTCGACGCGCAAGGCGACCGCCTCCGGCCGGGTCGTGGCGTGCGTCCAGATCGCTTCAACTGCGTTGCCCATGCAGAGGCTGCCTTTCGACGTCGGATGAGGGGAGGGGGCGTCGGGGGATACGCCGATCAGCGGCCCCGTGAGGACTCCGCGCGCGGCTCGCGAGGCATGCCCAGGATCTTCTCGGCGAGCAGGTTGCGCTGAACCTGGGACGTCCCGGCGAAGATCGTGCTCGAACGAGCGTTGAGGAACGTCGTGATCCAGCCGGCGCTGTCGGTCGGCGCACCGGGCGCGTCCGGACCGTCCGGGATCGCCGGCCGCCGCCCTCGCAGGGTCAAGACGTCCTCGCCGAGGATGTCCATGGACAGTTCGGTCAGCACCCGGTGGTACTCGGACCAGAAGAGTTTGTTCATGGCGCCCTCGGGACCGATGCCCTCGCCGGACAGGGTCCGGGTCAGTGCGCGGTAGCCCATGAGGCGCATGGCGAAGACGCGAGAGCGACACCATGCGATACGGCGGCGGATGTCCTGCTCGTGGTGGCGGCCGCGCTCACGCGCCAGTTCCTCGAGACGGTCCAGTTCCTCGGCGAACCGGATCGCCAGGACCGCTGCGGCACCGCCGCGCTCGTGTTCGAGGAGTGCGGTGGCGACCCGCCAGCCGTCACTGACGCTGCCGATGGTGTTCTCCTCCGGCGTCATCGCGTCGGTGAAGAAGACCTCATTGAAGTCGGCCTCGCCGGAGATCTGCTGGATCTGACGAACCTCGATCCCGGGTTGGTCCATCGGGCACGCAAGCAACGTCAGACCGCGGTGCTTGGCCGCATCGGGGTCGGTCCGGACCAGGACGAAGATCCAATCGGCGAGGTGCGCTGTCGAGGTCCAGATCTTCTGACCGTTGATCCGCCACATGCCGTCCTCGAGGACGGCCGTCGTCGACGCGCTCGCCAGGTCCGAGCCGGACTGAGGCTCGGAGTACCCCTGGCACCATTTGTCCTCGCCGCTGAGGATGCGGGGGAGGAAGCGCTGCTTCTGCTCCTCGGTGCCGAAGGCCAGCAAGGTGCTGCCGAACATCTGGATACCGAACACATCGCTGGCGATGCCCTGGGGCAAGCCCTGGCGGGTCAGCTCTTCGGCGATCGCCACCTGGTACTCGGCGCTCAGCCCGCGGCCGCCGTACTCCTGCGGCCAGGAGACGCCGATGTAGCCGCGCTCGTAGAGCTGGCCGCGGATCTTCTCGGCGAAGGCGTCGTACTCCTCGCGGGGCAGCGTGCCCGCACCGGCCCAGTCGGCGGGAACCAACTCGCGGAGAAACGTCGCGAACTCCTTTTGAAAGGCCTGCACGTCGGCTGAGAACGTCGGATTCATGCTGAGGGTCGGTCCTATCTGTGTGAGGGACGTCGAACGGGTCAGACCGCGAGGAGATCGGCGATACGGTCGCGATGCTGCGGTGCGGTGCCGAACAGCGCGGACGTCGCCTTGGCCTTGCGGAAGTACAAGTGGGCCGAGTGCTCCCACGTGAACCCGATACCGCCGTGGATCTGGATGTTGTTGCCGGCCGCGAGACTGAACGCGTCGGAGGCGGCCTGTTTGGCCATCGACGCGACGACGCTGCGGTCCGGGGTGCGTTCGTCGATCGCCCAGGCCGCGTACTGGGTGAGGACTCGGGCGGTCTCCACCTCGACCAGCGCGTCCGCGCTCATGTGCTTGATCGCTTGGAACGACCCGATCGGACGGCCGAACTGCGTCCGCTCCAGGCTCCACGCGACGGCCTGGCGCAGCGCGGCGTCGGCGCCGCCGACCATCTCTGCCGAGAGCGCCACGGCTGCCTTGTCGTTCACGTCGGCGAGGATCTCGCCCGCCGCGGCGGGCCCCACGACGAGTATCGCGGGGGCGTCCTGCAGTACGAGCTGCCCGATCGGTCGCGTCAGATCCAGGCTCTCGCCCATCACGACGCTCACGCCCGGCGCATCGGCCGCGACCCGGAACCACGCCGGGCCGTCGGGCAGATCGGCGACGACGACGAACTCGTCGGCCGTGTCCGCGTCCGTCACGTTGACCTTGAGGCCGGCCAGTCGATGACCGTCGGCCACCTCGAACGCGGTGGTGCGGTGCCCGGGGCGGGCCCAGGTGCCGCCTTCGTCGGCGATGGCGAGCGTGAAGATGCGGGACCCGCTGGCGAGTTGCTCCAGGGTGGTCGCGCCGTCCTCGCCGGCGTGCTGGAGCACCCAGCTCGCCGCGACGGTGGAGAAATAGGGGCCGGCGTAGGCGTCCCGGCCGAGCTCCTCGAGGACGATCGAGGTCTCGAGGAAGCCGGCCTCGCTTCCGCCGACGCTCTCGGGGAGGGCGAGACCGAGGAGGCCGAGTTGCTGAGCCATGCTGTCCCACAACCCGCGGTCGAGGGCGTACCCGGACTTCAGCACACGGTTGCGGGCCTCGCTGCCCGAGCGGCGGCTCAGGAAATCCCTCAACGAGCTGCGAAGGTCCTCTTGCTCCCTGCTGAAGGAGAACTGCATGGTGCCGCCTTTCGGTTCCGATGTCGTCGGTTGCTCCGGGGGTGGCGCCGTGCATGGCGACACGCGCCGTGATCGAGATCACGCTAACCCCGAACTGAGATTGACGTCAACTTTAATTTTGAACTTGACTTCTGCTTCAGGTCTCGCTTGGCTGTGACCGATACCGCGGTGTTGTCGAGGCTGAGGAGTAGTGACGGTGAGAGACCATCAGTCCGACCGCCCTGTGCTTCTCGCACGGGCCGACGGCGTCGCCCGGCTGACGTTGAATCGCGCGGACCGACTCAACGCGATGAGCGACCCGATGCTCGACCTGCTGGTCGACCTCGTCGCCGACGTGGCGGCCGATCCCGACATTCGGGTGATCGTCCTGACCGGCGCCGGCCGCGGTTTCTGCGTCGGGGGAGACCTCGACGCGTTCAGCGCAGCAGCGGACGACGAGCCGGTGTCGCGTGGCGCCGCCATCGAGAAGCTTCACCGTCACATGCGGGTCAGCGAGCTGCTCCGGGCGTCCCACGCGGTGTCCATCGCCGCGGTCAACGGCGCGTGCGCGGGGGCGGGTCTGTCGCTCGCGGCCGCGTGCGACCTGCGGATCTCGTCCAGCGCGGCCGTGTTCCGCTCGGCGTTCGTCGATGCGGCCCTGTCGGGTGATTTCGGCGGTACCTGGCTGCTGACCCGGTTGATCGGTGAGTCGCGCGCCAAGCAGTTGGCGTTCCTCAACCAGAAGATCGATCCCGCCACCGCCCTCGAGTGGGGCCTCGTCAGCGCAGTGCATGCTCCCGAGGACTTCGAGCGCGGGGTCGACGCGGTGGCTTCGGCGCTCGCGCGGAAGGCGCCGCGCGCGCTCGCCGGGCTCAAGCACAACTTCTCGGACGCGGCGAACCTGACGTTCGCCGAGGCGAGTGCCATCGAGGCGCGGCGCCACGTCGACTGCTCGCGCACGAACGACCTCGTGGAGGCGGCGAACGCGTTCCTCGAGCGGCGCGCGCCCCGATTCACCGGGACCTGACCACCGACCGCCACGGCTAGGAGAACCATGACGTACGAGTCCATCCGCTACGAGGTCGTCGCCGACCACGTCGCGAAGCTGACCCTCGACCGGCCGCACCGCAAGAACGCCTATGACGTCAGGCTCGCCCAGGAGTGTGTCGACGCCATCGGCCGGTACGCTGCCGACGACGACCTGCGGGTCCTCATCGTCACCGGCGCGGAGGACGCCTTCTGCTCCGGCGGCGACATCCGCAGCGATGCGGACGAGCACATCGCTGCCACCCGCACGCTGAGCCACGCCACGGTCATGCGCGAGGGATTCCACGCCCTGGCCACAGCGCTCCACGCGCTCGAAAAGCCCACGATCGCGATGGTCAACGGACCCGCGGTCGCCGGCGGCCTCACCTTGGCCCTGCTGTGCGACCTGCGTATCGCTAGCGACCGTGCTCGCCTCGGTGACACCTCCGGGACGGCGGGTCTGCTTCCCGACGAGGGAGGTGCATGGCTGTTCCCGCGCTTCCTCGGTCTCGAGCAGGCGCTGCGGATGACGTACTTCGGCGAGGTCTATTCGGCTCAGGAAGCCCTCCGGCTCGGCTTGGTCGGTGAAGTCGTGCCTCACGACCGGCTCGAGCAGGAGACGCTGCAACGCGCGCAGGCGCTCGCGCGCCGCGCGCCGCTGGCGATCCGCATGGCGAAGAAGATGATGATCCGCGGCCTGACGAACTCGTTCCCCGAGTCGCTGGGCGATGCGCAGATGGCCGTCATGATCGTGAACGACAGTCAGGACGTCGCCGAGGGCGTCAAGGCGTTCCTCGACAAGCGCCCGCCGGAGTTCGTCGGCCGATGACGACGAGCGCGAAGGTCCCCACGAGTCGGGCCGACACGTCGTATGGTCGGCCTATGCCTGTCGATCCCACCGGCGCTGATCTCAAGCGCTTCCTGTCCGAGGACCCCGGTGGTCCCGTCGTGATGCTCAACCTGCTGCAGTACCGCCAGGACGGGGCCTCGTCGTATCGCCAGTACACCGACCGCATCGGTCCGTTCCTGCAGAAGGTGGGTGGCGAGGTCGTCTACGCGGGCGATCTCGCGACGCCCCTCGTCGCACCGGACGGCTGGACGTGGGATGCCGTGCTGCTGGTTCGCTATCCGTCCCGTCAGGCGTTCAGCCAGATGGTCGCGGATCCCGACTACCAGCAGATCACCGGCCTGCGCACGGCCGCACTCGACGAGGCCGTCCTGCAAGCCAGCGCCCCGTGGGGCAGCTGACCTTGCCCCTGCCGCAGTTGCGCTCGGCTCCTCGGTGACTCACCAGGTGTCGATGTAGCGGCCGCCCTCGACCGGTCCGGGCGTCCAGCCGCCGAACGACGCGACGATCCAGCGTCGCGTGTCGACGGGGTCGATGACCTCGTCGAACTCGTGCTTCATGGCGCCGTTGATCGCCTTGCCGGTCTCGTAGTGGGCGTCCAGCAGCTCGCGGTACCGCGCCTCGCGGGCCTTCGGATCGTCGATCGCCTCCAGCTCCTTGGAGTAGCCGAGGCGCACCGCGCCCTCGAGGCCCATGCCGCCGATTTCGCCGGTCGGCCAGGACACGGTGGCGGTCGGGCGACTGAAGCCGCCGGCGGCCATGGCCTGCGCGCCGAGTCCGTACCCCTTGCGGACGATGATGGTGATCATCGGAATGCGCAGGTGTGCGCCGATGACGAACAGCCGGCCGAAATGACGCACCGTCGCCGCCTTCTCCGACTCGGGCCCCACCATGAAGCCCGGGGTGTCGCACAGCGAGACGACCGGGAGGCCGTGGGCGTCGCACAGCTGCAGGAAGCGCGCCATCTTGTCGGCAGCATCGGCATCGATCGCGCCGCCGAGGTGCGCCGGGTTGTTCGCCACGAGTCCCATCGCCTGGCCCTCGACGCGGATCAGCGCCGTGATGGCGCCGGTCCCGAAGTCGCGGCGCAGCTCCAGCACGGAGCCCTCGTCCGCGATGATGGAGACGAGTTCGCGGATGTCGTAGACCTGCTTGCGGTTCTCGCCGATGACGTGGCGCAGGCGTCGCTGGTCGGCAGCCGTCCAGGAGGTGTGCGGCGTCGTGAAGTAGGAGAGGTAGCGCTGTGCGGCCTCGATGGCGTCGCCGTCGCTGTCGACCAGGATGTCCACCACGCCGTTGGGGGACTGGACGTCCATGGGGCCGATGTCCTCGGGGCGGAAGCTCCCGAGGCCGCCGCCCTCGATCATCGCCGGTCCGGCCATGCCGACGTTGGAGTCCGCGGTGGCGATGATGACGTCGCAACTGCCGAGCAGCGCCGCGTTCCCGGCGAAGCAGCGCCCGGTCACGATGCCGACCGTCGGGACCACTCCGCTCAACGAGCCGAGCATCGCGAAGGTGGAGACGTTGAGACCCGCCGCGATCAGGTCGTGGGTGTCGGTGTCTCCCGGGCGTCCGCCCCCGCCCTCGGCGAAGAGCACCACCGGGAGCCGTCGTTGCTTCGCGACCGCGAGCAGCCGGTCGGTTTTGCGGTGATTGAAGTAGCCCTGGGTCCCGGCCAGCACGGTGTAGTCGTAGGCGAGCACCGCGACATCGTGGTCGTCGACGCGCCCGGTCCCGGTGATGATGCCGTCGGCCGGGGTGTTGGCGATGAGGTCGTCGAGTGAGCGGCGCGATCGCTGCGCCGCGACGGGCAGGGAGCCGTACTCGAGGAAGGAGTGCTCGTCGACCAGGACGTCGATCCACTCGCGCGCCATGAGGTGACCGCGGGCGTGCCGTTTGGCGACCGCCGCCGGTCGGGCCGCGTCGCGGGTCAGCTCCCGGCGCGCGTGAAGTTCGGCGAGGTCGGGACGGATGTGGTCGAGGTCGATGTCGTCGCCGGCAGCGTCGTCCTCGACATGGGCGTGGTCAGGCTCGAGCGTCGCGAGCACGTCGCCGGGCACCACCTGGTCGCCGACTGCCACGTGGAGCGCGACGACGCGCGAAGGGACCGCGACCGCCACCGGGTGCTCCATCTTCATCGCTTCGAGGGTGAGCACCGGGGCGCGGCTCCCGATGGTTTCACCAGCGGCGGCGTGCACCGCCACGACGGTGCCGGCGAAGGACGCCACGAGGTGCTCGTCGTCGGTCGCGACGTCGCCGGAGCGCTCCTCGGCGAGCAGCGCGTCGAGATGGTCCGTGGTCACGCTGCCCGTCGTCACCTGCGGATCGCGCAGGAGCCGGCTCAGGAGGTCGACGTTGGTCTCCACCCCCTCGATCCGCAGTGCCGCCAGCGCCTGAGCCGCCGCGTCGCACGCCTCGCGCCAGGAGCCTTCGGTCCGCGTGATGACCTTGGCCAGCAGCGAGTCGAAAGCACCGTCGATGTGCAGGCCGACCCGGGCGTGGCTGTCCACCCGGACACCTGCCGGAGGCTCGAACGCCGTCACCGTGCCGGTCGCGGCCACCGCCACGCCGCCGTCGACACGCTCGGCGTTGACGCGGGACTGGATCGCGAAGACGCCGGGCGGCGGGGTCCGGGGATCGGACAGCCCCAGCTCGGCGAGGGACAGGCCGCGCGCGACCTGCAGTTGAGCTTGGACGAGGTCGACGCCGAGGATCTCCTCGGTGACGGTGTGCTCCACCTGGACGCGGGGGTTGACCTCGATGAAGGCCGCGTCGAGCTCGCTACCGTCCGGCGAGCCCAAGCTCGCGGCCGACACGAGGAACTCGACGGTGGCCAATCCCCGGTAGTCGAGGGGCTCGATCAGGCGCCGGGCGAGGTCGAGCAGGAGGTCGCGCTCGGCGTCGTTGAGACTGGGGCTGGGGGCGAACTCCAGGATCTTCTGGTGTCGTCGCTGAACGCTGCACTCGCGTTCGGCGAAGGTCGTGAGAGCTCCGCAGCCGTCCCCGAGCACTTGCAGTTCGATGTGCTTGGCGTCGGGCATCAGGCGCTCGGCGTACACGGTGTCGGTGCCGAAGGCGCGTCGCGCCTCGCTGCGGCAGGACGCGTACGCAGGGTCGAGGTCGTCGCGGCGGTACACCTGCCGCATGCCCCGGCCGCCGCCCCCGGCGGTGGCCTTGATCATGATCCCCTCGGGGTGGGCATCGAACAGGGCGCGCACCTCGTCGAGGGACGCGTCGGGGCCGGTGGCCGGCATGACCGGGACCCCGACCTTGTCCGCATGATCGCGTGCCGTTCCCTTGTCGCCGAACAGCTCGAGAATCTCGGGGGACGGGCCCACGAAGACGAGGCCGGCGTCGGCGCAGGCCCGCGCCAAGTCCGCGTTCTCACTCAGGAAGCCGTAGCCGGGGTGGACGTGCGTGCACCCGGTGTCGAGCGCGACGGTGATCAGCGCGGCGATGTCGAGGTAGGCTCCCGCACCGGCGGTCGCGAGTTCGCGGGAGCTGACGTCTGGAGGCGCTTCGTTCGCGGCGTGGACGCGCTGCACGTGAGCCCCGAGCGCCAGCGCCGCGCGCTGGATGCGGTCGGCGATCTCGCCTCGGTTCGCGATGAGTACCTTCATGGGACCACCTTCGTTGACATCGGCGTCAATACGATATCAGGAACGTTGACGTCGGTGTCAAAAACCTGCCATCGTCAGTGAGACGCCCGCAGACCATGGTCCGATGGACCAGCGGTCACGACCAAGGATTCCGTATGACGTGCGAATCGAGTGAACGCCGGGAGAACGTCGGCCTGGATGGTGTCATCGCGACGGTGAGTCACCACCTCGCCGAACGGGTGTGGGTCTCGCACCAGGGAGTCGGGCTGCGGCGGTCGCCATCGTGCTGTTCGACGCGGGCGACACGGCACGCTATTGCCTCATCAAACGGGCGAAGCGGGGGCGCAACGCCGGGCAGTGGGCGCTGCCGGGCGGCAAGGTCGAACCGGGCGAGTCGTCGCTCGACGCCGCGCTGCGCGAGGCACACGAGGAGGTCGCACTCGACACGTCGCGGAGCACGGTCCTCGGTCGGCTGGACGACTTCGTCACCTCTTCGGGCTTCGTGATCTCGCCGTACGTCGTGGCAGCGCCTCGCGGCTGGCGGCCCATCGCGGCCGACGAGGAGGTCCAAGGCGCATTCGAGTTCGCCATCGCGGACCTGCTCCGCCCCGATGTCGTGCGATGGGCTCGGGTGGACGACGGTCCGGCGTTGCTGCAGATGCACGTCGCCGCGGGCGTCCGCATCCACGCCCCCACGGGCGCCGTGCTGTGGCAATTTCGGCAGACCGCCCTCCACGGGGACGAGGTGTCGATCGCCGAGCTGCGTCAGCCGCTCTTCACCCACCGCTGAACCGCGCCCGCCCCGGGCTTGAATCTGAGACCGATTTCAAGTTACGGTGTGCGCGTGCGACACCTCTCCGCTCCTCGGGCGCAGAACCGGCCGTCGGCGGTGGGTAACGCCCCGTCGCTGGCGAGCTGTCGTCGTGACCGTTCCCGACCGTGAAACCTCAACGGACGCAGCTCGCCTGCCGTCCCGCATCGCCTCAGCTAGGAGCAGAAGATGGACTTCGAACTGTCCGACACCGCGAAGGAGTATCGCGAGCGCCTCTTGTCCTTCATGGACGAGGAGGTGTACCCCGCGGAGTCGGTCTACGCCGAGCAGATGGCCGCCTCGGGGAACCCGAATCACCATCCGGCGGTGCTGGAGGAGCTGAAGGCCGAAGCCAAGAAGCGCGGTTTGTGGAACCTCTTCCACCCGCACAAGAACGAGGAATGGGGCTCGCCGGGCCTGAGCAACCTCGACTACGCGCCGCTGGCTGAGATCACCGGTCGCAGCCCGTATCTCGCACCCGAGGCGATCAACTGCAACGCTCCCGATACGGGCAACATGGAGGTGCTCGAGCTCTTCGGAACGGACGAGCACAAGGAGAAGTACCTCAAGCCGCTGCTGGCCGGCGAGATGGCCTCCGCGTTCTGCATGACAGAGCCCGCCGTCGCCAGCTCGGACGCCACGAACGTCCAGCTCAGCATGGAAGCCGACGGCGACGAGTACGTCCTCAACGGCCGCAAGTGGTTCGCCTCGAACGCGCTGCACGCCAACTGCAAGGTGCTCATCGTCATGGGCAAGACGAACTTCGAGGCGGCCACGCACCGTCAGCAGTCGATGATGGTGGTGCCGATCAACACCCCCGGGGTCACCGTCGTGCGTGGCCTGCCGGTCTTCGGCTACCTGGATCGCGAAGGCCACGCCGAGATCCTGTTCGAGAACGTGCGGGTCCCGAAGACCGCCCTGCTCGCGGGCGAAGGCGACGGGTTCATGATCAGTCAGGCTCGTCTCGGACCCGGCCGCATCCATCACTGCATGCGTTCGATCGGTATGGCGGAGCGGGCACTGGACCTCATGATCGAGCGCGCGCAGACCCGTACGACGTTCGGCCAGCCCGTCGTCATGCGCTCCAACGTTCAGGACTGGATCGCCGAGGCGCGTATCGAGATCGAGATGAACCGGCTCCTGGTCTTCAAAGCAGCATGGCTGATGGACACGGTCGGCAATCAGAAGGCGCGCACCGAGATCGCCGCCATCAAGGTCGCCGCGCCGAACATGGCGCTCAAGATCATCGATCGGGCCATCCAGGTGCACGGCGGCGGCGGTGTCACCGACGACTTCCCGCTGGCCAGCTTCTACGCCCACCAGCGCACGCTGCGGATCGCCGACGGTCCCGACGAGGTGCACAAGCGCACGATCGCCCGGATGGAGATGCTGCGGATGGAAGCCGAGATCGCCGCCCGGAACTAGGCCCGAGGACCGGGCCGGCGCGATGCCGCGCCGGCCCACCTCCACCGTCCGATTCCCCACGAACCGAAGCAGGTGTGTCATGTCAGTGGTCGTCGCCGAGAGAGCCGACGATGAGCGGATCCTCCTGATCAAGCTCGATCGCCCCGAGGCTCGCAACGCCGTCAACGGTCAGGTCGCGCGGGAGATGGCCGCCGTCCTCGACGAGCTGGACACCGATCCGACGCTGCGCCTCGCGATCCTCTACGGGGAGGGGCGCGGGTTCAGCGCCGGCATGGACCTCAAGGGTTTCCTCGAGGGCGACTTCCCCGAGTTCGAGGATCGCGGCTTCGGCGGGTTCGCGAGCAAGCCGCCCCGCAAACCGCTCATCGCGGCGGTGGAGGGTTTCGCCGTCGCCGGCGGGCTCGAGATGGCCCTTGCGTGCGACCTCATCGTCGCGGCGCGCGATGCCAAGCTGGGGCTCCCCGAGGTGAAGCGTTCGCTCATCGCCGCCGGCGGCGGGCTGCTCCGGCTGGCGCAGCGTATTCCGTACCACGTGGCGATGGAGCTTGCGCTCACCGGCGACCCCGTGCCGGCCGAGCGGCTGTACCAGGTCGGCTTGCTCAACCGACTGTGCGGGCCCGGACAGGCGCTCGACGAAGCCCTGGCGCTCGCGTCGGCGATCGTGGGCAACGCGCCGCTCGGGCTCGAGGGATCCAAGCACGTGATGGCCAACGCGGCGGACTGGGGGCTCGCCGACGGCTGGGATCGCCAGCAGGAGGTCGCCCGCCGCATCATGAACTCCGAGGACGCCCGTGAGGGCGCGACCGCATTCGCCGAACGGCGCGCACCGGTCTGGCAAGGCCGCTGACGCCCCCGACCGACACCCGCCCCTCTTCCATCCCTCGATCGAAGGACATCGTCATGGACACCAGCCAACTGCCCGTCATGCCGCGCAGCCTCGCCGATCTGGAGGCGCTCGTCGGTCAGGACATCGGCCCGACCGCCTGGCACGACGTCACCCAGGAGCGCATCAACGCGTTCGCGGACACCACCGGCGACCACCAGTGGATCCACGTGGACCCCGAGCGTGCGGCATCGAGCCCCTTGGGCACGACGATCGCGCACGGTCTGTACAGCTTGTCGCTGGGCCCGGCGTTCTCGTACTCGTTGCTGTCGTTCGAAGCGTTCGCGCACAGCCTCAACTACGGCTACGACAAGGTGCGGTTCCCCGCGCCGCTGCCGACGGGCTCACGCGTGCGGATGACGCTGACCATCACGTCGGTCGAGCAGGTCGCGGGAGGCGCGCAGATCCGCACGCTCCAGACCTTCGAGCGTGAGGGCGCCGACAAGCCGGTCGCGGTCGCCGAGTCGCTCGCGCGTGTCGTCGAGGGAGAGTAGCCGAACCCGATGTCACGGACGTTTACCCTGGTCCCATGACCCGTGCCGAGAAACCCACGTCACGTCACCGCCGCACGCCGGTGGTGTCCCCGTCGGCGCCCCGCGAGCTGCCCACGACGCCGCGCGGGATTCGGACGCGGGCCAAGCTCGTCGATGCGGCCCGCACGGTGTTCGAGCGCGACGGTTTTCTCGATGCCCGGCTGATCGACATCACGAACGAGGCGGGCATCTCCGCGGGGTCGTTCTACACGTACTTCGACAGCAAAGAGGAGATCTTCGCCGCGGTGCTCGCCAGCGTCGAAGAGGAGATGCTCCATCCGCACGTGCGTGCGCTCACGGCCGGGGACGACCCCGTCGAGTTGATCCGCGCGGCCAATCGGGCGTACCTGGAGTCCTACCGCAGGAACGCCGCCTTCATGCGCTTGTTGCTGCAGGTTTCGAGTATCGACGAGGAGTTCGCCCAGCTGCGGCGCCGCCGCGGCGAGGCCTTCGCGCAGCGCAACGCACGCAGTATCCAGGACCTGCAGGAACGCGGCGTCGCCAAGGCGAAGGTCGACCCCTATCGAGCGGCTTCGGCGCTGTCGGGCATGGTCGGCCGCGCGGCGTACGCCGCCTTCATCATCGGCGAGGAGTGGGACTTCGAGGAACTCGTCGAGACCTTGACGCAGCTGTGGGCGAACTCGTTGCTCATCAGCACCGACGACGCGACGTAACCACCGGCACGACGGTGAGCTCGGGGCGACGTCTCATCGGCAGGCGCGAGGTTCCTCGGCTGCGTCGCTGTGCTCGTCCGTCGGTTGGTCACCGCGGCTTCGAATGCCCACGAGAGTGACGACGAAGCTGACGGCCATCGAGGCCGCGCCGATCAGGAACGCGACGACGAACGCCGACTCCGCGGGGTGCCCGTTCGACATCACGGTGCCCGCGATCAGCGCCACGACCAGCGCGCTGCCAAGAGCGCTGCCCACCGAACGGCACAGGGATGTCACGGCATTGGCGATCGCGGTCTCCTGAGGCTGGACCACGGAGACGATCACGGCGGGCACTGCGGCGAATCCGACGCTGAAAGCGGCATTCGTCACGACGCCACCCATCACGACCTGCCACGGTGCGGAGTGGAGGAAGGCCAGTTGAAGGTAGCCGAGAGCTCCCACCGTCGACCCGATGAGCAAGGTCGTGCGACCCCCGAACCGTCCCACACACCACCCGCCGAGCGGGGCGGCGATGATGCCGATGAGGGCGGCGGGAAGCAGATAGACGAGGCTGGTCTGCAAGACCGTCGCTGAGAAGCCGTGTCCGGACTCGCGGGGCACCTGCACCAGCGCGGTGAGCGCGAGGAACACCAGGAACATCCCGAAGCCGATGAAGAAGCCGACGAGGTTCGCCGACCCGAGCGTGCGGTCACGCAGCATCCAGATCGGCACGATCGGGTCCGCCGTGCGGTGCTGGGTGCGGCGCCACAGGATGGCGCCCACCACTGTTCCGATCGCGCAGGCGATCGTCGGCAGGCTCACCCAGCCCCACGTGTTCCCCTGAGTGAGCGTCAGCAGGAGCAAGACGAGGGTGACGCTCAGGGCGATCCCGCCCAGCCAGTCGACGCGCCCGGCGGTCGCGACCCGGTCGGAGGGGACGACGACCCAGGCGACGGCGAGCAGCACGATCGTCATGGCTGCGGTGAACCAGAAGACGCCCCGGTAGTCACGGTCGCCGTGGGTGAGCAGGCCGGTGAGTACGAGCCCCGCGCCCGCTCCGGCGCTGATCATGCCGGTGAGCAGCGACATCGCGAGGGGGAGCCGCTGCGGTGAGAGGTGCTCGCGCAGGATTCCGATGGAGAGGGGGAACAGGCAGAACGACGCGCCCTGCGCGACGCGCGCCAGCAGCAACGCGGTGAAGGACGACGTCGCGGCGGCGACGAGGGAGCCGACCGTCACGGCGAACACGATCCACAGCAGTACGCGCCGCCGTCCATGCAGATCGCCGGTCCGGCTGAGCAGGGGAGTCAGCACTGCCGCGGCCAGGAGGTTCGTCGTCACCACCCAGCCCACGGCGGCGGTGGAGACCTCCAGGTCGCGACTGATCGTGCCCAGGACCGGCACCACGATGGTCTGCAGCAGCGCGGTCAGCATCGACAGCAGTGCGAGGGTGAGGACCAGCGCAGGACCACGGCGCCATGCCGGCGCAGCGGCGCGGCGGGACTGGGTCATGGGGCGTTCCTGTTCTCGAGCTGAGGCGTGGCGCGGTTGACAGGGCGCCCCGCCGCGCCTAATTTGAAGTTGAAGTAGAGTTCATGTTACTCCATCGCAGCCTGCGCGTGGTCAACGCGCGGGATCGACTGTCACACACACGAGGGGATCCCCATGAGAGAGGCCGTGGTCGTCTCGACCGCCCGCACTCCGATCGGTAAGGCCTACCGAGGTGCGTTCAACAACACCCAGGCACAGGAACTGGCGGGCCATGTCGTGCGCGAGGCCGTCGCCCGCGCTGGCATCGACGGCGCGCAGGTCGAGGACGTGGTCATGGGCGCTGCGCTGCAGCAGGGCAGTTCCGGGTTCAACATCGCCCGCCAGGCTGCTCTGCGGGCCGGCCTGCCGACCTCCGTGTCGGGGATGTCGGTCGACCGACAGTGCGCCTCGGGCCTGATGGCGATCGCCACGGCGGCCAAGCAGATCGTCCACGACGGTATGGACGTCACGGTCGGCGGCGGAGTGGAGTCGATCTCGCTGGTGCAGAACGAGCACCTGAACGGTCATCGCGCCGAGGACCCGTGGCTGGTCGAGCATCGTCCGGACATCTACCTGCCGATGCTGCAGACGGCCGAGATCGTGGCGGAGCGTTACGGAGTAAGTCGTGAGGCGCAGGACGAGTTCGCCCTCCTTTCGCAGCAGCGCACCGCGGCTGCGCAGGATGCGGGACGCTTCGCCGACGAGATCGTGCCGCTGACCACGGTCAAGCTCGTCCAGGACCGCTCGACCGGAGAGGTGTCGGAAGAGGTCGTGACGCTCACGCAGGACGAGGGCAACCGCCCCTCGACCACTCTCGAATCGCTGACCGGGCTGAAGCCGGTGCTCCCCGACGGACAGGTCACGTCCTTCTCGACGGTGACGGCGGGCAATGCCTCTCAACTCTCGGACGGAGCGTCGGCCGCTGTGCTGATGGAGGCGAAGGTCGCCGAGCAGCGCGGCGCCGAGATCCTGGGTGTCTACCGCGGCATGGCCGTGGCCGGGTGTGATCCCGACGAGATGGGCATCGGGCCGATCTTCGCGATCCCGAAGCTCCTCGACCGGCACGGCCTCTCGATCGACGACATCGGTCTGTGGGAGCTCAACGAGGCGTTCGCCTCCCAGGCGCTGTACTGCCGCGAGAAGCTCGGTATCGATCCGGAGCGTTACAACGTCAACGGCGGCGGCATCTCGATCGGCCACCCCTACGGTATGACCGGCGCTCGCCTCGTCGGACACGCCCTGATCGAGGGCAAGCGTCGCGGTGTGCGGTACGTGGTGATCTCGATGTGCGTCGGTGGCGGCATGGGTGCTGCCGGGCTGTTCGAAGTGGCGTGACCGCAGCATGTACCTCATGGGAACGACGGCCGAGGACCACGTCTTCGGTGAGCTGCGCGACGGCGTCGGCACGATCACGCTGAATCGGCCCGATCGCCGCAACGCGCTGTCCGACGCGATGCTGGAGGGACTGGTGTCCCTGCTGACCGCCATGGAGGAGTCGGACGAGGTCCGCGCCATCGTGGTGACGGGTGCGGGGAAGGCGTTCTGCTCCGGAGGCGACGTGCAGGACTTCAACGAGCGCGGGGGAGAGGGTGCCGGAGCGGATGCCGTGGACGCCGAGGCCACGGAGCGCCAGCGGTGGATCCAGCGACAGACCGTCGCGCGGATCTACCGCTGTCCGAAGCCCGTCATCGCCGCGATTCCCGGCGCGGCCGCCGGTGCGGGGCTGGGGCTGGCGCTGGCCGCGGATTTCCGGATCGGGTCCGAACGTGCCGTGTTCGCGACGGCGTTCGCCGCGGTGGGGTTGTCCGGCGACTTCGGTGTCGCGTGGTTGCTCCAACAGATCGTCGGACCGGTCAAGTCCCGTGAGCTCATGATCCTGAACCCGCGCGTGCGTGCGGACACGGCACTGGAGCTGGGACTGCTCAACCAGCTGGTACCCGAGGACGAGTTCGCGCAGCGCACGCGGGAGTTCGCGCAGCAGCTGGCCGAGGGCCCGGCCCTGGCGCTGCAGTACATGAAGGACAACCTCGTGCGGGCGACCCACGAGACCCTCGAGGAGAACATGGACGCCGAGGTGCCGTTGCACAAGGCGACCGGACTCACCGACGACCACGTCGGCGCCGTACGGGCCTTCGTCGAGAAGCGCACCCCCACCTTCGGTCGCCCGCGCTGACCGCTACCGCAGAGGAAAGAGCACCGACATGATCAACGTGACCGCGACCTTCAGCGTCCGCGAGGGCCAGAACGAGGCGTTCGAGCAGGCCGTCGCGGCCGCCAGGCCGCACATGCTCGCCGACGAAGGATGTTTGCGCTATGACCTGCAGCGGGTCGGGAGGAGTACGAGCGACTACGTGCTGCTCGAGACGTACGACTCCGCCGAGGCCATCCGCCGCCACGGCGAGCTCGAGGCGTTCGCCGCGCTGAATCGCGAGGTCGAGGACCTTCTGGCGGCGGAGCCGGTGATCACCGTACTCAAACCGGTCGGTGAACAGGTCTCCTGATCGCCTCCGGGCGGGGGGCGTCGAGTGAGAGTTTGACGTCCGCGTCAACGCAGCGGCTAGACTGACCGTATGACGACGGGTTGGGCAGTTCGCGAGGACCATGATCGCGCGGATGCGGAGCGTTACCGCGAACTGCTCGCGGCGGCTCGGTCGGCGTTCGAGGAGCTCGGCTACGGCGCCACGACGATCGCCGAGGTCACCCGACGGGCGGGTGCCAGTCGGGCCACGTTCTACGTGTACTTCGCGTCGAAGGAGCAGGTGTTCGCCGTGCTCGCCGAGCAGGTGCGCGATCGCTTCACGCGCGCCCAGGACCTGACCGGGATCGACGCCGATGACGTCGACGCCGTGCTGCGGCGCACGATCGAGACGACACTCGAGGTCACCGTCGAGCACATGGCGCTGATGGCCGTGCTCAATCACCAGGCGGTGGCCGACCCCGAGATTCGCGACCTATGGGTGGAGATCCAGCGCGAAGCGGTCCATCGTACGGCGACGTACGTGGCCCAGCAGGCGCGGGCCGGCCGGGTCCATCCGGTCGCCGATCCCGAGTCGCTCGGCCTGATGGGCGCCGGAATGAACGACCGTTACGCACCACTCGTCGTCAACGGCACGATCGAGATCGACGCGGCGGTCGAGGAGATGCACCGCATCTGGATGGCCTGCCTCGGGCGCTGACCTCGACGCTTCAGGGCTGCTCAGGTGACGGCGGCCGCGAGGTCCCGAGCTGATGGCTCGGCGGCAACGACCACGGCAGCTCCCGGTGCTGTTCGAGCAGCGCGTCCAGACGTTCGGCGACCTCGTCCGCGATGGCCACGGCGCGGCGCGTCGTGAGATCGACGTAGGCCTCGACGAATTCGAGCGTGCTGGCGATCTCGCCCGTCGTCCGGTTCGCCAGCACGGTGACGGCGTGCACCGTCTTCGGGCCGCGACCCAGGACGCGCAGATGCACTGACACCTCATGTCCGACCATGATCTCGTGATGGAACTGGACGTGGTGGGCGACGCTGAACGAACTGTGGCCCGTACGGTCGAGGAACGCCTGGTCGATCCCGAGCAGCTTCTCGAAAGCGTGCTCGGCACCGTCCATGTGCAGGTCGTAGTGCCCGCGTACGTTGACGTGCCCGTTGAGGTCCCGGTAGCGCTCGGGCACCGTGCTCGTGAAGAGGGTCCCCAGCGCGTCGACGTCGTCCAGGGCCGGCAGCGCGCTCATGAGGGCTGCACCGTGTTGAGGGCCGCGGCGTCCCCGGCGAGTTCGTTCTTTCGCACCTTGCCGGTCGCCGTCATCGGCAACGCGTCGAGAACCGCGACGAGGGGGACCTTGTAGGTCGCCATGTTGTCCCGGGCCCACGCCGTCAGCTCCTCGGCGGTCACGTCGGTGCCCTCCCGGGGTACGACGAAAGCGACCGGACGCTGGCCGGTCTCCGGGTCCTCGGTGGGCACGACGGCGACCGAGTCGACCGCGGGATGCTGGGTCAACAGCATCTCCACGTCGGCCGGGAACACGCTCATCCCGTTGACCTTGATCATCTCCTTGCGCCGGCCGAGGTAATGCAGGAAGCCCTGCTCGTCGATCCGCCCGTTGTCGCCGGTGTGGATCCAGCCGTCGACGAGCTGCTCTCGGGTCGCCTCCTCGTTGCGCCAATACCCGTCCGTCACGGAGGGACTGCGCACGATGATCTCGCCGACCTCCCCGAGCGGCACCGGGTTCTGCGTCCCGAGTTCGACGACGGCGATGTCGGTACCGGGCACGGGCACGCCGCAGAAGACCGGTTCGGACAGCAGATCGAAGTCGTTCTCGGCGAACCCGTAGGGGACGCAGTCGATGGTGTGGGTCTCGGTCATGCCGTAGGAGGACTCGCGCAGGACCGAGCCGGGCACGAGCTCCGCCCAGCGGCGGCGCACCTCCGGCGTCATCTTCCGCACGAACGACACGGCCTGCGGGTCGACGAGCGAGCTGAGGTCGCGCGACGCGAGGTCCTGCGTGTCCATGAGTTCGAGGTAGTTCTCGACCGTCCCGGTCATGAGTGTGACGCGGTAGCGCTCGATGAGGTCGACCGCCTCGCCGGCGTTCCACCGCGACATGAGGATGCTCGTCCCACCGAGCACGAACGGGATGAGGATGCCCAGGTCCTCGCCCGCGATCCAGAAGATCGGCAGGTAGCACAACGACACGTAGTCGCCGTCGTACGCCATCTCGGTTGCTGTCGCCGCGCTCGCCACCGTGTAGAGCATGTGCCCTTGGGTGTGCTGACAGCCCTTGGGCATGCCGGTCGTCCCGCCGGTGTAATTGAGCGCCGCGAGCGAGTCGAGATCACCGTCGTCGCCCGCGTACGGCTCGGCGGCGACCGCGGACTGCCAGCTGAGTTCACCGGTGCCGTCGGTCAGCAGGACCGGGATCTCCGGAACGCGGTCCTCGCACGCCTCGATGACCTCCGACAGCGCGCTGTTGGTCACGATCAGCACGGGTTCGCTGTCGAGCAGCTCGTAAGCGAGTTCGGCCGGCTGGAACATCGGGTTGACCGGGACGTGGACGGCGCCGAGCCGGAGCACGGCCAGGAAGGCGATCGCGAATTCGACCGAGTTGCCGAGGTAGATCGCGACGCGGTCGCCGCGGCGGACGCCGTGCTGGGACATCCAGGTGGCGACGCGGCGGTGGATCTCGTCGAGTTCGGCGTAGGTGTAGCGGCTGTCGCCGAGGGCGAGCGCAAGGAGGTCGGGACGCTCGGCCGCCCAATGGGAGACGTGCGCCGGAATCGTGATGAGGCCGGCCGGGTAACGGGGCTCGGCGGGAATGCCCGCCGGTCGCAGTGCCGCGTGCAGCTGGCGGACCTCGTCCACGTAGGCGTCGAGTGACTTCTGACTGGTCATGGGACGGCTGACCTCCGAGATCTGCAGGGGGACCGCACGATGTGATCGCGGTCTCATTGACGTCGACGTCAAGGAATAAACCGTAGTTTGACGTCGGTGTCAATAGGTGGCGGGGGGAGATGGTCAGCGGGCGCCGGCGAGCATCATCGCGAGGTCCGCGTACTGGAAGCCGATCGCCGTCGGAGTGCGCGACGAGCCGTGCCGGTACCAGCGCGCGACGTCGATGCACGTCGACAGAATCGTGATCTTGGCCCATTCGGGATCGGCGAGCCGGAAGACGCCCTCGGCCATGCCGGCGTGGAGGATCTCGAGTACGTGAGCGTCGACCCCCCGGCGCAGGTCCCAGACGTCGGCGAACTCCGGCCCTCGGTGCAGCCGGATCTCGTACTCGATCGAGCGGGAGAGCAGGTTCATCTCCGCGTTCCATGTCGCGAACGAGGCGACGCCGAGCCGAAGCTGGCTCACCGGGTCCGCCGCCTGTCGCGCGGGATCGCTGAAGGCTCCCGTGGACGCCTTGTGGCCCTCGAGGGCGATGCAGTGCAGCAGTTCCTGCTTGGACTCGAAATGGATGTAGACCGCCGCCGAACTCATGCCGGCCCGGTTGGCGATCTCGCGTGTCGACGCGCCGTGGTAGCCCAGGTCGGCGAACGCCAAGGTGGCACCGCAGAGGATGCGGCGTGAGGCACCCGTCGCGCGCTCGTCCCAGAACTCCTCGATGCGCCGCTCGGCGCGCTCGCGATCGAACTGCGCGGCCGACGGACGGACCGGATCGCGGCTGGTCGTGTCGGTCACGCGTGATTCCCCTCCGATGGGCCGTGAGTGTGCGGTCCATCACCTTCGGCTCGACATAAGCGTACGCTTAGCTTTCGTTCCATGAAACATAACAGGTGAAAGGGCGTGTCATGTCCGATGTGCGAGCCGAGCTGACGGCTTCGGTGTTCAAGGTCGAGGTGGCCGTGGGTGACCAGGTTCAGGAGGGCCAGCCGCTCCTGGTGCTCGAGTCGATGAAGATGGAGATCCCGGTCGTCGCTCCACGCGCCGGAGTGGTCGGCGAGGTACTGGCATCCGAGGGGGAAGTCGTGGACGAGGGTGCGGTCGTCGTCCGTCTCGCCGACTGATCCGCCCGGTGGCCCTGGGTGACCGCGCCCAGGGCCGCGTGGCGCCCGGGCGGGTGTCCACGGATTGACACGTGCGTCAAAAAGCGTTGCATCTGTGAGCTGCATCACCTACGGTCTAGTCTGCAACCGACCTAAGCGAGTGCTTAGGTCTCATCCACGCCGCGGGTCGATCCCGACCTGCGAAGGACGAAGGGGCACCCGTGAGCCACGTCTGGTCCGACGAGATCGAGGAGATCTCCCGCCGACTTCGCATGGCCGAGCTGCTCGGCGGCGAGGAGAAGATCCGTCGCCAGCACGACGCCGGCCGCAGCACGGTGCGCGAGCGCATCAGTGAATTGCTCGATGCCGGGAGTTTCGAGGAGGTCGGCGCCCTCGCCGGATTCGCGACCGTGGCCGACGACGGTTCGACGGTCAGCGTGATGCCGGCGAACTTCGTGTTCGGCCTCGGTTCGATCGATGGACGCCGGGTGGCGCTGGGGGCCGACGACTTCACCATCCGTGGTGGAGCCGCTGACGCCTCGATCATGGCCAAGCAGGTCGACTCCGAGCGGATGGCCGGGGCGATGCGGGTTCCGCTGGTACGCCTCGTCGAGGGCACCGGCGGGGGCGGCAGCGTCCGGATGATCGAGGACGCCGGCTACACCTACGTTCCGGCGAACCCCGGCTGGGACTCGGTCGTCGAGAACCTCTCGTTGGTCCCGGTCGTCGCCGCGTGCATGGGTCCGGTCGCTGGCCTGGGGTCGGGCCGCGTGGTGATGAGCCACTTCAGCGTCTTGATCGAGAGCATCGCGCAGATGTTCGTGGCGGGGCCGGCCGTGGTCAGACACGCGACCGGGGAAGCCCTCGACAAGGAGCAACTCGGTGGCGCCGAGGTGCACCGGCGCAGCGGGGCCATCGACCGCATCGTGCCCGATGAGAAGGCGGCCTTGCAGGCCATTCGGGACTTCTTGTCGTTCCTGCCGTCGAGCGTGTACGAGTTGCCGCCGGTCATCGCCGGAGCCGAACCCGCGACGTCCGCCGACACCCTCGCCGACGTCGTGCCGCGCAACCGCCGACAGCCGTATCGGCTCCGCGCGATTCTCGATGCGATCTTCGACGCCGGTTCGAACTTCGAGTATGCGGGGTACGGCGCCTCCGTCTATACCGGACTGGCGCGCCTCGACGGCCATCCCGTGGGTGTGATCGCGACAGACCCCTACAAGGGCGCCACCATGACGCCGAACGGCGCCGACGCACTGACCCGTCTCGTCGACCTGTGTGAGACGTTCCACCTGCCGATCGTCAGTCTCACGGACCAGTCCGGGATGATGATCGGTCTCCAGGCGGAGAAGACCGCCTCGATCCGTCGGGGCGCTCGCGCCGTCGTCGCCGCCTACCAGGCGCGCGTTCCGATGGCGGAGATCATCGTGCGCCGGGTGTTCGGCGTCGGAGGCGCCGGTCAGATCAATCGCCACCGTTACAACCGCCAGTGGGCGTGGCCCTCGGGCGACTGGGGATCGCTTCCCGTCGAGGGGGGCGTCGAGGCGGCGTACCGGGCTGACCTGGAGGCCTCGGACGATCCTGAGGCGCTGATGGCGACGATCCACCAACGACTCGAGGTTGCCCGCTCGCCCTTCCGCACCGCCGAGCGCTACGGGGTTCAGGACCTGATCGACCCCCGCCGCAGCCGCGAACTGCTCACGCGATGGGTGCGCGACGCCTACCGAGTGCTCCCGGAACTGGTCGGTCCACCATCGTTCGGAACGAGGCCCTGACATGACTGATGTCCTCCACACCAGCGCCGAGCTCGAGCAGATCCTCGAGTTCGACTTCGCGACGGCCGTCGAGGCGCTCGACCATCACGTGGCGCACCACCCCGATCGGCCTGCCGTCCTGTACGGCGAAACGGGTGAGTCGCTGACCTACGGCGAGTTCGGTGGCCTCACCGACCGGGTGGCGGGCAACCTGGCCCGCCTCGGCCTCGCGCCCGGTGAGCGAGTCAGCCTCCTCACGACCAATCCGCTCGTGTCGACGGTCCTCATGTACGGCCTGTGGAAGCTCGGCGCCGTGTACGCGCCGATCAACTTCCAGTACTCCGGGGACCTGCTGGCCTACCAGGTGAACGACACCCGTCCGGCCGCCTTGTTCGTCGATCGGACGATGCGCGACCGGGTCGAGCAGGTGCGCACCCGGCTGGAGTCCGTGCCACGCACCGTCGTGCTCGACGGTCTTCGCGAGGGCGAGTTCGCCGAACTCCTCTCGCCGGCGCCGCGCCCCGACGTCCACGTCGCGTTCGACGATCCGGCGAACGTCATCTACACCTCCGGCACCACCGGCCCCTCCAAGGGCGTCGTCCAGTCTCATCGCTGGGTCAACGGCTACTGCTGGGTCGGTCGCCGGATGCTCACCCCCGAGGACGTCGTCTACAACGACCTGCCGATGTACCACGTCGGTGGGGCGCACTTCAACGTCGCGCGCGCCCTGTGGTCCGGCGCCTCCGTCAGCCTGTGGGACCGCTTCAGCCCGAGCGATTTCTGGCGCCGCATCAAGGACACCGGCTGCACCGCGGCGGTGCTGCTGGACGTGATGACTCCGTGGTTGCTGAACGCCGAACCTTCGGATGAGGACCGCCGCAATCCGCTCAACAAGGTGCACATGCAGCCGCTGCCGGCGAACCACCACAGCTTCGCCCAGCGGTTCGGCATCGACTTCGTCACGTCCGGCTTCGGTCAATCCGAGACCGGGGCGTCGATCATGACCCTGACTGAGGAGACCGCCGCCGGCGAGGGCACCCCCGAGGAGCTGTACCGGGGCCACTCGCACGAACAGCTGCGTGCGGTCTTCGAGGAGTACGGCCTGCTCGTGCAGCGCGGTGCGGACCCGATGCCCAAGGGGATCATGGGGACGCCGGCGCCGTTCGTCGAGGTCGAGATCCTGGACGAGCACGACCGGGTCTGCCCGGTCGGCGTGGTGGGCCAGCTCTCCATGCGCCCGCGGCTGCCCGCCTTGTTCTTCGAGCAGTACCTGGCCAAGCCCGAGGCCACCGTCAAGGCCTGGCGCAATCTGTGGTTCCACACCGGTGATGCCGCCGTCCGCGACGAGAACGGCGTGCTCGCCTACATCGACCGCATGGGCGACCGCATCCGGGTGCGGGGTGAGAACATCTCGGGCTTCCACATCGAGGAGCTCCTCGTCAAACACCCGTCGATCGCGCTCGCGGCGGTCATCGCCGTGCCGAGCGCCGAGGGCGACGAGGACGACGTCGTGGCGTTCGTCGAGGTGGCCGACGGCCACGACTTCGATCGCGACGCGATCGACCAGCACTGTCGAGACGCGATGCCGAAGTTCATGCGGCCGCGCGACGTGATCGCGGTGGACCAGATTCCCCGTACCCCGACCAACAAGATCGAAAAGTACAAGCTGCGCAAGCAGTGGACGGAAGGACACGCCTCATGACCATTCGATCCCGGGGGAGCGCAGTCGCTGCGGCGCTACTCCTCACTGTGTTGGCCGCCTGCGGCGGTGGTGGCGGTGCCGGTGACGCCGACCGGGCGCTGCGGGTGGCGGCCGCGGCCGACGCTTCGTCGCTCGACCCGATCCGCGGCAATGCCGGCACCGACCACGTGCTGCTCTACCCGTTGTACGACACCCTCATCTCCTTCACCGAGGGCCTCGAGCCCGAGCCCGGTCTCGCTGAGTCGTGGGAACAGAAGTCCCCGACCGAGCTGACGCTCACCCTTCGCGAGGGCGTCACGTTCCACGACGGCGAGCCGTTCAACGCCGAGGCCGTGGTCTACAACTTCGAGCGCGCCAAGGCGGAGGGCTCGAACATCCAGGCGGACCTCGCGTCGGTCGAGAGGGTCACTGCCGACGACGAACTGACCGTCACCTACCACCTCACGAACCCGGACGCGTCACTGCTGCTCGTGCTGGCCGATCGCGCCGGCATGATGGTCTCACCCAAGGCGGCCGAGGCCGCCGGCGGCGACCTCAGCACCCAGCCCGTGGGCGCCGGCGGATGGGAGTTCCAGGAGTGGAAGCGCGGCAACGTCCTCAAGGTGACGAAGTTCGCCGACTACTGGGACGAGGACGCCGAGCGCGTGTCGGCGATCGATTTCAACATCATGCCGGACCCGAAGACCCGCGTGACGTCGCTGCGCTCGGGCCAGCAGGACGTCGTGATGGAGGTCTCCCCGTCCGACAGCGACTCGCTCGAGAGTGCTTCGAACGTCTCGCTCCATGCGTCGCCGCGCGTGAATCTGAACCAGGTCTACCTGAACAAGGCCGCACCCGAGTTCAGCGATCCGCGAGTGCGCAAGGCGCTGTCCCTGGCCATCGATCGCGAGGCACTGCTCAAGAGCGGCTACTTCGATCGCGGGGTGGTCGCGGACGGCATCGTCCCCGGCGGTGACTACTGGGCGGCGCCGCCGTCGTCGGTGAAGTCCGAGTATGACCCGGACGAGGCCCAGACCTTGCTCGGCGAAGCCGGTGCGAGCGACCTGTCGTTCGACATGATCGCGAACGCCGACTCGGCGACGATTCGCGTGGCGGAGATCCTCAAGGAGCAGTGGGCCGCGGTCGGTGTCACCGTCAACATCCGCCCGCTGGAGATCGTCCAGGCGACGAACGACTACTTCAACGATCGCAAGGCACCCGCCCTGCTGTCGCAGTGGACCGGACGGCCCGACCCGGCGATGAGCTACCGGCTGATGTTCTCCGCCGAGGGGTACTTCAACACCTCCGACGAGGGGACGCCGGGCCTGGAGGAGGCGCTCGACAAGGCCGACGTCTCGACGGAACCGCAGGAGCGCAAGCCCGGGTTCGACGAGGCCGCCGAGGCGGTCTTCGCCGACACCCCGTGGCTGCCGCTCGTGTTCGGCGACTCGCTCGTCGGTCTCAGCGACGACGTCAACGGCTTCGAGGGCAACCTGCTCGGCAAGCCGAAGTTCATCGGAGTCAGCCTCGGCTGAGCCGAGGCCTACAGGAGGTGACGGTCATGGCGCTGCTCACGGTCGAAGGGCTGCAGGTCCACTTCGGTCATGACGAGAACCAGGTCCAAGCGCTCTACGACGTCGACCTGACGATCGAGCCGGGCGAGATCGTGGGACTCGTCGGCGAGAGCGGGAGTGGCAAGACCGTCACCTCCCTGGCCCTCATGGGCTTGCTCGATCCGCGCAGCTCGCGGATCGAGGGACGCGCGGTCCTGGACGGCCAGCCGCTCTGGAACGAGCGGGGAGAGCGCAATGCCGCCCGCCGTGACGTCCCGCTGGCGATGGTGTTCCAGGAGCCCATGACGGCGCTCGACCCCGTCTTCACGGTCGGTTCCCAGCTCATGGAGACGTTGCGGACCCGACGCGGGATGGACAAGGCGCAGGCCCGGGCCGAGTCCGTGGCGTTGCTCGACGCCGTCGGGATCTCCGATCCGAAGGCGCGCATGAAGGCGTACCCGCACGAGCTGTCCGGCGGCATGCGGCAACGCGTGATGATCGCCATCGCGTTGGCGTGCGACCCGAAGCTGCTCATCGCCGACGAGCCGACGACGGCGGTCGACGTGACCATCCAGGCGCAGTTGCTGGACCTCATCAAGTCGCTGGCGCGCGAACGCGGGATGTCGGTGCTGTTCGTCACTCACGATCTCGGCGTGGTCTCGGAGACGTGCGATCGGATGATCACGATGTACGCCGGGCGCATCGTCGAGCGTGGCCCGGTGGCCGAGGTGCTCGGTTCGCCCGGGCATCCGTACACGATGGGCCTGCTCGCGGCACTCCCGTCGCCGGGATCGCGCGGCGAACGGCTCGCCACCATCCCGGGCCGGGTACCGCCGCCGGGCACCACCGTCGAGGGATGCGTCTTCCGTCCGCGGTGCCCGTTCGCCGTCGACGAGTGCACGAAGCCGCAAGACCTCATCCCACTCTCGACCGCGCGCGAGGCGCGCTGCATCCGGTCCCGCGAGCTCGATTTCCAAGGAGTCGCCCGATGAGCACCCCCTTGTTGTCCCTCGAGGACGTCTCGGTCAGGTTCCCCGTCGGAGGGCGGCGTCATGTGACTGCCGTCGACGGCGTGAGCCTGGAACTGTGTGAGGGCGAGACACTCGGCCTGATCGGCGAGAGCGGATCGGGCAAGTCGACCGTCGCCCGTGCGGCGATGGGCCTCGTTCCGATCAGCGGCGGCACGGTGCGGTGGCGTGGAGAGGACGTCTCCGGCTTCGGAGCGAAGGAGCGCCGCGGATTCTCCCAAGCCGTGCAGATGGTGTTCCAAGACCCGCACAGCGCGCTCGACCCCCGCCGCACGATCCTGCAGAGCGTTCGCGAGCCGCTCGACGTCATGAAGCGCGGTGAGCGCCAGGACCGCGAGCAGATCGCCGTCAAGGCGCTCGAGGACGTGGGGCTGTCGACCCAGATGCTGTCGCGGTATCCGCACCAGCTCAGCGGCGGGCAGAAGCAGCGGGCGAACATCGCCCGCGCGCTCGTCACGAACCCCCAGGTTCTCGTGTGCGACGAGTCGGTGGCCGCGCTGGACGTGGCGCTGCAGGCGGAGATCCTCAATCTCCTGCAGGATCTCAAGGCCGAGTACGAGCTGACGGTGCTGTTCATCAGTCACGACCTCTCGGTCGTCGGTTACGTGGCCGACCGGATCAGCGTCATGTACCTGGGCAACATCGTCGAGAACGCCACGACCGAGTCCCTCGTCGGCCGCAGTCTCCACCCGTACAGCGAGGCGCTGCTGTCGGCGCAACCGCTCGTCCACGACTCCTCCGCCGAACGGCGGATCGTGCTCAAGGGCGACATCCCTAGCCCGGTCTCTCCGCCGCCGGGGTGCCGCTTCAACACTCGGTGCCAGTTCGCGCAGGAGGGGTGCCGAGAGGAGAAGCCGGCGCTGTTGCCGGTGTTGCCCGGTCACTCGTCGGCGTGCCTGCGCGTCGAGGAGTTGTACGGCGAACGACGTGGGAAGGGAGCGGCCTGATGCGCATCTTCCGGGTGGTGGGCACGTGCCTGCTGTCGGCCGTGCCGACGCTGATCCTGGCGACCTTGATCGTCTTCCTGCTCCAGCGCCTCATTCCCGGCGACCCGGCAGTCGCCATCGCCGGCGATTACGCCACGCCGGAGAACCTCGCGCGCATCCGGGAGGAACTCGGCCTGGATCAACCGCTGGTGATGCAGTACCTGTCGTGGATCGGGAACGCCTTCACGGGCGACCTCGGGACGTCCTTCCAGACCGGTGAGTCCATCACGGCGCTGGTCCTGCAGCGACTGCCGGTGACCCTGGTGCTGACGACGATGGCCCTCGTCGTCGCTGTCGTGATCGGCCTGCCCGCGGGCGTCTGGGCGGCGCAGAAGGTCGATACACCCTTCGACCGCTTCCTCACCACGGCGGCGACTGCGGGCATCGCCATCCCCAACTTCTGGCTCGGCATGATGCTCATCATCGTCTTCGCGCTGACGCTCGGATGGTTCCCCGGGCCGGGGGGCGTCAGCCTCCAAAGTGACCCGGCGCAGGCTTTGCGCGGCCTGGTGCTGCCTGCCCTCGCGCTCGGCCTCGTCGGCGGTGCGGAGATCTGCCGGCAAGTGCGCAGCGCCATGGTGGAGAGCCTGTCGACGGACTACGTGCGCACCCACCGAGCGAAGGGCCTGACCAATCGCAGCATCGTGTGGAAGCACGCGCTCAAGAACTCGAGCCTGCCGCTGGCCACCATCATCGGCCTGCAGGTGTCGCGGCTCATCGGCGGCGCCGTCGTGGTCGAGGCGGTGTTCGGGATCTCGGGCATCGGTTCGTTGGCCGTCGAAGCGACCAACCAGCGTGACTACGGCGTGATCCAGGCGGTGGTGTTCGTGGCCGCGCTGATCGTCCTGTTGACGAACCTGATCGTCGACGTCTCCTACCGCCTGCTCGACCCGAGGATCTCCTGATGACCGTCGTCACTACCCGCGCTCAGACCGCCACCACTCGTCGCCGCGCCGGCCGTCTTTCGGTCTGGGTGAGCTACGCCATCTTGGCCGTGGTGTTGATCGTCGTCGTCTTCGCCGGGGTGATCGCCCCGCATGCGCCGAATACCCAGGACCTCGACAGGATCCTGCTGCCGATGAGTGGCGCGCATCCGCTCGGCACCGATGACCTGGGCCGCGACGTCCTCAGTCGTATGCTGCACGGCACCCGTGTCTCGGTCCTCGCGGCTTTGCTGGCCGTGGCCATCGCGGTGGTCATCGGGCTTCCGCTCGGTATCGCCGCGGGGTGGCTGGGCGGCTGGACGGACGCGATCGTGATGCGCATCGTCGACGCGGTCATGTCGTTCCCGGCGATCGTCCTGGCGATCGGCATCACCGCGACGATGGGCCCGAACATCATCACCGCGATGACCGCCGTCGGTATCGTCCTGTCGCCGTCGATTCTCCGCCTGGCTCGTGCCCAGACGATGGCGATTCGGTCCGAGACCTACATCGAAGCCGCGAAGTCCTTTGGTGCGCGTGGTCTGCGCCGGATGGTCGTGACGCACGTCGTGCCGAACATCATCCAGCCGATCCTCGTGCAGATCGCGGTGCTCATGGGGTTCGCGCTCATCGCCGAGGCGAGCCTGAGCTTCCTGCAACTCGGTGTGCAACCGCCGACGTCCTCCTGGGGCGCGGTGCTGTCGCGCTCCTATACGTTCCTGGACCAGGCCCCCATGCAGATCTTCATCCCGGGTCTCGCGATCGCCGCGACGGTGTTCGCGTTCAACATCCTCGGCGACGAGATCCAGCGACTGCTCGACCCCAAGAGGAAGTGACCATGGCCACCGTCTTCGTCGCCAACCGGGGCGAGATCGCCGCGCGCATCCTGCGGACCGTCCGCGCCGTGGGTCATACCGGCGCCGTGGCGTATCCGCAGGTCGACGCAGAACTCCCGTACGTGTCGGCAGCAGATGCCGCGGTCGAGTTGGCGGGGCCGCGCGAGTTCGGCGACGTCGAGGCCATGGTCGCGGCGGCCCGAGCGCTCGGCGCCGACCTGGTGCACCCCGGATACGGCTTCCTGTCGGAGAATGCGCACTTCGCGCGCGCGGTCGAGGCGGCCGGGATGGTCTTCGTGGGGCCGAGCCCCGACGTCATCGAGCTGATGGGGGACAAGGCGAGCGCGCGTGCCGCGGCGGTCGAGGCCGGGCTGTCGGTCGCCCCCGGCTCGGACGGCGCGGTGAACTCGCTCGAGGCGGCGCAGCACGTCGCCCGGGCCGTGGGATATCCGGTGATGCTGAAAGCGGTCGCCGGTGGCGGCGGCATCGGCATGGCGGTGGTGCGTACTGAGGACGAACTCGACCGGGCGTTCACCTCCGTCACCGGCCGCGCGGGTTCGGTCTTCGGCGACGACCGCGTCATCGTCGAGCGCTTCATCGAACGCTCACGTCACCTCGAGGTCCAGGTGATGGGGCTGCCCGACGGGCGGGCGGTCGCCTTGTCCGAGCGGGACTGCTCGGTGCAGCGGCGGCACCAGAAGGTCGTCGAGGAGAGTCCGTCGCCGGCGCTCGACGCGGCCGGGCGGGCCAGCCTCCTCGCGAGCGCGGGCGCACTGGCCGAAGCGGTCGGTTACCAGGGAGCGGGGACGGTCGAGTTCATCCACGATCTCGATTCGGGGGAGTCGTACTTCCTCGAGATGAACACGCGCCTGCAGGTCGAACACCCGGTGACCGAGGCCGTCCACGACGTCGACCTGGTGGCGTGGCAGCTGCGCATCGCCGAAGGCGACTCCACCATCCCCGAGTTCGACGTGCAGCCGCGGGGGCACGCGATCGAGCTGCGGCTGTACGCCGAGGACTCCGAGCGGTTCCTGCCCCGGCCCGGCGCGATCGAGCGGTGGGAGATGCCACAGGGAGAGGGAGTGCGCGTCGACGCGGGCTACGGCCCAGCGACGACGGTCACTCCGTTCTTCGACCCCCTGCTGGCCAAGGTCATCGTGTCCGCGACGACCCGCGCGGAAGCGATCGCTCGTGCCCGCGAGGCCGTCGATACCACGGCGATCGAAGGTCCTGGTGCGAATCTCGCGTTCCTCGCGCGGGTGCTGCGCGAGCCCGACTTCGTCGAGGGTACCCACGACACGAGCCTGGTCGCCCGCATGTCGGCGGCGACGACGGCCTGACGGGAGCCGCGACCTCGCTCCGGGCGAGGGGCACCGGCCGATTTCTTGAAGTTGAATCTAGTTTCAGGTACGGTGAAGGGGCGCCGTGGTCCAGCGGTGACGGACGACAGGAGGCACCATGGAATTCGCGCCGGACGCGACCACCACCGAACTGGTTCAGCAGCTCGAGTCCTTCATGGACGAGTTCGTTTACCCTGCCGAAGCGATCTACGACGCCCAGATGGAGGAGCGCATCGGGGTCTGGGGACCGCCGCCGATCATCGAGGAGCTCAAGACCGAGGCGAAGAAGCGGGGCCTGTGGAACCTGTGGCTGCCGGGGGAGGCCGGCGCCGGTCTGACGAACGTCCAGTACGCCTCGCTGTGCGAGATCATGGGGCGGAGCCTGCATCTCGCCCCGCCGGCCACGAACTGCGCGGCGCCCGACACCGGCAACATGGAGACGCTGCACCTGTTCGGTACCGACGAGCAGAAGGAGCAGTGGCTCAAGCCGTTGCTCGCCGGCGAGATCCGTTCCGCCTTCGCCATGACGGAGCCGGCCGTCGCCTCCAGTGATGCCACCAACATCGAGACCCGCATCGAGCGCGACGGCGACGAGTACGTCATCAACGGCCGCAAGTGGTTCATCTCCGGAGCGATGAACCCCAACGCCGCGATCCTCATCGTCATGGGCAAGACCGATCCCGGTGCCGCCCGGCACCGCCAGCAGTCGATGATCCTCGTCCCCCGTGACACCCCCGGGGTCGACATCCAGCGCGGGATGAAGGTCTTCGGCTACGACGACCGGGACCACGGTGGCCACGCCGAGATCGTGTTCACCGACGTCCGGGTGCCCGTCACCAACATTCTCGCGGGCGAGGGCGACGGGTTCGCCATCGCTCAGGCGCGTCTCGGGCCCGGCCGCATTCACCACTGCATGCGTGCCATCGGCATCGCCGAGCGGGGCCTCGAGCTCATGGTCAGGCGCGCGGCGGATCGGGTCGCGTTCGGCAAGCCGTTGACCGATCAGGGCGTCATCCGCGACTGGATCGCCGAGGCCCGCGTCAAGATCGAGCAGCTGCGGCTGCTGGTGCTGAAGACGGCCTGGCTCATGGACACCGTGGGCAACAAGGGCGCCCACACCGAGATCCAGGCGATCAAGATCGCGACGCCGAAGACCGTCGAGTGGATTCTGGACAAGGTCGTCCAGACCCACGGCGGCGGCGGACTCAGTCAGGATTTCCCGGTCGCCGAGTGGTTCGCCCAGGTCCGGACGCTGCGATTCGCCGACGGGCCGGACGAGGTGCACAAGAACGCCCTCGCCAAGCGCGAGATCGCCAAACTGACCGCTCGTGCCTGATCCCACGTCGACCCCAGGAGGTCTCATGGATACCACTTCTCTGTTCTCACTCGAGGGCCGCGCTGCGCTGGTCACCGGCGGGTCTCGCGGCATCGGCCGCATGATCGCCGAGGGCTTCCTGCGGCAGGGCGCCCGCGTCTACATCACCGCCCGGAAGGCGGAGGCGTGCGACCAGACGGCTCGCGAGCTCTCCGAACTGGGGACCTGCGTCTCGCTACCGGGAGACATCGCGAGCCCGGAGGGAATGGGCGACGTGGTGTCGCGGCTGCGCGAGCACGAGTCCACCCTCGACATCCTGGTCAACAACGCCGGCGCCGCGTGGGGAGCGCCGTTCGACGAGTTCCCGGAGAACGGCTGGGACAAGGTGATGGATCTCAACGTCAAGGCGCTGTTCTTCCTGACCCAGACGTTGGCTCCCGAGCTGCGCGAAGCTGCTGCGGCGAACGGTCACCTCGCGAAGGTCGTCAACATCGCGTCCATCGACGGCATGAGCGTCAACCCGGGGGAGACGTACAGCTACCACGCCAGCAAGGCGGCGGTGATCCATCTGACCCGCAAGATGGGGTTGCGGCTGATCGAGGACGGCATCGTCGTCAACGGCATCGCGCCGGGCGCCTTCGCGTCGGACATGAACCGCGACGCTCGCGACCACGCCGAGGAGATCAAGTCGTCGATCCCCGCTGGCCGCATCGGCACACCCGAGGACATGGCCGCCGCGGCGATCTACCTCGCGTCGCGTGCCGGCGACTACGTCGTCGGCACGACGGTCGCCGTCGACGGCGGCGTGACCTGGGCTCGAGGGTGAGCACCGGCCCGTGGCCGGCCGCCGTGGCGGCCACGGGCACCTCGCCTCAGATCCGGACGATGGCCTTGCCGATGTTGCCGCCGCGCAGCATCTCGATGAAGGCGTCGGGCGTCTTGTCGAGGCCCTCCGTCACCGTCTCGCGATAGTGGATCCGACCTTCCTCCACCCACCGCGTCACGGTATCGAGGAACTCCGGGCGCAAACTCGCATGATCGGTCGAGATGAACCCGCGGATCGTGATGCGTCGACCGATGACCTGGAAGAGGTCGGCCTGCAGCGCCCGCTGCTGTGGGGCGGTGTCGTAATCGGCGATGATGCCGCACATCGCGATGCGCCCGTTGAGGCGCATCGCCTCGATGGCGGCCGCGAGGTGCTCGCCGCCGACGTTGTCGAAGTACACGTCCAGCCCGCCGGGCGCGACAGCTGACAGGAGCTCTCGTACGGGGCCGCTGCGGTAGTTGAAACAGGCGTCGAATCCGAGCAGGTCCTCGACGAGGCGAGCCTTCTCGTCGGAGCCCGCGCTGCCCACGACGCGCGTGGCGCCCATGAGGCGCGCGAACTGACCCACCAACCCACCGACCGCCCCGGCGGCACCCGAGACGAAGAGCGTGTCGCCTTCGCGCAGCGATGCCACCTCCTGGAGCCCGGCGTAGGCCGTCAGGCCGGGCATGCCGAGGATGCCCAGGTGGTACGAGAGCGGCAGGGAGGTCTCCGGCAGCGGGTCGGTCGCCGCGGCGTCGAGGATCGCTAGGTCGCGCCAGCCGCGCATGTGCCGGACGGCGGTGCCCACCGGCCGGTCCGGCGATCGCGACGCCACGACGGTGCCGACCGCCCCGCCGTCGAGCGGAGCGTCAAGGCGGTACGGCGGAACGTACGACGGACGATCGTCCATCCGTGGCCGCATATAGGGATCGACGGAGAGCACCTCGTTGCGGACGAGGACCTGTCCTTCGGCGAGCTCGGGTAACTCCACCCGCTGCAACGCGAAGTTGTCGCGCGTCGGGGCACCGCTCGGCCGACTGCTGAGGACGAATTGGCGCGCCTCCATGCGTCTCCCTTCATCGAACCTGATGTCGACATCATATTGTCCCGCGGCCGTCGGGGAGCGTCGGCGCGCGGTGTCGACGCGAGCTCGGGAGAGAAAGCGAGGGCCCCTGGCGATGCCAGGGGCCCTCTCAGGTGGGCGATACTGGGTTTGAACCAGTGACCTCTTCCGTGTCAGGGAAGCGCGCTACCGCTGCGCCAATCGCCCGTGATGTTGAGTTGTGTTCGAGGTGGGTACGGGATTTGAACCCGTGTAAACGGATTTGCAGTCCGTTGCCTCGCCTCTCGGCCAACCCACCACTGGATGGGTCCGGCGAGACCCGCTCCGAGCGGATGACGGGATTCGAACCCGCGACCCTCACCTTGGCAAGGTGATGCTCTACCACTGAGCCACATCCGCGCTGCCTTCAACAGCAGGCGTCACAGAACATTACACGGTCCTCCCAAGGCGTCCAACAGGGGGTCGGCATAGGGTCGAGGCATGAAAGCTTGGGTGAACGGACGGGTGCTCGATTCTCCCCGCGATCTGGCGGTGAACGTCCTCGATCACGGGATCGTGGTGGGCGACGGTGTGTTCGAGACGGTGGCCGTTTCGCAGGGTCAGCCGTTCGCCCTCACCCGTCACCTCGATCGGCTGGTCCGCTCCGCCGAGGGGCTCGGGATCGGGACGCCGGACATCGACGCGATCCGCGCGGGGGTCGGCGAGACGATCGCGGGGCAGAATCTCCCCTTCGGCCGGGTGCGGATCACGGTCACGTCGGGGGAGGGGCCGCTCGGCTCGCCCCGGGGCGAGGGTCCGGCGACCATGATCATTGTCACAGAGCCCGCGGAGCGGCCCGGCGATGTCGCCGAGATCGTGACCGTGCCGTGGGTGCGCAATGAGCGCGGTGCGCTCGCCGGGCTGAAGACGACCAGTTACGCCGAGAACGCCCTCATGATCGAGTACGCCCGGTCGCGAGGTGCCTCCGAAGCCGTCATGGCCAACACGCGGGGCGAGCTGTGCGAGGGCACCGGATCGAATGTCATGTACGCGCTCGACGGTCGGCTGGTGACCCCCACACTCGCCTCGGGCTGTCTTGCGGGAGTCACGCGCGCGCTGGCGCTGGAATGGCTCGCGGACGAGATCGAGGTGGTGGAGCGGGACGCGCCGTTGGAGGTGCTGAACGAAGCCGACGAGGTGATCTTGCTCGGCACGACGCGTGACGTGCAGGCCATCGCGCGGGTCGATGACCGCGACGTGCCCGCACCTGGCCCGCTGACCCGGCGGGCTCAGGAGATCTGGGCGCGCGAGGCAGCCAAGAATGTCGATCCGTGAGAATCGAAACCCGTACAGTGCAGCGCATGAGCGAATCCCTGCCGGTGCATCGTGAGGACGGCGAGCTCGTGGGTTTCCTGACCGAGGGCGATGGCCGGTGGACGGCCGCAACGGTCTTCGGGTACCCGTTGAGCGAGCACGAGACCCGCGAGGACGGCGAGGATGCGCTCGTCGGCAAGGGGTTGTCGTATCTCGCCGAGCGATGGGCCGTGCAGCGTGACGACGTCTGGATGCGTGCGGAGCTGGTCGAGGCCAGCCCGTCCCACGTGACCGTGCAGCTCGTCGACATGAGTCACCCGGATCGTTACGGGGAGCGGGTCGAACTCGCCGCGCCGGTGACCACGGGCCTGCGCCTCGAGCGCTGACGAGCATTCCCGCTCGTCCCGATTCACGGCGGCGCGAGGGCGGGGTCCCCGCGCTGACGCCGGTGCTGCGCGAGACGTTCGCGCCAGGCCCGGCGGATGCGTCGGGTGTCGTGGTCGTGGAATTCGAATCGGCCTTGGCCGGTCGCGGTGATGGTCAGCAGTCTGCGGTGGACGAGTCGGTGACACCTGGGGCAGAGACCGATGAGATTGTCGAGGTCGGTGGGTCCGCCGTGGGACCACCAGTGGGCGTGGTGGATCTCCAGATGGGTGTTGCGGCAGCCGGGTGCGGCGCATTCGTCGCGCTGTCGGGCGAGGACGGCGCGGCGTTGGGTGCGGGTGGCGAGGCGGCGGGTGCGGCCGACGTCGAGGACGTCGGCATGTCCGCCGCGGTGGCGGCGGGTGAGAAACGCGGTCAGGTCCCCGGTGCAGGTGAGGTACTCCAGCAGCTGCGGTCCGATGGCACCGAACCCGGACAGCGACGCGGGCGGCTCGGACGCGTCGGGGCGAAGCGCGTCCGCGTCGACATGCACGGACAGGTGCGGGCGGATGCCGCGGTCGGACGGCAGACCGTGTTCGAGGATCGTGTCGAGAAGCTCGCTGAGGGCGTCGACGCGTCGCTGGCTGCCGGTGCGGGTGTCGCCGGCCTCACGCGGTGCGCCGAGGCTGCCCAGGAGCGCGCGGAGCTTGCCGCCGAGGTCGGCGGCCAGGAACCCGCTCACATGCCAGCCCGAGGGCACTGGCGTGACCTGGATGTCCTCGCGGTCCATCCCCCGCGCCCACGTGGCATCGAGCTCGTCGGGGTGCACGGCTTCGCGCAGCGCCCGCACCACCCGGTGCAGGTCACCGGGCTCGCAGGTCTCGGCGACCGGAACCAGCCACTCCTGCGCGTCGGTGATCGTTCGAGCGCCCACGTGCCGCAGGCCGTAGGTGAACTGCTGCAGGTGGCCCAGCCGTATCCGGCCGGCGGCGGCTGATTGCGCGACGTGGGGCAGCGTGCGCAAGGAGTGTGCCGCCGCGACGAGGGCGCGGGCGTCGCGGGCCGACAGCCGTAGTTCGCGCCGGGCCCAGGACTGCACGCCGGAGGCGCCCTCGGTCTCGTACTCCCGTGTCTCCTCGACCCGGCCGATGACCTCGGCCTTCGCGGCGTCGAGTGCGTCCTGCGCGGCCTGGATCGCCCGCAACGTGTCCAGATCGCCGACCCCACCGGCGAGTGCTCGGGCAGCTTCGCGGAGCGTCTCGATGATGGGGTTATCGGCCATACCCCAGTCTATCGAACGCGTGTTCGATGACACGGCGAAGCGGACGCGTGTCTGTGGGAAAACCCGGGCGGGGGAGGTGCTGTGGAAGGAGGCTGGGGGCGTGCGCTAAAGTGTCCAACGCACTCAGGGGCGATTGGCGCAGTGGTAGCGCGCTTCGTTCACACCGAAGAGGTCACTGGTTCGAACCCAGTATCGCCCACCGAGCAGGAACCCCGGTACGCCGGGGTTTTTTCTTGTCACGACGAAGACCTCGCACGGCTCAGAAGGCCGAAAGGTACACACTTTCTACACATCGCCGTGTACTAGACGGGGGAGGTTCGTGGGAAGTTGCGCGCCGGTACACACTCCGCGTGTGTACTGCTGGACTGCTCCGCGTCGCCGGTTCTCGCGGTTACAGTGCAAACGTGAGTGCGAGCGTGAGCCTGTTGAGTGCGGTGCTTGGTGCTGCCGCTGTGCTGTTCGTGGCCTTCTACCAAGCGCGGAAGACCCACGAGCGCGAACGTAAGGCGAAGCTGGCTGAGGTCTACGCTGACTTCCTCCGCTGCGTTGAGGCGGAGAACGATGCGCCACGAAACCCTGATGTACTCCGTACAACAGAGGCGCACGCGCTAGTGGATCTCATGGGGTCACGCCGTACCGCTGGTGAAGCTGATTACGTGTTCGGCACCAGTCCGGATGAGATGGATCGAATTTATGCGATTGAGGCCTTCAAATGCTCTGCTCGGATCGACATAGCCATTGGGCTCTTCGACAGGATCAAAGCCAAGCGCCTCTACCTTGAACGGCTCCGGGAGGACAACAAGCGTTTTGGAGAAGAGAGTCCAAAGATTGCTTGGTACAGGACTCCTTGGCGCTGGTTACAGTTCTGGGTGTTGGCGTAGAAGGCCCCGGTCCTAGCTCGCGGTGTGGTCGAGTCACGCGAGTGACGCGTTTTTCGGCTGTTATAAGCGAATAGTTCATATGCGCCTTTTCCTCCCGTACACATCTTTCTTCAAGATGCGCAACTCACGTCACCAGTACGTCACTTTTCGGACCCAAAAACGGAAGGGACACCATGTGTGAGTAACGCATAGTGACGCTTTCGGTGACGCGTTCAGTAGGTGACGGCTCCATCGGTGAGCTTCAATCCGGTGAACATTTCGGACGCCTCCGGCACCTCGTTTAGTCGTTGCTCCAACCTGCCCATACGGACGCCGAGCTTCTTGTTGGAGATAGGTGTGACCTGAGCGGAGCGGCACCAACAGGCGTAGCTCTCGGGTAGCTCAGCGGAGAGCACTTCAGCTTCAGCCTCGGCGTTCGCGTTCTCGGCCGTCGTCGCGTCCCATCCGCGGCCGTGGGCGGACGAGCGCGAAGGCGACTCCCGGCCCCACTCCTGCGCACGTTCGGCCGTGACCTGGGGCCGCTGAGGGGTGGCGGCGTCTTCTTCCTTGCTCGCGCCCAGCCTGCGCGGGCGGACCGTCACTGCGATCCAACGCTCGGTCCGACACGCCGCCTTCTTGTCGAGGAAAACTCGGTCGTCCGGTTACGGTCGACATGCCGGATCTGTCGCATGACGTTCGCGCCACGTCGAGACGGCAGGGCACGACGTCGTCACCAGCCCGAGAAGGGGGCACCATGGCCGCACTCCACTGCGTCGCCCGAAAGCGATCATCGGTCGTGGTCGTCGCGGTCGTTCTGCTGCTGACCGCGGGTGGCTGCGGCCTGATCGGCGGTAGTTCGGGCGAGGAGCCGTCCAGCCCGCCCGCCGGTACGAGCGAAGAGCCCAGCGCTCACGACGAGGTCGATCCTGAGCAGGTGACGCTCGAGGAGGCTCGACGGCACCTCGCCCAGTACAACGTGGTGGCGGCGACCGAGCTCCTCGCGCCGTTGCGATCGCCGGAAGCCGACACAGTGCGTTCCGAGATCGCTGCCGTCGAGGCGACGCTGCGACCCTGGCCGGACAACGCGACGATTCCTCATATCTTCTTCCACAGTCTGATCGTCGACACCGCGCTGGCCTTCGACGGCGATGAGGACAGCGCAGGCTACGACCTGTACATGGCGACCCAGGCCGAGTTCGAGCGCACGCTCGAGTCCTTGTACGAGCGCGGCTACATCCTCGTCAGCCCGCACGACATCGCCGCGAAGGACGACGCCGGGCGCATGCAGTACCGGCCGATCATGCTTCCTGAGGGCAAGCATCCGATCGTGCTCTCTCAGGACGATGCGAACTACTACGACTACATGTCAGGGGACGGCTTCGCCACCCGCCTGGTGCTACGCGACGGCCGGGTCGTCAACGAGTACATCGACGCCGAGGGGGCCGTGCATGAAGGCGATTACGACATCGTGCCGATCGTCGATCGCTTCGTCGAGCAGCACCCGGACTTCGCCTATCACGGGCACAAGGGCGTCCTCGCCGTCACCGGCTACGAGGGTGTGCTCGGTTACCGTACGTCTCCCTTCGATCCGCCTTCGCCCACCTTCGCCGAGGATCAAGAGCAGGCGAAGGAGGTCGCAGCGGCGCTTCGCGATACCGGATGGGAGTTCGCGTCCCACAGCTGGGGCCACATCGATCTCGGAACGGCCGACTTCGCCCGGTTCCAGCGAGACGCGCAGCGGTGGCGCGACGAGGTCGAGCCGCTCGTGGGGCCGACGGATCTGCTGATCTACCCGTTCGGTGCCGACATCGCGGGTCCCGAGCCGTACGGCGGCCCGAAGTACGACCTCTTCCGCGAACTGGGCTTCTCGTACTTCTTCGGTGTCGACGGGTCGACGAACGCCTGGCACCAGCTCGGCGGGGACTATCTTCGCCAGGCACGCATCAACATCGACGGGATCCGGCTGCGCGGTGCGATCGAGAGCGGTGGCGGCGTGCTGGCACCCTTCTTCGACCCACAGAGCGTGATCGACACGGCGCGTCCCGTCGGATAGCCGCCGGCGCCGATCTCAGTAGCCGACCGCTCGGTCCACCCTGCGGTGATATCGCTGGCCGACCTTGCCGCCCAGGAGCGCGGCCACGAACGTGACGATGAGGATCGCCAGCGCGGTGATCGCCGCGCCCCACCCGATCGCGTCTCCGCTGACGGGGAGCGAGGGAAGGTTGACGCGATCCAAGATGTTGTACTGCGAGCCGAACAGGACGCCCAACCCGATCGCGATCAGGGTGACGATCAAGCCGATCAGCCATACTCCGACTCCTTGACGAGCCCCGTCGAACCGTGACATCCGCCCGGCGACGTAGCCGCCGGCGTAGTGGCCGATCGCCAGCACCACGAGCAGAACGACGGCCGTCGCGATGCCGATGGTCCCCGCTTCGCTCTCCGCGTCGTCCTGCGTCAGGTTCACGTTGGAACCGACGGCGCTCAGGATGGCGCCGATGATGCTGGTCAGCAGGACGGCCAGGCCGATGGCCACCAGCCATCCGAAGAAGCACGCACCCCAACTCATCCCGCCGAAGGTCGCGCGTGCCTCCGCGCCGCGATCCGCGCGGGTGATTCGTCCGTCGTCCTCGTGTCCGGGACGATCTCCGTGTGTGTCCATCGTCGTTCTCCTTCGTCCTCGCTCAGCTTTGGCTGAAGAAGGCATGCCCCATTTGCGTGAAGTGACGCATAACGCGCCTCGCGGGGCTCTACGCTCGACCGCTATGGAACCCCTCGTGAGACGAGCGGTCAGCTCCTGGCCTCTGCTCGCGGCCGCTGCGACGTTCACCGCGGTCATCGCGACGTGGTACGCGACGAGAGTCCCGGTGATGTGTCCGGCGATCTACCCCGCGCCCCCGGGCTGTCGTGCTGGGGGATCGGAACTATCGGCCAGCTTCGCCTCGGTGTCACTCGCAGCGCTGTGCGGCGCGGGACTGTTCGTGCACTGTTGGGCGACCGCGCCGGTGCGTCGCCACCTGCTCCTCCTCCTCGCCACGCTGATCGGTGCAGGAGGGGCGGTATCGCCGCTGTGGGTCGTGCGAGGCGCAAGTCCTGCGCCTGATCTCAGCTTCGTGCCACTTCCACTCCTGTGCGCTGCGTGCGGTCTGACGGGAGCGCGGATGGCGTACCTGACGCACCCGCAGCTGTTCACGGCACCAACGCCGAGATGATCTCGGCGGCGGGACCGGACTGCGCCTCGCGATACCGGGTGCCGGCCCACAGGTGGGTCAGATCCGCGCGGCCCCGGGAGGCGGCCGCCCTACGGAAGGCGCTGGTCATGGTGTGCAGCTGCGGGTAGGCCGCGGGCGCGTCGAGCCGTGCGACGGCGTTGGCGAGGCCGCGGGCGGGTCGACCGGTGAATGCTCGGGTGACCACGGTCGTGTCGAACTCGTCGCTGCGGAGGGCGGCGCGGTGCGTGGGGTTCGTTCCGGCTTCGTCGGCGAGCAGCAGGGCGGTGCCGATCTGCGCGGCCCGCGCCCCGTGGTCGAGGGCCCGGCGCACGTCGGCTCGCGTGGCGATACCGCCGGCCGCGACCATCGGCAGGCCGATCGCATCGATGTCGCGCAGCAGGTCGGTCAGGGGCGTGTCCGACGGCCAGACGTCCTGGCGCAAGGTGCCACGATGCCCGCCGGCCTCCGGGCCTTGGACGACGAGCACGTCAGCGCCTCGATCCGCCGCGAGCCGCGCCTCCTCGATATCGGTGACCGTCATCGCCGAGACGATGTCGCGCTCGCGCAGCGCGGCGAAGACCTCGGCATCGGGACAGCCGAACGTGAATGACACCCATGCCGGCCGCTCCTCGAGGACGAGCTCGAGCTTCGCGGCGAAGGCGTCGTCGTCGAAACGCGGTTCGGCGAGCTCGACACCGACCTCGCACGCATACGGCTCGAGGGCCGCTGCGAACCGTTGAAGTTCCGCGTCGTCGATGGGGGCCTCTTCCACGACGAAGAGGTTGATGCCGAACGGGCGCCCGCGGGCGAGCTCGTCGGCGCGTCGCAGCTGGGCGGCAACGGCGTCCGTCGTGAGATACCCGGCTGCGAGGAATCCGCCCGCTCCGGTCCGCGCGACAGCGGCAACCAGTTCGGGTGTCGACGGCCCACCGGCCATCGGTGCCGCGATCAGGGGAAGGTCGAGGTCAAGCACGTTCCGATCCTCTCGCTCAGAACAGCGTCTCGCCACGCTGGGGAAGGGCTGCGGCGACGCGCGCGGCCATGTCATCGCTCATGGCCGGAAGCGCGCCGGGGGAGAACCAGCGCGCTTCGGTGTTCTCACCGTCGGCCGGATGGGGATCCCCCGAACGCCACTCCAGGCGGAACGTGAGGTCGACGTACTGCGTCTGATCGCCGTTGTCGTAGGTCACCATCGCGGTCACACCGACCCGCGCCAGCCGCGTGCACTCGGCCTCGAGCGCGGCTTCCTCCAGCACCTCGCGAGCAGCGGCCGTCGCCGGATGTTCACCAGGGTCGACGATGCCCGTGACCGGCGTCCAGGCGCCGTTGTCGGCGCGTCGCACGAGCAGCACGTCATCGTCCTTGACCACGACCGCCGTCACGCCGCACAACCACAGCGGGCTGGTGCCGACTTTCTCACGAAGTGCCAGGACGAAATCCGGAGTCGCCATGCTCCGAGCGTAGGCGGGTGTCCCGCGAAGGTGTCGGACGTCATACGTTCTGCGGCCCCCGCCCAGCAGAACGTATGACGTTATCGACCGGCCTTGGCTCGGGCCTTCATCTCGCGCTTGTACTCGCGGACCTTCGTGAGTGACTCGGGGCTGGTGATGTCGGCGACCGAGCGGAACGAGCCTTCCTGGCCGTAATCACCGGCGGCCTCACGCCAGCCGGCGCCGGCGAAGCCGCACTGCTTGCCGAGCAGAGCCAGAAAGATCTTGGCCTTCTGATCGCCGAAGCCCGGCAGGGCCTTGAGTCGCCGCAGCACCTCGGCGCCGTCCGGCTCGCCCTCGGTCCAGATCGCCTCGGCGCGGCCGCCCCAGCGCTCCTCGACGTCCGCGCACAGCGCTTGCACGCGTTTGGCCATCGAGCCGGGGTACCGGTGCACGGCGGGCGGCTGACGGAACGCGGCCTCGAGTGCCTCGGGGTCGTAGGAGGCGAGCGTCGCGGCGTCGATCGTACCGATGCGTTCGACGATCTTGCGCGGGCCGGTGAAGGCGGTCTCCATCGCGACCTGCTGATCGAGCAGCATGCCGATGAGCAGGGCGAGCGGATCGTCGGTGAGCAGCTGATCTGCTGCCGGGTCGTCAGTGATGTGAAGCGCCATGCCGCGATTCTCCCACCGCGAGAACCCAGGCGGCGCCGCCGTCGCCGGCTCGGGGGTGATGACGCGACCACGCGTCTGGTGCTGAGACGGGTAGCGATGGACGACAGGTGACGTCTGACTACAGTGGGACCGAACAGCACGCGCCAGCCGTAGGGCGCGTCCCGACAACCAAAGGTGCGTCATGTCCGACCTGACCCTCTCCGTCCGCTCGACCGCCGCGGAGGGAGGTGAGACCGCACCAAGGACCGTCGAGCCCGGCACCAAGGCCTGGCAGTTGTTCGCCGACGACGCTTCGGTGATCGCGGCGCGCGTCAACGGCGACCTCAAGGACCTGTCGTACGAGCTGGTCGAGGGCGATGCCGTCGAACCGGTCGTCATCGACTCACCGGACGGCCTCGATATCCTGCGCCATTCCACGGCGCACGTGATGGCGCAAGCGGTCCAGGAACTTTTTCCCGAGGCCAAGCTCGGGATCGGCCCGCCGATCACCGACGGCTTCTACTACGACTTCGACGTTCCCGAGCCGTTCACACCCGACGATTTGACCAAGATCGAGTCGCGGATGAAGAAGATCATCAAGGAGAACCAGCGGTTCTCCCGTCGCGAGATCAGTGACGACGACGCGCGCGACGAGCTCACCGACGAGCCGTACAAGCTCGAACTCATCGGGCTCAAGTCCACCGCAGGCGAGGCCGCGGAGGGTGCCAGCGTCGAGGTCGGTGCCGGGGGACTGAGCATCTACGACAACCTCAAGCGCGACCGTTCGGTGGCGTGGAAGGACCTCTGCCGCGGGCCTCACTTGCCCACCACCAAGCGCATCCCCGCGTTCACGCTGTTGCGCTCGGCGGCCGCCTACTGGCGCGGTGACGAGAAGAACAAGCAGCTGCAGCGCATCTACGGCACGGCGTGGCCGAGTAAGGAGGAGCTCGACGACTACCTCCACCGGCTCGAGGAGGCGCAGCGCCGCGATCACCGCCGGCTCGGCACCGAGCTCGACCTGTTCAGCTTCCCCGACGAGATCGGTTCGGGCCTTCCGGTGTTCCACCCCAAGGGCGGCGTCATCAAGCGGGAGATGGAGGACTACGTCCGCCGCCGGCACATCGAGGAAGGCTTCGAGTACGTCGGCACCCCGCACATCGCCAAGGAGGGGCTGTTCTACACCTCGGGCCACCTGCCGTACTACGGCGAGGGCATGTTCCCGGCGCTCGACGTCGACGGCATGGACTACCGGCTCAAGGCGATGAACTGCCCGATGCACAACCTCATCTACCGCTCGCGGCAGCGGTCGTACCGCGAGCTGCCGTTGCGGCTCTTCGAGTTCGGGCACGTATACCGCAACGAGAAGTCGGGCGTCATCCACGGCCTGACCCGCGTGCGGGGATTCGCGCAAGACGACTCGCACTCCTACGTCACCCCCGA
This sequence comes from Aeromicrobium phragmitis, assembly GCF_003674095.1. Classification (GTDB taxonomy): domain Bacteria; phylum Actinomycetota; class Actinomycetes; order Propionibacteriales; family Nocardioidaceae; genus Aeromicrobium; species Aeromicrobium phragmitis. Next base: position 84,079 of record NZ_RDBF01000008.1, read on the forward strand.
ACAGGCGCCCGACGAGGTACGCCACCTGCTGAACTTCATGCTCAGCCTGCTGCGCGACTTCGGCCTGGACGACTACTACCTGGAGCTGTCCACGCGTGACGACACCAAGGACAAGTTCATCGGGTCCGACGAGGACTGGGAGCTGGCCACGAAGGTGCTGGCCGACGTCGCGGCCGAGACCGGCATCGAACTCGTCCCCGACCCTGGGGGAGCGGCCTACTACGGCCCGAAGATCTCGGTGCAGGCGCGCGACGCGATCGGCCGCACCTGGCAGATGGGCACCGTGCAGTACGACTTCAATCAGCCGTCGCCCGAGCGCTTCAACCTCGAGTACGTCGCCTCGGACGGTTCGCGCCAGCAACCGGTGATGATCCACTCGGCGAAGTTCGGCTCCATCGAGCGGTTCCTCGGCGTTCTCGTCGAGCACTACGCGGGCGCCTTCCCTCCGTGGCTGGCACCGGTCCAGGTCGTCGGCATCCCCGTGGCGGAGCGCCACGTGGAGTACCTGGACGAGCTCGCGGGTCGCCTTCGTGCCGAGGGCATCCGGGTCGAGGTCGACGTCTCGGACGAGCGGATGCAGAAGAAGATCCGCAACGCCCAGACCCAGAAGATCCCGTTCATGGTGCTGGCGGGCGACAAGGACGTCGAAGCCGGTGCGGTGTCGTTCCGCTACCGCAGCGGTGAGCAGGAGAACGGTGTCTCACTCGACGACGCGGTCAGCAAGATCGTGGCGGCGGTCCGCGACCGGGTGCAGGTCTGATGGCGGTGGAGGCCGACGGTCTGGACCGGCTCTGGGCGCCGTATCGGATGGCGTACGTCCGCGGTGACGAGGCCAAGCCGGGCGGTGACGCCTGCCCGTTCTGCGTCATGGCCGATGGCGGGCGACAAAGCGAGCTGATCGTGGCGCATGGCAAGCACACCTTCGTCACCATGAATCTCTTCCCGTACAACCCGGGGCACCTCATGGTGCTGCCGAACCGGCACGAGGCCGACTACACGGCGCTGTCGCCGGAGGAGACGGTCGAGCTCGCCGAGCTCACCCAGCGCGCGATCGCCGCGATCCGGACGGTCAGCGCACCGCACGGTTTCAACGTCGGGCTCAACCTCGGCGGCGTGGCCGGCGGCTCCATCTCGCAGCACCTGCACCAGCACGTGGTACCGCGCTGGGGCGGCGACGCCAACTTCATGACCGTGATCGGGCGCACCAAGACGCTCCCGCAGCTCATTGAGGACAGCGCGGCGCTGCTGCGCGAGGCCTGGACGGCGCAGGGGGAGTAATGCTCGAACGCTTCCGTCAGTTCTGGAACAAGCTGATGTCGCCGGTCGCGGACGGGCTCATCAAGCTCGGCGTCTCCCCGGACGCGGTGACGTTCGTCGGCACGGCCGGCGTGTGCGTCGGGGCCCTGTGGCTGTTCCCGCAAGGCGAGTTCTTCTGGGGCACAATGTTCGTCACGGCGTTCGTGTTCAGCGACATCGTCGACGGCACGATGGCGCGCAAACTCGGCCGGTCGTCGAACTGGGGAGCGTTCCTGGACTCGACGCTGGACCGGTTCGGCGACGCGGCGATCTTCGGTGGCATCGCGCTCTGGTACGCGTGGGAGGGTGACTCGCCGCTCTATCTGTGCCTGAGTCTGATCTGCCTCGTGCTCGGCATGATGACCTCCTACACGCGAGCCCGGGCCGAGAGCCTGGGCATGGACGCCAAGGGTGGCATCGCTGAACGCTCCGACCGCCTCGTGGCGATCCTCGTGATGACGGGCCTGTCGGGAATCTTCGACCTGCCGATCCTCCAGCAGGTGACACTCTGGGTGCTCGCCGTCGCCAGCCTGATCACCGTCGTGCAGCGCATGGTCAAGGTCCGGCGGCAGGCGGCGGGCCCCGCAAACGCTTGAGCGTGAACGTGGCCGGTTCCGGCGTCACGTGGGCGTGAGCCCGGAACCGGCCACGGATCGCACCGAGCGGCTCAGGAGGTCACGGCCACCTGGCCGCGATCCTGGAACTGCGGCCCCTGCCCGCCGGGCCGGATGTCCACGTCGAAGATCTCCGTGGGCAGGAACACCGAGCAGCACGCGTTGGGCAGGTCGACGACGCCGCCGATGCGCCCCTCGATGGGTGAGGTGCCGAGGATGAGGTAGGCCTGCTCGCCGGTGTATCCCCACTTCTTGAGGTACTCGATGGCGTTGAGGCAGGCGTTCCGGTACGCCAGCGTGGCGTCCATGTAGTGGTTGGTGTCGTCGCGGTGGTCGACCGAGATGCCGATGAACGTGAGCCACTCCGAATAGCGAGGCTCGACCCGACCCGGCATGAAGACCGGGTTGGTGGTGATCCCGTACGTCTCCATCCCGCCCTTGATGAGGTCGACGTGGAAGTCGATGTAGCCGCCCATCTCGATCGCGCCGCAGAAGTTGATCTCGCCGTCTCCCTGGCTGAAGTGCAGGTCGCCGCCGGAGAGCAGGCCGCCGTTCACGTACACCGGGTAGAACACCCGGCTGCCGCGGGTGAAGTTCTTGATGTCGTGGTTGCCGCCGTTCTCGCGCGGTGGGACGGTGCGGGCGCCCTCCTGCCCGATCTTGGCCAGGAGATCACCGTCGGCCGTGCCGCCGAGCACCCCGTCGGTGAGTGGCGGCAATGCCAGCGGCGGGACGCGGTCGGGATCGGTGTCGATGAGCGCCTGCTCACGCGCGTTCCAGCGCGCCAGCATGTCCGGCGAAGGCGCGGTGCCGAACAGGCCCGGATGCGTGATGCCGGTGTACCGGACTCCGGGCACATGCCGGGAGGTGCACTCCTGACCGCGGAAGTCCCAGATCGCCTTGTACGCGTCGGGGAAGTAGTCGGTGAGGAAGCCGCCGCCGTTGATCTTGGCGAAGATGCCTGAATAGCCCCAGCCTTCGCCGCAGTTCGGTCCCTGCGCCTGGGGCACCGGGCCGAGATCGAGGATGTCGACGACGAGCAGGTCGCCCGGCTCAGCGCCTTCGACCGCGATCGGGCCGGACAGCATGTGCGCGTGCGACAGGTCGACGTCGCGCACGTCGTTGGCCGAGTCGTTGTTGCCAATCTGGCCGTCGGTCCATTCCTTGCACTCGACCCGGATGTCCGAGCCGGGCTTGATGGTCACGGCCGGCGGGATGTCGGGGTGCCATCGGTTGTGTCCGGGAACGGACTGGTCGCGCATCGACTTGCTCTGGTCGACGCTGAAGACGACGTCGGGCATGGTTGCCACCTTTCTAGGAGTGCGCCGGCGAGGCGTGCGGCGACGGGGGAGGGGATGCGGCCGCCAGGCGGCGGCCGAGTGGAACGCTGGCGAGGATGAGCGCGAGACCGAAGGCGGCGATCGCGAGGGCGAGGGTGGTGGAGTCCTCCCACCAGCCGCCGATCAGCAGGAAGGCCGGGACGCCGGCGGTCAGGATGCCTTCGCCGGCCGCCAGGACGCCGACCATCGGGCCGAGCTGCTCTCTGTCGAGCCCCAGGAGCAGGAAGAAGGTGAACCACAGGACGGACCACAGCAGCCAGATGACGGCGAAGGCGCGGTCCTCCAGCACCGTCCAGGAGTGCAGGGCGAAACCGATGGCACTGACCGCGACCGTCAGTGAGAACCAGCCGAGACCGGTGCCCGGCCAGCCGGTGATGCCGTTGATCCCGACCCACAGGTAGGTGAAGCCGAACAGATACAAGCCCGCTGCCGCCGAGATGGCGGTCGGATCGCCGTCGGCCTGGATGATGAGGTAGGTCGGCGTGACGCACTGCAGCGCGCCGACGAAGAGGTTCAGCGGTGCCGCGCCGCGCGGGGTGACGTGACCGAGCAGCATGACGCCGTTGACGAACAGCACGATGCCGACGTACAGCAGTCCGACCGCCGCCATGACTACAGCCTCGGCAGTTGCTGGTGGGGGCCGCGGGCGCGGCGCGACGCGTTCACGGCGGATCCGCCGGTCACCGGACTCCAGCGCGGACGGCGGGGAGCGCCGGCGCCGCCGGGGATGGACCGGACGACGGTCGGCGTCTCGGCACTGGCGGCGGCGGTGTCAGCCGCGCGGCGCAGCGACGTGGGCGTCGTGCTCAGGTGCGGCGCTTGGTAGACGCGGCGCGCTTCCTGCCCGCACTCCGGACACGGGTGCTGGGGTCGGACGTCGGACATCGGCTGTACCACGTCGAAGCACTGACAAGTGGGGCAGCGGAACGTGTAGGTCGCCATCGGCCCTCCTTAGTTTCACGTGCAGACTATTTCACATGAAAATAAGTGTCAAGGGTCACAATGGCGCGACCACGTCGAAGTCGAAGTCGCTGGCCTTGGCGAGGTGCACCCGCTGCTGGAGGTGGGACTGCGCCATGCTCATGGCTCCCCGAGGGCCGTCGAACCCGAGCCCCTCGGCGGTCGCCACCATGCGCCGTACGTCGAGACTTCCGGCCCGCCTCGCCAGCTGCGCGAGCGTCAGGAGGCCCTCGAAGCACGACTCCGCCGCGTTGTTGAGCGGTGGAGCGTCCGGGCCGTGGTCGGCCACATAGCGCCGGCCGAGCTCGAGAGCAGAGGCGGTCGCGAGGGAGCGGAAGTATGCGGCAGCGACATAGAGGTTCTCGGTGCCCGCCCGTCCGCTGGCCAGCAGCATGTTCTCCTCCATCAGCGGGCTGAACCGCACGAGATGGTCCATGCCGGGAGCGGTGGCGAAAGCCCGGTTGAACTGCACCGCGTCCTGTCCGACGAGATACAGCAGCACGCCCTGGCAGTCACTGCGGCGGACCGCGTCGAGGACCTCCGAGAAGTCCGTCGTCCCCAGCCTCACGTAGGCGATCCCGCTCAGCGTGAGGCCGAGATCGTGGGCGAACTGCCGGGTCACGGTCGCGGAGGCGCGCGGCCAGACGTAGTCATCGCCCACGATGAACCAGCGGCGCAGGCCGAGTTCGTCGCACAACCAGCGCAGGGCGGGCTGTATCTGATGGGCGGGCGTCTCGCCCGAACAGAAGATGCCGGGCCGCGACTCCCCGCCCTCGTACAGCGAGGTGTACACGTAGGGGAGCCGATCATCGACCACCGGAGCGAGAGCATGGCGTACGGCCGAGATGTGCCACCCGGTGACGGCGTCGATCCGCCCACGGTCGACGAGCGATCGGAGCCGGGAGGCGACCACGGCCGGTGGTGCACCACCGTCGACGACGTCGACGGTCATCCGCCGCCCCAACACCGGATCCTCGTTGATGAGATTGAGGGCGGTGTCGGCCACGGCCTCGCAGGACGGGCCGAAGATGCCCGCCGGCCCCTGCAAGGGGATGACGAGCGCGACCCGGATGTTCTCGTGACGGTCCATGGGGTGCCCTTCGAACCTGCTGCTCGACGGGGCCGAACCCCCTCGGCACGCGAGAAGGCGGCCCCTTTCGGTGCGTGTCAACAACTATGCTGGTGCGGAGAGGCTTTGTGAAGGGCGACGGGAAGAAGAGCCACGTGAGCGATCAGACGCACCCTCCGCGCGTCTCCGATCTGGAGATGCTGCGGCAGGTCACCACTGCGTTGACGGACCGGGTCGCCGCCACGCTCGCCGAGCATGAGCTCACCGTCGACCAGTGGAACGTGCTCCGCTCGCTCACGGTCTCCGGGCCGCAGTCGATGAGCGATCTCGTCGAGCGCACGCGGATCACCGGACCGACGCTGAGCCGCGTCGTCGACAAGCTGGCCGAGCGCGCCCTGGTCTACCGCAACGTCGACGCCGGGGACCGCCGACGGGTGCTCGTCCACGCCGCCGACCGCGGGCACAAGCTCGTCACCCAGATCGCGCCGTTGATCGACGAAGTCGAGCGCCACGGGCTCGCGTCGCTGTCGGCCAGCGAGGTCTCCACCTTGCGCACGCTCCTGGCCCGCGTAGCCAGCGCTTAAGCGCAGCACGCCGGCCTTCGGCCCGGCGAGCGGCTGAGCCGAGAGCGAACACGCCTGGCGTGTCGCGGTGCCGAGCGGTTGCATCGGGACATGACCTCACGCGTCCTCATCCTCGGTGGCACGGCCTGGTTGGGGCGTCACCTCGCCGCTGCCGCGCTCGAACGCGGCGCTGCGGTGACGTGTCTGGCCCGCGGTGAGAGCGGGTCGCCACCGGACGGCGTCGAGTGGGTGCGAGGCGACCGGTCGCGACCCGATGCGTACGACGAGCTCGACGGCGAATGGGACCACGTGATCGACGTGGCCCGCGTCCCCTCGCACGTGGCGAGTGCGGTGGCGACGCTCCGTGGCCGTGCTGCGCAGTGGACGTTCATCTCGACGGGTTCGGTGTACGCCGATCAGAGCGTGCCGCTGCACGAGGACTCGCCGCTGCTGCCGGCCGGTGACGACGACGCGGAGTACGGCAGCGCGAAGGTCGCGTGCGAGCAGTTCGTCGGGCCGGACGCCCTCGTGGTGCGCGCCGGTCTCATCGTCGGGCCGGGAGATCCGTCCGATCGTGGCGGCTACTACGTCGCCCGGATGTCCGCCGCACGCGAGGAGCCCGTCGTGGTTCCGGCGGTGCGGGACCAACCGATGCAGATGGTCGATGTGCGCGACCTCGCCGGCTGGGTGGTCGAACTCGCCGACCGGGGCGTGACCGGGGTGGTCCACGGCGCCGGCGAGCGGACGACGGTGGGGCACCTGCTGGACGTCTCGGCGCAGGTCGCGGAGCACGCGGGCGACCGGGTCGAGTTCTCGCCGGACGAACTGACCGCCCGCGGGGCGAACCCGTGGGCGGGGGAGCGGTCGCTGCCCTGGTGGCTTCCGACCAGCCATCACGGCATGGGCCGGATGGACGACGCTCGGGCACTGCAGCTCGGTCTCGAACGACGCCCGATCGCCGCGACGCTCACCGACGTGCTCGCCGACGAGCAGCAGCGCGGCGTGGACCGGCCGCGCCGCGCGGGACTGTCGCGCACCGACGAGCTCGAGCTGCTGCATTCGAGGGGCGGACAGGCCTAGGGTCGCTCGCGACCGGACCGTAGAATGGTCAGGTGAGCACCGAAGAGACCACCAGCACCACCGGCACCGCGCGCGTCAAGCGCGGCATGGCGGAGATGCTGAAGGGCGGCGTCATCATGGACGTCGTCACCCCCGAGCAGGCCAAGATCGCCGAGGACGCCGGCGCCGTCGCCGTGATGGCCCTCGAACGCGTTCCGGCCGACATCCGCGCCCAGGGCGGCGTCGCCCGCATGAGCGATCCCGACCTCATCGACGGCATCATCGAGACGGTCTCGATCCCCGTCATGGCCAAGGCCCGGATCGGTCACTTCGCCGAGGCGCAGGTGCTCCAGAGCCTCGGCGTCGACTACATCGACGAGTCCGAGGTCCTCACGCCGGCCGACTACGAGAACCACATCGACAAGTGGGCCTTCACGGTGCCGTTCGTGTGCGGCGCCACCAACCTGGGCGAGGCACTGCGCCGCATCACCGAGGGTGCGGCGATGATCCGTTCCAAGGGTGAGGCGGGCACCGGCGACGTCTCCAACGCCACGGGGCACATGCGCAAGATCCGCAAGGAGATCCGCCGCCTCCAGACGCTGGCCGAGGACGAACTCTACGTCGCCGCCAAGGAACTGCAGGCGCCGTACGAGCTCGTCAAGGAGGTCGCGCAGGCCGGCAAGCTCCCGGTGGTGCTGTTCACCGCCGGTGGTATCGCCACCCCCGCCGACGCCGCGATGATGATGCAGCTCGGTGCCGAGGGCGTGTTCGTCGGATCGGGCATCTTCAAGTCCGGCGACCCGGCCAAGCGCGCCGAAGCGATCGTCAAGGCCACGACCTTCTACGACGACCCCGACGTCGTCGCCAAGGTGTCGCGCGGTCTCGGCGAGCCGATGGTCGGCATCAACGTCGACGAGATCCCCGAGCCGCACCGCCTGGAGACCCGCGGCTGGTGACCGCCGCTCCCACCGTCGGCGTCTTCGCCCTGCAGGGCGACGTCCGTGAGCATCTGCAGGCTCTCCACCGGCTCGGCGTCGAGGCGATCGCCGTCCGCCGCCCGGAGGAGCTCGAGCGCTGTCACGGCGTCGTCCTGCCCGGCGGCGAATCGACGACCATGATCAAGCTCGCGCGCACGTTCGAGCTGCTCGAACCGCTGCGCAAGCGAGTGTCCGAGGGAATGCCGGCGTTCGGTACGTGCGCCGGCATGATCCTGCTGGCCGACCGGATTCGCGACGGCGCCCCCGGCCAGGAGACCATCGGCGGGCTCGACATCACCGTCCGCCGTAACGCCTTCGGCCGCCAGGTCGACTCGTTCGAGGCCGAGGTGGAGTTCGACGGCCTCGACCGCGACGTCCACGCCGTCTTCATCCGCGCTCCGTGGGTCGAAGAGGTCGGTCCGGACGTCGAGGTGCTGGCCCGTGTGCCAGCGTCGGTGCCCGAAGAGGACGCCGCCGGTAGAATCGTCGCTGTTCGGCGCGGCCCGCTCATGGCGACGTCGTTCCACCCCGAGGTGGCACACGACGACGACCGCATCCACGGGCTCTTCGTCGACCTCGTCTCGAAGTCGTAGGGAAGGACGCCATGTCAGGCCACTCCAAGTGGGCGACCACCAAGCACAAGAAGGCGGTCATCGACGCCAAGCGCGGCAAGCTGTTCGCCAAGCTCATCAAGAACATCGAGGTGGCGGCACGCACCGGCGGTCCCGATCCCGACGGCAACCCCACGCTGTACGACGCGATCCAGAAGGCCAAGAAGCAGTCGGTCCCCAACGACAACATCGATCGCGCCGTCAAGCGCGGCGGCGGTCTCGACGGCGGCGCCGTCGACTACACGACGATCATGTACGAGGGTTACGGCCCGAACGGCGTCGCGCTGCTCATCGAGTGCCTCACCGACAACAAGAACCGCGCGGCCATGGAGGTCCGTACGGCGATGACCCGCAACGGCGGCACCATGGCCGACCCCGGATCGGTGTCGTACATGTTCCACCGCAAGGGCGTCATCATCGTGCCCGAGCAGCAGGAGGGCGGCCCGACCACCGAGGACGACGTCCTCATGGCGGTCCTGGACGCCGGGGCCGAGGAGGTCAACGACCTCGGCGGCTCCTTCGAGGTCGTCTGTGAGGCCGGTGACCTCGTCGCCGTGCGCACGGCGCTGCAGGACGCCGGGCTCGACTACGACTCGGCCGACGCGTCCTTCGTGCCGAGCGTCAACGTCGAGGTCGACGGCGACGGCGCGGGCAAGGTCGTCAAGCTCATCGACGCGCTCGAGGACTGCGACGACGTGCAGAACGTCTACGCGAACTTCGATGCCCCCGACGAGGTGATGGCCGAGCTCTGAGGCTCGGCTCCACGCCCCCGCCGAGGGCGGTGAGCTGTCACGCACCCGAGGCGCTCGGGTGCGTGATCGCCCACCGCCGTCGTCGCCGATGCGTGATGGCGCACCGCTCGCCAGGTGACGATCTGACGCCGACCAGTGCCTCGGCGTGGCGCGGTGGACGGCCGCCGCGAGGCCGATAGGCTTTCGAACATGCGTTCTGTCCGCGTCATGGGGGTCGACCCCGGTCTGACCCGTTGCGGCATCGGTGTCGTGGACGGCACCGTGGGCCGACCGCTCACCATGGTCGACGTCTCGGTCGTGCGGACCCCGGCCGACCTCGACCTGGCGCGTCGGCTGCTGCGGCTCGAGAACGCCCTAGACGAGGCGGTGCGCACGCATCGCCCCGAGATCCTCGCGGTCGAACGCGTCTTCAGCCAACACAATGTCAGTACGGTCATGGGCACCGCGCAGGCGAGCGGGATCGCCATGCTGGTGGCCGCCCGTCACGGGCTCGCGGTCCGGCTCCACACGCCGAGCGAGGTCAAGGCGGCGGTGACCGGCAGCGGTCGCGCCGACAAGGCGCAGGTCACCCTCATGGTCACCCGGCTCCTGCGGCTGGCGCAGGCGCCCAAGCCCGCGGACGCCGCCGACGCGCTGGCTCTCGCGATCTGCCAGATTTGGCGCGGCGCCGCCCAGGACCGTCTCGCGGCCGCCGTCGCGGCCCAAGCCGGAAGGAGTGCACGATGATCGCTCACCTCACAGGCACGGTGGCCGCCCTCACCGTCACGGCCGCCGTCGTGGAGGTCGGTGGGGTCGGATTCCAGGTGCTCTGCACGCCGCGCACGCTCGCCGAGCTGCGCCCGCGCCAACCCGCCACGCTGTTCACCTCGATGGTCGTCCGCGAGGACTCGCTCACCGTGTACGGCTTCGCCGACGCCGACGAGCGCGACATGTTCGAACTCGTCCAGACCGCGAGCGGTGTGGGCCCCAAGGTCGCCCAGGCCATGCTGGCGGTGCTCGACCCCGAGCGGCTGCGGCACGCGATCGGAGCGGGGGAGGTCAGCACGCTCACGAGCGTTCCGGGCATCGGTCGCAAGGGGGCCGAGCGGATCATCCTCGAGCTCAAGGACCGGGTCGGGGTGGCGAGCGCCGCCAGTGCCGGTTCGGGGGTCAGCGGCGCTGCCTGGCGCTCGCAGGTCCACGATGCGCTCACCGGACTCGGCTGGTCCGCCAAGGACGCGGACGCCGCGATCGAGACCACCTCCGCGCAGCTGCCGGCCGACGCCGAGCCCGATGTCGCCACGATCCTGCGCGACGCCCTGCGCACGCTCGCCAAGGCGCGTTGATGGCTGCCGACGACTACACCGACGCCGTGCTCGCGGAGGCCCTGCCCGAGGAGCGAGCGTTCGAAGCCGCACTGCGTCCCAAGACGCTCGAGGAGCTGGTCGGTCAGGAGCGGGTCCGCGAGCAGCTGGCGCTCGTCATCGACGCTGCCACGGCCCGCGGGCGCACGCCCGATCACGTCCTGCTCTCCGGTCCTCCGGGCCTGGGCAAGACCACGATCGCGATGATCATCGCCAACCAGCTCACCGCACCCCTGCGGCTGACATCCGGTCCGGCCATCCAGCACGCCGGAGACCTCGCGGCGATCCTGTCAGGCATCGGTGAGGGCGACGTGCTGTTCATCGACGAGATCCACCGCATGTCGCGGCCCGCCGAGGAGCTGTTGTACATGGCGATGGAGGATTTCCGCGTCGACGTCGTCGTCGGTAAGGGACCCGGTGCGACTGCGATTCCGCTGGAGATCCCGCCCTTCACCGTCGTGGGCGCCACCACGCGAGCCGGGCTGCTGCCCGGACCGCTGCGCGATCGTTTCGGATTCACCGCGCAACTGGACTACTACGAGCCGGCCGACCTGCACCGCATCGTCCTGCGCTCCGCACGGCTGCTCGAGCTGTCCATCGACGACGACGCGGCGCGCGAGATCGGCTCCCGTTCGCGCGGCACTCCCCGGATCGCCAATCGCCTGCTGCGCCGGGTCCGCGACTATGCGGAGGTCCGCGCGGGTGGCCATGTCGACCACGCGGTCGCGCAGGCCGCGCTGGAGTTGTACGAGGTCGATCAGCTCGGTCTCGACCGGCTCGATCGTGCCGTCCTGCAGGCGCTGTGCGGCAGTTTCGGTGGCGGGCCGGTCGGCATCTCCACGCTCGCGGTCGCCGTGGGGGAGGAGCGCGAGACCGTCGAGGAGCTGGCCGAACCCTTCCTCGTGCGCCTCGGATTCCTCGCCCGCACCCCGCGGGGCCGCATCGCCACGCCCGCGGCGTGGCAGCACCTCGGCCTCGCTGCGCCCTCCGAGGTCGCGCAGCTCTCCTTCGACGACGCCGACTGACCGTCGCGTGCGGCCCCACCCGTAGACTCGTTCGGACATCGTTCCTCACCGACCGGGAGAGCTCCGCGTGGACATCATCATTCTCTTGGCCCTGCTCGCCGTGTTCTTCTTGCTGGTGCTGCGGCCCGCACGCCAGCGTCAGAAGCAGTTCCAGGAGGTCCAGACCGCCCTCGAACCGGGGAAGCGCGTCATGCTGACCAGCGGTATCCACGGCACCCTCGTCGAGGTCGAGGACCAGACCGTCGACATCGAGATCGCGCCCGGAACGGTGGTGACGGCCGCCCGCCAGGCCGTTGCGCAGGTCTTCACTCCGCTGCAGGACCCCGCCGACGACCTCGACGAGCGCGGCGACGAGACCGCCTGATGCCCGGTCGCGGCTCCCTGCTCGTGGCCGGCACGCTCGTCGGTGCGCTCGGTCTCCTGACCGCGTGCGGCGGTGACGGCACCGAGGCCTACTGCGAACAGCTCGCACACGTCAGTGAGCCGTTCGGCGAACTGCGTGAGGGCGACTTCAGTCAGATCGACCAGGTCATGGACGACATGACCGAGATCGAGGACACCGCGCCTGAGGACATCGCCGGCGAGTGGGAGACGTTCGCCGGCACCATCCGGGAGTTGCAGGCCGCGGTCGACGCGCAGGGACTGACCATCGCGGAGCTGCTCGAGATCGCTCAGCAGCCCGAGGTCAGCCCCGAGGACCAGGAGCGTCTGGAGGCGGTCGACGGCGCGCTGGAAGATCTGGACCTCAACGAGCTCGACAGTGCAAGCCAGGCGATCGCCGATCACGCCGAAACCGAGTGCGACCTCACCCTGGGAGGCGAGCAGTGACCGATTTCGCCGCCCACGCCGAGCGCATCCGCGCCGTGCCGGACTGGCCCGAGCCGGGTGTGACGTTCCGCGACATCACGCCACTGCTCGCCGATCCTGAAGGTCTGGCGGCCACGATCGACGCGCTCACCGATGTCGCGGTCGCCTGGGGACCGATCGACACCGTCGTCGGCATCGAGGCCCGCGGTTTCGTCCTGGCGCCGCCGGTCGCGCTGCGGCTGGGTGCCGGCTTCGTGCCGATCCGCAAGGCGGGCAAGCTTCCTGCACCGACCGAATCGCGCACGTACGACCTCGAGTACGGCAGCGCGACGGTCGAGGTGCATCGCGATGCGATCGCTCCCGGTGATCGGGTGCTGATCATGGACGACGTCCTCGCCACCGGCGGCACGATCGCCGCCGCCCGCGAACTCGTGACGGCGCTCGGCGGCGTGGTGGTGGGCGAACTGGTCCTGCTCGAGCTTCCCGCCCTCGGTGGGCGCGAACGTCTCGCGTCCGACACCCCCTTGGCTGCATTGGTGACGTATCGATGATGAGCAAACGTACGATCCGCGTGATCGCCCTCGTGGCGGCCGGCGCGCTGCTGGTCGGCTCCGCCGCCACCCTCGTGACGATCCTGTGGTGATCCCGGTTTCGTGACGCGCCCTCCTGCGTAGGATGGATGGAAAGGAGGTGCAGTGGCAGATCCACAGATCGGTAGAAAGGTCAGCGAGGCGAAGACTCCCGAGTCCGCCCCGGCGTCCGCGCGCGTCCGCAGCCGGCTGGCGCGTATCGGCGGCAAGTCGGCGAGCGCCCATCCGGTGCTCGATCCGCTGCTGAAGGTGTATCGCGCCACCCACCCCAAGGGCGACGTCCAGTCGATCCAGAAGGCCTACGGCATCGCCGCGGAGATGCACGAGGGGCAGACCCGTAAGAGCGGCGACCCCTACATCACCCATCCGCTCGCCGTCGCCACGATTCTGGCCGAACTCGGCATGACCGCACCCACGCTGTGCGCGGCACTGCTGCACGACACGGTCGAGGACACCGCCTACACGATCGACCAGCTGCAGGCCGACTTCGGCGAGGAGGTCGTTCACCTCGTCGACGGGGTCACCAAGCTCGACAAGGTCAAGTACGGCGACTCGGCCCAGTCCGAGACGATCCGCAAGATGATCATCGCGATGAGCCGCGACATCCGTGTGCTCGTCATCAAGCTGGCCGATCGGCTGCACAACATGCGCACGCTGCGCTACCTGCGCCAGGACAAGCAGGAGCGCATCGCCCGGGAGACGATCGAGATCTACGCCCCGCTGGCTCACCGGCTCGGCATGAACACGATCAAGTGGGAGCTGGAGGACCTCGCCTTCGGCACCTTGCACCCCAAGGTCTACGACGAGATCGTGCGGCTCGTCGCCGAACGGGCACCCTCGCGCGAGAGCTTCCTCGAGCGGGTGATCACCGAGGTCACCTCCGACCTCGGTCACGCCAAGATCAAGGCCAAGGTCACCGGCCGGCCCAAGCACTACTACTCGATCTACCAGAAGATGCTCGTGCGCGGCCGAGAGTTCTCCGACATCTTCGACCTCGTCGGCGTACGCATCCTCGTCGACGATGTGGCCGACTGCTATGCCGTGCTCGGGGTGCTCCATGCGCGGTGGAACCCGATCCCGGGCCGGTTCAAGGACTACATCAGCGTCCCGAAGTTCAACATGTACCAGTCGCTGCACACCACCGTCATCGGCCCGCAGGGCAAGCCGGTGGAGTTGCAGATCCGCACCTACGCGATGCACCGGCGCGCCGAATACGGTGTCGCGGCGCACTGGAAGTACAAGGAGGACGCGCTCGCCAAGGCGTCCGCCGGGAAGCCGGGCAAGAACAAGGCGCCGGGCACCGAGGACATGGTCTGGCTCCGTGAGCTCATGGACTGGCAGTCCGAGACCGCGGACTCCAGCGACTTCCTGGACTCGTTGCGTTTCGAGATGACCACGGCGGGGGTCTACGCCTACACCCCGCGTGGCGACCTCATCCAGCTTCCGGCGGCGGCCACCCCGGTCGACTTCGCCTACGCCGTGCACACGGAGGTCGGGCACGCGTGTATCGGCGCGCGGGTCAACGGCCGCCTCGTCCCGCTGGAGTCGGAGCTGGAGAGCGGCGACGTCGTCGAGATCTTCACGTCCAAGTCGCCCGACGCCGGGCCCAGCCGCGACTGGCTCGACTTCGTCAAGAGTCCCCGCGCGCGTAACAAGATCCGGCAGTGGTTCACCAAGGAACGTCGCGAAGAGGCCATCGAGCACGGCAAGGACCTCATCGCCAAGCAGATGCGCAAGGAGGGGCTGCCGCTCCACCGGCTGTTCAGTCAGCAGAACCTCGACGCCGTCGCGAAGGATCTCGGGCTCGCTGACATCTCCGCGTTGTACGCGGCGGTCGGTGAGAACAACGTCGGGCCGCAGAACGTCGTCGAGCGGGTCATCGATCTGGCCGGCGGACGGGAGGGCGCCGAGGAGGACATCGCCGAGGCGACGAGCATTCCCACCTCGCTCCAGCGCCCCATGCCCACCTCGCGCAGCGTCGCGGGCGTGGAGGTCGAGGGCGTCGACGGCGACATCATGGTCAAGCTGGCGCGGTGTTGCACGCCGGTGCCAGGTGACTCCATCGCCGGCTTCGTCACCCGCACGTCGGGTGTGTCGGTGCACCGCCGCAACTGCCCCAACTTCCAGGCGCTGCAGGGCGAGGCCGAGCGCATCGTGCGAGTGTCGTGGGCACCGACGGCCAAGAGCATGTTCCTCGTGGCGATCCAGGTCGAGGCGCTCGATCGTCCCCGTCTGCTGAGCGACATCACCCGGGTCATCTCCGACCAGCACGTCAACATCCTGTCGGCGGGCCTCAGCACCGGCCGCGACCGCGTCGCCAAGACGAAGTTCACCTTCGAGATGGCCGATCCCAAGCACCTCGGCCACGTGCTGAGCGCCGTGCGCTCCATCGACGGCGTCTTCGACGTCTACCGCCTCACCACCCAGTAACTCCGCCGGTGCCACCATTGGGGCCCCTCCCATGGCGGTCCAAGACGTCGGCGATCGGGAGACTCAGCTACCCGTGCTAGCGAAACGGACCATAATCCGGATTTTCAATGCTACTCTCTCGGGAACGGTCGCATTCGTCCGAATCGCGAAGGTAGGAGCCGACCATGCGAAGAACACCTGTCAGACCGGCACTGGTCGGTCTTGTTGCAGTCCTCGTTGTCCTGATCCCAATGTCCATGAGTGCGGAGCCACTATCAGGCTTGGCACCTCGAGAGCTTAGTGACCGCCGGAGCTCAGAGGTCGAAGCACTCAACACGGATGCTGAATCCTCGGGGGTGACTTCTGATCAATTGGCGTGGCAGAACGAGTTCTCTGAACTCGTCACTTCCTACTCGATGGACGCGGAACGGAAATACTCGTACTCGGAAATCGTCGCGCCGCGCGATGCGGTTTTGGCGTTCGGTGAAGTCGCTCCTGCCGACCTTCAAAAGCGATTGACTATGCTAGGCGGTCGCGTGAAGGTGGTGGAGCACACAGGCTTCACTGAACTCGAAATCGAGGCTGCCGCAAGTCGTGCAGCCCAAGTGATCATCGAGCACGGCGCGACATCAGCGGTGGCGGTCCCGGACGCCCGCGACCGAACGATCACCCTCAGCTATAGCGGCGTGACTCAGGATTCGACTGAACTGCAGAGAGCCCAATCGGCGATCGAGAATGAAGTTTTGGGTGATGAGCTCGAGAATGCAGGCTTCTTGTTGCAATTCAAACATTCTGGCACGGAAGTCTTCGAAGCTGACAACTTCGATGGTGGTTGGGGGCTGGTATATGGAGGAAATGTCGTTTGCACGATGTCATTTCCTGTGAGGCGAAACAGCAGTACTGCCTTGGGTCTTCTCACTGCTGGTCACTGTCCTGGGACGGGAACGTATGGCGGCGTCTCTAATGCCTTCTTTCCACCTCAGGATGGTTCGTTGTGGACCACTACGGCACACCCCGGCGGAGACTTCCGGTGGAATTGGAGCAAGCGCTTTCTCACGGGCTGGACCTACATGGGTCAGGGCACTAGGAAGTTCTCTCGCTCTGCCAACCTCCCCTACGGGTCCAACGTTTGCAAGTATGGTCATACTACTCAATACGGGTGTTCGCTGGTTCTGTACAAGGGAATGACCGGGGCCGTGCGTCCGCATCCGTATAATGAGATAATGGCGATTGGCCCCTTGGACGGGACCCCGGTCAATACAAACTCGGGAGACAGTGGTGGCCCCTATTTTAGTGCCTCGTATGCGGTGGGAATCTATAGCGGTCGTGCATTCAGTAACGGCCAAGCTTATGCCTCTGCCTACAGCAGAGTTCCGAATGCTCTCAGTCGGATGAACCTAAGCCTTGTCTATTAGGTTCATAAGGCTCTCGCCAGATGGCCATTTGGCGCTGGTGCTTGTTTCGGTTCTGTGCTGGATCGACTGGCATCAACGATGAGCGGCACACGGTTTGTCGCGGAACCCCGAGAGGCGTGCCGGGTCTTCCTCGTAAATTTGAGAGTGTGAGCCGCTCCGGACTTCGGTCGAAGGCCTGTTGAGTGACATGAGTTCGGGTTTCGGTGGGCGAGTAGTCAACAACCCTTCCACACCAACGGGCGTGGCCATCGAATAAGGCTCGCTCAATGAGGGCTACAGTTCACCGTTCCGCCTCTGTGGCTTCGTCATCTCTTCGCTCGCCGTCGCTACCTGGGTATACGTTCAGCTGAAGTCGGAGGCGGTCTTGCGGGCGATGTCGAGGAAGGCGCGGCGCGACTCGAGGTTCTCGGTGAGTTCGCGCACCTTCTTCTCGTTGCCGTCCGCGCGCGCCTTGTCGAGTTTGGCCTCGGTCTCGGCGATCGCCGCCTCCAGCTTGCCGATCATGTCGTCGGCGCGCGCGGACTTCTCCGGGTCCGTGCGCTGCCACTCGCGCTGGTCGGCGTTGCGGATCTCGTTCTCGACCGCGCGGATGCGGCTCTCGAACTCCTTCACCTTCGCCCGAGGCACCTTGCCGGCAGCCTCCCAGCGCTCGGCGATGGAGTGCCAGGCCCGGCGTGCGGCGTCCAGATCGGTGATCGGCAGGAGCGCCTCGGCCTCGGCGAGGAGCTCGGCCTTGACCTCGGCGTTGCGCTCGTACTCGGCGTCGAGCTCGGCGTTGGCGGCGTCGCGAGCGGAGAAGAAGACATCCTGCGCGGCCCGGAATCGCTTCCAGAGCTTGTCCTCGACGTTGCGCGGTGCCGGCCCGGCTTTCTTCCACTGCTGCATGAGATCGCGGTAGCGGCCCGACGTCGGGCCCCAGTCGGTGGAGCCGGAGAGCGCCTCGGCCTCGGCGATGAGCTTCTCCTTGACCCGGGCAGCCTCGTCCCGGCGGGCGGACTGCTCGGCGAAGTGAGCCTTGCGCCGCTTGGTGTACGTGGTGCGAGCCGAGCTGAAGCGGTGCCACAGCTCGTCGTCCTGCGACTTGGGGAGCCGGGGGAGGCCCTTCCACTCCTCGAGGAGTTCACGGAAGCGATCGGCGCCGGCACGCCAGTCGTTGCCGTTGGCGAGGGCCTCGGCCTCGGCCACGATGCGGGTCTTGGCCTCCTTGGCCTCCTGCTGCCGCTGCTCGCGCTCGACGCGGCGCTTCTCGCGCGCCTGATCGACCAACGGCCCCAGTGCGTCCAGGCGGGTGAGGAGCCCGGCCAGATCGCCCATCGCCTGCGCGCCCTCGACCTGCTCACGGACCGCAGCGAGCGCCTTTGCGGCGTCGTCGGGCGCGACGGTTCCAGCGGACAGCCGCTTCTCCAGGAGGTCGACCTCGGTTTCGAGGCCGTCGAAGCGCCGGGTGTACAGGGCGATGGCCTCGGCGGGGTCCCCACCGACCCATTGGCCGATGAGGCGCTCGCCCTCGGCCTCGCGGACGTACACATTTCCCTCGGCGTCGACGCGACCCCACGGGTGCTCGGCGGCAGCAGTCATGCCCACGAGTGTAGTGGTGACCCGCCCGGCGAGGACGCCTCGCGCCGCAACTCGGCGCTCGCGTAGGCTGGCCGACGTGCTTCTCACCAGTTTTCCCGCCGGTCCGCTGCAGGCGAACTGCTATTTCGTGGCCGCCGGCGAGGGCGCGCCGTGCGCGATCGTCGACCCCGGGATGGAGTCCTTCGAAGCGATCCAGAAGGTCGTCGACCAGTACGGCTTCACCGTCGCCGCGGTGCTCGTGACCCATGGTCATTTCGACCACATGTGGTGTGCTCAGGACGTCGCGGCCGCATACGGCTGCCCGGTCTGGATCCATCCGGCGGACCGTCACCTGCTGAGCGACCCGATGGCCGCGATCTCCGGGCAGTCAGCGGCGATGCTCCGCGAGCAGTTCGCGGGCATCGACCTGCCCGACTTCCGCGAGCCGGCCGACGTCCGCGATGCCGTCGACGGCGCCCGGATCGAGGTCGGCGAGCTCGTCCTCACCGTCGACCACTGCCCGGGGCACACGCCGGGAACCGTCATGTACCGCGTCGACTACCCCGGGCCGGAACCGGTGTCGCAGGTGGCGTTCTCCGGTGACTTCCTGTTCTTCGGCTCGATCGGCCGCACCGACCTCACCGGGGGAGATCACGCCCAGATGCAGCAGAGCTTGCGCGAGAAGGTGCTCAATCTGCCTGATGACGTCGTCGTCCTGCCCGGTCACGGACAGCAGACGTCGGTCGGCCAGGAGAAGGCCACCAACCCGTTCCTCGCGGAGCTGAAGGCATGAGCAAGCTGAGTGGGTTCCCCGAGTACCTGCCGGCGCAGCGCAACGCCGAGCTCGCCGTGCTCGATCACCTGCGCCGTGTCTTCGAACTGCACGGATTCGCCAACATCGAGACGCGCGCGGTCGAGACGATGGACCAGCTCACACGCAAGGGTGAGATCGACAAGGAGGTCTACGTCCTGCGGCGGGTCCACGCCGCCGACGACGAGGGCGACGCCGGCATGGGTCTGCACTTCGACCTCACCGTGCCGTTCGCCCGCTACGTCCTCGAGAACGCTGGCCACCTGACCTTCCCGTTCCGCCGCTACCAGATCCAGAAGGTATGGCGCGGTGAGCGGCCGCAGCAGGGACGTTTCCGCGAGTTCACCCAGGCCGACATCGACATCGTCGGTGACGGCACCCTGCCGTTCCACTTCGACGTGGAGGTCGCCCGGGTCATGGCCGAGGCGCTGTCGGGCCTTCCCGTACCCGAGCTGACCTTGCAGGTGTCCAACCGCAAGGTGCTCGAGGGGTTCTATCGCGGTCTCGGCATCGCCGATCCCACCGCGGTGATGCAGGTCGTCGACAAGCTCGACAAGCTCCCGGCGGACAAGGTCGCCGGGCTGCTGTGCGAACAGGGGCTCAGCGACGAGCAGGCCGCCCAATGCCTGGCGCTCGCCGACGTCCGTACCACCGACACGTCGTTCGTCGAGCAGGTGCGTGCCCTCGGCGTCGAGCATCCGATGCTCGATGAGGGCCTCGAGGAGCTGGCCGCGGTCGTCGGCGCCGGCGAGCAGGTCCGGGGCGTCGTCGTCACGGCTGACCTGCGGATCGCCCGCGGCCTCGACTACTACACCGGGACGGTGTTCGAGACGCGGATGGCCGGCTACGAGTCGCTCGGTTCTATCTGTTCCGGTGGCCGATACGACCAGCTCGCGAGCGACGGCAAGCGCACGTTCCCCGGTGTGGGCATCTCGCTCGGGGTGTCGCGCCTGCTTGCACCGCTGTTCGCCGACGGCATGACCGCGAGCCGCAGCGTGCCGTCCGCGGTGCTCGTCGCGCTGGTCGCCGAGGAGAGCCGATCAGTCAGTGACGCCGTCGCTCAGCAGTTGCGCGCGCGGGGCATCCCGGCCGAGGTCGCCGCGACCGCCCAGAAGTTCGGCAAGCAGATCCGGTACGCCGAGCGGCGAGGTATCCCGTTCGTCTGGTTCCCGCCCGCGGAGGGCGAGGACGGCCACGAGGTCAAGGACATCCGCACCGGCGACCAGCAGGCGGCCGATCCCGCCGCCTGGGCGCCCCCCGCCAGCGACCTGCGCCCGCAGGTCGTCGTCACGAAGGAGAAGCAGCAGTGATCCGCACGCACGACGCCGGAACCCTGACCGCCGCGAACATCGGCGAGCAGGTCACGCTCGCCGGATGGGTCGCCCGGCGCCGCGACCACGGTGGCGTCGCGTTCATCGACCTGCGCGAGGCCTCCGGCGTCGTCCAGGTGGTCGTCCGTGAGGACGTCGCGCATCAGCTCCGCGCCGAGTACTGCCTGCGGATCGTCGGCACGGTGCAGAAGCGCCCCGAGGGCAACGAGAACCTGGGCATCGCGACCGGCGAGATCGAGGTCATCGCCGACGACGTGGAGATCCTCAGCTCGGCCGCGCCGCTCCCGTTCCCGATCGACGACGCTGTCGACGTGGGCGAGGAGGTGCGGTTGAAGCATCGCTACCTGGACCTGCGCCGCAGCGGCCCGGCCGCTGCGATCCGGCTGCGCAGCAAGGTCAACGCGGCCGCCCGCCGGGTGCTCGAGCGGCACGCCTTCGTCGAGATCGAGACGCCGACGCTCACGCGTTCGACGCCCGAGGGCGCGCGGGACTTCCTCGTTCCGGCGCGGCTCAAGCCGGGCAGCTGGTATGCGCTGCCGCAGAGCCCGCAGTTGTTCAAACAGCTCCTCATGGTCGGCGGCATGGAGCGGTACTACCAGATCGCCCGCTGCTACCGCGACGAGGACTTCCGGGCCGACCGGCAGCCGGAGTTCACCCAGCTCGACCTCGAGATGAGCTTCGTCGAGCCCGACGACGTCATGGCGCTCGCCGAGGAGATCTACGTCGAGCTGTGGAAGCTCATCGGCGTCGACCTGCCCACGCCGTTCCCGCGAATCACGTACGCGGACGCGATGGCCAAGTACGGCTCGGACAAGCCGGACCTGCGCCTCGACCTCGAGCTGACCGAATGCACCGAGTACTTCGCCGACACGCCCTTCCGCGTGTTCCAGGCGCCGTACGTCGGTGCGGTGGTCATGCCCGGCGGTGCCTCCCAGCCGCGCCGCCAGCTCGACGCCTGGCAGGAGTGGGCGAAACAGCGCGGTGCCAAGGGCCTCGCATACGTGCTTATCGGTGAGGACGGTGAGCTGAGCGGACCGGTCGCCAAGAACCTGTCCGATGACGAGAAGGCCGGCCTGGCCGAGTTCGTCGGCGCCCAGCCCGGCGACTGCGTCTTCTTCGCGGCCGGTGCGCGCAAGTCGAGCCAGAACCTGCTGGGTGCCGCGCGCCTGGAGATCGGGCACCGTTGCGGGCTCATCGACGAGTCGGCCTGGGCGTTCTGCTGGGTCGTGGACTGGCCGATGTTCGAGCCGGTGAACGAGCTGGACTCCGGCGATGTCGCCGTGGGTGCAGGGGAGTGGACTGCCGTCCACCACGCCTTCACCGCGCCGCAGGATCCCGCGACCCTCGACGACCCGGGCACCTCGCTCGCGCAGGCGTACGACATCGTCTGCAACGGCAATGAGATCGGCGGCGGTTCGATTCGTATCCACCGCGACGACGTTCAGTCCAAGGTCTTCGAGATCATGGGGATCGGCGCTGAGGAGGCCCAGGAGAAGTTCGGGTTCCTGCTCGACGCCTTCCGGTTCGGCGCGCCGCCGCACGGCGGCATCGCCTTCGGGTGGGACCGTACGTGCGCGCTGCTCTCGGGCGCCGACTCGATCCGAGAGGTCATCGCGTTCCCGAAGTCCGGCGGCGGCTACGACCCGCTCACTGCGGCTCCGGCACCCATCACCGCTCAGCAGCGCGAAGAAGCCGGCGTCGACGCGGTCCCCGAGGGCGACGTCTGAGCGGTGACCTATCCCGTACGTCGGTCTCTGAGCGGTGAGCCATCCCGCACCCGCTCAGCGGGCGGTGAGCTATCACGCAGCGCACGCGCTTCGGTGCGGGACAGCTCACCGCCCGAGGCGGGGCGGTGCGGGTGGCGGCTAGGCTCGCAACATGACCTCTGACGGTCTTTTCGACCTGCCCGACGCGCCGCCGTCCCGGCCCGATTCGGGCGGGACGCTCGCCGGGAACCAGCACGCCTCGGCGCCACTCGCGGTGCGGATGCGACCGCGCAGCCTCGACGAGCTCGTGGGGCAGCAGCATCTGCTCGCGCCGGGTTCGCCGCTGCGGCAGATGATCGACGGTCACAAGCCGCTCACCATCTTGCTCTGGGGACCTCCGGGCACCGGCAAGACGACGCTGGCGAGCCTCATCAGCGCCCAGACCGAACGGCGGTTCGTCGAGGTCTCGGCGGTCAGCGCCGGGGTCAAGGAGGTTCGTGAGGTCATCGCCGGCGCCCGCCGAGCGCTGGCGGCCACCGGCCAGGAGACCGTGCTGTTCGTCGACGAGGTGCACCGGTTCAGTAAGGCCCAGCAGGACGCGCTGCTCCCCGGCGTGGAGAATCGCTGGGTCAGCCTCGTCGCGGCCACGACCGAGAACCCGCACTTCAGCGTCATCTCGCCGTTGCTGAGCCGCTCGCTGCTACTCACCCTGGAATCGTTGACCGACGACGACGTCGCCACCCTCGTCGACCGCGCCCTCACGGACGAACGCGGTCTAGCCGGCGCGATCACGCTCACCGACGACGCCCGAGAGCACGTGGTCCGGCTCGCCGGCGGCGACGGCCGGCGGGCGTTGACCTATCTCGAGGCGGCAGCCGGTGCGGCGACGGCGCAGGGCAAGACGGAGATCACCGTCGAGGACGCCGCGCTCGCCGTCGACCGCGCCGCGGTGCGATACGACCGCCAGGGCGATCAGCACTACGACGTCACGAGCGCGTTCATCAAGTCGATCCGCGGCTCCGATGTCGACGCCGCGCTGCACTATCTGGCCCGGATGATCGAGGCGGGGGAAGACCCTCGGTTCATCGCCCGCCGACTCATGATCCACGCGAGCGAGGACATCGGCATGGCCGATCCCACGGCCCTGCCGGTGGCCACGGCGACCGCGCAGGCGGTGGCGATGATCGGCTTTCCCGAGGCGCGGATCCCGCTCGCGCAGGCCGTCATCCACCTGGCCACGGCACCGAAGTCGAACGCCGTCATCACCGCGATCGACGCGGCACTCGCCGATGTGCGAGCCGGCAAGGTCGGAGCCGTTCCACCGGCCCTGCGGGACGCCCACTACGCGGGGGCCAAGAAGCTCGGGCATGGGCACGACTACGTCTACGCGCACGACGACCCGCGCGGTGTGGTCCCCCAGCAGTACGCGCCCGACGACGTCGACGGTGCGGAGTACTTCCGCCCGGGGCGTCACGGTGCTGAGGCCGCGCTTGCCGATCGCCTCGCCCGTATTCGCGCCATCCTCCGTGACCGGTAACCTCGTCGTATGCCCTCTTCGGTCGACGTCGTCGTGCTCGGCGTGGCCGCGGTGCTCGCCGTGGTCGCGCTTGTCGCCGCGCTCGTCGCCCTGCGCGCGGTCCGGGAGGTCAAGGCGTTGCGCGCCTCCACGGCACCGGTCCGGGCGTCCGGCGAGCCCGAGCAGCACGGTGGTCAGGACCTCGAGGTCCGCCCGGCGGAGGCATCGCTCGTGGCACCCGCCTCGGCCCCCGAGGCTCGCATCATCGAGGGGCGCGTGATCGTCCCGCCGACCCAAGAGCAGCTCGTGGCCGCGCAGATGACTCGGCCCAGTGTGCGGATCGCCATCGTCGTCGCCGGGGTGATGCATGCTCTGCGCCCCGAGAGTCGTGACCGCATCGGTGGCCTCATGCGCCGCGAGTACCGCCAGCGGCGCCGGGCACGCCAGCGCGCGGCTCGCCGCGCCGCGCGCGTCGCCCCACCTCCTCCTGGCCAGACCGACGGATGGATGAGCTCATGACCCCACGTGTCCTGTGGTTCGTCGCGGGAACCGCCGCCGGGGTGTACGCCTCGGTCAAGGCCCGGCGCGCCGCCTACCGCATGTCGATGCCCGGCCTCATCGATCAGGCGAGCGCGCTCGGCTCGGGCGTGCGCGCCTTCAACGCCGAGATGCGGGAGGGCATGCAGGCCAAGGAGTACCAACTGCGCTCCGAGGCGCTCGGCGCGCCGCAGCTCGATCCCGCCCCCACCGACCAGCCCCGACTGTCACTCGAGAAGGACCCCACCTGATGGACACCGCAGAGATCCGGCGCCGATTCCTCGCGCATTTCGAGGCCGCCGGCCACACGGTCGTGCCCTCGGCGCCGCTGCTGTTCGACGACCCCAATCTGCTGTTCGTCAACGCGGGCATGGTGCCGTTCAAGCCCTACTTCCTCGGTCAGGAGACGCCTCCGTTCGATCGGGCGACGAGTGTTCAAAAGTGCGTCCGCACCCTCGACATCGAGGAGGTCGGCAAGACCACCCGGCACGGCACGTTCTTCCAGATGAACGGCAACTTCAGCTTCGGCGACTACTTCAAGGAAGGCGCCATCGAGCTGGCGTGGTCGCTCATCACCAACCCCGTCGACGCCGGCGGCCTCGGGTTCGACCCGGACCGGATCTGGGTGACCGTGCTGCACAGCGACACCGAGGCGCGCGAGCTGTGGAAGAAGATCGCCGGGCTTCCCGGCGAACGCATCCAGAACCGCGGCCTGCTCGACAACTACTGGAACATGGGCGTTCCCGGTCCCGGCGGACCGTGCTCGGAGATCTATGTCGACCGCGGCCCGCAGTACGGCCCCGACGGCGGGCCGGAGGCCGATGAGGACCGGTTCCTGGAGATCTGGAACCTCGTCTTCATGCAGGAGGAGCTGAGCGAGGTCCGCGCGAAGGACGACTTCGACGTCCTCGCTCCCTTGCCGAAGAAGAACATCGACACCGGCATGGGCCTCGAGCGTGTCGCGTATCTCCTGCAGGGCAAGGAGAACATGTACGAGATCGACGAGGTCTTCCCGGTCATCGCCAGGGCCGCGGAGCTCTCGGGCAAGCGCTACGGCGCCGACCACGTCGACGACGTGCGCTTCCGGGTCATCGCCGATCACGTCCGCAGCGGCCTGATGCTCATCGGCGACGGCGTCACGCCGGGTAACGAGGCGCGAGGCTACGTGCTGCGCCGGCTGCTGCGCCGCGCGGTGCGCTCGATGCGCCTGCTGGGCTATGAGGGCCCGGCACTGCCCGAGCTCCTCCCGGTCAGCCTCGACCGCATGAAGCGTTCGTACCCCGAGCTGGAGGCCGACTTCGCCCGGATCAGCCAGGTCGCCTACGCCGAAGAGGAAGCGTTCCGCTCTACCTTGGCCAAGGGCACGCAGGTCTTCGACCTCGCCGCCGGTGAGACCAAGCGCACCGGTGCCTCGCGGCTCAGCGGCGACAAGGCTTTTCAGCTGCACGACACGTACGGCTTCCCGATCGATCTCACCCTCGAGATGGCCGCCGAGCAGGGGCTCAGCGTCGACGAGGAGGGCTTCCGCGGGCTCATGGCCGAGCAGCGCGCGCGGGCCAAGGCCGATGCGAAGGCCAAGAAGGGCAGTCACGCCGACACGACGCTCTACCGCGAGACGCTCGACGCCCACGGCCCCACCGACTGGCAGGCGTACACGACGCTCAGCACCGAGTCCCGTGTGCTGGCGCTGTACGCGCAGGGCGCCGCCACACCCGCGGCCGGTGCAGGCACTCTTGCCGAGGTCGTGCTCGATCGCACCCCGTTCTACGCCGAGTCCGGCGGTCAGAATGCCGACGCGGGCACGCTGGTGTGGGACGGCGGCCGCGCCGAGGTCCTCGACGTCCAGCGGCCGGTCCGCGGGCTCGTCGTACACCAGGTGCGCGTCCTCGAGGGCGAGCTCACCGTCGACGTGCTGCTGTCCGCCGACGTCGACCGCGAGTGGCGCGTCGGCGCCTGCCAGGCGCACTCGGGTACCCACGTGGTGCACGCCGCGCTACGTGAGGTCCTCGGCCCCACGGCGCTGCAGTCCGGCTCGTACAACCGGCCCGGCTACCTGCGTCTCGACTTCGGCTGGAACGGCGCCCTGTCGCCCGAACAGCTCCACGACGTCGAAGAAGCGTCCAACCGGGCTCTGCGTGAGGATCTGCCGGTCTCGGCGGCGATCATGCCGCTGCCCAAGGCCCGCGAGATCGGCGCGCTCGCCCTGTTCGGTGAGACGTATGGCGAGGACGTGCGCGTCGTCGAGATCGGCGGGCCTTGGTCGCGGGAGCTGTGCGGTGGCACCCATGTGCAGCGCTCGAGCCAGATCGGCACCGTCGTGGTCACCTCCGACTCCTCGGTCGGCGCGGGTAACCGCCGCGTCGAGGCGCTCGTCGGCATCGAGGGCTTCCGCTACCTCGCCAAGGAACGCGACCTCGTGCTCCAGCTGACCGACCTGCTCAAAACCAAGCCCGACGACGTGCCCGGTCGAGTCCAGGATCTCGTCAGCCGGCTCCGGGCGAGCGAGAAGGAACTCGAACGACTCAAGTCCGCGCAGCTGCTCGGTGCTGCCGGCGACCTCGCCAAGAACGCCAAGGACGTCGACGGCGTGGCCTTGGTCGCCCACCGGGCCGACGGCGTCGGTGGCGGCGACGTTCGCCAGATGGCTCTCGACATCCGCGGCCGTCTCCAGGACCGGCCGGCAGTCGTCGTCGTGATCGGCACGGCGGGCGACAAGCCGAGCGTGGTCGTCGCGGTCAACCCGGCCGCGCAGGAGCGGGGCATTGCGGCGAACCAGCTGGTCGGCGTCATCGGCGAGAAGATCGGCGGACGCGGCGGCGGCAAGGCCGACGTCGCGCAGGGCGGCGGCAGCGACCTCGCGGGAATCGACGCCGCGTTCGCCGCGGTCGAGGCGGCGCTCTGAACATGCGACGAGGGCGTCGGCTCGGGATCGACGTGGGCGAGGTCCGCATCGGGGTGGCGAGCTGCGACCCCGACGGCACGATCGCCACTCCGGTCGAGACCGTCCCGGCCCGTGGCGGCGACCCGATCGCCCGGATCGCGGCGCTGGTCCGCGAGTACGAGGCCATCGAGTGCGTCGTCGGCCTGCCCGTCGGCCTGTCCGGTCGCGAGGGTGCCGCGGCCGCCAAGGCGCGCGACTTCGCGACGCAGCTCCTGGCTGCGATCCCCGGCGTGTCGGTACGGTTGGTCGACGAACGGATGTCCACGGTCACGGCGAGCTCGCAGTTGCGAGCGTCGGGGCGCACGGCGAAGTCCTCGCGCTCGGTCATCGATCAGGCCGCGGCGACCGTGATCTTGCAGACGGCGCTCGACGCCGAACGGACCCGGGGAGCGGCCCCGGGGGAACTCCTCGACGATGGGATCGAGACGACATGAGCAACGACAGCGGGCTGGATCTGCTGACCGGAGGCGGCGCGGACGGTTCGGGGGACGACGGCAACGGCAACGGCAACGGCCGGGGCGGCCGCCGCCGCGCGGAGCCGCCACGGCGCTCCGGACGCGGCAAACTCCTCGCGGCGCTCGTGGTGATCGTGGTGCTGTGCGCGGGAGGCTTCTGGGCTTTCGGTGAGGTCCGGGACCGGTTCGGCGCTCCGGACGACTACAGCGGCGAGGGATCGGGCGAGGTCACGGTGCAGATCGCCGAGGGCGCGAACGGCGCCCAGATCGCCCAGACGCTGTATGAGAACGACGTCGTCGCGTCCACGGAGGCGTTCTACCGCTTGTCGATGTCTGATCAGCGAGCCCAGACGATTCAACCCGGCACGTATCAGCTTCGGCAGAAGATGTCCGCCAAGGCGGCGCTCGATGCGCTCGTGGACCGCGCCAATCGCGTCGAATCGCGGGTGACGGTGCCCGAAGGCACTCGGGTCGACGACATCGTGCAGCTGATCGCCGAGAACACCGACATCACCGCTGAGGACCTCGAAGCGGCGCTCGCCGATCCGGCCGGTATCGGGCTGCCCGAGGTGGCCCAGGGCAATCCGGAGGGGTATCTCTTCCCCGAGACGTACTTCGTGGAGCCCGACACCACCGCCACGCAGCTGCTCAGCCAGATGGTGCAGCAGACCGTGCAGGTCACCGATGAGCTGGGCATCGAGGAGCGGGCCGCAGCCCTCGGCTACAACGCCGAGGAGATCATGACGATCGCCAGCATCCTCGAGTGGGAGGTCAACAACGAGGAGGACTTCCGCAAGGCGGCGCGGGTGATCTACAACCGACTCGACGTGGGCGAGGCCCTGCGGATGGACTCCACCGTCCACTACGTGAGCGGCCGTCGCGGTGACGCGTTCACCACCGACGAGGAGCGCAACGCCGACTCGCCGTACAACACCTACCGTTACCCGGGCCTGCCGCCCGGACCGATCGGCTCGCCGGGTAAGGCGGCCATCGAGGCGGCATTGAACCCGGCGGAGGGAGAGTGGATGTACTTCGTCGCCGACGTCGAGACCGGTGAGACGACGTTCACGAACACCTATGCCGAGCACCAGCAGGCGTGTCGCGACGCCGGTTTCGAGTGCTGATGGCCGCGCCACGCCGGTGCGCCGTCGTCGGTCGCCCCATCACGCATTCGCTGTCCCCGGTCATGCACCGGGCCGCGTACGACGCCCTCGGGCTCGACTGGAGCTACGAAGCGCTCGACGTGGGTCCGGGCGGGCTCACCGCGTTCACCGAGCACCTCGACGAGGCATGGCGCGGGCTCTCGGTCACGATGCCGCTGAAGCGCGAGGCCGCCGAGCTCGCCGTGCATCGCAGCGACGACGTGACGTTCCTGGGAGTCGCGAACACGCTGGTGCGCGAGCACGACGGCTGGCACGCCAGCAACACCGACGTCCCCGGTGCCTTGACCGCCTTGCGCGAGGCGGGCGTCGAGTGCGTCCGTCACGTGCGCGTGCTCGGCGGCGGAGCCACGGCTGCGTCGCTCGTGCTCGCCGCTCATCGGCTCGGTGCGTCCCGCGTCAGCCTGCACCTGCGTGAGCCGGCACGAGCGGCGGAGACGCTCGAGGTCGCCCGTGCTCTCGGCATGGAGGTCGACGTCGTCGGCCTCGAGACGCCGGTCCTCGACCCCGTGGACCTCCTGGTCAACACCATCCCGCCGACGGCCACCGCCGGCCGGTCACACGAACTCGTCGAAGCCTCGGGCGCGGTCTTCGAGGCGCTCTACGACCCGTGGCCCTCGCCCCTGCTGCGGGCCGCGGAGGAAGAGGGCCTCCCGGCGTGCTCGGGCCTCGACCTCCTGGTGCACCAGGCCGTGCTCCAAGTCGTGGCGATGACCGGTCAGGTCGTCGATCCACAGGTGCTTCGCGCGCCCGCGTTCGACGCGGTCGCGGCGCGATAGTCTCGCGACGTGCCGCCCGCCGCCTCGCTCGCCGTCGTCGTCGCCGCCGTCTTCGCGGCACTCACCCGGTGGTGGCTCGCTCGCTTACCTGAGCCGGACGAGCCCGACGAGGACAAGGTGGCGTACGCGCAACTCGCTCAGCCGCCGTTCCTCGCCCTGGCGTGCGCGGTCGCGGGCGCGGTACTCGCGGCATGTGCGGTCTGGCAACTGCCGGAGCCGCTCGTCCCGGTCTGGACCCTGCTGGCGGCGATGACACCGGTCCTCGCCTACGTCGACGCCCGAACGCATCTGCTGCCGTTCCTGATGGTGGCCCCGCTCTACGTCGGCACGTGGCTGCTCACCCTCGCCGTCGCGTGGGCCGGCGACGACTGGTCGATCGCTCGCGATGCGCTGGTCGGCAACGTCGCCGTGTTCGCGACGTTCGTCCTCCTGTACGTCGTCGCCGGTCGCTTCTTCGCCGGTGGCTTCGGCTACGGCGACGTTCGGCTCTCGGCGGTCCTCGGCGTGGCACTCGGGCCGTTGGGTCTCACGGCGTCATTCGTCGGCCTCTACGCGGGCTTCGTCATCGCCGCCGTGGTCGGGATCGTGCGCAACCGCGGGCGCGTCCGCGGGGGCCCGCCGATCGCGTTCGGACCGGCGATGCTGCTGGGCGCCTTCGTCGGCACGTTCGTGTGACGGGCGCGTTCGGGGGCGACGCCGCCCCCGTGGAAGAATCGGCCCCATGCTTCGTTGGTTGACGGCCGGGGAATCCCACGGCCCTGCGCTGGTGGCCACCCTCGACGGACTCCCGGCCGGAGTCCAGGTCGCGAGCAAGGAGATCCAGGCGGCGCTCGCGCGGCGACGTCTCGGCTACGGCCGCGGCGCGCGCATGAACTTCGAGGCCGATGAGCTCGAGATCATCGGCGGGATCCGCCACGGTCGCACCCTCGGCAGCCCGATCGCGCTGCGCATCGGCAACAGCGAATGGCCCAAGTGGGAGCGCGTCATGGCGGCCGACCCGGTCGACGCCGACGAGCTGGCCGGCCTCAAACGCAACGCCCCGCTCACCCGGCCTCGGCCCGGTCACGCTGACCTCGCGGGCATGCAGAAGTACGACTTCGATGAGGCGCGGCCGATTCTGGAACGTGCGAGTGCGCGTGAAACGGCGGCTCGGGTCGCGCTCGGCGAGATCGCCGCCCGATTCCTCGAGCAGGCCGCGGGAGCGACGATCGTCAGTCACGTCGTCCAGATCGGCAGCGTGGCGGCGCCGGCGGGTCACCTGCCCACGCACGCCGACGTCGAGCGTCTCGATGCCGATCCCGTGCGATGCTTCGACGCTGCGGCCTCGGAGGCCATGGTCGCCGAGATCGACGCGGCGCACAAAGACGGTGACACGCTCGGCGGCGTGGTCGAGGTGCTCGTCGACGGTCTCCCGCCGGGCCTCGGCTCGCACACCCAGTGGGACCGCAGGCTCGACAGCCGGCTGGCCGGCGCCCTCATGGGCATTCAGGCGATCAAGGGCGTCGAGCTCGGCGACGGATTCGAGCTGGCCCGCACCCGGGGTTCGGCAGCGCACGACGAGATCGTCCCGACGCCGGAGGGCATCCGCCGGGCGAGCGGTCGTTCCGGCGGCACCGAGGGCGGCATGACCACGGGCGAGGTGCTTCGCGTCCGCGCGGCGATGAAGCCGATCGCCACGGTGCCGCGCGCGCTGCGCACCGTCGACGTCGCGACCGGCGAGGAAGCCGTCGCGCATCACCAGCGTTCCGACGTATGCGCCGTGCCGGCCGCGGGCATCGTGGCGGAAGCCATGGTCGCGCTGGTCGTCGCAGGCGCGGTGCTGGAGAAGTTCGGCGGCGACTCGGTGGGGGAGACCTGCCGCAACGTGGAGTCCTACCTGAACCACCTGAGGTTCCGGTGAAGCCCGCCGTCGTCCTGGTCGGACCGCCCGGCGCCGGCAAGTCCACGGTCGCGGCCATCGTCGCGTCGCGCCTCGGACTCGCCGTCCGGGACACCGACGACGACATCGAGGCCGAGCAGGGGATCTCGGTGCAGGACATCTTCGTGGAGGCCGGTGAGCCGCGGTTCCGCGAGCTCGAGCACCGGGCCGTGGCGCGCGCCCTCTCCGAGCACGACGGCGTGGTGTCGCTCGGCGGTGGCGCCCCCCTGCACCCGCAGACCCGGCAGTTGCTGCGCGACCACCGAGTGGTCTTCCTCGACGTCGGACTCGCCCAGGCCGCAGCCCGAGTCGGACTGAATTCCGGCCGCCCGTTGCTCCTCGGCAACGTCCGCGGGCAGCTCAAGCGGCTCATGGACGAACGCCGCCCGGTCTACACCGAGGTCGCATCGGTCAGGATCGACACCGACGGTCGCACGCCCGAGGAGGTCGCCGAGGCCGTCGTCGACGTGGTGAAGGAGAGCCGATGAGCCGCCGGTTGCACGTCGCGACGGCGCATCCGTATGACGTCCACGTTGAGCACGGCGCCGATGCGCAGTTGCCCGGACTCGTCCCGCAGGACACCGAGCGCGTCGCGATCGTGCACAGTCCGGCGGTCACCGATCGCGCCGAGCGGCTCGCCGGCACGCTGTCGCATCAGCAGGTGCTGCTCATCGAGACGCCCGACGGCGAACAGGCCAAGACCCCCGAGTTTCTGGCCCATTGCTGGAGCCGACTGGCCCAGCACGGCTACACCCGCTCGGACCTCGTCGTCGGTGTCGGCGGCGGGGCCACCACCGACCTCGCCGGTTTCCTCGCGGCCAGCTGGCTGCGCGGGGTGCGGTTCGTCACCGTGCCGACGACCGTCCTGGGGATGGTCGACGCCGCCGTGGGCGGCAAGACCGGGATCAATCTTCGCGAGGGCAAGAACCTCGTCGGAGCGTTCCACGAGCCCATCGGCGTGCTCTGCGACCTGGAGGCGCTGGCGACCCTTCCGGCGGCCGAGATCCGCAGCGGGCTGGCCGAGATCGTCAAGTGCGGGTTCATCGCCGATCCGCAGATCCTCGACGTCGTCGAGGCCGATCCAGCGGCGGCAGCCGATCCGCACGACGCGGTGCTCGCCGACCTCATCGCCCGCGGGATCGCGGTCAAGGCCGCGACGGTCGCCGGTGATCTCACCGAGCGCGGCCCCGGGGGCCTCATCGGCCGTGAGGCCCTCAACTACGGCCACACGCTCGGCCATGCGATCGAGCGTCACGAGCAGTACCGGGTCCGGCACGGCGAGGCGATCAGCATCGGCATGGTGTTCGTGGCCGAGTTGGCGCACCGGTCGGGACACATCGACTCGCGCTTGCTCGCCCGCCACCGCAGGGTGCTCGACGTCCTCGGCCTGCCCACCACGTACCGCGACGGGCTCTTCGACGCGTTGCTCGACGGCATGCGCCTGGACAAGAAGTCGCGCGGTTCGACCTTGCGGTTCGTCGTGTTGCACGGCCTCGCTGCGCCGGCGATCCTCGCCGGGCCGGACGCGGCCCTGCTGCGTGGCAGCTACGAGGCGATCGTCGAGTGAGCGCCGCGGACCGCCGAGAGCGGCTCGCCACGCTGCTGCGGGAGCGCGACGCCGATGCGATGTACGTCGGCGACCTCGTCAACGTCCGCTATCTCACCGGTTTCACCGGCTCCAACGGCGCGGTCCTCGTCCACGCGGACGGTACGACCGTGTTCTTCACCGACGGGCGCTACCAGGACCAGGCGGCCGTCGAGGTCCCCGGCGTCGAGCGCGTCATCACCCGCCGGATCCTCGACGAGGTCCGTGCCCGCACCGCGGGGACGCTCGTGGCGGAGACGCACCTGCTCGCCGTGGACGCCTGGGAGCAACTCGGCCGGCCGGGGGCGGCCGGGCGCCTCGTCGAGGGACTGCGGGAGACCAAGGACGACGACGAGATCGACGCGCTCCGCCGGGCCTGCACGGTCTCGACCACGGCGCTCGAGCAGCTCCTCGCCGGCCCGCTCCTGGGACGCAGTGAGCGCGAGCTCGCCCGCGACCTCGAGTGGCGCATGCTGGAAGTCGGGGCCGAGGACAAGGCGTTCGACACGATCCTCGCGGCCGGCGACCACACCTCGATCCCGCATCATCGCCCCACGGAGCGGACGGTGCAGGAGGGCGATCTGCTCAAGATCGACTTCGGTGCGCGAGTCGACGGTTACCACGCCGATTGCACACGAACCGTCGTCGTGGGCGCGGCTGCGGACTGGCAGCGCGAGATCTACGCGGCGGTCCGCGCATCGCAGGCCGCGGGCGTCGAGCGGCTGCGCGACGGTGTCCCGGTTCCGGAAGCGCACGCGGCCGCCGTCGACAGCCTCGAGGAAGCCGGTTGGCTGCACGCCTTCACCACCGGTCTCGGACACGGGGTGGGGCTGCAGATCCACGAGGACCCGTTTCTCGGTCCTGGTCACCCGAGTACACTGACTCGTCGCACTGTTCTGACGATGGAACCGGGGATTTATCTGCCGGGTCGCGGGGGAGTGCGCATCGAAGACACCGTCCTCGTGACCGACTCCGGCCCCGAGGTCCTGACCACGACGACCAAAGACCTCATGGAGATCGCCTGATGGCCACCACGAACGACCTGAAGAACGGCATGGTGCTCAACCTCGACGGACAGCTGTGGTCCGTCGTGTGGTTCCAGCACCACAAGCCCGGCAAGGGCGGCGCGGTCGTGCGCACGAAGCTCAAGAACGTGACCAGCGGCAAGGTCGTGGACAAGACGTTCAACGCCGACGTCAAGGTCGAGGTCGCCAACGTCGACAAGCGCGACATGCAGTACCTGTACCACGACGGCACGTCCTACGTGTTTATGGACAACAGCACGTACGACCAACTCGAACTGAACGAGGCGGTCGTGGGTGATGCCAAGGACTACATGCTGGAGAACCAGAGCGCCGTCGTGGCGGTGAACGAGGGCACCCCGCTGTACATCGAGCTCCCGGCGTCGGTCGAGCTCGTCGTCGAGTACACGGAGCCGGGCCTGCAGGGCGACCGTTCCAGCGGCGGCACCAAGCCCGCGCGCCTGCAGACCGGCAAGGAGATCCAGGTCCCGCTGTTCATCACCAACGGCGAGAAGATCAAGGTCGACACGCGCGACGGCAGCTACCTCGGCCGCGTGCAGTCCTGATGGGCGCACGCACCCGCTACCGCAAACGCGCCTTGGACATCCTCTTCGAGTCCGAGGCGCGCGGCGGTGACCTGAGCGCGACGCTCGCGGACCGGTTGGCGGTCAACGATCCGCCGATCAATGCCTACACCGTGCAGCTCGTCGAGGGCGTCGTGGCGCATCAGGAGCGTATCGACGCGCTGCTCGGTGAGCATTCGCGCGGCTGGACCCTCGACCGCATGCCGGCGGTCGACCGCAACCTCCTGCGCATCGGGGCCTACGAGATCCTCTACTGCGAGGACGTTCCCGACCCCGTCGCCGTGAGCGAGGCCGTCGACCTGGCCACCGACCTCTCGACCGACGAGTCGCCCCGCTTCGTCAACGGCCTGCTGAGTCGGCTCATCGACCTCAAACCCACCCTCTCCCTCTAGCCGGGCCAAGGCGCGAGACCGCGCGAGATGTGGTCGCTTTCGGGTCACTCAGGGGTGTCTCGATGACCCGAAACTGACCACTTCTCGGGCCCGGGGCCCGGGTGTCTCAGCTTGCGGACGCAGCGGCGGGGTCAGTCCGACTTTCGGCCAGTTGTGGCCGCTCCGGGCGCCGCGAAAGGGCGCAAACCGGCCACACGTTACGCGCACCCGAGGGAGGGGCACGGACTCCGAACCGGGCTCGAAACGGGACGAATTTCAACTTTTTCCTCGCCCTGGGATCGCAGTCCTATTCCCGATTCGGGGTGCCACCACCGGGTCGCGGGAACGCCAGAAGGCCGTTACCCTCGCTTGCTGGCCGTGAGAGTCGCGGTCGTCGCAATGACGGGACGGTGCATGACAGCGGTCTCCGACTTCTTCACCTTCGTCGCCGAACGATGGTCGATTCTGTCGTTCCTGGCCTACCAGCATGTGAGCCTCGTGGTGCAGACGCTCCTCCTGGCGACGGTCCTCGCGATCGTCGTGGGAGTGCTCGCATCCCGCACCAGCTGGGGTGTCAACGTGGCCCAGGCGTTCTCCGCGATCGGCCTCACCGTGCCCTCGTACGCCCTGCTCGGACTGCTCGTCGGCATCGTCAGCATCGGTGTCCTCCCGTCGGTCATCGCGCTGGTGTTCTTCGGCTTCCTGCCGATCCTGCGCAACGTCGTCGTGGGGCTGAACGGCGTCGATCCCGCCCTCATCGAATCCGCACGAGGCATGGGGATGAGCCGGCTCAGCACGCTCGTGCGTCTCGAGCTCCCGCTCGCCTGGCCGGTCATCATGACCGGGGTCCGGGTGTCCGCGCAGATGCTCATGGGCATCGCCGCCATCGCCGCCTACGCCCTCGGGCCGGGACTCGGCGGCTACATCTTCTCGGGTATCTCGCGCATGGGAGGCGCGAATGCCACGAACGCGATCGTCGCCGGCACGATCGGGATCCTGATTCTGGCCGTGATCCTCGACGTCGCTCTGAACCTGTTGACCCGCTTCACCACCTCCAAGGGGATCTCCCGTGTCTGAGACCACCAGCAAGGCCGGCGAGCGCATCCTGCTCGAACACATCACCAAGCGCTACCCGGGCCAGTCGACGCCCGCCGTCGACGACATCACGATCGAGTTTCCCGCCGGCGAGATCATCATGCTCGTCGGCCCGTCGGGCTGCGGCAAGACGACGACGATGAAGATGATCAATCGGCTCATCGAGCCCTCCTCGGGTCGCATCCTGATCGGCGACGAGGACGTCACCGACGCGAACCCCGATGAGCTGCGCCGCCGCATCGGTTACGTCATCCAGGGCGCCGGTCTGTTCCCGCACTTCACGGTCGGCGACAACATCGCCCTCGTGCCGCGGATGCTCAAGTGGGACAAGCAGCGGATCGTCGACCGGGTGGACGAGCTGCTCGATCTCGTCGGCCTCGACCCCGAGGAGTACCGGGACCGCTACCCGCGTGAGCTGTCCGGCGGGCAGCAACAGCGCGTGGGCGTGGCCCGCGCCCTCGCCGCCGACCCGCCCGTGCTGCTCATGGACGAGCCGTTCGGCGCCGTGGACCCGATCACCCGACAACGACTGCAGGACGAGCTGCTGCGGCTCCAGGAGGAGCTGCACAAGACGATCGTCTTCGTCACCCACGACTTCGACGAGGCCGTGAAGCTCGGCGACCGCATCGCGATCCTGCAGACCGGCTCACAGGTCGTGCAATACGACACCCCCGAGCAGATCCTCGCCAATCCCGCCGACGAGTTCGTCGAGGGCTTCGTCGGCCGCGGTGCCGCGCTCAAGCAGCTCACCCTCACCCGCGTCCGCGACATCGAACTCCACGAGGCCGCGGTCGCGCACGTCGGCGACGACGCGCACGAGGCGGTCGCCGGCGCCAAGGCGATCGACCGCGAGCACGTCATCGTGCTGGACAAGAACGAGCGCCCGCTGCGCTGGATGTCGCTGCGCGAGCTGGCTCGGCCCGGCGCGCTGGAGAACGTGAGGCGTGATGCCGAACTCGAGGTGGTGAGCCTGGGGTCGACCCTCAACGACGCGCTCGACGAGATGCTCACCTCCTCGCACGGGGTCGTCGTGGTCACCGGGCGCCGCAACACCTACCAGGGGGTCGTGCGCGTGGAGACGGTGATGGAGGCGATGCAGGGTATCCAGTCCGCCGCAGCGGAGGCGGCCACGATGGAGGAACCGGTGGGTGATCCGCAGCCATGAGTTCGCTGACCGCCACTGACACCACGCAGGCCGCGACGGTCGCGGACCGCGCGGGCATCGGCCGGTACGTCACCCAGCCGCTGTTGTGCGTGCTCGTCGTCGCTGCATGCCTCGGCTACGTGCGGCTCGCCGACGTCTCGGCGAGCGAGGCCCGGTCACTCTCGGTCCCGAACCTGCTGACCTTGGTCCGTGAGCACCTCACGGTGAGCCTCATCGCCACCGTCGTCACCGTCGTGTTGGCCATCCCGATCGGCGTGCTGCTGACCCGCGGGGCGCTGCGCCGGTTCAGCCGCCCGATCATCACGGTCGCCGGCTTCGGTCAGGCCGCTCCGGCGATCGGACTCATCGCGCTCGGCGCCGCGATCTTCGGCATCGGCACCGTGGGAGCCACCATCGCGCTCGTGGTCTACGGGCTGCTGCCGATCATCGCGAACACGGTCACCGGGCTCGACTCGGTGGACCCCAAGCTCGTCGAGGCGGCCCGCGGTATGGGGATGTCGGGATTCATGACCCTGCTGCGGGTCGAGCTCCCGCTCGCCCTGCCGATCATCGTCGCGGGCGTCCGCACCGCGCTCGTGCTCATCGTCGGCACCGCGGCGTTGGTGACGTTCACCGGCGGCGGGGGACTGGGGGAGCTCATCACCTCGGGCATCAACCTGCGTCAGAACGTCGTGCTGATCGTCGGGGCCCT
Organism: Aeromicrobium phragmitis; assembly: GCF_003674095.1. Lineage (GTDB taxonomy): Bacteria > Actinomycetota > Actinomycetes > Propionibacteriales > Nocardioidaceae > Aeromicrobium > Aeromicrobium phragmitis. Next base: position 122,133 of record NZ_RDBF01000008.1, read on the forward strand.
GCTGATCGCCGCCCTCGCCCTGTTCATCGACTGGCTCGCCCGGCTCGTGGAGCTCGTGGCGTCGCCGAAGGGAGTGTGACGTGGTCGCTCGCCGACTTCGGGCCCTCATCGCGACCGCCGCCGTCGCCGTCCTCGCCGCCGGCTGCGGCCTGGAGTCCTCCTCGGGCCGGGTGCTGCCCGCCGAACCAGCTGCCATCGAGCGGTACGAGCAGCTGGAGGACGCCGAGCTGACGGTCGTGGCGAAGAACTTCACCGAACAGCTGATCCTCGGCAACATGATCTCGATCGCGCTCAGCACCGCGGGCGCGGACGTCACCAATCTCAGCAACACCCCGGGTTCCTTCGGCGCGCGCGCTGCGCTCATCGACGGTGATGCGGACGTGTCGCCGGAGTACACCGGCACCGGCTGGATCAACTACCTCGGCAACGACGAGCCGATCCCGGGGGAGGAGGAGCAGTGGCAGGCCGTCAAGGAGGCGGACGCCGAGAACGGGCTGGTGTGGCTCCCTCCCGCGCCGGCCAACAACACCTATGCCTTCGCGATCCGCGAGGAGAAGGCCGAGGAGCTCGGCGTCACGAAGTTCTCCCAGCTCACCGAGCTGCCACCGCAGGAGCTGACCTTCTGCGTCGAGCCGGAGTTCGCCAGCCGCAACGACGGGTTCGAGCCGATGCTCGCCACGTACGGACTTGCGCCGAACCAGCTCGGCGAGGTGCTCACGCTCGACACCGGCGTCGTCTACACCGCGACGGCCAACGGCCGCTGCAACTTCGGCGAGGTGTTCACGACCGACGGCCGCATCCCCGGCCTGAACCTGCGCGTGCTCGAGGACGACCGGCAGTTCTTCCCGCTCTACAACCTCTCCATGGTCGTGCGCACCGAGGTGCTGGAGGAGTACCCCGCGATCGAGGAGATCCTCGGGCAGATCACCCCGCGCCTCACCAACGAGGTGCTGCAGGAGCTCAATGCGCGCGTGGACTCCGAGGGGCAGGATCCTGCCATCGTGGCGCGCGACTGGCTCGTCGACGAGGGCCTCGTCGCCATGCCCTGACCGCCCCCGGGCGGTGACCTATCACGCACCGGTCGGCCCACGCGCCTCAGGCGGTGAGCTATCACGCACATTTGGTCGTTGAGCGCGGGATAACTCACCGCTCGGCACGCGGCTGCCCACGCGCGCCTCGGGCGGTGAGCTATCACGCACATTCGGTCGTTGGGTGTGGGATCAGCCACCGCCCGGACCGCGGGTGTGGGATCAGCCACCGCTGGGCCCCACGGCTGCGGGATAAATCACCGCTCGGCAGCGCGGATGCGACGCACGACACAGGGCGTTTCCCGCCGTCATGAGCGCCGCCTCGCGCTGCTAGACTGAGCTGACCGACGACATCCTTTAACCACCGTCCCGTGAGGCGGAGAAGGAGGTCAGCATGGTGGTGTCCAGCGACGCTCCCAGACCTGACGACATGCCCGCGCGCACCGTCCTCGACGAACAGGACATCTCTCGCGCACTCACTCGCATCACTCACGAGATCCTCGAGCGCAACCGTGACGCCGACGGCGTGCTGCTGCTCGGTATCCCCACCCGCGGCGTCGACCTCGCCCGGCGCATCGCCGCCCGGATGAGTGAGGTGGAAGGCCGGCCGATCACTCCCGGCTCGCTCGACGTCACGATGTACCGCGACGACCTGCGGATGCGTCCCGCCCGCGCGCTCGAACACACCTCGATCCCCGAGGACGTCGACGGCAAGACCGTGGTCCTGGTCGATGACGTGCTGTTCAGCGGCCGCACCATCCGCGCCGCGCTCGACGCGCTCGGTGATCTCGGCCGCCCGAAGGCCGTGCAGCTGGCAGTCCTCGTCGACCGAGGCCACCGCGAGCTGCCGATCCGCGCCGACTTCGTCGGCAAGAACCTGCCGACCTCGCTGGCCGAGAAGGTCAAAGTCCGCCTGACCGAGGCTGACGGCGAGCCCGACTCCGTCACGATCGTGGGAGGTGCCTCGTGAAGTCCTCGCACCTGCTGTCGGCCGCCGACCTCGACCGTGACGACGCGCTGCGCATCCTCGACACCGCCGAGGAGTTGCTGTCGGTCGCCCAGCGCCCGATCAAGAAACTGCCGACCTTGCGTGGCCGCACCGTGGTCAACCTCTTCTTCGAAGACTCGACCCGGACCCGGATTTCCTTCGAGGCCGCGGCCAAACGGCTCAGCGCCGACGTCATCAACTTCTCCGCCAAGGGCTCCAGCGTGAGCAAGGGCGAGAGCCTCAAGGACACCGCGCTGACCTTGCAGGCGATGGGCGCCGACGCCGTCGTGATCCGGCACTCCGCCTCGGGCGCTCCGCACCGGCTCGCAACGAGCCGGTGGATGAGCGGCTCGGTGGTCAACGCCGGAGACGGCACCCACGAGCACCCCACGCAGGCGCTGCTCGACGCCTTCACGATGCGCCGGCACCTCGGCGACCTCGAGGGCAAGAGCATCACGATCGTCGGCGACGTGCTGCACAGCCGGGTCGCGCGCTCGAACGCACTGCTGCTGCATACGCTCGGCGCCGAGGTCACGCTGGTCGCGCCGCCGACGCTGTTGCCGGTGGGCGTGGAGACCTGGCCGGTCGCCCATGCGTACGACCTCGACGCGAACCTCGAGAAGGCCGATGCGGTGATGATGCTGCGCGTGCAGCGCGAGCGCATGAACGCCTCGTACTTCCCGAGCGCGCGCGAGTACAGCCGCCGATTCGGCCTGGACACCGCGCGGATGAACCGCATGCCCGAGCACGCGATCGTCATGCACCCCGGGCCGATGAACCGGGGCATGGAGATCACCGCCGACGTCGCCGACTCCCCGCGCTCGGTCATCGTCGAGCAGGTCACGAACGGCGTCGCCGTCCGCATGGCCGTCCTCTATCTGCTGCTCGGCGGTGCCGCCGACGCCGACTCCCCGGAAGGAAACGCATGAGCGAGCGCGAGCGAGTGAATCCTCAGGAGGGTCTCATGCCGGGACCTGCGTATCGTGGGTTCTTCTGGCAGGTGCCGGCATGAGCACCTTCATCCTCCGTAATGTCCGCCCGTTCGGCGGCGACGCCGTCGACATCGCCGTCACCGACGGCCTGATCACCGAGATCGGCACCGGCCTGTCCGGCGAGGAGGTCGTCGACGGCGGCGGCCACCTCGTCCTCCCCGGACTCGTCGACCTGCACACCCACCTGCGCGAGCCGGGCCGCGAGGACGCCGAGACCGTCCGCACCGGATCGCAGGCTGCCGCGCTCGGCGGATTCACCTGCGTCCACGCGATGGCCAACACCGACCCGGTCGCCGACACCGCGGGTGTCGTCGAGCAGGTCTACCGGCTCGGCGTCGAGCACGGCTACTGCGACGTCCAGCCCGTCGGCGCGGTCACGGTCGGTCTGGCCGGCGAGCGGCTCGCCGAACTCGGTGCGATGGCCACCTCAGCCGCCGGAGTGCGCGTGTTCTCCGACGACGGCAAATGCGTGTCCGACGCCGTGCTGATGCGCCGCGCGCTCGAGTACGTCAAGGCCTTCGACGGCGTCATCGCCCAGCATGCCCAGGAGCCGCGGCTCACCGAGGGCGCCCAGATGAACGAGGGGCCGCTGTCCGGTGAGCTCGGTCTCACCGGCTGGCCCGCGGTCGCCGAGGAGGCGATCATCGCGCGCGACGTCCTGCTCGCCGAGCATGTCGGTTCGCGCCTGCACGTCTGCCACCTCTCGACGCGAGGTTCGGTCGAGATCGTCCGGTGGGCCAAGAGCCGCGGAATCGACGTCACCGCCGAGGTCACCCCCCATCACCTGCTGCTGACCGACGACCTCGTGCGCAGCTACGACCCGATCTACAAGGTCAACCCGCCGCTGCGCAGTCCTGACGACGTGCAGGCGGTCCGCGAAGGTCTGGCCGACGGCACGATCGACATCGTCGCCACCGACCACGCTCCTCATCCGATGGAGGACAAGGAGTGCGAGTGGAACGTCGCGGCGTTCGGCATGCTCGGCCTGGAAACGGCGCTCTCAGTGGTGCAGCAGACGATGGTCGACACCGGAGCGATCGGCTGGGAGCGCGTCGCGGAGGCGATGTCCGCCGCGCCGGCCCGGATCGGCCGGGTCAGCGGCCACGGTCGCCCGCTCGCCGTGGGCGAGCCTGCCAACCTGGTGGTGTACGACCCCACCGCGCGGCGCACCGTCGAAGCTGCCGCCAGCGCCTCCCTGTCCCGCAACACCCCCTACGCCGGCCTCGAGCTTCCCGGCCGGGTCGTCGCCACGTTCCTGCGCGGGCGTGCGACGGTGCTCGACGGTGCGTTGTTCTCTGAAGGAGCCCTGTCATGACCGACCGCCAGCTTGTCCCCGCCCTCCTCGTCCTCGAGGACGGCCGGGTGTTCCGCGGAGAGTCGTACGGTGCGACGGGCACGACGGTCGCCGAGATCGTCTTCAACACCGGCATGACCGGCTACCAGGAGACGCTCACCGACCCCTCGTACCGCGGCCAGATCGTCGTGATGACAGCGCCGCACATCGGCAACACCGGCGCCAACCTCGAAGACTTCGAATCCCGCCGGGTCTGGGTGAGCGGTTACGTCGTCCGCGATCCCGCGCGGGTGCCGAGCAACTGGCGCTCGACGGAGTCGCTCGACGACCTGCTCCGCGCCCAGGGCGTCGTCGGCATCAGCGGGGTCGACACCCGCGCGCTCACCCGTCACCTCCGTGAGCGCGGCTCGATGCGCGCCGTCATCAGCACCGAGACCGCCGACGTCGAGGCACTCGTCGCGCAGGCCAACGCCGCGCCCGAGATGGCCGGCTCGAACTTCCTCGCCGACGTCACGACGCAGGAGGCGTACGTGGTGCCGGCTCAGGGTGAGAAGCGGTTGACCGTCGCCGCGCTCGACCTCGGCATCAAGGGCATGACCCCTCGCCGCATGGCCGAACGCGGCATCGAGGTGCACGTCCTGCCCGCCACGTCCAGCCTCGACGACGTCTTGGCCGCCGAGCCGGACGGCGTCTTCGTGTCCAACGGCCCGGGCGACCCGGCGACCGCCGACCACGCGGTCGAGGTCATCCAGGGGGTGCTGGAGCGCAAGATCCCGTTCTTCGGCATCTGCCTGGGCAACCAGCTGTTCGGACGCGCGCTCGGCCGCGGTACGTACAAGCTCAAGTACGGCCACCGCGGCATCAACCAGCCGGTCCAGGACCGCACCACCGGACGCGTCGAGGTCACGGCGCACAACCACGGCTTCGCCGTCGACGCGCCGCTCGACAGCAACTTCGACACCCCCTTCGGGCCGGCACGCGTGACGCACGTCGGTCTCAACGACGACGTCGTCGAAGGACTCGCGCTGCTCGACCAGACCGCGTTCAGCGTCCAGTACCATCCCGAGGCCGCGGCCGGTCCCCACGACGCCGCGTACCTCTTCGACCGCTTCGTCGACGCCATGACCGGTGAGTTCGCCGACAGCACCACGCAGGAAGGGAACCGCTGACATGCCAAAGCGGGAAGACATCAGCTCGGTCCTCGTCATCGGCTCGGGCCCCATCGTCATCGGCCAGGCCTGCGAGTTCGACTACTCGGGCACCCAGGCCTGCCGCGTGCTGCGCGACGAGGGCATCCGGGTGATCCTCGTCAACTCCAACCCGGCCACGATCATGACCGACCCGGAGTTCGCCGACGCCACGTACGTCGAGCCCATCACTCCCGAATTCGTCGAGAAGGTCATCGCCGCCGAGCGCCCGGACGCGCTGCTGGCGACGCTGGGCGGGCAGACCGCCCTCAACGCCGCCATCGCGCTGCACGACAACGGCGTGCTGGACAAATACGGCGTCGAGCTCATCGGCGCCTCCGTCGAGGCGATCGAGAAGGGCGAGAACCGCGAGATCTTCAAGTCGATCGTCGAGTCGCTGCCGAGTCAGTGGGGAGCGGAGGTCGCCCGCAGCGCGATCTGCCACTCGATGGAGGAGTGCCTTGCGGCCGTCGAGGATCTCGGCTACCCGGTCGTCGTGCGCCCGTCCTTCACGATGGGAGGCTCCGGCTCGGGCCTGGCCTACGACGAGGCCGACCTGCACCGCATCGCCGGCAGCGGGCTCGCGCTCAGTCCCACCACCGAGGTGCTCCTCGAGGAGTCGATCCTCGGCTGGAAGGAGTACGAGCTCGAGGTCATGCGCGATCAGGCCGACAACGTCGTCATCGTCTGCTCGATCGAGAACCTCGACCCCATGGGCGTCCACACCGGCGACTCCATCACCGTCGCTCCGGCCATGACGCTGACCGACGTGGAGTACCAGCGACTGCGCGACATCTCGATCGGCGTCATCCGCGAGGTCGGCGTGGACACCGGGGGCTGCAACATCCAGTTCGCCGTGAACCCCGAGAACGGGCGCATCGTCGTCATCGAGATGAACCCGCGCGTGTCCCGCTCGAGCGCGCTGGCGTCGAAGGCGACCGGTTTCCCGATCGCCAAGATCGCCGCGAAGGTCGCCATCGGGTACACGCTGGACGAGATCCCCAACGACATCACCGCCGAGACGCCGGCCAGCTTCGAGCCGACGCTCGACTACGTCGTCGTCAAGGTGCCGCGCTTCGCGTTCGAGAAGTTCCCCGCGGCGGACTCGACGCTCACCACGCACATGAAGTCGGTCGGCGAGGCGATGGCCATCGGCCGCAACTTCACCGAGGCGCTGGGCAAGTCGCTGCGCTCGCTCGAGCGCGTGGGTGCCACGTTCGACTGGATGGGAGACCCGGGGGACAAGGACGTCCTGCTCACTGAGATCGAGCGCCCCCAGGACGGACGGCTGCGGCTGGTCATGAACGCGATCCGTGCGGGCGCGACGCCCGAGCAGATCCACGAGCACACCTCGATCGATCCGTGGTTCGTCGATCAGCTCTTCCTGGTGCACGAGGTCGCCCAGCGCGTCCAGGAGGCGGAGAACCTTACCCCGGAGCTCCTCCGGCTGGCCAAGCGGCACGGCTTCAGCGACGCCCAGATCGGCGAGCTGCGCGACATGCGCGAGGACGTCGTCCGTGGTGTCCGGCACGCACTGGGCGTGCGGCCGGTCTACAAGACCGTCGACACCTGTGCCGCCGAGTTCGCCGCCCGGACGCCGTACCACTACTCCTCCTACGACGAGGAGACCGAGGTGACGCCGCGGGAGCGCCCGGCGGTGCTGATCCTCGGCAGCGGCCCCAACCGCATCGGCCAGGGCATCGAGTTCGACTACTCGTGCGTCCACGCCGCGCTCGCGCTGAGCGAGGCCGGCTACGAGACGGTCATGGTCAACTGCAACCCCGAGACGGTCTCGACCGACTACGACACGAGCGACCGGCTCTACTTCGAGCCGCTCACCCTCGAGGACGTCCTCGAAGTCGTGCACGCCGAGCAGCAGGCCGGTCCCGTCGCGGGTGTCATCGTGCAGCTCGGCGGGCAGACGCCACTCGGTCTCGCCGCGGGCCTCGAGGCGGCCGGTGTCCCGATCGTGGGCACGCCGCCGGCCGCGATCGACCTCGCCGAGGAGCGTGGCGCGTTCGGACAGGTGCTCGCCGATGCCGGGCTGCCCGCTCCGAAGCACGGCACCGCGACGACCTTCGAGGGGGCCAAGCGCATCGCCGACGAGATCGGCTACCCGGTGCTCGTCCGGCCGTCGTACGTGCTCGGCGGCCGCGGCATGGAGATCGTGTACGACGAGGAGGCGCTCAAGAACTACATCCGGACCGCCACCGAGATCTCCCCGGAGCGTCCGGTGCTCGTCGACCGCTTCCTCGACGACGCGGTCGAGATCGACGTCGACGCGCTGTACGACGGTTCGGAGCTGTTCCTCGGCGGCATCATGGAGCACATCGAGGAGGCCGGGGTCCACTCCGGCGACTCCGCGTGCGTCTTGCCGCCGATCACGCTCGGCCAGAGCGAGATCGAGCGGATCCGGGAGTCGACCGAGGCGATCGCCGCCGGCGTCGGCGTCCGCGGCCTCATCAACATCCAGTTCGCGCTGAGCTCGGACACGCTGTACGTGCTCGAGGCCAATCCGCGGGCCTCGCGGACCGTGCCGTTCGTGTCCAAGGCGACGGCGACGCCGCTGGCGAAGGCCGCCGCCCGGCTCATGCTCGGCGAGTCGATCGCCGAGCTCCGCGCCGCCGGAGTGCTGCCGGCGTTCGGCGACGGCGGGCAGCTGCCGTCGGCCGCGCCCGTCGCGGTCAAGGAAGCGGTCATGCCGTTCAGTCGCTTCCGGACCTATGAGGGCCGTTACGTCGACACGGTGCTCGGCCCGGAGATGCGCTCGACCGGTGAGGTCATGGGCATCGACGCGCACTACGGCGCGGCCTTCGCCAAGAGTCAGGCGGGCGCACAGAACGGCCTGCCCACGTCGGGCGCGGTGTTCGTGTCGGTCGCCAACCGGGACAAGCGGCACATGATCTTCCCGGTCAAGCGGCTGGCCGATCTCGGCTTCGAGATCCTCGCGACGCGCGGTACGGCCGAGGTGCTGCACCGCAACGGCGTTCCCGCCACCGTGGTGCGCAAGCTCCACGAGGCGCCCGGCGACGGTGCGGACGGTGGTTCGATCGTCGACCGCATCCACGCGCAGGAGGTCCAGCTCGTCATCAACACCCCGCACGGCAACACCCGTGGCGGCAGCCCGCGCATCGACGGCTACGAGATCCGCACCGCCGCGGTGGCCGAGGGGATCGGCTGCATCACCACCGTGCAGGGCCTCGCGGCCGCCGTCCAGGGCATCGAGGCGCAGCGTGCGGAGTCGATCGGTGTGCGGTCCCTCCAGTCCTGGGGCGCCGCTGTGACGGAGGCCCGATGAGCTTCGGGTCGCGGGCGCTCGCGGCGATGCAGGCGTACGGCCCGGCCTGCGTCGGCATCGATCCGCACCCCGGACTCCTCGAGGAGTGGGGCGTGGGCGACTCGATCGACGGACTCGAACGCTTCGCGGCGACTTGCGTCGAGGCGTTCGCCGGGAGAGCTGCGTTCGTCAAGCCGCAATCGGCGTTCTTCGAGCGGTTCGGCGCGCGCGGCGTGGCGGTGCTCGAACGCACGATCGCCGACCTGCGGCACACCGGCAGCCTCGTCATCCTCGACGCCAAGCGCGGTGACATCGGTTCGACGGCCGCGGCGTATGCCACGGCCTACCTCGACGACGACTCGCCGATGGCGGCGGACGCGATCACCGTCAGCCCGTACCTCGGGTTCGGGACGCTCGCGCCGTTCTTCACCGCGGCCGAGCAGAACGACGCCGGCGTCTTCGTGCTCGCACTGACGTCGAACCCCGAGGCACCGCAGGTCCAGCACGCGCTCACCGGCACCGGCGACACGGTCGCCGGCTCGATCCTGGCCCAGTTACGGGCCGCGAACGCCGGTATCGAGCCGATGGGGCCGCTCGGTGCGGTCGTCGGAGCGACGATCGGGCATACGGCCGAGGACCTCGACATCAACGGCCCGCTGCTCGTGCCCGGGTATGGCGCGCAAGGGGGCACGCTGGCCGACCTCGGCAGGATCTTCGGGGACGTCCGGGACGCGATCATCGTGTCCACCTCGCGCGGGGTGCTGAGCGCGGGCCCGGACGTCGCGGCCCTCCGCGAGTCCGTCCTGCGGCTCAACGACGACCTTGTAGGGTCGTGGTCGTGAGGAAGCAGTGGGTTTCGGCCGCCGTCGCAGTCCTCGCGGCGGGCTCGCTGGCCGGGTGTCTGGGCAGTGATCCGTACTGCTCCGCGGTGGAGGAGAACGAGGAGGTCCTGAACTCCTTCGGCGCCGAGCGCACCGATGCCGCCTACGCGGAGTATGCCAGTGCGGCGCGGCAGATCGCGGAGGCAGCACCTGAGCGGATCCAGCCCGACTGGGTCACCATCGCCGCCGTCACCGACGGCGTCATCGCCGCGCAGGAAGCCGCCGGCGTACCGTTGGAGGAGATGGGCGACTCGGCGACCGTCGCGGCGCTCTCGCAGGAGCAGCGCGACTCCCTCAACGAGGCTTATCGGGCGTTCAACGACACGGTCGAGCAGCGCAAGGCGGTCGTCGCCGACATCGACGACCAGTGCGGAGTGACGCTCGAGCAACCCGAGGCGAAGGAGTAGGCGTGGCTCTGCCGAAGTTGACCGACGAGCAGCGGCGCGAGGCTCTGGCGAAGGCTGCCGAGGCACGCCTCGTGCGAGCCGAGGTCAAGAACCGTCTCAAGCACTCTGGCGCGTCGATCGCCGACGTCCTGGAGCAAGCCAAGACCAACGAGGCGATCGCCAAGCTCAAGGTGCTCGATCTTCTCCAGGCGATGCCCGGAGTCGGCAAGGTGACGGCCCAGGAGATCATGGCACGGCTCGGCATCGCCGAATCGCGCCGGCTCCGCGGGCTCGGTCCCAAGCAGGAGCGTGACCTCATCGCCGAGTTCGGTCGTCGCGGCTGACGTGGGGGCCGGCACACATCGCTCGCGGCTCGTCGTCCTTGCCGGACCCACCGCCGTCGGCAAGGGAACCGTCGCTGCGTGCATCCGCGAACACCATCCCGAGATCTGGATCTCGGTCTCGGTCACCACTCGGCCTCCGCGCCCGGGCGAGATCGACGGCCACCACTATCACTTCGTGAGCGACGAGGAGTTCGACCGACTCGTCGCCGCCGACGGGCTGCTCGAGTGGGCCACGGTCCACGGCCGGTACCGCTACGGCACGCCGCGGGCGGAAGTCGAGGAACGACTGGCCCACGGCCGGCCGGCCCTGTTGGAGATCGATCTGCAGGGCGCCCGCCAGGTACGGCAGCGCATGCCGCAGGCGCTCATGGTGTTCCTCGCCCCGCCGAGCTGGGAGGAGTTGGTGCGTCGTCTGGTGGGCCGCGGCACGGAGAGCGAGGAGGAACGCGAGCGCCGCTTGAGTACCGCGCGCGACGAACTCGCCGCTCAAGCCGAGTTCGATGTGACCATCGTCAACACCGAAGTCGAGGAAGCGTGCGCGGCCTTGGTAGACTTGTTCAGATCGGGAATCACCGAGATTCCCTCAACCCCGTTTCAGTAATCCCACATCACGAGAGGGCGGATCACCGTGTCCACCACCCGTTCGGCTGCCGAGGGCATCACCAACCCCCCGATCGACGACCTGCTGGAGAAGACCGACTCCAAGTACAAGTTGGTCCTGTACAGCGCCAAGCGCGCCCGCCAGATCAACGCCTACTACTCGCAGCTCGGTGAGGGCCTGCTCGAGTACGTCGGCCCGCTGCTGGAGACCGAGGTCCAGGAGAAGCCCCTGTCGATCGCGCTGCGCGAGATCAACGAGGGCCTGCTGACCGTCGAGGACATCGACCCCGAGGCCGAGGCTGCCGCGGCTCAGGCCGCGCGCGACGCCGCTTCCGGCGACGCCTGAGCCAGCCGCCGAGCGTCGCATGACTCTCGCATGAGCGCGATCGTCCTGGGTGTCAGCGGGGGAGTGGCCGCCTACAAGGCCGCCCTCCTGCTGCGCCTGTTCACCGAGTCCGGTCACGAGGTCCGCGTGGTGCCGACCGAGTCGGCGCTGAACTTCGTGGGCGCCGCGACGTGGGAGGCCTTGTCGGGGCACCCGGTGCAGACCGCGACCTTCGACAACGTTCCCGAGGTGCCGCACGTGCGGATCGGCCAGAGCGCCGATCTCGTCGTGGTCGCACCCGCCACTGCCAACACGCTCGCCCGGGCGGCGCAAGGCCTGGCCGACGATCTGCTCACCAACACCCTGCTCACCGCCCGGTGTCCGGTGGTGTTCGCGCCGGCGATGCACACCGAGATGTGGGAGCACCCGGCCACCCAGGCCAACGTCGCGACGTTGCGTGAGCGCGGGGCGATCGTCATCGATCCGGCGGTCGGCCGCCTCACCGGTGCCGACTCCGGCGCCGGACGTCTTCCCGATCCCGAGGATATTCACGCGGTATGCGTGAACGTGTTGGCCGGGCGCCCGCGTGACCTCGCCGGACGGCGGGTCGTCGTCAGCGCCGGCGGCACCCGGGAGTTCCTCGATCCGGTGCGGTTCCTGGGCAACCGCTCGTCGGGCCGGCAAGGCCTCGCCCTCGCCGAAGCGGCCGCGGCCCGCGGCGCAGAGGTCACCCTCGTCGCTGCCAACGTGGCACTGCCGACACCGGCCGGAGTGGAGCGCATCGACGTCACCACCACCGCCGAACTCCGCGACGCCGTGCTGAAATCGTCCGTCGGCGCGGACGCCGTCGTCATGGCGGCGGCCCCCGCCGACTTCCGCCCGGCGACGTACGCCGACGCCAAGATCAAGAAGCGGACCGACGGTGCCGCGCCGACGATCGAGTTGGTCGAGAACCCCGACGTCCTTGCCGAACTCGTCCGCAGCCGCCCGGCGGGTGCCGCCGAACCGTTCATCGCCGGCTTCGCCGCCGAGACCGGCGACGCGAACGGCAGCGTGCTCGACCACGCCCGCGCCAAACTCGCCCGCAAGGGATGCGACCTGCTGGTCGTCAACGACGTCAGCGGGGGAGGAGTGTTCGGTCAGGACGACAACGACGTGCTCCTGCTGACCGCCGACGGAGCCGCCGCGCCGGTCGGACGTCGCCCCAAGGCCGAGGTCGCGCACGTCATCTGGGACACGATCGTCCAACGATTGGGATGACCGGGCCGGCCTGGCGAGGCCGAGTACAGTGCTAACGACGTCCACCCACAGGAGAATTCATACCGTGAGCCGTTTGTTCACCTCGGAGTCTGTCACCGAGGGCCACCCGGACAAGATCGCCGACCAGATCAGCGACAGCATCCTCGACGCACTGCTCGCCGCCGACCCCAAGAGCCGGGTCGCGGCGGAGACGTTCGTGACCACCGGCATGGTGCTCGTGGGTGGTGAGGTCACGACCGAGGCGTACGTCGACATCGCGCGCATCGCCCGAGACCGTGTCCTCGAGATCGGCTACGACTCCTCCATCAAGGGCTTCGACGGCGAGTCCTGCGCCGTGCAGGTCACCCTCGACGCGCAGTCCCCGGACATCGCGCAGGGCGTCGACACCGCCTACGAGGATCGCACCGGCGAGTCGGCCGACCCGCTGGACCGCCAGGGCGCCGGCGACCAGGGCCTCATGTTCGGCTTCGCGATCGATGAGACGCCCGAACTCATGCCGCTGCCGATCACCATCGCGCACCGGCTCGCCGAGCAGTTGACCCGCGTCCGCAAGGACGGCACGCTGCCGTATCTGCGCCCGGACGGCAAGACGCAGGTCACGATCGAGTACGGCGACGACGACCGTCCCAAGCGCGTCGAGGCGATCGTCGTCTCCACGCAGCACGAGGACGGCGTCGACCTGGAGCACCAGCTCCCGACCGACCTCAAGAAGCACGTCATCGACGTCGTGCTGGCCGAGTACGACATCGACGCCAGCGACTACCAGCTGCACATCAACCCGACCGGCAAGTTCGTCATCGGCGGGCCGATGGGCGACGCCGGGCTGACCGGCCGCAAGATCATCGTCGACACCTACGGCGGCTACGCCCGTCACGGTGGCGGAGCCTTCTCGGGCAAGGACCCGAGCAAGGTGGACCGCTCGGCCGCCTACGCGATGCGCTGGGTCGCCAAGAACATCGTCGCCGCCGGGCTTGCCACCAAGGCCGAGGTGCAGGTCGCGTACGCGATCGGCGTCGCGCACCCGGTCGGTTTCTACGTCGACACCTACGGCACCGAGACGGTTCCGGTCGACACGATCCGCGACGCGGTGCTCGAGGTCTTCGACCTGCGCCCCGCGGCCATCGTGCGTGATCTGGACCTGCTGCGTCCCATCTACGCCCAGACGGCCGCCTACGGCCACTTCGGGCGCCCCGGCCTTCCCTGGGAGAACACCGACCGCGCCGACGCGCTGCGGGCCGCCGCCGGTCTCTGAGCCGGGGTCAGCGGCGGTCGAGTAGCAGCGAGCTCTGCGAGCGGCGTATCGAGACCACGTGGGTGTAGCGCATGTCGTTGGTGGTCGAGTAGCAGCGAGCTCTGCGAGCCGCATATCGAGATCACTTGGGCTCCGTGCGGGCTCCTTCCGCGGCCGCTACTCGATCGCGCTGACCACTCGGCGTTCCACGTGTCGATGCTGTCGGCGGCGGCTGGGAGAATCGACGCGTGACCGATCAGCTGGCGTTTCCCGGGGCCGAGGCGGGCGCGCCCTCGGCGTCGGTGGCACGCGTGCTGATCGACACCCCGCTGCCGCACCTGGACCGCCCCTTCGACTACCGGGTGCCCGACGACCTCCTCGCCGAGGCCGGCGCCGGGTGCCGGGTCAAGGTTCGCTTCGCCGGCAAGCTCACCGACGGTGTCATCGCCGAGCTGGTCGACGACACCGCCCACGAGGGGCGACTCGCCCCGCTGCACAAGCTGGTGTCACCCGAGCCGGTGCTCGCGCCGGAGGTCTTGACGCTCGCCCGGGCTGTGGCCGACCGTTATGCGGGCACGCTCGCCGACGTCCTTCGCCTGGCCATCCCGCCGCGGCACGCCCGGGCGGAGGCACATCCGCGCGAGGACCAGGCGCCGCCGCCGGAGGATCCGGGCTCCGACGCCTGGTACCCCTATCTGGACGGCCCGGCCTTCATCGAGGCGCTCGCGGCTGGACGAAGTCCCCGGGCGGTGCTGTCGGTCCTGCCGCGCCATGAGCCCGAGCGCGCCGTCGCGCAAGCCGTCGCTGCCGCGGTGCGGTCCGGCCGCGGCGCCGTCGTCTGCGTTCCCGACGTCCGGGACGTGGCTCGCTGGGACGCCATCTTCACCGAGGTCCTGGGAGAGGGCCGCCACGTCGTCCTGACCGGTGCACAGAAGCCAGCCGCCCGCTATCGGTCGTTCCTGCGAGTGTCGCGAGGCGAGGTTCCGGTCGTGCTCGGCACGCGCGCGGCGGCGTATGCCCCGGTTCGCGATCTGGGGCTCGTCGCGATGTGGGACGACGGCGACGACCTCTACGCGGAGCCGAGGGCGCCTTATCCGCACGCCCGCGAGGTGCTGCTCCTGCGCGCCGCGCAGCAGTCGGCCGGGGTGCTGCTGGCGGCATACGGCCGCACCGCGGAAGCGCAGTCCCTGGTCGAGTCCGGGTGGTGCGTCAGTCTCAGCGGCGACCAAGCGGCACGGCGGCGGGAGTGGCCCCAGCTCACCGTCACCGACGGCACCGAGACCGGAGCGGCGCCGGTCCGCCTGCCGCACGCCGTGTTCACGGCCGTCCGGCAGGCCGATGGACACGTGCTCGTCCAGGTGCCGCGGCGCGGTTACCGGGCCTCCGTCGCGTGTCAGCGATGTCGCGAGCGCGCCGAGTGCCCAGCCTGCTCCGGCCCGCTCGTGCAGCGTTCAGCGCGGGCGCCGCTCGGCTGCCGATGGTGCGGCACCACGGTCGAGCACTGGCGGTGTCCGCACTGCGGCGACGACCGCCTGCGCGCCCCCGTCGTGGGACAGCTGCGAACGGCCGAGGAGTTCGCCCAGGCGTTCACCGACCACCGAATCGTCACCTCCGGAGGCGCGTCGGTGCTCGACCACGTCGAGCCGGACGCGGACGAGCGAGTCCTCGTGCTCGCCACGCCGGGCGCCGAACCGACCGTGGTCGGCGGGTACGCCGTCGTCGTGCTGCTGGACACCTGGCTCATGCTCGCGCGCGATGACGTGCGGGTGGCCGAGGAGGCGCACCGGCGCTGGTTCAACGCGCTGGCGCTCGCCGCCCACCACGGGCGCGCCGTCGCGGTCGGCGACTCGCCCACGCTGCAGGCGCTCGTCCGCGCCGACCCCGTGGGACTCGCCCACCGGGAGCTCGCCGAGCGCGCCGAGACGCACCTGCCACCCGTCGGCCGACTCGCGACGGTCGAGGGTCCGACCGCCGAGATCGCGCCGCTGATGCAGCGTTCCTGGACTCCGCACACCGAGATCCTCGGGCCCGTTCCGGTCGATGAGCAGCGCGAGCGGCTCATTCTGCGAGCCCCGCGACGCGAGGGGTCGGCGCTGGCCGCCGCCCTCAAACAGGCCGCCGCTGAGCGGAGCGCGGCCAAGCTGCCGCCCTGGCGAATCCAGATCGACCCGATCGACTTCTGAGGTCGCCACCTAGACTCGACCCTCGTGAGAGTCGTCTTCGCGGGCACCCCTGACACCGCCGTCCCGTCGCTGCGTGCGCTGATCGCCAGCCGGCACGAGGTCGTGGCGGTCGTGACCCGCCCCGACGCCCGGGTAGGCCGGGGACGCCGGCTCGAGCCCTCGGCGGTGGCCGTGGCGGCGGAGGAGGCCGGCCTGACGGTGCTCAAGCCCGCATCCGCATCGGATCCTGAGTTCCTCGCCACCCTCCGGGCGCTCGAACCGGACTGCGGTGCCATCGTCGCCTACGGAGCGCTGCTGCGCCGCGACCTCCTGGACCTGCCCGAGTACGGGTGGATCAACCTGCACTTCTCCGTGTTGCCCGCATGGCGCGGGGCAGCGCCCGTGCAGCGCTCGATCATGGCCGGTGACGAAGTCACCGGAGCCACCGTGTTCAGCCTCGTCGAGGAGCTCGACGCCGGCCCGGTGCTCGGAACACTCACCGAGCGCATCCGTCCCGACGACACCGCCGGCACGCTCCTGGAGCGGCTCGCCGACGCGGGCGCCGGCCTGCTCGTCGACGCGCTCGACCACATCGAGGACGGCGACATCGGCGCCATCGAGCAGCCCGAGGACGGCGTCTCCTACGCCGCCAAGCTCACGACCGAGGACGCGCGCGTGGACTGGACCCGCCCCGCCTTCGCGATCGACCGCCAGATCCGCGGGTGCACTCCGGCTCCCGGCGCCTGGACGACGCACGAGGAGAACCGGTTGAAGCTGGGCCCGCTCGACGTGCTGGAGGAGTCGACCTTGGCACCGGGGGAGGTGTCGATCGGCAAACGGGAGGTCCGCGTGGGCACCGGCACGACGGACGTGCGGCTCGGGCAGGTCCAGCCGCACGGCAAGAAGTCCATGCCTGCCGCCGACTGGGGCCGCGGCCTCGGGGGTGCGACGACGGCGGTGCTGCGATGAGTGTCGACGCCGCGCGCACCGCGGCCTACGACATCGTCCGGCAGGTCAGTGACGATGGCGCGTACGTCAACCTCGTGATCCCGCGGGTGCTCCGCGAGCATCAGCTGTCCGGGCGGGACGCCGCGTTCGTCACCGAGTTGGTCAGTGGTGCGGTGCGCCTTCGCGGCACCTACGACGCCATCATCGATTCCCTGGCCAGCCACGGGATCGAGCGGATCGACCCGCCGGTCCTCGACGCGCTGCGCCTCGGCGCGCATCAGCTGCTCAGCATGCGGGTGCCCGACCATGCTGCCGTCACCACCACTGTGGAACTCGTCCGACGGCACGTGGGGCACAAGCCGGTCGGCTTCACGAACGCGATCCTGCGCCGGATCGGCCGACGCGACCTCGACACCTGGCTGAGCGAGGTGACGAAGGGGCTTGACGACGACGACGCACTTGCGGTTCGGTTCTCCCATCCGCGGTGGATCGTGCGGGAGCTGCGCGAGGCGCTGCCGGACCCCGCGCAGCTCGTGGACCTGCTCGCCGCGGACAACGCGGCCCCCAAGGTCACGCTCGTCGCCCGGCCGGGCCTCGCCGATCCCGAGGAACTCCCGGGGGTTCCCGGGAAGCTGTCGCCGTACGCCCGCATCCTCGAAAGCGGCGGCATGCCCGGGGACATCCCCGCGGTGCGCGACGGGCGCGCCGGGGTCCAGGACGAGGGGTCGCAGCTGGTCGCCATCACCTCGGCGGCCTCGCCGGTCGAAGGCCGCGACGAGCGCTGGCTCGACCTGTGCGCGGGCCCGGGTGGCAAATCCGCGCTCTGGGCGGCGCTCGCCGCCGGGCGGGGAGCCCGCGTCGTCGCCAACGAACTGCAGCGGCATCGCGCCGACCTCGTGCGTCAAGCGGTCCGGGCGCTGGACAATGTCGAGGTCACCGTGCACGACGGACGTCGCGGCCCGTGGGAGCCGGGCAGCTTCGACCGGGTCCTCGTCGACGCCCCGTGCACGGGACTCGGCGCCTTGCGAAGGCGTCCGGAATCGCGCTGGCGCCGCACGACCGCAGACCTCGACGACCTCGTCGCGTTGCAGGGCCAGTTGCTCGCGCGCGCCATCGAACTGACCCGTCCCGGCGGCGTCGTGGCCTACGCGACGTGTTCACCCGTCGTGGCCGAGACCCGCGCGGTCGTCGATGCCGCTTTGCAGGAGCACGAGGGACTGGTCCTGGAGTCGATGCAGCAGTGGTGGCCCCATATCGACGGCACCGACGCGATGTTCCTGGCGCTGCTGCGCCGCCGCTAGCGGCCTAGTCGAGGCCGGTGTGCCGAGTGAGCCCATCGGTGGTCGAGTAGGGAGGTCGCTCAGCGACCGACGATGGAGCCAGCGCAGGAGGGGCGTAGCCGCGCTGGAGCGAGACCACGTCGTCTCGTGTGGTCTCGATATGCGGCTCGCAGAGCTCGCCGCTACTCGACCAGCCACAACTCGGTGGTCGAGTAGGGAGGTCGCTCAGCGACCGACCGTATCGAGACCGGGGCGCCACGGCTCCATTGCGGCTCGCAGAGCTCGCCGCTACTCGACCAGCTCAAACAGCGAGCTCGTCGCTACTCGACCACCGGGTTCCGGGGGTAGGTGGTCCGCCGGCGATCCGCCGCTAGGCTGACGGCGTGTCCGACGTGCGCATCACCCCGAGCCTGCTGAACGCCGACTTCGCCAACCTCGCGACCGAGGCCGCCCGGATCGCTGGTGCGGACTTCCTGCACATGGACGTCATGGACAACCACTTCGTGCCCAACCTCACGCTCGGCGCCCCGGTCATCGAGGCCCTGTCCAAGGCGGTCGCTCAGCCCATCGACGCCCATCTGATGATCGAGGACCCCGACCGCTGGGCACCTCAATTCGTCGAGGCCGGTGCGGCCAGCGTGACCTTCCACGCTGAGGCCGTACGGGCCCCCGTGCGGCTCGCCCGCGAGATCCGGGCTCTCGGGGCGCGTGCGTCGATGGCGCTCAAGCCCGCGACGCCGATCGAGCCCTACGCCGATCTGCTGCCCGAGCTGGACATGGTGCTCGTGATGACCGTCGAGCCAGGGTTCGGCGGCCAGAAGTTCCTCGATCTGTGCGTGCCCAAGATCCGGCGCACCCGTGAGCTCATCGCCGCGACAGGTGGCGACATCTGGCTGCAAGTCGATGGCGGAGTGTCGCTGGAGACGATCGAACGGTGCGCCGAAGCGGGTGCCGACACCTTCGTCGCCGGGTCCGCCGTGTTCGGCGCCGACGACCCCGACGCGATGGTCCAGGCGTTGCGCGATCGCGCGCTGTCCTGCACCCACTGACCGAGCCGGCCGCATTCCCCACCCGCGCTCCGTTACGATGGGGACATACGAGCCACGTGCTCGCGTGCCCGGGGTCGGTGAAAGTCCGAGCCGGCGGTGACAGTCCGCGACCCGGTCCTTCGGGACCGGTTGACCTGGTGGAACTCCAGGACCGACGGTGAAAGTCCGGATGGGAGGCGCACGCCACGTCCTCGGCCGTCGGCCGTGGGCGCTACCCCGGTCGTGCGGGCACCCGACCGCGGGAGAGCGAAGCAGTGCCCACCACCGAGCACCTCGAGACGGCGATGCGTCGTGCTCTCGATGCCGCCCGCGCCGTGCCGCGCACGTTGCCCAATCCGCCGGTCGGCTGCGTCCTGCTGGACCCCGACGGCCGCGCACTCGCCGTGGGGGCCCACCGGGGTCCGGGCACGCCCCATGCCGAGGTGGACGCGCTGCAGCAGGCGGGAGCCGCCGCCCGAGGCGCCACCGCCGTCGTGACCCTCGAGCCGTGCGATCACACCGGTCGCACCGGACCGTGCACTCAGGCGCTCATCGCGGCCGGTGTCGCTGAGGTGGTGTACGCGGTGGAGGACCCGAATCCGGTCGGTGCGGGGGGAGCGCGGACCCTGCTCGACGCAGGAATCACGGTGACGACCGGCGTCCTGGCCGACGAGGCCAAAGAGCTGCTCGCGCCGTGGGCCACGCGCTACTGGCACAACCGGCCGTTCGTGACCTGGAAGTACGCGGCGACGCTCGACGGGTTGAGCGCCGCGCCCGACGGCACCAGCAAGTGGATCACCGGCCCGGAGGCGCGCCGCGACGTCCAGCACTTCCGCGCCGAGTGCGACGCGATCATGGCCGGAACCGGCGCCGTCCTCGCCGACGATCCCCGGCTGACCGTGCGCGACGCCGACGACATGCCGTTGCCGTACGCGCAGCAGCCCATGCGCATCGTCGTCGGCGAGACCACGATTCCCAACTACTACCGCGTCTTCGACCGGGTCGCGCCGACCCTGCTCATTCAAACTCGCGAGCCGCACGAGGTGCTGGCCAAGCTCATGGAGAACGACATCCACCACGTGTGGCTGGAGGGCGGACCGCGACTTGCCGGTGCCTTCTGGAACGCCGGGCTCATCGACCGCTTCATCGGCTACCTCGCGCCGGCCATGCTCGGGTCCGGCAGAGCGGCGCTGGAAGGCGAGGCCACCACCCTCGCCGACCTGCGTCCGATCACGATCACCGACGTGCGGCGGATCGGTCCGGATATCCGCATCGTCGGCACGCCCGGACCGCCGCCGCGCGAGGCGATGGGCAAAGGAGAGGGGTACTGATGTTCACCGGACTGGTTGAGGAAGTCGGCGAGATCGTCGCCGTCGAGCCGCAGGAGGACGCGGTGCGCCTGCTCGTCCGCGGCCCACGCGTCGCGGCGGATGCCCGCCACGGCGACTCGATCGCGGTCGACGGTGTCTGCCTGACCGTCACCACGCTGGACGGCGACGTGTTCGGCGCTGACGTCATGGCCGAGTCGCTCAAGCGCTCGTCGCTGGGCGACCTCGTGGCCGGCTCACCGGTCAATCTCGAACGAGCCATGACCCCGCAGACCCGGTTCGGCGGGCACATCGTGCAGGGCCACGTCGACGGCACCGGCACGCTGCTCGACCGGACACCGAGCGAGCACTGGGAGGTCCTGCGCTTCGGTGTTCCCGGGTCCCTCACCCGGTACCTCGTCGAGAAGGGCTCGATCACGATCAACGGCACCTCGTTGACCGTCGTCGACGTCATCGACGGGTCTGAATCGTCGTTCACCGTCTCGCTCATCCCCACCACCCTCGCCGAGACCACGCTCGGCGCTCTGCCGACCGGCGCTCGCGTCAATCTCGAGGTCGACGTCCTCGCCAAGTACGTCGAGCGTCTGCTCGCGAAAGGAGCCATGCATGGCTGACCCTGCTGTGCGACTCGACCCGGTCGAGCGCGCCATCGCCGACATCGCCGCCGGCAAGGCGATCGTCGTCGTCGACGACGAGAACCGTGAGAACGAGGGCGACATCATCTTCGCCGCCTCGAAGGCCACACCCGAACTCATGGCGTTCCTCGTCCGGTACTCCAGCGGGCTGATCTGCGCCCCGGTCGTGGGCGAGATCCTCGACCGCCTCGCGATTCCGCTCATGACACCGCACAACCGTGACCGATTGCGCACGGCGTACACGGTCTCGGTCGACGCGCGGGACGGCGTGACCACGGGCATCTCGGCCGCCGACCGGGCGCGGACCTGCCGTGTGCTGGCCGACTCGGCCACGGAACCGTTCGAGCTGGTCCAGCCCGGCCACATCGTGCCGCTGCGGGCCAAGCCCGGTGGCGTGCTCGAACGCCCCGGCCACACCGAGGCGGCCGTCGACTTCGCCCGGCTGGCCGGGCTGACCCCGGCCGGGGTGATCGGCGAGGTCATGAACGACGATGGCACCCTCAAGCGGCTGCCGGAGCTGCGGGAGTTCGCCGACGAGCACGGCCTCGCGCTCGTGTCGATCGAGGACCTTCAGGTCTACCGCCGCCTCCACGAGAGCCAGGTCGACCGCCTCGCCACCACGCAGTTGCCCACCGAGTTCGGCGATTTCGTCGCGCATGGGTACCGCAATCGCATCGACGGCGGCGAGCACATCGCGCTGGTATACGGAGAGCCGGGGACCGCGAACGTCCTCACCCGACTGCACTCGGAGTGCCTGACCGGTGACGTGTTCGGCTCGCAGCGGTGCGACTGCGGTCCGCAGCTGCAAGCCTCCATGGCCGACATCACCGCGGCGGGCGCCGGGATCGTGGTCTACCTGCGCGGTCATGAGGGCCGTGGCATCGGGCTGCTCCACAAGCTCCAGGCCTACGCGCTCCAGGAACGCGGACGTGACACGGTCGACGCGAACCTCGAACTCGGGTTCGGCGAGGACGAACGCGATTACGCCGCCGGCGCCCAGATCCTGCGCGATCTGGGAGTGGACTCGGTGCGGCTGCTGACGAACAACCCCGACAAGGCCGCCCAGCTGGCCACGTACGGTGTGAAGGTCGACGAGCGCGTGCCGATCGCGGTCCGGCCGACACGACACAACCTGCGGTATCTACAGTCCAAGGCCGAACGGATGGGGCACGACCTGCCCGACCTGGTCGCCCTCGACGACGCCGATCTCGATGAAGGAGCACCCGCATGAGCGAGCGCCAGCGAGCGAGCATGAGGCAGCACGTCAAGGAGGTGTCGGCATGAGCGGACACGGAGCACCGAACCTGACCACCGACGCGAGCGGCGCGAAGGTCGCCATCGTCGCCTCGAGCTGGCACACCACGGTGATGGACGGATTGATCGCGGGCGCGCAGCTCGCACTCGCCGACGCCCGGGCCGCTCAGGTCGACCTCGTGCGAACCGCGGGCTCGTTCGAGTTGCCGCTCGTCGCGAAGGCCTGCGCCGAGCAGGGCTACGACGCGGTCGTGGCGCTCGGTGTCGTCATCCGCGGCGGGACGCCGCACTTCGACTACGTGTGCGCGGCGGCGACCGACGGTCTCTCGCGGGTGGCGCTCGACACCGGCGTTCCGGTCGGGTTCGGCCTGTTGACCTGTGACACCGAGGAGCAGGCGCTGGACCGCGCCGGCCTCGCCGACAGCCACGAGGACAAGGGTCGCGAGGCAGCTGAGGCAGCGCTTGCCACGTGGGCGACGCTGAGCGCGCTGCGGGGCTGACCGGGCGGTCCGGGCGGGACGATAGACTGGCGCACGATGAAGACGTTCGAGGGTCTGTTCGCCGAGCTGAGCGACAAGGCCGCCACCCGCCCCGAGGGTTCGCGCACAGTCGCTGAGCTCGACGCCGGCGTGCACACCATCGGCAAGAAGCTGGTGGAGGAGGCGGCCGAGTCGTGGATGGCCGCCGAGCACGAGGGACGTGAGCGCGCGGCCGAGGAGCTGAGCCAGCTGCTCTACCACGCCCAGGTCATGATGATCGCCGCCGGCATCACGCTCGACGACGTCTACGCGCATCTGTGACGGCAGCGGATCCCACCCACCGAACGCCCCGGGTTCAGCCGCTGTCGTGACCCGAGCCCGACCGGACGAAAAGAGATGCACCATGCTCAAGGTCGCCGTCCCCAACAAGGGTGCGCTGTCCGACGCCGCCGCGCTGATCCTGGCGGAAGCCGGGTACCGGCAGCGCCGCAACGCCAAGGACCTGGTCAGTGTCGACGCCGACAATCAGGTCGAGTTCTTCTACCTGCGTCCCCGCGACATCGCGATCTACGTGGGGGAGGGCACGCTCGACGTCGGGATCACCGGACGTGATCTGCTGCTCGACTCCGGCGCCAAGGCCGACGAGGCGATGGCGCTGGGCTTCGGCGAGTCGACGTTCCGTTTCGCCGCTCCCGCCGGCACGCTGACCTCCGAGCGCGAGCTCGCGGGTCGTCGCATCGCCACGTCCTACCCCGGCATCGTGCGGTCCCACTTGTCGACGCTCGGCGTCGAGGCCGACGTCGTCCGCCTCGACGGGGCGGTCGAGACGTCGATCCGCCTCGGCGTCGCCGACGCGATCGCGGACGTCGTCGAGACCGGCACCACGCTGCGCCAGGCCGGACTGGAGGTCTTCGGCGAGCCGATCCTCTCCTCCGAGGCGGTCGTCGTCACTCGCCACGAGGGAGCCGAACCCGAGGGCTTGGCGGTGTTCCGTCGCCGGCTCGAGAGCGTTCTCGTGGCGCGCACCTACGTGATGATGGACTACGACATCCGCGTGGACCGGGTGGAGGAGGCCGTGCGGCTCACCCCGGGTATCGAGTCCCCGACAGTGTCGCCGCTGCATCGCGAAGGGTGGGTGGCCGTGCGCTCGATGGTGCCGCGCGACACTGCCCAGCGCGTCATGGACGACCTCTACGCGATCGGCGCTCGCGGCATCCTCGTCACCGACATCCTGTCCTGCCGAATCTGATGGACGCCACGCGCAGGAGCTTCCGGCCCGTTGCGGTCTCGCTCATCATGTGGCTCTCCACGGCGATCCTCGTGGTGCTCATGATCGTCATCGGTCGCGCGCTGCCCGAGGATGTCGTGTTCACGGTCTCGCAGGCCGCGACGCTGTGGGCGTTCGTCGCGCTGGTGGCCCTGCTCGCGTATGCGGTGAGCCGCAGCCGGGTGCACGCCGACGACGAGGGGCTCACGGTCGTGAACGGCTTCCGCAGACGACGTCTCCGCTGGGACGAGGTCGGGTCCATCGCCATGCGCGAGGGTGCGCCCTGGCCGACGCTCGTGACCCGCGAGGACGAACGGGTCATCCTGTTCGCCATCCAAGGCAGCGACGGGGCCGCGGCGCGCGAGGCGGTCGCATGGCTTCAGGAGCGGCTGCGATGAGCGGGCACGGACCGACGCTCGCCGAACCCGCGTTCCCCGACGACGACGGCCGGCTCGATCCGGCGCTGGCGGAAGTCATTGACGGCAGTGACGTCGACGTCCTGGGCCGTCTCGGCGGCGCCCGGATCTTCGTGGCCGTCGTCGCAGTGCTATCCGGCGATGCCGACGTCGCCGCGATCGAGGGCGACAAGAACGCCGACATGGCCGCGGTGCTGATGCAAGGAGCCGACGGACGGCAAGCGTTGCTGACGTTCACCAGCGTCGACGCGATGCACCAGTGGAACCCGCAGGCGCGTCCGGTCCCGGTGTACGGGCGCGACGCTGCCCGCGCGGCGCTCGCCGAGGGCGCCTCGGCCATGCTCGTGGACCTCGGAAGCCCGCGATTCCGCGTCGTCGAGACCGAGGACGTCGAGCACCTCGCCCAGGAGCACGTGCTGGTCCGCACCCCGGCCGGCACGGCCTGGGTCGCGCCCGTCGACTAGTCGGCCGGGTGACCGGCCCTCACCCGAGGCGAGCGGTGAGTTGTCCCGCACGTGCGGGCTCGCGGTGCGTGCTGGCTCACCGCCACCGCGCCACGACGCGAGCGTTGCACTGCTCGCTGGGGCGCGGGTCGGATTGGCGCCGGGAACAACCAACCTGCTAACATGGTTGATCGAAGTGGAGGTCACCTCCCACCTGCCTGGTTCTCGGACCTTGAGGTTCTGCGCGGCGTACACGTGTCGTCGCGCCCGATACGCCGCGCGCGTGTCGCGATGGTGGCCTTCGTTTCGCGGAGGCCATTTTTCATGTCCTCCATCCACGACCATCAGGAGGACCCATCAGCACAGAGCTGCGCGTCAACGAGCGGATTCGCGTTCCCGAAGTACGTCTCGTCGGACCGAGCGGTGAGCAGGTGGGCATCGTCCGCATCGACGATGCCCTGCGCCTGGCTGCCGAAGCCGACCTCGACCTCGTCGAGGTCGCGCCGCAGGCCCGCCCGCCGGTGTGCCGTCTCATGGACTACGGCAAATTCAAGTACGAGGCTGCCCAGAAGGCCCGTGAGTCCCGACGCAACCAGTCGAACACGATCATCAAGGAGATGAAGCTCCGCCCGAAGATCGACCAGCACGACTACGACACCAAGAAGGGTCACGTCGTGCGATTCCTTCGCGCGGGCGACAAGGTCAAGATCACGATCATGTTCCGCGGCCGCGAGCAGCACCGACCCGAGCTCGGGTTCCGGCTGCTGCAGAAGCTGGCCGCCGACGTGGAGGATCTCGGATTCATCGAGTCGAACGCCCGTCAGGACGGTCGCAACATGACGATGGTGCTCGCTCCTCACAAGAAGAAGTCGGAGGCGCAGGCGCAGGTCAAGGCCGAGAAGGCCGAGAACACCGCGCAGCGTGTCGCCGACCGCGAAGCCGAGGCGGAGGCCGAGAAGGCCTACCGCGAGGCCCAGCAGAAGAATGCGACGCCCAAGAAGCCGCGGCGTCGCTCCGAGAACCTCGACCCAGACATGGAGGCCTAACATGCCGAAGTTCAAGCCCCACTCGGGCATGAAGAAGCGCGTCAAGCTCAGCGGCAAGGGCAAGCTGCGCCGCCAGCAGGCGAACCGTTACCACCTGCTCGAGCACAAGTCCTCGACCCGCACCCGTCGCCTCGACGGCACCACCGAGGTGTCGAAGGCCGACACCAAGCAGGTCAAGAAGCTGCTCGGACTCTGAGCCGCGCCCCACTGATTTTCTAAGGAGACACCGATGGCACGCGTCAAGCGTTCCGTGAACGCACAGAAGAAGCGCCGTGAGGTCCTCGAGCGGGCCTCGGGCTACCGTGGACAGCGTTCGCGCCTGTACCGCAAGGCCAAGGAGCAGGTCACTCACTCGCTGGTCTACTCCTACAACGACCGCCGCGCGAAGAAGGGCGACTTCCGGCGCCTCTGGATCCAGCGCATCAACGCCGCGGCGCGTGCGCAGGGTCTGACCTACAACCGTTTCATCCAGGGCCTGAAGGCCGCCGAGGTCGAGGTCGACCGCAAGATCCTCGCCGATCTCGCGGTCAACGACATCGCGGCGTTCAACGCCCTCGTCGAGGTGGCCAAGGCCAACCTTCCCGAGGACGTCAACGCGCCCAAGGCCGAGTCCGCGGCCTGAGTCCCTCGACTCCACCACCAGTGGCGAGCCAGCCCGGCGAGCTGACCGTGCGTTCCGCACGCGTCAAGCACGCCCGGCGGCTCGCCACTCGTGCGTTCCGGGCCAAGACGGGCGAGTTCCTCGCCGAGGGGCCGCAAGCCGTCCGCGAGGCGCTCGCCGAGCCCGAGGTCGTCATCGAGGTGTTCGCCACCGCGGAGGCCACCGCCCGCCACGGCGCCTGGCGCGATGCGCATCCGGTCCTGCCCTGGCACGTGGTGTCCGGCGACGTCCTCGCCGAGATCGCCGATGCGGTGCAGCCCCAGGGGATCGTGGCGCGCTGTCACGACGTCACGGTCACGCTGGACGCACTGCCCGCTCAGGCACGACTCGTGGTCGTGTGCGCGCAGATCCGCGACCCCGGCAATCTGGGCGCCGTGATCCGCTGTGCCGACGCCGCCGGTGCCGACGCCGTGATCGTGGCCGGTGACAGCGTCGATCCGCTGAACCCCAAGGTGGTCCGGTCCACCGCGGGCTCGCTCTTCCATCTCCCGGTCCTGCTGGAGCGCGACCTCGTCCGCGCCGTCGAGACGCTCCAGGGCGCCGGGCTGCAGGTCTTCGGCGCCGACGGCGGCGGACGGCTGCTCGACGACGCGGCGCTCGACCTGTCTGCCCCCACGGCGTGGGTGATGGGCAACGAAGCGCACGGGCTGCCGACGCAGGTGCGCGAGCTGGCCGACGAGGTCGTCGGCGTGCCCATGTACGGGCGTGCTGAGAGCCTCAATCTCGCCACCGCGGCCGCCGTCTGCGTCTACGCGTCAGCCGGTGCCATGCATAGATGATCATCTGAGCTCGCTCATCTGACTAGGAGGAGACCCTCCCGTCGGACTATCCTCGCCTGCGTGTCCTTCGAGAACTTCCCCGACGGCGTGATCGTCGCCGATGCCGACGGCGTCGTCGAGTACGTCAACGAACGGGTCCGCGAGATGGCGCGGGCCGTCGGTGACGAGATGCTCGGGATGCACCTCTCGGAGGCCGTGCCGTTCGACGACCTGAACGGCAACTCCTGGTTCGACGTGGTTCGCCCCTATGACGGCTTCGAGCTGCGCAAGCGCATCTCCGAACACTCGTGGTGGTCGCCGCGGGGGAGTGAGTACCTCATCACCGCCTCGTTGATCCGGGAGCGGCCGGCCGGACGCGTCGTCCAGGTCATCGTCTCGATCCGCAACGCGCGCATCCGCAACCAGCGCGACCGGGAACGTTCGGACATGGTCGCCACCGTCGCGCACGAGCTGCGATCCCCGCTCACCGGGATCAAAGGCTTCACTGCCACCCTGCTCAGCCGCTGGGAGCAGTTCAGCGAGGAGCAGCGCAAGTTCATGCTCTCGACGGTGGACGCCGACGCCGACCGGCTCAGCAGGCTGATCGCCGAACTCTTGGATGCGGCGCGGATCGACTCCGGGCGGCTCACGCTGCGCACCGGCCCGGTTCAGCTCGACGCGCTCGCCGCCCGGGTGCTCGCCAGTGCCTTCGCGGCCGCCGACGACCAGCCGGCGCCGACCGTCGAGGGGGAGATCCCGGTGATCTGGGGCGACGAGGACCGCATCACGCAGGTCGTGACGAACCTCGTCGAGAACGCGATCCGGCACGGCGACGGGCTGCGGGAACTCGCCGTCCGGCGCGACGGTGACGGCGTCGTCGTGGAGGTCAGCGACCACGGCAGCGGCATCCCCGTGGAGCTGCGTCAGCGCGTCTTCAGCCGGTTCTGGAAGAGCGGACCCGGCGCCGGCAGCGGCCTGGGTATGTTCATCGTGCGGGGCGTGGTGCAGCAGCATCACGGCACGATCGACATCGGTACCGGTGAGTCCGGGGGAGCGCGCATCCGGGTGCGGCTGCCGATCAACGAGCCCGCGTCGCTGACGGCGGAGGCCCCGTCGATAAACTCGACCGAAGGCCCCTCGATCCGTCACTGAAAGGTCGTCATGTCCGCGCCCAACTCCGACTACGACCCCGTCGAAGTGACCCCACTGCGCGCCGACGAGGTCGAGCGCATGCGCGACGCGGCCCTCGCGGCGATCGCCGCCGCCGATTCCGTCGAGGCGCTCAAGCAGGTCAAGATCGACCACGTCGGGGATCGCTCTCCGCTCGCGTTGGCCAATCGCGAGATCGGTGCGCTGCCGCCGCAGGCCCGCAAGGAGGCCGGACAGCGGGTGGGGCAGGCGCGCGGCGCGGTGAACAAAGCACTCGCCGAGCGCACCGCGCAGGTCGAAGCCGCCGAGTTCGATCGACGCCTCGCCGAGGAGGCGGTGGACGTCACGGTGCCGGTCGACATGGAGCCGGTCGGCGCACGGCACCCGCTCACCACGATTCAGGACCACGTCGCCGACATCTTCGTGGCGATGGGCTGGGAGATCGCCGAAGGCCCCGAGGTGGAGGCCGAGTGGCTGAACTTCGACGCGCTCAACCTCGGGCCGGACCACCCGGCCCGCACGATGATGGACACCTTCTGGGTCGCGCCCGCGGAGGCGGCGATGGTGCTGCGTACGCACACGTCGCCGGTGCAGGCGCGCACGATGCTCACCCGCAAGCCGCCCATCTACATCGCATGCCCGGGTCGGGTCTTCCGCACGGATGAGCCCGACGCCACGCACGCCCCGGTCTTCCACCAGGTCGAGGGCCTCGCGATCGACGAGGGGCTGTCGATGGCGCACCTCAAGGGCACGCTCGATCACCTCGCGACCGCGATCTACGGCGAGGGCACCACGACGCGCTTCCGGCCGTCGTACTTCCCGTTCACCGAGCCCAGCGCCGAGGTCGACCTGCTGTGCTACGTCTGCCGCAACGATCCGGCTCAGGTGGCCGACTGCCCGACCTGCCGCGGTGAGGGCTGGGTCGAGTGGGGCGGGTGCGGCGTGGTCAACCCGCGCGTGCTGATCGCCTGCGGCGTCGACCCGGAGCGGTACTCCGGCTTCGCCTTCGGCATGGGTCTCGACCGCACGATCACCAGCCGTTACGACATCGCGGATCTGCGCGATCTGTGGGACGGCGACATCCGCTTCACCGAGCCCTTCGGCATCGGTCTGTGAGTTCGAGAGGTAACGCACGAGATGAAGGTCCCTGTTCCCTGGCTGCGCGAGCTCGTCGGCCTGCCTGACTCGGTCACCACCGAGGAGCTGGCCGCGCGGCTCACCGCCTTCGACCTCAAGCTCGAGGAGATCGCCGGCGGGCAGCTCAGCGGCCCCCTCGTCGTCGGTCGGGTCCTGTCCGCCGTCCCCGAGCCGCAGAAGAACGGCAAGACGATCAACTGGTGCCGGGTGGACGTCGGTCCCGAGCACAACGACCCGGCCACCGGCGACGTGCCCGCCGGCCGTGGCATCGTGTGCGGCGCGCACAACTTCGGCCCCGGCGACCTCGTCGTCGTGTCGCTGCCCGGCACGTTCCTGCCGTCGCTGGGCTTCGAGATCAGTGCCCGGAAGACGTACGGACACGTGTCCGACGGCATGATCTGCTCGACCGCCGAGTTGGGCTTGCCCGGTGGCGACCAGGGCGGGATCCTCGTGCTCGAACCCGGCCTCGCCGAACCTGGTGACGACGCGATCGCCTTGTTGGGACTCAACGACGAGACGCTCGATCTCGAAGTCAACCCCGACCGCGGGTACGCGTGGTCGCTTCGCGGGGTGGGGCGCGACGCCGCGCTCGCGTTCGGTCTGGCCTTCCGCGACCCGGCGGACATCGCGGTCACCGACGTCGAGGGCGAGGGCTACCCGGTCGTCGTCGAGGACCCTCAGGCCTGCCCCGTCTTCGTCACCCGCCGCGTGACCGGCATCGACCCGACCCGGCCCACCCCCGAGTGGATGGCGCGGCGGCTCGTGCAGGCCGGCATGCGCTCGATCTCGCTGACGGTCGACATCAGCAACTACGTGATGCTCGAGCTCGGCCAGCCCAACCACGCCTACGACGCGGCCAAACTGAGCGGCCCCATCACCGTGCGCCGCGCGCGGGCGGGGGAGCGGCTCACGACCCTCGACGACGTCGAGCGCGAGCTGGATCCCGCCGACCTGCTGATCTGCGACGACGAGGGCCCCGTCGGCCTCGCCGGGATCATGGGCGCCGCCCACGTCGAGATCGACGACACCACGACGGACGTCGTCATCGAGGCGGCGTACTTCGACCGCTCGACCGTCGCTCGTGCCGCGCGCCGGCACAAGCTCTCGTCCGAGGCCGCCCGCCGCTTCGAGCGCGGGGTCGACCCGGCGCTGCAGGCCCGTGTCGCACAGCGGGTCGCCGAACTCCTCGTGGAGCATGGCGGCGGACGCATCGAGCCGGGTCTGACGGTCGTCGGGGAGGTCGGGGCACGTCCTGCCGTCACGCTCCCGGTCGACCTGCCCCGCCGCATCGCCGGCGTTCCCTCGATCGACGTGGATGTCTCGGTCGCCGCGCTGCGCGGCAACGACTGCGAGGTCCAGGTGCAGGGGGACCAGCTCGTGGTCACCCCGCCGTCATGGCGGTTCGACCTCAACGACCCCTACGACGTCGTCGAGGAGGTGCTGCGGGTCGTGGGGTACGACCAGGTTCCCTCCGTACTCCCGCAGGCCCCCGGCGGCCGGGGCCTGACCCGGGCCCAGGAGCTCCGTCGTCGCGTCGGCTACGCGCTCGCCGGTGCCGGCCTCGTCGAGGTGAAGACCTTCCCGTTCGCCGGTGAGGAGGACTTCGACAAGCTCGGGCTGCCCGCCGATGACGAGCGGCGCCGCCAGGTACTGCTGGAGAACCCGCTGTCCGCCCAGGAGCCCGGCCTCACCACGACGCTGCTGACCGGGCTGTTGCGGGCGGCCGGCCTCAACGTCGGGCGCGGACACGACGACGTCGCGCTCACCGAGATGGGGCGGGTCTTCCGCATACGAGACGACTCGCCGCATGCTCCGATCTACGGCGTGGACCGCCGGCCCACCGACGACGAGCTCGCGGTGCTCGACGCTGCGTTGCCCGATCAGCCGCTCATGGCCGCATGGACGATGCTCGGTCAGCGCGAGAAGCGCGGCTGGGCCGGTCCCGGCCGGGACGCGACCTGGGCCGACGCCATCGCGGTCGCCACGCGTCTCGCCGAGGCCCTCCACGTCGATCTCGCGGTCGAGGCGGTGGCGCTCGCACCGTTCCATCCGGGGCGGTGCGCAGCCTTCCTGCTCGACGGCGAGGTGGTCGGCCATGCCGGCGAATTGCATCCCAAGGTGCTCGAGGCGTACGGCCTTCCGGCGCGCGGGGTCGCCGGTGAGGTGAACCTCGATGCGCTCATCGGTGCCGCTCCCGACCTCGGTCCGCGTCCGGTCTTCTCCGCGTACCCGGTGGCCAAGGAGGACCTCGCGTTCGTCGTCGACCAGTCGGTGCGCGCCGGCGACCTCCAGGACGCCCTGGCCGGCTCGGGACCGCTCGTGGAATCCGTGCGGCTGTTCGACATCTATGCGGGCGACCAGGTTCCGACGGGCAAGAAGTCGTTGGCCTTCAACGTCCGGCTCCGCGCCGCCGATCACACCCTGACGGACGCGGAGATCACCGAGGCCCGTGCCGCCGCAGTGGAGACCGCGTCGCGGTTCGGCGCCACCTTGCGCTGACCCACGCCCTGGGCGGTGCGTGGGCAACGTATCGAGCGCGTGGGCGGTGCGTGGGCAACGTATTGGGCGCGCTGAAGCGTTGATGGTGCACCGTCACCGATGGCGTGAGGTTGATGTCGCACCGCTACTGGCTGGGTGAGGTTGATGTCGCACCGTCGCCAGCGGGGCGGTCG
Organism: Aeromicrobium phragmitis; assembly: GCF_003674095.1. Taxonomy (GTDB): domain Bacteria; phylum Actinomycetota; class Actinomycetes; order Propionibacteriales; family Nocardioidaceae; genus Aeromicrobium; species Aeromicrobium phragmitis. The sequence goes on from NZ_RDBF01000008.1 coordinate 154,589, forward strand.
ATCGACGGGCGCGCCTAGCCGGCGCGCCCGGCCAGCAGCGGCGCGAGTCGGGCGCGGGCCGTCGCGGCCTGCTCGGTCGCTCGCTCGAGTTCCTGGAGGCGACCGGCGGTGTCCTCGTCGGCGCTGAGATCGGGGTACACCTCCACGATCGCGAACAGGTCGTTCGTCGCCATCACGAAACGGTCGTAGGCGGCGACGCACTCCGTCGCCGAATCGGCCGCAGCGGCCTGGTCCGCAGCGGCCCGCGCCTCGGCGAAGACCGCCCGTTCCCAGGAGGCGTACTCACCGATCGCGTCCAGCAACTCCGGCACGGGGGCCGCCGCACGTTCGAGCGCGGCTCGCAGCTCGGTCGCGCCCTCGCGGATCGCGAGCCGGCGGCGCGACCGGCGGCGCAGCGAGGTCGCGACGAGCAGAACGAACGCTAGTGCGAGGGCCAGCGCGGCCACGAGGAATTCCATATCCTGAGTGTGGCAGCACCCCGCGGTGCAAGCATTTGCAGACTCATGCAATAATTGCAGTTATGTCCAAAGTCCTGACTGACCTGCCGGTCGGCGAACGCGTCGGCATCGCGTTCTCCGGCGGCCTCGACACCTCCGTCGCCGTCGCCTGGATGCGCGACAAGGGAGCGGTTCCCTGCACGTACACGGCCGACATCGGCCAGTACGACGAGCCCGACATCGACTCGGTGCCCGGGCGCGCGCTCGAGTACGGGGCCGAGATCGCGCGGCTTCTCGACTGCAAGCGGCCGCTCGTCGACGAGGGTCTGGCCGCGCTCTCGTGCGGCGCGTTCCACATCACGAGCGCGGGACGGACGTACTTCAACACGACGCCGCTGGGCCGGGCAGTGACCGGCACCTTGCTGGTGCGGGCGATGCACGAGGACGACGTCAACATCTGGGGGGACGGCTCGACCTTCAAGGGCAACGACATCGAGCGGTTCTACCGTTACGGGCTGCTCGCGAACCCGCACTTGCGCATCTACAAGCCCTGGTTGGACGCGGCCTTCGTCAGCGAGTTGGGCGGGCGCAAGGAGATGAGCGAGTGGCTCGTCGCGCACGACCTGCCGTATCGCGACAGCACGGAGAAGGCCTACTCCACCGACGCCAACATCTGGGGCGCCACGCACGAGGCGAAGACACTCGAGCATCTCGACGTCTCGCTCGAGACGGTCGAGCCCATCATGGGCGTCAAGTTCTGGGACCCGTCGGTCGACATCGACAGCGAGGACGTCACGATCTCGTTCGAGGCGGGGCTGCCCGTCGCGATCAACGGCACGCGGTACGACGACCCGGTCGCACTGGTGCATCAGGCGAACACGATCGGCGGCCGGCACGGCCTGGGCATGTCCGATCAGATCGAGAACCGCATCATCGAGGCCAAGAGCCGGGGGATCTACGAGGCGCCCGGCATGGCGCTGCTGTGGATCGCCTACGAGCGGCTCGTCAATGCGATCCACAACGAAGACACGATCGCCAACTACCATCAGCACGGCCGCCGACTGGGCCGCCTCATGTACGAGGGGCGGTGGCTCGACCCGCAGGCGATGATGTTGCGCGAGTCGATCCAGCGCTGGATCGCGTCGGTGGTGAGTGGCGACGTCACGCTGCGACTGCGGCGCGGCGAGGACTACACGATCCTCGACACCCAGGGACCGGCGTTCTCCTATCATCCCGAGAAGCTCTCGATGGAGCGCACCGACAACGCCGTCTTCGGCCCGGCCGACCGCATCGGTCAGCTCACGATGCGCAACCTCGACATCGCCGACTCGCGCGCCAAGCTCGAGATGTACGCAGCGCAGCCGCTCGATCAGGGCCAGGTGCTCGTCGAGAACGGCACGTTGTTCGGGACCTTGCCGGCCGGCGGCGCCGAGCAGATCGAGGCGAACCCGGCGGTCGAAGCCGACGAGCAGGCCCTCGATGCGGCCGCGATGGAATTCGGGACCGACTGATGCCCATCTCCGTCGCTGTCACCGGCGCCACCGGGTACGTCGGTGGCGAACTGCTCCGCATGCTGCTGGCCCACCCGGAGGTGGAGATCGGCGCGCTCACCGCGGGATCGAGCGCCGGCTCCCGACTGGGCGAGCACCACGCGCATCTGGTCCCTCTGGCCGACCGCGAGGTGCTGGCCACGACGACCGATAACCTGGCGGGCCACGACGTCGTGTTCCTCGCTCTGCCGCACGGCACGTCGGCACCCGTCGCTGCCGAACTGGGCGACGACGTGCTCGTGATCGACTGCGGTGCGGATTTCCGGCTGCAGAGCTCCGACGACTGGTCGCGCTTCTACGGCGGCGACCACGCCGGTACATGGCCCTACGGCCTGCCGGAGCTGCCTGGGCAACGCGAACGACTGGCGGGTACGCGCCGCATCGCCGGCCCCGGATGCTTTCCGACCGTCTCCACGCTGGCGATCATGCCCGCGCTCCCGCTCGTCGACGATTCGGCGCTCACCATCGTGGCGCCGACGGCGCCCTCGGGAGCGGGCAAGAAGCTCGCCACGACCTTCCTCGGCTCGGAGGTGCTCGGCCAGGCCAGCGCCTACGGCGTCGGCGGCACACACCGCCACACGCCGGAGATCGAGCAGAACCTGCGCGCCGCCGGTGCCGAGCGGCCGGTGGTGAGCTTCACCCCGGTGCTGGTGCCGATGTCGCGCGGCATCCTGGCCGTTGTCTCCGCCCCGGCCGGGGCGGGCGTGACGGCGGCGGACGTGCGCGGCGCCTACGTCGAGGCCTATGCCGACGAGCCGTTCGTCCATCTGCTGCCGGAGGGCCAGTGGCCGCAGACGCAGGGCACGGTCGGCGCGAACACCGTTCACGTGCAGGCCACGCTCGACGAGCGTGCCGGCCGAGTCGTCGCCATCGGCGCGATGGACAACCTCGCGAAGGGCACGGCGGGCGGCGCCATCCAGTCCATGAACCTCGCGCTCGGTCTTCCCGAGACGACCGGCCTGACGACGATCGGAGTAGCGCCATGAGTGTCACCGCAGCTCAGGGGTTCCGCGCCGCGGGAGTCACCGCGGGGCTCAAGGACAGCGGCAAGCCCGACGTGGCCCTCGTGGTCAACGACGGGCCGTCGGACGCGGCCGCGGCCGTCTTCACGTCGAATCGCTGCCAGGCCAACCCGGTGATCTGGAGCCGCGAGGCGATCAAGGGCGGCACGGCGCGGGCCGTCGTCCTGAACTCCGGCGGCGCCAACTGCTACACGGGCGCCGACGGGTTCGCCACCACGCACCGCACCGCGGAGCTGGCCGCGGAGCGACTCGGCATCGGCGCCGTCGACGTGCAGGTCTGCAGCACCGGTCTCATCGGACGGTTGCTGGACGAGGACAAGCTGCTTCCCGGTGTCGAGGCGGCGGCGGCCGCGTTGTCGGCCGAGGGCGGGAGCGACGCCGCGACGGCGATCATGACCACCGACACGGTCAGCAAGCAGGCCGCGCGGTCGGTCGGCGGATGGACCATCGGCGGCATGGCGAAGGGCGCGGGCATGCTCGCACCCGCGCTGGCCACGATGCTCGTCGTCATCACGACCGACGCCGACCTTCCGTCCGCGGACCTCGACGCCGCGCTGCGCCGCGCCACCGCCCGCACGTTCGACCGGCTCGACTCCGACGGCTGCCAGTCCACCAACGACACGGTGCTGCTGATGGCGTCCGGCGCGTCCGGGGCGACTCCCGACGTCGAGGAGTTCACCACGGTCCTCACCGAGGTGTGCCACGATCTCGCCCTGCAACTGCTGGCCGACGCCGAGGGCGCGGACCACGAGATCGCGATCGAGACGATCAACGCCGCGAGCGAGACCGATGCGTTGTCGGTCGGGCGCGAAGTGGCCCGCAGCAACCTCTTCAAGACGGCGATCTTCGGCAAGGACCCGAACTGGGGCCGCATCCTGGCCTCGGTCGGCACCTCGGACGCGGTCTTCGACCCGGCCGACCTGGACGTCGCGGTCAACGGCGTCTGGGTGTGCCGCGACAGCGGAGTGGGGGAGTCGATCGATCTCGTCGACCTCACGCCGCGCCACGTCACCGTCACGATCGACCTCAAGTCCGGCGACGCCGCGGCGACCGTCTGGACCAACGACCTCACCCACGCCTACGTTCACGAGAATTCGGCCTACTCGACATGACAGACCACATCGATGCAAGCGATCCCGACGAGATCTGGGACGAAACCTCGTGGCGCGAGGCCACGGACAAGGCGGCGACGCTCGCCGGCGCCCTGCCGTGGTTGAAGAAGTACCACGGCAAGATCATCGTCGTGAAGTACGGCGGCAACGCCATGACCGACGACAAGCTCAAGCAGGCGTTCGCCGAGGACGTCGTCTTCCTGCGGCTGGCCGGCTTCAAGCCGGTCGTCGTGCACGGCGGCGGGCCGCAGATCAACGCGATGCTCGACCGGCTCGGCATCGAGTCGGAGTTCCGCGGCGGTCTGCGGGTCACGACTCCCGAGGCGATGGACGTCGTGCGGATGGTGCTGACCGGTCAGGTGGGCCGCGAACTCGTCGGGCTGCTCAACCAGCACGGCGACCTCGCCGTGGGAATGTCCGGTGAGGACGGCGGGCTGTTCACCGCGACGCGCACGATGCCCCTCGTGGACGGCGAGCCGGTCGACGTCGGCCTCGTCGGCGAGGTGACCGGCGTGCGGCCCGAACCGGTGCTCGACCTCATCGAGGCCGGCCGCATCCCGGTGGTCTCGACGGTCGCGCCCGATGCCGACGGGCAGGTGCACAACGTCAACGCCGACACCGCCGCGTCCGCCCTCGCCGTGGCGCTCAAGGCCGAGAAGCTGCTGGTGCTCACCGACGTCGAGGGGCTGTACGCCGACTGGCCGAACAGCAGCGATGTCATCGGCGAAATCGGTCCCGAGGCGCTCGAGGAGCTGCTGCCGACGCTCGCGAGCGGCATGATCCCGAAGATGAGCGCGTGCCTCAACGCCCTGCGGGGCGGGGTGCAGCGGGCGACCGTCATCGACGGACGAGAGCCCCATGCCGTCCTGCTCGAGCTGTTCACCGACGAAGGCGTCGGCACGCAGGTCCTGCCGGGCGTAGAGACCCGCATCCGCACCGCCCTGTACTCCACCAGCAGCTCGAAGGAGAAGTCGTGAACGCCCCGATCCACGGTCGTGAACCACGCCCCGGCGGTCCCGAGTGGATGGACCGATACCGCGGCTCGCTCATGAACACCTTCGGCGACCCCCAGCGTGTCCTCGTCCACGGCGAGGGCGCGCTCGTGTGGGACGCCGACGGCAACCGCTACATCGACCTCCTGGCAGGCATCGCGGTCAACGCGCTCGGCCACGCGCATCCCGCGCTGGTCACGGCGGTCAGCGAGCAGCTGAGCGCGCTGGGGCACATCAGCAACTTCTTCACGTCGATTCCGCAGGTCGAGCTCGCGGAGCGCCTGCTGGAACTGCTCGCATCGCCCGGCCGGGTGTTCTTCGCCAACTCCGGCACCGAGGCGAACGAGGCGGCGCTCAAGGCGACCCGGCGGACCGGACGTACGCGGCTGGTCGTCGCCGAGGGTAGTTTCCACGGCCGCACCATGGGCGCTCTCGCGCTGACCTCGAAGGAGGCGTACCGGACGCCCTTCGAGCCGTTGCCGGGCGACGTCACCTGGGTGCCGTACGGCGACGAGGCCGCGCTCGCTGCCGCGGTCGACGACAGCGTCGCCGCGGTGGTGCTCGAGCCGATCCAGGGCGAAGCGGGCGTGGTGGTGCCGCCAGCCGACTATCTGTCCGCGGCGCGTGAGATCACGTCGCGCCACGGCGCGCTGCTGTGGATCGACGAGGTGCAGACCGGTATGGGGCGCACGGGCGACTGGTTCGCTCACACGTCATCGGGGGTGACCCCCGACCTGGTGACTCTGGCCAAGGGCCTGGGCGGCGGCATGCCGATCGGCGCGTGCATCGGACTGGGCGACGCCGGAGCGTTGCTCGGACCGGGCAACCACGGGACGACCTTCGGCGGAAATCCGGTGTCCACGCGGGCCGCCCTCGCCGTCATCGACACGATCGAGGGCGAGGGGCTGCTGGCGGCGGTATCGGACCTCGAGCAGATGTTCCGGACCGGGCTCGGCGACGCACCGGGCGTCGTCGAGATCACGGGACGTGGGCTGCTCCTCGGCGTGGTGCTGGACCAGCCGATCGCGGCAGCGGTGATGCACGCGGCGTTGGACGCCGGGCTCATCGTGAACGCACCGACCGCCGATCGGCTGCGTCTCGCGCCGCCGTTCGTGCTGACCCCCGATCAGGCGCGTGACGCGATCGCGACGCTGCGGTCGGTCCTTGCGGAGGTGCGCGAAGCATGACCATCCGGCACTTCCTCCGCGACGACGACCTCAGCCCCTCGGAGCAGGCCGCGGTGCTCCAGCTCGCCCTGGAGATGAAGGCGAACCCGTACGCGCACCGTCCGCTCGAGGGTCCGCAGACGGTCGCGGTGCTCTTCGACAAGTCGTCGACCCGCACGCGCGTGTCGTTCGCGGTCGGCATCGCCGATCTCGGCGGTCAGTCGCTCGTGCTCGACGCCGGCGACACGCAGATCGGCCGGGGCGAGTCGATCGCCGACACCGCCCGCGTCTTCGGTCGGATGGTGAGCGCGATCGTCTGGCGCACGTACGCCCAGTCCGGGCTCGAGGAGATGGCGGAGCACGCCGGTGTTCCGGTCGTCAATGCGCTGAGTGACGATTTCCACCCGTGCCAGATCCTCGCCGACTGGTTGACGGTGCTCGAGCACAAGGGTCGGCTCGCCGGCTTGACCGTCGCGTACGTCGGGGACGGGGCCAACAACATGGGCCACTCGTACCTGCTCGGCGGTGCGACGGCGGGGATGCACGTGCGCGTCGGTGCGCCGTTCGGTTACCAGCCGGACGTGACGATCGTCGCCGACGCCGAACGCATCGCCGAACAGACCGGCGGCTCGATCCTGGTGACCGATGATCCGCAGGCCGCGGTGGCGGGAGCGGACGTCGTCATGACCGACTCCTGGGTCTCGATGGGCCAGGAGGACGAGAAGGCCGAGCGGATCGCGATCTTCGGCGACTACGCCGTCACGCCCGAGCGGCTCGCCCAGGCGGCTCCCGACGCCATCGTGCTGCACTGCCTTCCTGCCTACCGCGGACTCGAGATCGCCGCCGAGGTCCTCGACGGCCCGCAGAGTGTGGTGTGGGACGAGGCGGAGAATCGGCTGCACGCGCAGAAGGCGGTGCTCGCGTGGCTGCTCTCGCAGCCCGACCAGCCGGAGCGCTGACATGACGCGCATCCCCGCCACCAAGGCCGCGCGTCAGCAGTTGATCGTGGATGTGCTGACCCGCCACAACGTGCGGTCGCAAAGCGATCTGCTCGCACTGTTGGCCGAACGGGGCGTCACCGCCACGGTCTCTACCGTGTCGCGCGACCTCGACGAGCTCGGTGCCGTCCGGGTCCGGCAAGCCGACGGGACGCTCGTCTACGCCGTGCCGGCCGAAGGCGGCGATCCGACCCCACGGGCGGGCGAAGGCGCTGCCGCGGTAGCCCGTCTGCAGCGGCTCGTGCGCGAGCTGATGGTCACCGCCGACGCCACCGCGAACCTGGTCGTCCTGCGGACGCCACCGGGCGCGGCCCAGTTCCTCGCCTCGGCGATCGACCATGCGGGGTCGGTCGGCACCCTCGGTACGATCGCGGGCGACGACACCGTGCTGCTGATCTGTCGCGATCCCGACGGCGGCCCGGCGGTCGCCGAGTACTTCACCCAGCTCGCCGGACAGCCCGCCTGAGCGGCCTGCCGAGCATCGACGAGAGGAAAGTCGTGTCCGAAGAGACCCAGGAGTCCAGCCGCCTGTGGGGCGGGCGGTTCGCGTCCGGCCCTTCGTCGGAGTTGACCGAGCTGTCGCGCTCGACGCACTTCGACTGGCGGCTGGCGCCGTACGACCTCGCGGGGTCGCGGGCGCACGCCCGGGTCTTGCATCGCGCCGGCCTGCTCTCCGAGGCGGACCTGGACGCGATGCTGGCCGCGATCGACCAGCTCGACGCCGACGTCCGGTCGGGGGAGTTCCTCCCCGAGCCGGACGACGAGGACGTGCACACCGCGCTCGAACGGGGGCTGATGGAGCGCGCCGGAGCCGAACTCGGCGGGCGCCTTCGAGCCGGACGCTCGCGCAACGACCAGGTGGCCACGCTGTTCCGCGCCTATCTGCGTGATCATGGACGGCAGATCGCCCAGCTCGTTCGCGAACTGGCGCTGGCCATCACGTCGCAGGCCGAGCACCACCTCGGCGTTCCGATGCCGGGCCGCACCCACCTGCAGCACGCGCAGCCCGTGCTCCTGTCGCACCACCTGCTCGCGCATGCGTGGCCGCTCGTGCGCGACTTGGACCGCCTCGCCCAGTGGGACGCTCGCGTCGCGGCCGAGTCGCCCTACGGCAGTGGTGCGCTGGCCGGTTCGTCGCTCGGTCTCGACCCGGAGGCGGTCGCAGCCGACCTCGGCTTCACCGGCTCCACCCCGAACTCGATCGACGGCACGGCCTCGCGCGATTTCGTCGCAGAGTTCGCCTTCGTGACCGCACAGATCGGCATCGACGTCTCCCGGCTGGCCGAGGAGATCATCATCTGGAACACCAAGGAGTTCGGCTTCGTCACGCTGCACGACGGCTACTCCACGGGGTCGAGCATCATGCCGCAGAAGAAGAACCCCGACATCGCCGAGCTCGCCCGCGGCAAGTCCGGCCGGCTCGTCGGCAACCTGACCGGTCTCTTGACGACCCTCAAGGCACTGCCGTTGGCCTACAACCGCGACCTCCAGGAGGACAAGGAGCCGGTCTTCGACTCCATCGACACGCTGGAGGTTCTGCTGCCGGCGTTCACCGGCATGGTCGCCACGCTGACCTTCGATACCGCCCGCCTCGCCGCACTCGCCCCTCAGGGCTTCGCCCTCGCGACCGACATCGCCGAGTGGCTCGTGCGTCAAGGGGTGCCGTTCCGCGAGGCGCACGAGATCTCCGGTGCGTGCGTGCAGGTCTGCGAGCAGCGCGGCGTCGAGCTGTGGGATCTCACGGACGAGGACTTCGCGCAGATCTCACCGCGTCTCTCGCCGGCGGTCCGGGACGTCCTCTCCGTGGAAGGGTCGCTCGCCTCGCGCGACGCCCGCGGCGGCACGGCGCCGGCCCGGGTCCACGACCAGCTCAAGGAGATCCGCACCCGTCTGCACTGAGGGTGGCGACCGCTACCGTGGCTCCGTGTCGGTCCTAGAACGCGCGAGGAGTCTGCTCGGACGCGAGCTGACGGCGCACGGCGTCACCGTGCGCATCACGGAGGTCGAGGCGTACGGCGGCGTCACCGATCCGGCCTCGCACGCCTTCACCCGCACACCGCGCTCGGAGATCATGTACGGACCGTCGTGGCGGCTGTACGTGTACCGCATTCACGGTCACCACTGCGCCAACATCGTCACCGGGCCCACCGAGCAGGCGGCTGCGGTGCTGTTGCGCGCCGGTGAGGTCGTCGACGGACACGATCTCGCCCACGAACGGCGTGGCCAGGTCCGTTCCGACGCTCTCGGCCGGGGCCCGGGCAATCTCGCGCGCGTCCTCGGCATCACGACGGCCGACCTCGGCACGGACGTCCGGGTGGGTCCGGCGGTCGTGCTGGGGCCCGAGCCGGCGAATCAGCCGCCGGTGAGCGCCGGGCCGCGCGTGGGCGTTCGACGTGCGGCCGACCGTCCCTGGCGTTTGTGGGTCACGGGCGATCCGACGGTGTCGGCATACCGCCGTCACCCCAGGGCGGAGTCGTCGTCGGAGGTCTCCGCCGGCTGATCGGGCAGGGCGCAGATGCCGTCGGCGCACATCCCCGCGTCGTCACCCACGAGTTCGAACGGGCCGGTCATCAGACGGCTCCCTCGCTCGCGGCGCGCTCGAGCACCTGGGTGAAGATCTGCGGGTCCTGCGCCCCGGACACGCCCCACTTGCCCTCCACGACGAAGAACGGGACGCCACTGATGCCGTACTCGCGTGCCTGGGCGATGTCCGCCTGCACCGCGTCGCGGTACCTTCCGGACTCGAGCGCGTCGCGCATGCCCTCGGGATCGAGTCCGACCTCGGAACCGAGCTCGACGAGGTCGTCGACGCGTCCCACGTGCCGGCCCTGCTCGAAGTAGGCCGAGAGGAGGCGCTCCTTGAGCTCGTGCTGCAGGCCGTGCTGCTTGGCGTGATGCAGGGCCTGGTGCGCGAGCAACGTGTTCGTGTGCTGGAGCGCGTCGAAGTCGTACTCCAGACCTTCGGTCGCCGCCAGCTGGGTCATCTGGTCGAGCATCTGCCGCACCTGGGTTTCGGGCATGCCCTTGTGCGTCGCGAGGAAGTCGACCTCGGAGCCGGAGAAGTCCACCGGCGTGTCGGGAGCGAGTTCGAAGCTGTGGAACTCGACCTCGACGTCGCCGTCGAAGTCCGCCACCGCCTTCTCGAACCGCCGCTTCCCGATGAAGCACCAGGGGCACGCGATGTCGGACCAGATGTCGACCTTGATCGGAGCACTCACGCTGGTGAGAACGCGATCAGCCTCACCGCTATTCCATCGCCGATCCCCGGTAACCTCGAAGCATGACGATCGCTGTGGCCTACCGTCCCGACGACTACGGCAAGGGTGCGCTCCGCTGGGCCGCCGCGGAGGCGCAGGGCACGGGGCAGAAGCTCGTCATCATCACCGTCGACGAGATCGACCCGGAGTTCGAAGAACCGCACGAGATCGACCTCTCGGAGTTCACCGAGCGCTTCGACCTCGAGGACCTGCCGTACGAGGTGCGACGCGCAGCGTCGCTCGACGTCGCCGACGTCGTGATCGAGGAGGCGACCAAGGCCGGCGCCGAACGGCTCGTGATCGGAGTGCGCAAGCGCACGCCCGTCGGCAAGATGCTCATGGGCCGCGTGACGCAGATGATCCTGCTGGACGCTCCGATGCCGGTCATCGCCGTCAAACCCTGACGACTAGGCTCGGTCGCGGCGAAACGAAAGGAATCCCCGTGACCCAGCATGTTCTCGACGACCTCGTCGCACGTGGTCTCATCGGACAGTCGACCGACCTCGACGCTCTGCGCGCCGACCTGTCGGAGGGCTCGCTGACGTATTACACGGGCTTCGACCCCACGGCGCCCAGTCTGCACATCGGCCACCTGCTGCAGCTGCTGACGATGCGCCGTCTGCAGCTCGCCGGCCACCGGCCGCTGCTGCTCGTCGGTGGCGCGACGGGGCTCATCGGCGACCCGAAGCAGAGCGGCGAGCGGTCGATGAACACGAAGGACACGGTCGCCGGATGGGTCGAGTCGATCGCCAACCAGGCCTCGCCGTTCCTCGACGTCGAAGGACCCAACGGCGCGCAGTTGGTCAACAATCTCGATTGGACGCGCGACGTCAACGTCATCGACTTCCTGCGCGACATCGGCAAGCACTTCCCGGTCAACCGGATGCTGGCCCGCGACGTCGTAGCGAGCCGGCTGGAGTCGGGCATCAGCTACACCGAGTTCAGCTACGTCCTCCTGCAGTCGATGGACTACCTCGAGTTGTCGCGCCGGTACGACTGCCGGCTGCAGATGGGTGGCGGAGACCAGTGGGGCAACGTGTCCGCCGGCGTCGAACTCGTCCGTCGCGCCGACGGCCGCCGCGTCAACGGCCTCGTCACACCGCTCATCACCAAGGCTGACGGCACGAAGTTCGGCAAGACCGAGGGCGGAGCGGTCTGGCTCGATGCGACGCTGACGAGCCCGTACGCCTTCTACCAGTTCTGGATTCAAGCCGAGGACGCGAAGGTAGCGGAGTACCTGCGGTTGCTGACCTTCCTCGACGTCGACGAGATCGCGGCGATCGAGGCCGAGCACCAGACCAAGCCGGGACTGCGCGCCGCACAGCGGCGGCTGGCGCGTGAGGTCACGACGCTCGTGCACGGGCACGCCGAAGCGGACGCTGCGGAGCTGGCGTCGTCGGCGTTGTTCGGACGGGGGGAGTTGCGCGAACTGCCGGAGACGACGCTCGCCGCGGCGCTCACCGAGGCCGGCGCAGGGGAGGTGCCCAAGGGCACCAGCCTCGTCGACGCCCTCGTGGCGTCCGGGCTGGTCGATTCGAAGTCCGCCGGACGCCGTGCCGTCGTTGAGGGCGGCGCCTACGTCAACAACGAACGCGCCGAGGATCCCGAGCTCGCACTCGATGCCACGGCGGCCCTCCACGGACGCTGGGTCGTGCTGCGCAAGGGCAAGCGGTCCGTATCCGGGGTCCAGCTCGTGTGAACACCCGGAAAACGCTGCATTTCCAGCGTGTGACGCAGGACACCGCGACCCCGGTTTGACCCCGTCAGGAGTGGGTGGCTAATGTAGTTCTTGTTGCTGAGGGTGACGGAGCGCAAGGCCGGAAGGCGGGGCGCTCGGCCTCGGGAGCCACCTCTACCGAAACGGTTAATGCTGGCGTGTTGCTGGAGACTGGCCGCTGAAAACGGGGGGTGGGGCTGTCTGGTTGGGCGGGTTTGGTCCTGCTTGGCTGGGGGT
>NZ_RDBF01000071.1 GCF_003674095.1 Aeromicrobium phragmitis
GCCGCTCGAGCCAGCCGGGGTTGTCGTCGGCGAAGCGCACGAGCCAGTCGAGTCCGGCGAGCTGAGCGGTCGCGTAAGCCCGGGCCACCTGCCGACCGTGCTGGCGTTCGATCTTCGAGGCCCGAACGCCTTGGAGCGCGGTCACTTTGGCGGTCGAGCGACCCGTCGTTCCGGCGCCGACGGACCGCGCCTCGACGATCGCGACGCGTCGCCCGGCCTGCGCCAGCCGAAGGCCGGTCACGGTGCCGGTGAGGCCCGCGCCGATGACGATGTCGTCGAACTCGGCGTCCTCCGTCCAGGCGTCGGAACTCGTCGCGGGGGCGGGCGAACCCCACCAGCTCGGTCGATCGCTCATGGAACCGGTGTTCCCCAACAGGGAGCAGCGAATCGCGTCAGGAGGCTCCGGGAAGGGCATACCCTTGGCGTCCCGACCTCGCAGTCGAAGGAGACCGATGGACCACAGCGCTCGACCCGTCAG
>NZ_RDBF01000072.1 GCF_003674095.1 Aeromicrobium phragmitis
ACGGCGATGACCACCAGAATGATGCCCGCCTGCAGCGCGAAGTCCATCGACGACGTCACCGCCACCGCGGCGCACACGGCCGCGACGATGGCGACGCCGACGACGGGGAAGATCGCCTCCGAGCGGATCCAGGCGCGTTGCGGCAGCCGTGGAGCACCGGCGATCGTCTCGACCTCAGTCACGGGTTCATCATCCACCAACTCCCCGCTCACCGGACCTTCGGCCACCGGATCGAGGTCACTCCGTCGTGGAGGTGGCGCTGTCGTCGTCGGGAAGATCGCTGAGGGTGAGTTCGGTGTAGTCGCCGACCTCGATGATCGCGCCCGGCTTGAGCGTGACGATCTGCAAGCCGACCGGCCGCCCGTCGTCGAACGTCACCAGCGTGACCTGCGCGTCCCGGCGCAGCTTGCTGCCCAGCGCGAAGGCGTACACGGCACCGCCGGTCGACGCCGTCGTCAGCGATGTGGTGATGCCGTC
>NZ_RDBF01000073.1 GCF_003674095.1 Aeromicrobium phragmitis
CGCGCCACCACCGTACACCCTCGACCGGATCGACGAGGTGGGCGTTGAGCAGCCCGATGAGGCCCGATCCCGGACCGTACCGGACGGGCTCGACGTGCGTGTGCTCGTCGGGGTGGAACGACGAGGTGATGGCCAGCCCCGCGGTGTGGTCCGCGGCGCGCTCGCCGGCTCGCGCCGTCAGCACCGCCTCGGAGTTCGTCCGGCTCAGCACGCCGATCCGCGATGAGAGCCGCGGCAGCGACCGGCGCCGCAGTCGGTGGAGCAGCGTCTGGGTGTTCAGCGCGTTCCCGGCGAAGACGACCTGCTCGGCCCGCAGCGTGCGTCGCTGCCAGGGTCGTCCGCTGTGCCGGGTCCGCAGTCGGTAGCCGCCGCCCGGCATCGGCCGCACGTCGGTGACCGCGGTCAGTGGATGCACCTCCGCCCCGCCCTGCTCCGCCAGGTGCAGGTAGTTCTTGACCAGCGTGTTCTTGGCC
>NZ_RDBF01000074.1 GCF_003674095.1 Aeromicrobium phragmitis
CACACCGTGCCCCAGCCGGTCGGCCCCGCAACGCTGCACCGCCTGCCAGATCGACGGCAGCCCGAAGGCCTCCCCCGCGTGGATCGTGAAGTGCGCGTTCTCGCGGCGCAGATATTCGAACGCCTCGAAGTGCAGGATCGGCGGGAACCCGTCCTCGGCTCCGGCGATGTCGAAACCGAAGACCCCGCGGTCGCGGTAGTCCACGACGATCTTCGCGATCTCCAGACCGCGTGACGCATGGCGCATCGCAGTCAGCAGCTGTCCGACCACCATGGGCGTACCCGACGCTCGCACCGCCGCCACGCCGTCGTCGATGCCCGCCTGGACGGCGTCGACGGCCTCGGTCAAGCTGAGTCCGGCCTGCTGATGCTGCTCCGGCGCCCAGCGCAGCTCGGCGTAGACCACCCCGTCGGCCGCGAGATCCTCCACCGCCTCGCGGGCCACCCGCCGGAGGTCCTCGGGCCGCTGCAT
>NZ_RDBF01000075.1 GCF_003674095.1 Aeromicrobium phragmitis
ACGGTGCCCTACGGCGACGCCGACGCGGTCGAGGCGGCTATCGGTCCGAACACCGCGGCCGTGCTCATGGAACCGATTCAGGGCGAGGCCGGCGTGATCGTGCCGCCGGCCGGGTTCTGGCGCTCCGTACGCGATCTGTGCGACGAGCACAACGTGCTGATGATCGCCGACGAGATCCAGTCGGGGCTCGCGCGTACGGGCAAGCTGTTCGCGCTCGACCACGAGGACGTGCGCGCCGACCTCTACACACTCGGCAAGGCGCTGGGCGGTGGGATCGTCCCCGTCTCCGCGGTCGTGGGGCGGGCGGACGTGCTCGGGGTGTTGAAACCCGGCCAGCACGGCTCGACCTTCGGCGGATACCCGGTCGCGTGCGCGGTGGGCCGTGCGGTCGTCGGCCTGCTGGAGACCGGCGAGTTTCAGGCGCGAGCGACCGAGCTCGGTGAGCATCTGCACGGTCGGTTGGCCGAGCTC
>NZ_RDBF01000076.1 GCF_003674095.1 Aeromicrobium phragmitis
GTGTGGAGTCGAGCTCCTGGTCGGCTCGACGGCGGCGTCCCCGGGCGATGAGTCCGAACGGCGGCCAGTCGGTGGCGGCCGTGCCGGCGGTGGCCGTGGCGAATTCGACCGACTGCGCGATCTGCGCCGACCCCGTGCCGGCTTCGAGGGCCGTGATCAGCTGCTCACGATCCTCGGATGTGAGTCCGCGAGGTTCAGAGGTCCCGCCGATCTCTGCCAGCTCCCGTGCGGCGGTGCGCACTTCGGCGGTCAGGCGCGTGACCGCGGCGTCCTTGGCGACGGTCCGGCGTGAGATCTCCGCGCGCAGGTCGTCCAACCCGCGCCCGGAGCGCGCCGATGTGGCGATGATCGGCACGCCGGTCAGGCCCTCGCGGTCGAGGATGCGGCGCAGGTCGGTGAGCGCGGTCTGGCGATCCGCCTCCGTCGCCAACCGGTCGATCTGGTTCATCACCACGATCGTCGTCTC
>NZ_RDBF01000077.1 GCF_003674095.1 Aeromicrobium phragmitis
ATGAGTCCCGACGCGCGGGCCACACGCCCGAAGTTGCTTCCGCCATCGTGAGCGGCCACGTCGGCAGTCTTCGTCTTGGGAGCGGGGTACGGGCTGAGACCTTGGGGGGAGCGGATGTCGTAGTAGTCGTCCGGGAGTTTCTTCGGCTTCTTCCCCTGCTCGACGGCCTGAGCGGCCTTGCGCTCGTCGCTCTCCCGCCGCTCCACGGACCAGTAGTGATTGCGCATATCAGCGGCATAGCGCGCCGACTCGACGTACGGCGCATAGACCACCGGGTCGCCAGCGAGGACGTTGCTGAGGTGCCACGGGACGACCACAAGCAGGTCGTGCACATCGCAGGCGTCGCGACTCACGGTGTAACGGAAGGAAGGCTCGCCCTCCCTGCTCAACAAGTACCAGCCCTTCAGTTCCAGCCCGAGCCCAACCGCTTCGCCTGCTGCGATGCGACCGGGGCTCGACGTGGCG
>NZ_RDBF01000078.1 GCF_003674095.1 Aeromicrobium phragmitis
TGAGCGCGAGCGCCATCATGCAGAGCCCGACGATCGAACCGGTCAGCGAGTCGGGATTGCCGAACATCGTGACCGCGGCCGCGTAGATGATCGCGGCGGCTGGCTTGTATAGCAGGAAGGCGACGATCCAGGCGCACGTTTTGCCGAACCACTGCTCTCCGAACCGGGTGCCCGTCGCGGCTGCCGAGAGGGGCAGGAGACCGGCGAGCAACACCAGGGCCGCCGACCGGAAGAACATGAGGACGATCTGGCCGACCGAGAACAGCATCGCGATCAGCCCGAGGACGATCGTCATCATTGCCGGCAGGCCTGGGGCGCCACCGAACGCCACGATCCCTTGGAACAGGGCGGCAAGGTTCTGCTCGAAAGAGCCGTCCTCCAGGCTGCGCCCGATGATCCACGTCGAGAACGAGTCGCCGGCCTCGACGCCCAACCGAACGAAGGTCAACCCCGCACCAGCAAC
>NZ_RDBF01000079.1 GCF_003674095.1 Aeromicrobium phragmitis
GGTGGCGAAGGCGGCCCCCTGGACAAAGACTGACGCTCAGGTGCGAAAGCGTGGGGAGCAAACAGGATTAGATACCCTGGTAGTCCACGCCGTAAACGATGTCGACTTGGAGGTTGTTCCCTTGAGGAGTGGCTTCCGGAGCTAACGCGTTAAGTCGACCGCCTGGGGAGTACGGCCGCAAGGTTAAAACTCAAATGAATTGACGGGGGCCCGCACAAGCGGTGGAGCATGTGGTTTAATTCGATGCAACGCGAAGAACCTTACCTACTCTTGACATCCAGAGAACTTAGCAGAGATGCTTTGGTGCCTTCGGGAACTCTGAGACAGGTGCTGCATGGCTGTCGTCAGCTCGTGTTGTGAAATGTTGGGTTAAGTCCCGCAACGAGCGCAACCCTTATCCTTTGTTGCCAGCGGTTCGGCCGGGAACTCAAAGGAGACTGCCAGTGATAAACTGGAGGAAGGT
>NZ_RDBF01000080.1 GCF_003674095.1 Aeromicrobium phragmitis
CGGCCGGGAAACCGCCGCGCCGATGGCTTCCTCAACATCCTCAGCAACCCCCACGTGGGGCTGCTCTTCCTGATCCCGGGCCGTGGCGACACGCTGCGAGTGAACGGCCGGGCTCGCATCCTCGCCGATGCGCCGTACCGCGACGCGTTCGCCGTCGACGGACATGTGCCGCGGCTCCTGCTGGAGGTCGCGGTCGAGCAGGTGTTCTTCCACTGCGCGAAGGCGTTCCTCCGCGCGCATCTGTGGAAGCCCGAGACGTGGAATCCCACGGCTGTCGCCTCCCGTGCTCGCCTCGCGAAGACTCTCGAGGGCGCGGAGAACTCGATCGAGGAGTTGGAGCGCTACTACGGTTCGGCCTACGAGGCCAACCTCTATCGCGGCTGAGCGGCGTCGCGGACCGCCGCGCCCTTGGCGCGGGCGGTGTCAGCGAGCGACTCCTGGAAACGCAGCATCGCCGCGGT
>NZ_RDBF01000009.1 GCF_003674095.1 Aeromicrobium phragmitis
GAGCATCCTCATCTGTCATGGTCATCAGTGTCGTCCTTCAATCAGGAGACGAACCACTTACACAAACCATCTGACACGCCCGTATCGAGACCACGAGCCGGACTCGCGAGTAGCTTCCGGGCGGCACTAGGCTGGACGCGTGCGTAGAGCCAAGATCGTCTGCACCCTCGGACCGGCCACCGACACCGCTGAGCGCATCCTCGAACTCGCGATCGCGGGCATGGATGTGGCCCGGCTCAATATGAGTCACGGCGACCAGGAGGAGCAGCTCAAGCGACTGGACCGGGTCCGCCGGGCCGCCGAGGCGACGGGCAAGGCCATCGCCGTGCTGGCCGACCTCCAGGGCCCCAAGATCCGGCTCGGCCGCTTCCAGGACGGGCCGTACGAGCTCAAGTACGGTGACACGTTCACCATCACCACCGACGACATCGTCGGTGACCAGTCCCGGGCGTCGACGACGTTCAAGGGGCTGCCCGGCGACGTCGCTGCCGGCGACGAGATCCTCATCGATGACGGTCGGGTGCGACTGCGCGCCACCGAGGTCACCGACACCGATGTCGTCACGACGGTCGAGGTCCCCGGCCCGGTGAGCAACAACAAGGGCATCAACCTCCCCGGCGTCAACGTCAGCGTTCCCGCGCTCAGCGAGAAGGACGTCGACGACCTGCGGTTCGCGCTGCGTGCCGGCGTGGACTTCATCGCGCTGTCGTTCGTGCGGAACGCCTCCGACGCCGAGGACGTGCGTCGGATCATGGCCGAGGAGGACGTCTTCGTCCCCGTCATCGCGAAGATCGAGAAGCCGCAGGCCGTCGAGAACCTCGACGACATCATGGACGCGTTCGACGGCTTCATGGTCGCGCGCGGCGACCTCGGCGTGGAGCTGCCGCTCGAAGACGTGCCGCTCGTGCAGAAGCAGATCATCGAGAAGGCGCGCCGTAACGCCAAGCCCGTCATCGTGGCGACGCAGATGCTCGAGTCGATGATCTCCGCGCCCCGGCCCACCCGCGCTGAGGCGTCCGACGTGGCCAACGCGGTGCTCGACGGCGCGGACGCCGTCATGCTCTCGGGTGAGACCAGTGTCGGGCAGTTCCCGGTGCAGACCGTCAAGATCATGTCGCGCATCATCGCGTCGACGGAGGACCATGGGCTTCCGCGCATGGCTGCGTACACGTGGAAGGCGCGCACGAAGCGCGGCATCATCTGCCGTGCGGCCGCCGACGTCGCCGAGGCCGTGCAGGCCGAGTACGTCGTGGCGTTCACGACCAGTGGTGACACGGCGCAGCGCATGGCTCGCTACCGTTCGTACATCCCCGTCATCGCATTCACGCCGCACGAGAAGGTGCGCAACCAGCTCGCCCTGACCTGGGGTGTGGAGACGTTCCGGGTGCCGGAGGTTCGCCACACCGACCAGATGGTCCTCCAGGTCGACCGGGCGTTGCTCGAGATCGGCAAATGCGCCGAGGGCACGAACGTCGTCATCGTTGCCGGCGCCCCTCCGGGAATTCCGGGTTCCACGAATGCGCTCCGCGTCCACCAGATGGGCGACGCGATCAACAAGGTCGTCCCGGCGTACGAACTCGACGAGACCCCCGGCTGAGTCAAGGCCCGCGAGGTCCCGCGGTCCGCGCGACTTTTGGCCAGTTGTGGCCCTTCTCCGGGCTGGAAACGGGCTACAACTGGCCAAAAGTTGGGGGATTGGCCCGGAGTTCCGCGATGTGGAATCAGCGAGTCGGACTGCCAGGTGATGTAGGTCAGCCGTGCGTGATGGCTCACGCTGTGAACCTGTCGTTCCGTTGTGCCCGAGGTGCCGGAAGGCAGAGCCGTAGGTGGCGGCACCCCGCGGAAACCCACGGCACGAGTGTGCTCACTCGGACGTGCCGGCGGGGCCGGCACGCGGCTTCGCCGGTCGACTGGTCTCCAAGCTCGGGAGACGACGCCCCGAGTTCGGTCGCGTGAGACGTGCCGGGTGCGGGATTCGAACCCGCACGCCCTTGCGGACAATGGTTTTTGAGACCATCGCGTCTACCATTCCGCCAACCCGGCTATGCACGTTAGGTGCCCGATAACCTTACGGGGTGACTTCCCAGACGAATGCCCCGACCCCTCCGCGCGTCGTGATCGCCGAGGACGAGGCACTCATCCGTATGGACCTCGCCGAGATGCTCGCCGAGGAGGGCTACGACGTCGTGGGCCAGGCCGCCGACGGTGAGCAGGCCGTCGCCCTTGCCATGGAACACCGACCTGATCTAGTCGTGATGGACGTCAAGATGCCCAAGCTCGACGGGATCACGGCGGCCTCACAGATCGCCCGGGCACGGATCGCGCCGGTCGTCATGCTCACCGCGTTCAGTCAGCGCGATCTGGTCGAGCGGGCCCGCGAGGCCGGGGCCATGGCCTACCTCGTGAAGCCGTTCTCCCCCTCCGACCTCGTTCCGGCGATCGAGATGGCGCGCAGCCGATTCTCCGAGATCGCTCAGCTGGAGGCCGAAGTGAGCGATCTGTCCGAGCAGTTGGCCGCGCGCAAGGCGGTCGAGCGGGCCAAGTCGATTCTGCAATCATCGCTGGACCTGAGCGAGCCCGACGCTTTCCGCTGGATCCAGAAGACGGCCATGGACCTGCGGCTGTCGATGCGCGAGGTCGCGGAGGCCGTCATCGAGCAGGGGCCGTCACTCGGGCGGTGAGTGTGATCTCGATTACAACTTGACTACGAAACATGCCAATCACGCAGGAGTGCGCCCAACGTCACAAAAGCGCACTAGATTTTCCTCCAACGCGTGCGGGAGTCCTGCCCGGACGCTGTCTCACTCACACGGAGGATTGATGAAGCGCACACGCAACACGCTGCGCCTTGCCGCCGTGGCCAGCGCGAGTGCTCTCGTGCTGGCCGCCTGCGGCGGCGGTGGCGGTAGTGACGACGACGCCGGCGACAGCACCGAGATCCCCGAGGGCGACGGTGTCCTGACCATCGGTTCGCTGTTGCCGCAGACCGGCGACCTCTCGTTCCTCGGTCCTCCGGAGTTCGCGGGCGTCGATCTCGCGATCCAGGAGATCAACGAGGCCGGCGGCGTCCTCGGTCAGGAGGTCAAGGGCGTCAAGGCCGACTCCGGCGACGGCACCCCGAACATCGCTCCGGGCGAGACCGACAAGCTGCTCAACGCCGATGCGGACGTGATCGTGGGCGCGGCAGCCTCGGGCGTCTCGCTGGCCGTCATCGACAAGATCGTCGGTGCCGGCGTCCTCCAGATCTCGCCGGCCAACACGTCGACGACGTTCGACGAGTATGACGACAAGGGCCTGTACTTCCGCACGGCACCCTCGGACATCCTCCAGGGCGCGGTGATGGCCAACCTGTTGGCCGAGGACGGTGCACAGAACGTCGCCATCCTCGCCCGTCAGGACGCCTACGGGGAGGCGCTCTCGGACCAGATCGAGCAGGTCTTCACCGACGCCGGCGGCACGGTCGCGGCGAAGGTGCTCTACGACGCGAACGCCTCGACCTTCGGCTCGGAGGTCCAGGAGGTCGCCAACTCCAACCCCGATGCGATCGTCCTGGTCGCGTTCAACGAGACGACCAAGATCATCCCCGAGCTGATCAGCGCTGGCGTGGGTCCGCAGGACGTGCAGACCTACTTCGTCGACGGCAACACCGCCGACTACAGCGCGGACCTGCCGCCGGGCACGCTCGAGGGCGTGCGCGCGACGTACCCGGGCGCGGAACTCAGCGACGAGTTCCGTGAGCGGCTGCTGAGCATCGACCCGAACCTCGACAGCTTCACCTACGGACCGGAGTCCTACGACGCCGTGATCCTGGTGGCGCTCGCCGCGATCGCGGCCGACAACGACTCGGGCCAGGCCATTGCGTCGGAGATGCAGAACGTGTCCGCCGACGGCACCAAGTGCACGACGTTCGCCGAGTGCAAGGAGCTGCTCGAACAGGGCGAGGACATCGACTACGACGGTGTCTCCGGGCCGATCGAGTTCGGCGACACGGGCAGCATCACCGCCGCATCGATCGGTATCTTCCAGTACAACGCCGAGAACACGTTCGAGCCGGTGGAGTTCAAGGCCGGTCAGATCTGATCGGACCCGCTCCGCAGTGAGCGATCGCCCCGGGCTTCGGTCCGGGGCGATCGTCGTTCGTGGCGCGCGTCGAGCCTGCGCGGCAGCCACGCTAGCTAGGGTGACCGGAACAAACGCGGAGGCCGGGGGCCACGGATGCCCGCTCGGGTCCAACCGGGAGCTGAGCAACGACGAGGGCCCCAGGAGCCAGGCTCCCGGGGCCCTCCTCGCGGCGCTGGACTCAGCCGGCGTCGCGCTGGCCGAGCGTGCCGAGATAGAGCTCGATGACCTTCGGGTCGTCGGCCAGTTCGCGGCCCGTGCCGGTGTAGGCGTTGCGGCCTTGGTCCAGCACGTAGCCCCGGTCGCAGATCTGCAGGCACCGGCGGGCGTTCTGCTCGACCATGACGACCGATACCCCGGCCCGGTTGATGTTGCGGGTCTGGACGAAGACCTCATCCTGCAGGACGGGAGAGAGGCCGGCGGACGGCTCATCGAGGAGCAGAACCGACGGGTCCATCATCAGCGCTCGTCCCATCGCGACCATCTGCCGCTCGCCGCCGGAGAGGGAACCGGCGCGCTGCTTGCGCCGTTCGCCCAACCGCGGGAACAGCTCGGTCACGAAGTCGAAACGCTCGGCGAACCGCTTGGGCTGCTGGTAGCAGCCCATCTGCAGATTCTCCTCGATCGTCAGGCTCGGGAACACGTTGTTGGTCTGGGGCACGAAGCCGATGCCCTTGGTGACCAGCTGGTCGGCGCGCAGGTTCGTGATGTCCTCGCCGTTGAGCTTCACTGTTCCGGTATGCACCGTGACGAGACCGAACAGCGCCTTGAGCAGGGTCGACTTTCCGGCTCCGTTGGGACCGATGATGCCCACCAGCTCTCCTGGCTGGCAGTACAGGTCGGCACCGTTGAGAATGTTCACGCCGGGCAGGTAACCCGCGATGAGGTTGTCCGCGCGCAGGATGGCCCCCTCGGCGGCGGCGAGGTGAGCCTCGCGCTCGGGCGTCGTGGTGGTCGCGTCGTCAGTCATCCTTCGCCTCCTGGTCCAGCTCGGCCGAGGCCTCGGCTTCGATGCTCGCCGCGTCGAGCTCGCTCAGGTCCGCATCGTGGTGCGCACCGAGGTACGCGTCGATCACGGCGGGATCTGACATGATCTGCTCGGGGCGCCCTTCCGCCACGATCTTGCCCTGCGCCATCACGATCACCCAGTCGGAGATGTCGCGCACCATGTCCATGTCGTGCTCGACGAACAGCACGGTGCGTCCCTCGTCGCGCAGCGACTTCACGTGTCCCAGCAGCGACTGCTTGAGCGCCGGGTTCACGCCCGCCATCGGCTCGTCGAGCATGATCAGCTCGGGGTCGACCATGAGGGCGCGCGCCATTTCGAGGAGCTTGCGCTGCCCGCCCGAGAGCGATCCGGCGAAGTCCTCGCGCTTGGCGTCGAGCTTGAAGCGGCGCAGCAGCTCGTCGGCGCGCTCCGTGTTCTCCTGCTCCTGCGGACGCCACAGCGGCGGGAGCAACGAGAGCCAGAAGCGCTCGCCCCGTTGGCCGGTCGCACCGAGGCGCATGTTCTCGATCACCGTGAGCTTCGACAGCACCTTCGTGAGCTGGAAGGTGCGGACCATGCCGAGGCGGGCGACCTTGAAGGCCGGGAGCCCGGCGAGCCGATGGCCGTTGAACGACCAGTCGCCGGAGTCCGGCTTGTCGAAACCGGTCAGCAGGTTGAACAACGTGGTCTTGCCCGCACCATTGGGCCCGATCAACGCCGTGATGACGCCGCGTTGGATCTCGAGATGTTCGACATCGACGGCCGTGAGCCCGCCGAACGTGCGGGTGATGTCGTCGCCGACGATGATCGGGTCGGGCTTGGGTGCCCCGGGCGTGTTCGGCACCGAGGCGAGGGCCTCGCGGCCCGTCGCTGAGGTCTCAACGTCCATCGATCGCGATCTCCCTACGGTCTCCGAAGATGCCCTGCGGACGGAAGATCATGAGGGCCATGAGTCCCGCGCCGACCAGGATGAAACGAACCAGGCTCGCCTGAATGTCGGACATGACCACGTCCGGGATCAGGTCGATGGACGCCGCGGAGCTGAAGAAGCCTCCGAGGAACGTCATGAGGAACCAGAAGATCATCGCACCGATGACGGGCCCCAGCACGCGACCGGCGCCGCCGAGCAAGAGGGCGGTGTAGGCGAAGAACGTGATGTCGGTGGCGTAATCGGTGGGGATCACCGACTGTTGCTTGATCGCGAGCATGAAGCCGGCCAGCGCGCCGAACATGCCGCCGAGGATCAGCGCCTGCATCTTGTAGGAGAACACGTTCTTGCCCAGCGAGCGCACTGCGTCCTCGTCCTCGCGGATCGACTTGAGGACGCGGCCCCACGGGCTGCGCATGAGCGACCAGACCGCCAGGCAGCTCAGCGCGACCAGCACCCAGCCGACCGTGAACACCCACGCGTCGTTCGCACTGAAGCTGAAGAGACCGAAGTCGAGGCGGCTCGAGTACGGGTTCAGGTCGTAGAAGGTGTCGGCGAACTGCTGACGGCCGTTGCTGCCGCCGAACCAGTCCGACAGCGTGACCGAGCCGAAGACGAGGCGGAGGATCTCCGCGCTCGCGATCGTCGCGATGGCCAGGTAGTCGGCGCGCAGCCGCAGGGTCGGAACACCGAGCAGTAGGGCCAGCAACAGCGCGGCACCGAAGCCGATCGCGATACCGACCCAGAAGGGCAGTCCCCACGTGGCGACGCTGGCGGCCAGCCCGTAGGCGGCCACGGCCATGAAGCCGGCCTGACCGAAGTTGAGCAACCCGGTGTAGCCGAAGTGCACGTTCAGGCCGATGGCGGCCAGGGCGTAGACGATGGCGTCGGGCCCGAGGGCCGAGGCCATGGCGTTCGAGAAGATCGATCCCCAGTCCATGTCGTCATCCGATCCGCTCGCGGCGCCCGAGGATGCCCTGTGGCCTCACCAGGAGGATGAGGATGAGCACCAGCAACGCCGGGGTGTACTTGAGTTCGGCCGGCACGCCCAGCACGGGGGAGACCTCGACCATGATGCCGACGACCATGCTGCCGATGAGCGCGCCCCAGATGGTGCCGAGGCCGCCGAGGGTCACGCTGGCGAACACGAGCAGCAGCATCTTGAAGCCCATCTGGAACTCGACTTGCTGATCGACCGCGAGCAGGACGCCGGCGAGACCGGTCAGCGCGGTGCCGATGATCCACACCCATCCGATGATCCCGTCGACGCGCAGGCCCGACGAGGATGCCAGGGCGGGGTTGTCCGCGACGGCGCGCGTCGCCTTGCCCAGTCGCGTGGTCATGAGGGCGGCGCAGACGAGGGCGATCGCGACGAGCGCGATCGCGATGATGGCCATCTCCTTGGGCGCGAGCGACACCGGGCCGAGGGAGACCCGCTGCTGGGAGACGTACTGCGACAGCGACTTGGTGGTGCCGCCGAACACGTACTGGTAGACGTTGCGCAAGAAGAGCGCGAAACCGATCGAAACGATCATCATCGCGACCAGTCCGGTGCCGCGCCGCCGTAGCGGCCGCCAGAGTCCGCGTTCTTGCACCCAGCCGAAACCGGCGGAGACGAACACGGTGAGGATGCCGGCGACGACGACTGGCAACCCCAACCCGCGGTTGAAGCCGTAGACGACGAGGCCACCGAAGGTGATGAGCTCGCCGTGGGAGAAGTTGGTGAGGCCGGTCGTGCCGAACACCATGGAGAGACCGAGAGCGGCCAGGCCGATGATGAGGCCGAACTTGATGCCCGAGACGGCGCCGGTCATCAGCTTGCTGACGAACCCGGCGCCGGCTGCTCGTTCGTCGGCGATGGGGAACTGCACGCGCATGTCGCCGGAGATGACCACGTTGACGCTGCGCTCGTTGCCTCCCTCGCCGCTGAGTTCGGTGTCCTCGGGGAGGGTGTCCTCGTCCACCGTCACCGTGTACGAACCGAGACCGGGGATCGGAATGGAAACGCGGCCCTCCTCGTCGGTGGTGCCTTCGCCCACCGTCCCCGAGTCGTCCGACACCTCGATGTCCACGTCGGGCACGGGCGTGCCGGGCTCACCTGCTTCGGTGCCCCGGGTGTCGAGGAGGACGACGGTGATCGAGTTGTCCGGACTCTCGCTCGGCAGCGCGGCGGGCGATGTTCCATATGCGCCACCGGCACCGAGGAGGATCGCCCCCAGCATCAGTACGCATGCCGCAGCTAGTCGCTGTCGCACACACTTCTCCTGTGTCTCGTGTCCGGGCACGGTACTGCCCGCACGTTCCGGATGAGCATAGGTGCATTCGCAGGGGGTGTGCAGTAAACGCTGGTAACAGTTCGGTTTCGTTCTTCGGCCGCCCGGCCGGTCCCCGACGTGGGGACGAGGACTGGGCGCCACGCCAGGAGAGGCGTACGCTGTGGCCTGGTCGGGGGGGCTGGTTAGCGGACGGAAGGGTGGGGCATGGGAGCACGGCCGCCGGTGACGCTGCGGGACGCGACGATCGATGACGCCGAGAAGCTGATCCGGCTGTGGGCTGCCTGTGCCGCCGCGGCCGGCGATGAGCATTCCGACACGTTCAGCCAGCAGCTGCTGTGGCGTGAGCCGACGTGTGAGGAGGCCGCCGAAGCCCTCGCCTTCAACTTCGCGCGGCGCGGACGCCGCATCATCGTCGCCGTCGACGAGCACGAGCAGGTCGTGGGCGCCGTCGTCGGTGATCTCGGCACGCTCACCCCGATCAGCGGGTCGCGCATCCTGATCGTCACCGACATTCAGGTCGCACCGGAGTTCCGCCGCAAGTCCATCGCCACCGTGTTGCTCTCGGCGATGGCCGCGCACGCTGAGGAGCAGGGGTGCGAGATCACCCTCGCCTCGGTGCCCGTCCACGCACGCGAGTCCAACCGCTATCTCGCCAAACTCGGCTTCAACCAGATCGCTGTGCTGCGCGCGACGCAGACGAGTCGCCTGCGGGCTCGGCTCGACGGCAAGGTCGCGTACTCCAAGGTGACGGGTCGGCTGCTGGCCGTGCGGCGCACGCTGCGACGCCGCGTGGGCAGCCCGGTCGGCTGACCGTCGGTCCTTCCTGTCGGCCTCTCGGTCTAGGGTGGCTGTCGTGGACCGACTCCTGCTGATCGACGGCCATTCAGTCGCTTACCGCGCCTTCTTCGCGCTACCGGTGGAGAACTTCTCCACCACCACGGGGCAGAGCACGAACGCTGTCTTCGGGTTCACCTCGATGCTCATCAACGTGCTGCGCGACGAGCGGCCCACCCATGTCGGTGTCGCGTTCGACGTCTCGCGCGCCTCGTTCCGCACGGAGCAGTACGCGGAGTACAAGGCCAATCGCTCCGCGTCGCCGCAGGAGTTCAAGGGACAGGTCGAGCTCGTCAAGGAGGTGCTGGACGCCCTCGGCATCCAGTACCTCGAGAAGCCCGGTTACGAGGCGGACGACGTCATCGGCACGCTCACCCGCCAGGCCGAGGAAGCCGGCATGGAAGTGCTCATCTGCACGGGTGACCGCGACTCCTTCCAGCTGGTCAGCGACCGCACCACGATTCTCTACCCGAAGCGGGGCGTCTCCGATCTCGCTCGTATGACACCGGCCGCCGTGGAGGAGAAGTACGGCGTGCCCCCGCAGCGGTATCCGGACCTGGCCGCGCTGGTCGGCGAATCGAGCGACAACCTGCCGGGTGTGCCCGGCGTGGGACCCAAGACGGCCGCCAAGTGGATCAACGCCTACGACGGCCTCGACGGCATCGTGGCGGGCGTCGACGGCATCGGCGGCAAGGCGGGGCAGTCGCTGCGCGACCACCTCGACGACGTCCTTCGCAACCGCCGGCTCAACGCGCTGGTGTGCGATCTCGACCTGCCGGCAGGACCAACCGACCTCGGTTTCACGACGGAGTGGAACCGCGACGCGATCCACCGGGTCTTCGACGCCTTGGAGTTCTCGGCGCTGCGCGAGCGGCTGTTCGACTATCTCGGCGGCGGCGACGAAAAGGCATCCGCCGACGCCGCGGTCGAACTCGCTCTCGCGCTTCCGGGGCAGGGCGAGGTGAAGGCGTGGCTGGACGCCCATGCCACCGGCTCCGTCGTCGGTGTGGACGTGATGGGTGCGCTGCGGCCGTCGGGAGCGCGCGCGGACACCATCGCCGTCGCGACGCTCGACGGTCACGGCATGTGGGTCAGCACCGACACGTTGACCGACCAGGACGACGCGGCGCTCGCGGCGTGGTTGGCCGATCCGGAGCGCGCCAAGGTGCTGCACGACGCCAAGGGGCAGGTTCATGCCCTGGCCGCCCAGGGATGGAGCGTCGACGGAGTCGTGGCGGACACTGCGTTGGCCGCCTACCTCGTCCGTCCCGACCAGCGTTCCTACGACCTCGCCGATCTAGCGGTGCGCTACCTGCACCGCGAGATCAGCGCCAGCGACGACTCGGGACAGTTGGCTTTCGACGACGACTCCGCCGGCGCGCAGAGCGCCGTCCAGCGGGCGCGGGCAGCGGTCGATCTGTGGGCCACCTTGGAGCCGCAGGTGGAGCAGCACGGCGCGCTCGACCTGCTGCGCACCGTCGAGCTTCCGCTCATCCGCGTGTTACGGCAGATGGAGGCCACCGGCATCGCCGTCGACGGTGCGCACCTCGACGCATTGCACCAGGAGTTCACCGAGCGCATGCTCGGCGCGGCGCAGGACGCCTACGCGGTGATCGGCCGCGAGGTGAACCTCGGGTCGCCCAAGCAGTTGCAGGTCGTGCTCTTCGAAGAGCTCGCGATGCCCAAGACCAAGCGCACCAAGACCGGCTACACCACCGACGCTGACGCGCTCCAGTCGTTGTACGCCAAGACCGAGCATCCCTTCCTGGAGCATCTGCTGGCCCACCGCGACGTCACCCGGTTGCGGCAGACCGTCGAGGGGCTGCAGAAGACCGTTCAGTCCGACGGTCGCATCCACACGACCTACTACCAGACGATCGCGGCGACCGGGCGGCTGAGCTCCGCCGACCCCAACCTGCAGAACATCCCCATCCGCACCGAGTCGGGACGGCGGATTCGCGAGGCGTTCTGCGTCGGTGAGGGCTTCGAAACGCTCCTGACGGCCGATTACAGCCAGATCGAGATGCGCATCATGGCGCACCTGTCCGAGGACGCCGACCTCATCGAGGCGTTCCGGTCCGGGCACGACTTCCACACCGTCATGGCGGCCAAGGTCTTCGACCGCGCGCCCGACGACATCGACGGCGGGTTG
Organism: Aeromicrobium phragmitis; assembly: GCF_003674095.1. Classification (GTDB taxonomy): domain Bacteria; phylum Actinomycetota; class Actinomycetes; order Propionibacteriales; family Nocardioidaceae; genus Aeromicrobium; species Aeromicrobium phragmitis. Next base: position 11,298 of record NZ_RDBF01000009.1, read on the forward strand.
CGGGCCCGCATCAAGGCGATGAACTACGGCCTCGCCTACGGTCTGTCCTCATACGGGCTGGGGCAGCAGCTCGGCATCACCCCGGGCGAGGCGCAGGTCCTGATGGACGACTACTTCCAGACGTTCGGTGGAGTGCGCGACTATCTGCAGGGTGTGGTCGACGACGCCCGCCAGACGGGTTTCACCGAGACCATCATGGGGCGCCGCCGGTACTTGCCCGATCTGCAGAGCGACAACCGGCAGCGTCGAGAGATGGCCGAACGCATGGCGCTCAACGCCCCGATTCAGGGGTCGGCCGCAGACATCATCAAGGTCGCGATGCTGGGCGTCGAGCGAGCGCTCCGCGAGTCCGGGCTACGGTCACGCATGCTGCTGCAGGTGCACGACGAGTTGGTGCTCGAGGTCGCGCGCGGCGAGCTCGACCGCGTCGAGAGCCTCGTCCGCGAGCAGATGGCCGGTGCGGCCGCGTTGTCGGTGCCGCTGGACGTCTCGGTCGGCGTCGGTCGGACGTGGCACGAGGCCGGGCACTAGGGCGCGTCAGGGTGTCCGGGCCGGTGCTGAGCGACGCTCGGTTACCAGCGGCAGAGCAAGCAGCACCGCGCACAACGTTCCCGAGCATCCCGCGACGATGAGCACGAGCCCCGTCGTCTCGACGTCGAGCGCGTACGCGAGGGCCACGACGAACGCGAGCGCGACCCAGATGAGCGCTGTCGCGCCCTTCGCGCGGCGGGCCAGGGCGTCGAACACGAGCATGTGCGCCAGCGCGAGGAACGAGCCGGAGAGTGCGAACAGCCACAACCGGTCGGCGATCTCGGCGTACTGCGGACCGCCGACGAGCGCGAGCGCGAGCTGCGGCAACGCGAGGGTTCCGCCGATGACGCAGATTCCGAGGAGCGTCACCGCGGCGGCTGCCACCAGACGCGAGCGATGGCTTTCGTCGCGCGAAAGCGTCGGGAACAACACGACGCTGACGAACTGGGGGAGGAACAACGTGGCTTTCGTGAGGATCAGGCCGGCAGCGTAGAGACCGCTGTCGTGAGGGTCGAACAGGTTCCGGGCGATGAGGGCGTCGGCGTTGCTGAGGACGAAGTAGGACAACAGTGCGAACGCCGATCCGGCCGTCTCCGTCAGAAGCGGGCGCACGTCGTCGTGTACACCGCGGATGCGCAACAGGCCCAGCCCGGCGATGACCGGCAACCACGCGCCGACCGCCAAACCGAGCATGGCACCGGTCGCGTCGGAGAACAGCAGGATGCCGGCACAGCCTCCGATGAGCCGGCCGAAGCCGTTGCCCAGGTAGATGGCGGACAGCTTGTGCCAGCGCTCGCAGCCCTGGGCGACCCCCGCCTGTGCCCCCATGACGGTCAACGGCACGATCATCGCGCCGCATAACGCGACGGGAACAGGAGAGTCGAGGCGCAGCGCCGGTGTCATGATCACGGTGGAGCAGGCGACCACGACGCCCACCGCGGTGGAGACGCCCCACGTCACGCGGGAGGCGGCCCCGATGATCGCGGCCCGGCGTTCTGCCGGAGCTACCGACAGTTTGCGCGCGATGGTCGCTTGGAGTCCCAACGACACGACGTTGGCGACGAGGATGATGCTCAGCAGTGCCGTCACGGCGCCGAATTCCGCCGGGATCAGCATGCGCGCGGCCACCAGGTTGAAGCCGTAGGTGACGACGTTCATGACCATCATCGCAGCGGCGACGAGCGTCGCAGAACGGAGGCGGACCTGCACGATAACTGAACTTACGGCAGACGGGACCGCTCTGCCGAAGCTGGTAGCAAACTCGCTCGGCGGGGTCATACCCAAATCCGCGAAAGTGTGATCTGATTCACTCCGGAGAAGGGAGTTCTCGGGCCTCACCCCCATCGTTTCGAGGCCCGAGCAGTCACACATGACCAAGGGAGAGTTGGTCGCCGGTGCCCTGTTGGCGCTGGCGGCCGTTGTATTCGTATTGCTCGGCGAGAGTCTGGACCTCGGCATTGCCTTCGTGGCGATCCTCGGAATCGGGCTGGGCGCCGTCATCGCTCTGGTACCGCATCGATCGCTCGGCCTGCGGGTCGCTGCGTTCGCTGTGGGCCTCGTCGTCGCCTGGGTCGGTTACGCCCTGCGCGTCGCCGTGCTTCCCGACACGTCCGTCGGCCGTGCCGCGACCGTCGCGGGCGTCATCCTCGTGCTGACGGCCATCACGGCAGTGGCGCGCGGTCGCCTGCCGTTCTGGGCCGTACTGCTCGGGGCCGCCGGTTTCGCCGGTGCCTACGAGCACGTGTTCGCCGAGAACCCGCCGCTGTTCGCCACCGAATCCGTGTCCACGATGACGAGCCTGCTGCTCGCGGTCGTGGTGGGACTCGTCGTGACGGTGCTGTGCGTGGATCCAGGGTCGCAGTCGCGCTCGGCCACGGCCGACGAGAGGGAGTTGGTCTGATGTTCTCGAAGCGTAAGTACGCGGTGGCCACCATGGCTGCGGTCAGCGGATGCCTGCTCGTCGCCGCTCAGGCGCCGATCGCTGGAGCGGTGTCCGCTGCGTCGGGCGTCTCCGGCGACGTGTCGATCACGAACACGGAGACCGTCGACGCCAAGCTCACGGCGGACGGCCGGGTGTCGTCGCAGCGGGTCTATGACCAGCTGGTGCTGAAGGGCGACGGATCGGTCGAGATCGACAATCCGGTGGCCGACGGGGCCCGGAACCTCAACGGCTTCGGAGGGGTTTCGGTTCGCGACGGGAAACAGCGCGTCTCGACGAGTGTCAAGGGCGAGAAGGCGTACCGCACCGTGGCGGACTACGACGGTGAGTTGCCGGTCGACGTCCGTGTGGAATATCGACTCGACGGCGAGAAGGTCGAGCCCAAGGACATCGTCGGCAAGAGCGGCACCCTCGAGGTGACGTACCACGTGCGGAACATGACCGGCGAGCAGCAGGACGTCACCTACGTGGACGGCGAGGGCAGGACCAGGACCTCGACCATGGCGGTCGTCGTGCCGCTGGTCGGCTCGATGTCGACCGTCCTGCCGGCGAACTTCACCAACGTGCAGTCCGAGCAAGCCAACGCGGCAGGCGACGGCAAGGGCGGGACGCTCCTGTCCTTCACGATGACCTTGTTCCCGCCGATCGGCGCTGACCGCACGACCTTCGGCTACACCGCCGAGATCGAAGACGGTCTCGTGCCGGAGGCGAACATGTCGGTGCTTCCGGTCAACCCGCTGACGAGCCCGTCGTTCGCGGGAGGTGCCGCGAGCTACAAGGGCGGCGCGGATTCGGGTGCGGAACTGACCGAGGGTGCCGCCACCATCGATCAGAACCTGCTGAAGATCCGCGACGGAGCCGAGGAGCTCGTCGCCGGCATCCTCCAACTCGATGCGGGTGCCGGCGAGCTCAAGGACGGAACCGGCCAGCTCTCGACCGGAGCCAAGAAGCTCAGTGTTGGAGCACGAGATCTCAATTCCGGAGCTTGGCAACTTCGTGACGGTGCAGCCCAAGCGGACGATGGGGCACGCCGACTCAGCTCGGGTGCCTCCGAATTGCGAGCAGGTTCGGCGCAACTTCGAGCAGGCGCGGGGCAGGTCAGTGATGGAAACGCCGCCCTGTTCGTCGGCCTTCAGCAGATCGCTGCAGGTGCTGCTGCGCTGTGGGCTGGAAGCACGGATCTCGATGAAGGTGCCTCGCTCCTAGTAACTGGTGCCGGCGCTCTGGATGATGGGGCCCAGCAGCTTAACGGTGGCCTCGGTGCTCTCGCCGATGGGACCTCGGATGCTGTGGCGGGGTCTGAGACCTTGAGTGCGGGCGCCATCGCACTCGCAGACGGCGCTGAAGCGCTTGACGGCGGGCTCGAAGAGGCGGCAAAGGTTCCTGCTCAGCTCATCGCCGGGATGAACCAGCTGTCGACCGGGTTGGACCAGTTGGCGAGTGGTTTGCCTCGAGCGCGAGATGGGGCGGGAGCAGTCGCTGGCGGACTGACCCAGTTGAGCGGGTCGCTGGCGCAGGTCATCACTGGTCTGCAGTCAGTACGAGGATTCTCCAATCTAATCGCTGATCCTGAGGAAAGGCAGGCGTTCGAAACGACGGTGGACCAGCTGATCGGCGGACTCCAACAGTCGAATGCCGGAGTGACGAGCAGCATGCTGCCTGCGCTCGAACAGGTGGTAGCAGGTCTGCAATTTGCTATCGACGGGGTGGGCGACCAGTCCGAACCGGCCAGCTTGCGCGGTGGTGCCGCAGCTGTGACGAGCGGGCTGGAGCTCCTGGATGTCGGTCTTGTCGCAGCTAGAATTGGCGCGGGCGATGTGCTTGGCGGCGCCGTCCTTCTGCGCGATGGTCTGGGTGATCTAGCGGGTGGACTGAGCGACCTCGACGCTGGCGCAGGGGCGCTTCTAACAGGAGCCGGCGATTTGGCCGCGGGGACTTTTCAGCTCCGGGAGAACTCCCAGATGCTGAAGCAGGGGACGACGGAGTTATCCCACGGTTCTGGGCTCGTTAGCGCAGGTGCAACAGATGCAGCGGGAGCGTCGGGTCAGTTGGCTGCTGGTTCAGCTCAACTTGCCGGCGGTGCCAATCAACTTGATGGAGGCCTCGCGCAGTTGGCTCCCGGTGCGGGCGAACTGGCGAATGGGACGGCGCGTCTCGCGACCGGAAGTGGGCAACTCGCGGCCGGTACGGCCGAGCTCGCTCCCGGTGCGCGAGAACTGGCTGCCGGCGCGGGCAAGCTCGACGCGGGTGCCGGCCGGCTGGCTGACGGTCTCGGACAGGCGGCGGGCTCGGCCCCGCAGCTTCCCGAGGGTGCGCAGCAGCTGTCGGATCAAGGCACGTCGCAGCTGAAGAACGTCGGCAACGCGACGGCGATGGACTACGGACAGAAGTACGCGCTGATCGAGGCGGGTGCCGAGCGTGCCGCCGAGCTGCAGCCGTACGGAAGCCCGGAGGGCGCCGTCTCACGTGCGGCATACAAGCTGACGTTCGCCGCCGAGGACGGCGAGGATCGCGCCAACCTGGTGCGCGGTGGCGCGGCCGCCGCCATCGCCCTGCTCGGACTCGGCGGACTCGCCATCCGGCGCAAGCTGAGCTGACGCGAACGACGAACCGGGATGTGCTGGCGAAGGCCGGCGCATCCCGGTTCGTCGTTACAGTGGCGGCATGGTGAACGCCTCCGCAACCGACCTGTGCCGTTTCGTCGACGCGTCGCCGAGTCCCTTCCACGCCGTGCAGACCGCCGCCGACGAGCTCAGCGCCGCCGGGTTCCAGCGCGTCGAAGAGACGGCAGCGTGGCCCTCCGCGGCGGGCCGCTACTACGTCCAGCGCGGCGGTTCGCTCATCGCTTGGGCGACGGCCGGGGGCGCTCCGGCCCACACAGGATTCCGTGTCGTCGGCGCCCACACCGACAGCCCCAACCTGCGTGTCAAGCAGCACTATGACGTGCGCTTCGACGGCATCGGGGTCGTCGCACTCGAGCCGTACGGCGGCCCGATCATCGACAGCTGGCTCGACCGCGACCTCGCCCTCGCCGGGCGGCTGGTGCTCAAGGGTGGCCGCGAGGTGTTGGTGCACACCGAGGAGCCGGTGGTCCGCGTCCCACATCTGGCGATTCACCTCGACCGCGGCGGCAGCGAGATCGACCGGCAGCGTCACCTCAACGGCATCTGGAGCCTGGGGGAGCAGAACCTCCTCGCCTGGCTCGCCGAGCGTGCCGACGTGCCAGGCGACGATGTCGTCGGCTTCGAGCTGATGACAGCCGATGCTGCGCCGAGCGTCCTCTACGGCCCGCAGGACGAGTTCGTCGCCGCGCCCCGCCTGGACAACCAGGCCACGTGTTTCGCCGGGCTTCGGGCGTTCCTCGCCGCGGACCGGCCCGCGGGGCCGCACCACACCATGCTGGTGCTGTTCGACCACGAGGAGGTCGGCAGCACCTCCGAGCGCGGTGCGCAGTCCGATCTGCTGGCCACCACGATCGAGCGGATCGTGCTCGCCGCCGGCGGCAGCCGCGACGACTACCACCGGGCCATCGCTGCGTCCGTGTGCGCCTCGGGCGACATGGCCCACGCCACGCACCCCAACTACGCGGACAAACACGAGCCGCTCCACCGCATCACGATGGGCGGGGGACCGGTGCTCAAGGTGAACCAGAACCTCCGGTACGCCACGGACGCCCGTGGTACCGCGATCTTCGCGCAGGCGTGCGAGGAGGCCGGGGTTCGGCTCCAGCGCTACGTCCACCGCGCCGACCTCCCGTGCGGCTCGACGATCGGCCCGTTGAGCGCCGCCCGCACCGGGATGTTGACGATCGACGTCGGAGCTCCGCAGCTGGCCATGCATGCTGCGCGCGAGACCATGGCGTCCGCCGACATCGAGCTCTATGCCCGCGCGCTGGCCGCATTCCTCGCGCCCGGAAGCTGATTCGGGAACATTTTCTGCTCGCCCCGGGTTATGTGTGACGACGAGCGTGGCGTACCCTTGTAGATGCGCTGGCGACCTGTGCGTTCCTCGGACGGAGCAGGATCGCAACTCGCGTCCCGTGGTGAGCCCTGCGGCATCATCTCGGTTCACGATCCAAGGGGAGCGAGCGCTCGATAACTCTATCCACCATCCATCGGAGCCCATCCCTTATGACTTCTGGCCTCGCAACTCCTTCTGCGGCCCCGCAGGTTGCGGTCAACGACATCGGCAACGAGGACGACTTCCTCGCCGCCATCGACAAGACCATCAAGTACTTCAACGACGGCGACATCGTCGACGGCACCATCGTCAAAGTGGACCGTGATGAAGTTCTCCTCGACATCGGCTACAAGACCGAGGGCGTCATCCCCTCGCGCGAGCTGTCGATCAAGCACGACATCGACCCCAATGAGGTCGTCGCTGTCGGTGACAACATCGAGGCCCTGGTCCTGCAGAAGGAGGACAAGGAAGGCCGCCTGATCCTGAGCAAGAAGCGTGCTCAGTACGAGCGCGCCTGGGGCGACATCGAGAAGATCAAGGCCGAGGAAGGCGTCGTCGAGGGCACCGTCATCGAGGTCGTCAAGGGCGGCCTCATCATGGACATCGGTCTTCGTGGCTTCCTGCCGGCCTCGCTCGTCGAGATGCGTCGCGTCCGCGACCTCGACCCCTACATCGGGCAGAAGCTCGAGGCCAAGATCATCGAGCTGGACAAGAACCGCAACAACGTCGTCCTGTCGCGCCGCGCGTGGCTGGAGGAGACGCAGTCCGCGGTCCGCCAGAACTTCCTGACCGAGCTCAAGAAGGGCCAGGTCCGCAAGGGCGTCATCAGCTCCATCGTCAACTTCGGCGCGTTCGTCGATCTCGGCGGCGTCGACGGCCTCGTGCACGTCTCGGAGCTGTCCTGGAAGCACATCGACCACCCGAACGAGGTCGTTCAGGTGGGCGACGAGGTCACCGTCGAGGTCCTCGAGGTCGACATGGAGCGCGAGCGCGTCTCGCTGTCGCTCAAGGCGACCCAGGAAGACCCGTGGCAGCACTTCGCTCGTACGCACCAGATCGGCCAGATCGTTCCGGGCCGCGTCACCAAGCTCGTCCCGTTCGGCGCCTTCGTCCGCGTCGAGGAGGGCATCGAGGGCCTGGTGCACATCTCGGAGCTCGCCGAGCGTCACGTCGAGATCCCCGAGCAGGTCGTGCAGATCGGCGACCAGGTCATGGTCAAGATCATCGACATCGACCTCGAGCGTCGTCGTATCTCGCTGTCGCTCAAGCAGGCGAACGAGACCGCTGTCGCCGAGGACGTCGAGGACTTCGATCCCACGCTCTACGGCATGGCGTCCTCGTACGACGAGAACGGCAACTACATCTACCCCGAGGGCTTCGATCCGGAGACCGGCGAGTGGCAGGAGGGCTACGAAGAGGCCCGCGCCACCTGGGAGAAGCAGTACGCCGAGGCGCACGAGCGCTGGGAGGCGCACAAGCGTCAGATCGCCGACGCCGAGAAGGCCAACGTCGACGAGGTCGAGGCCCCGGCGGCCGGTTACTCCTCCGAGGCTCCGGCCCCCACGGGCGGATCGCTCGCCTCGGACGAGGCGCTGCAGGCGCTGCGTGAGAAGCTGACCGGCGGCGAGTGATCGCCTCCCCTCATCGAGGGGAACCGGCTCGACGCAACGGCCCCGGACCACACGGTCCGGGGCCGTTGCCGTGTCGCGGTGTGGACAGAGGCCTTGGCGTGTTTGGGTCGGGTCCGTAGGGTAGGTCGGGTTGTCAACCATCAAGTGAGGTGCTGTGTCGACCCCCGGACACCGCAAGGTCACATCCCGTCGCCGGTTCGATGCCCGGCGGCTCACCCGGACGGCCGCGACTCCCGCCGTCGGTATCACCGCAGTCGCCGCTGCCGCGCTCGCCACCCTCGGTGGTGCGGTGCCAGCGCAGCCGGCCGCGGACGCTGCTAGCCAGCGAACGGACGTCATCTCGGCCTCGTTGCTCGGTGCACGCACCGAGCCGCCGGTCAGCCGCAGCGAGGGACGTCCTTCCTTGCCGGGCGCCGGCGAGGCGAAACACGTCGGCGTCATGTTCCTGCTCGAGGACGTCGAGGTGCGCTCGGCGGCTGCCGATGACGCACCGGTGTTGGCATCGCTCGGCAAGGGGAGCCAGGTCGCCGTCACCGACGTCGAGGAGAACGGCTTCCGGCAGATCGTTCACAACGACCTGCCGCGCTGGGTGCCCGCGGAACTGTTGTCGGCCACGGAGCCGAAGCCCGAGCCGCCGCCGGAGCCCGAACCCGAGCCGGAGCCGGAGAACGTCGGACTCTCGGGCGCGCCGTGCCCGACCGGCTCCAGCGTGGAGAGCGGACTGCTGCCCGACACCATCGCCGTGCATCGTGCCGTGTGCGCGGCCTTCCCCGAAGTGTCCACGTACGGCGGGCTCGCCGGACGCAACGAGCATGCCACCGGTCAGGCACTCGACATCATGGTGTCGGGCGCGACCGGATGGCGGATTGCGGAGTTCCTTCAGGCGCATCAGGCCGAGCTCGGGGTCGAGTACCTCATCTACGAGCAGAAGATCTGGTCGGTCGATCGCGCCAGCGAAGGTTGGCGCCCGATGAGCGACCGCGGCGGAGCCACCGCCAACCACTACGACCACGTCCACGTGACGACGTACGGGTCGGCGGCCACGCAGTGACGCTCCGCGTCGGGCTCACCGGCGGTATCGGCTCGGGTAAGAGCACCGTCAGTGCGTTATTGCGTGAGCGCGGCGCCGTGGTCATCGACTATGACCAGCTGGCTCGCGACGTCGTGGCGCCGGGTCAACCCGCCCTCGCCGCGATCGCACAGCGATTCGGCGAGGGGGTGCTGCTCTCGGACGGCACCTTGAATCGTCCCGCCTTGGGCGCCATCGTGTTTACGGACGCGGCGGCCCGTGAGGATCTCGAGGCCATCACGCATCCCGCGATCCGCGATCGGGCGACGCAGCTGGAACACGCGGCGGGGGAGGACGGCATCGTGGTCCACGACAACCCGCTCCTGGTGGAGATGGGCGCCGCGGAGCACTGCGATGTCGTCGTGGTCGTCGACGTGCCTGAACAGGTGCAGATTGACCGTCTGGTGCGCGACCGCCAGATGAGTGAGGACGACGCGCGCGCCCGGATCGCGGCCCAGGCCTCGCGCGCGCAGCGCATGGCTGTGGCCGATCACGTGATCGACAACAGCGGCACAAAGAACGAGCTCGTCCGCACAGTCGGGGGTCTGTGGGACGAGCTCGTCCGGTCTAGCGCGTCGTAGTTTACGCCGCCAGTTCGGGGTCGGCGATCGCTCGCAGCTTCGCGAGCGCCTGACGCTCCACCTGTCGCACTCGCTCGGCGGAGATGCCGTGGCGACGGCCGATGTCGGCGAGCTTCTGCTGACGGCCGTCGAGCAGGCCGTACCGGGCCTTGACGATGTCGGCCTCCCGCTCGTCGAGGTGATCGACGAGGGTGAGCAGCTGGTCGCGCGCCGCATGATCGAGCGCGGCAGCGTCCGGTCCGGGCATCGGATCGCGGGCGATGAGGTCGCCCAGCGACGTGTCGCCCTCGTCGTCGACCGGGGAGTCGAGGCTCACGTGATCGCGGCCCCACGACAGCAGGTCGATGACGCGGTCGACATCCATGCCGAGCTCGGCAGCGATTTCCGCCGGCTCGGGGTCGTAGCCGAGCTCGCGCTCGAGGTTCCGGCGTGCGCCGGACACCTGGTTGAGCTCCTCCACGACGTGCACGGGGAGGCGGACGACTCGCGCCTGCTGGGCGACACCACGCGTGATGGCCTGGCGCACCCACCACGTGGCGTACGTGGAGAACTTGAAGCCCTTGACGTAGTCGAACTTCTCGACGGCGCGGATCAGGCCCGTGTTGCCCTCCTGGATCAGGTCCAGCATGGGCATCTGGGCGCGACCGTACTTACGGGCGATCGACACCACGAGGCGGAGGTTGGCCTGGATGAACTCCTGGAGGGCGCGTTCGCCCTCCTCGGCGAGCCATTCCAGCTCTTCGCGGCTGGCGCGCTTGGGCGCACCGCCCTTGGCGCGGCCGATGCGGCCCGTTTCCAGGAGATGACGCGCGAACAGACCGGCCTCGATGGTCTTGCTCAGCTCGACCTCACGCTCCGCGTCCAGCAGAGGCGTGCGGGCGATCTCGGCGAGGTACATGCCGACGCTGTCCTTGCCTTCGATGTCGGTGTTGTGGTCCACGGAGGGTCTCCCATCACTTGGTTGCACCTGGTACAACGGCAAGCACCCCCGCGGGATTCCGCTCTCAGCGGGTTCTTAGCAACCTTGTGACGGATGTAACGAATCTGCCGACGCTATGCGCGTGGCACCGCGCCGGCGGCGTCGAGGATCCAGGCGAGCTCCCATGCGCGCTCGTGCCACGCGGCGTACCGCCCGCTGACGCCGCCGTGCCCCGCCGACATCTCCGTCTTGAGCAGGATGGGCTCGTCAGTGACGGCGATGCTGCGCAATTTCGCCACCCACTTGGCCGGCTCGACGTACAGCACCCGGGTGTCGTTGAGGCTCGTGACGGCGCAGATCTTCGGGTAGGCGTGCGGCCCGACGTTCTCGGACGGCGAGTAGGACTTCATATACGCGTAGACGTCGGGGTCCTTCAGCGGGTTGCCCCACTCATCCCACTCGATGACCGTGAGTGGCAAGGACGGGTCGAGGATGGACGTGAGTGCATCGACGAACGGCACCTCGGCGAGAATGCCCGCGAAGGCGTCCGGCGCCATGTTGGCCACGGCACCCATGAGGAGTCCGCCGGCGCTACCGCCCTCGGCCACGAGCCGGCCGCTGCTGGTCCACCCGTCGTCGACGAGGTGACGCGCGCACGCGATGAAGTCGGTGAACGTGTTGCGTTTGGCGAGCAGCTTGCCGTTCTCATACCAGTGGCGGCCCATCTCGCCACCGCCGCGCACGTGCGCCACCGCGTACACGAAGCCGCGGTCGAGCAGGCTAAGCCGCGGGATCGAGAACCCCGGGTCCATCGACGCCTCGTACGAGCCGTAGCCGTACAGCAGCGCCGGAGCGGTGCCGTCGCGCGGCGTGTCGTGACGGTAGACGATCGAGATCGGCACCTGGGTGCCGTCCTCGGCGGTCGCCCAGGCGCGCTCCTGGCGGTACTGCGCGGCGTCGTAACCGCCGAGAACGGGCACCTGGCGACGCAGCAGGAGCGAGCCCGACGCGAGATCGTAGTCGTAGACAGAACCGGGCGTCACGAACGAGGTGAAGCCGAGGCGCAGGAACGGTGGGTCCCACTCGGCGTTCGCGCCGACCCCGCAGGAGAACAGCTCCTCCTCGAAGGTGATCTCCTCGACGGGGCCGAAACCTCCCTCCACGATCGGCATGATGCCGATCCGGGTGAGCGCTTCGCGCCGGTAGCTGACGGCGACGAAGGACTTGAAGACGTCCACCTCGTCGATCCGGGTGGTGTGGTCAGCCGGGATCACGACGGTGCGCCGTGTCGGATCGTCGACGGGAACGACGGCCAGTTCGAAGTTCGGAGCACCGTCGTTGTGCAGCAGCAGGAAGTGGTCCTGTCCGTCGATCACGACGTGCTCGATGCCGTACTCGACGCCGTCGCGGCGAGGAAGGACGACGCGGAACTCACCGGTGGGATCGCTCGCCTCCAGCACGCGAGACTCGCTGGTGATCTTGGATCCCACGCTGATGACGAGGTACCGCTCGGACTGAGAGCGACCGACGCCGACGAAGTAGCGCTCGTCGGGCTCCTCGAACACCAGGACGTCGGCCTCGTTGGCCCCGACGCGGTGGCGCCACACCTGATACGGGCGCCAGGCGTCGTCGACGACCGTGTAGAAGAGGTGACTGCCGTCTGCCGACCACGTCGCTCCCGCCGCGGCGCCGGTGATCTCGTCTCCGAGCAGCTCTCCGGTGCGCACATCCTTGATCCGGATCGTGTAGCGCTCGTCACCGGTGGTGTCGACCGACCACGCCAGCAGGGTGTCGTCGTCGCTGAGGCTGAAGGCGCCCAGCGAGAAGAACTCGTGTCCTTGCGCCTCCACGTTCGCGTCCAGCAGGATCTCTTCACCCTCGATGGGAGCCTCGCCGTCGAGCACGGGAGGAGTCCAGTCGTCCCGGTCGCCGATGGGGCAACGGCACCGGATCGCGTACTGCTGGCCCTCGCGGGTTCTCGTGTAGTACCACCAGTCGCCGTGGCGGACCGGGACCGAGAGGTCGGTCTCCTGAGTGCGCGACTTGATCTCCTCGAAGATCTGCTCGCGCAGACCGGCCAGATGCGCCGTCTGCTGCTCGGCGTAGGCGTTCTCCGCTTCCAGGTACGCGATCGTGGCCGGGTCCTCCTTGTCCCGAAGCCACTCGTACTCGTCGACGACCGAGTCGCCGTGGTGGACGCGAGTCGTGGGGCGGCGTTCGGCGAGCGGGGGCTGGGTCATGTCTCGACCGTACCGGCCGGGTCGGATGCGCGAACCGAGAGTGCCGGGTCGTCCTCGGCGAACGTCATGATCGGTCCGGACGGGGTCAGCCGGGTCTCGAAGCGCACCGTCACGCGTCCGAGTCCGGCGCCCCACACCCAGCCGTCGCCGTGCTCGGCGTGAGTCACGTCCATCCCCGCGACCCAGGCGTGGCCCGGCCGGTTTCGGGCGGCTCGCCGGGGGAGTGGCATGTCCTCGTCCTGCTCGGAAGGCGGTTCGCTGAAGAGGTCGTCCTGAACCCAGTCGGTCAGCCCGGAGACGCCGACACCGAGCAGCCGGAGCCCGCCCGTGACGTCGGCGGCCGCGAGGAGCCCGAGCGCGGCCTCGGTGATCACACGCGGATGGTCGGTGGGGCCGGGCAGCGTGATGGAGCGCGTATGGGTCTCGAAGTCGTGCCGGCGCATCTTCAGGGTGACGGTGCGGCCGGATTGCCCGGCGGCCCGGAGCCGGCGTGCGACCGTACGAGCGAGTGTGTCGGTGACCGACGCGAGCTCGGACCGGTCGGCGATGTCGACCGGGAAGGTGTCCTCGACACTGACGGACTTGGCTTCGCGGTGCGGTTCGACCGGACGATCGTCCTCGCCGCGAGCGAGGTGGAACAGCGAGCGCCCGCTGGCCGCGCCCAGCGACCGGATCAACTCGTCGAGACTCAGCGCGCGCAACTGCTCGATCGTCTCCACGCCGAGGCGTCGCAATCGCTCAGCGGTCGCCGGGCCGACGCCGGGTATCGCCGTGACCTGCATCGGGGCGAGTAGTTCGAGCTCGGTGCCAGGATGCGCGATGAAATGCCCGTCGGGCTTGTTGAGTTCACTGGCGATCTTGGCCAGGAACTTCGAGCTGGCGACCCCCACCGAGCAGGTGAGGCCGTTCGTCCGCTCCGTGATGTCGGCGCGAAGCTCGAGGACGAGCGCCTCGAGCTCGTGCGGGTCGAAGTCTGGATGGGCCGCGAGGTCGACGAAGGCCTCGTCGAGCGAGAGCGGCTGAACGAGCGGTGAGAGTTCGCGAAGCCGGTCCATGACGATGCGCGACGCCGCCCGGTAGGCGTCGAAGCGGCCGGCGAGGAAGGCGGCGTGCGGGCATCGCCCGCGAGCCTCGGCCATGCTCATGGCCGAACGGACGCCGAACCGACGCGCCTCGTAGGAGGCGGTGGAGACGACGCCGCGACCGCCGATGCCGCCGACGATCACCGGTTTGCCGCGCAACGAGGGCTTGTCGCGCTGCTCCACGGCGGCGAAGAAGGCATCAAGATCCAGGTGGAGGATCGATGCCGTGGCGCGCATGGGTCCATTGTGTCGTGCTGCCCCGACAGCTCGGTGATCCACAGGGCCGGCGGCCTTCCTGACCCGTCCACAGCCGGCGCCGCGACTCTTCACGGGGCGATCGCGTGGGTCGAGGCTCAGTGCATGACTCGATCCCAGGACGCACCGCTCTACCGCGCTCACACCTTCGAAGACCTCCTCAACGCCGTCCCCACCCTCTTCGGCTTCGTGCCACGAGAGTCGATCATCGGGCTGTGCGTGAGTGGTCCCCGCAACCGCTTCGGCTTCCGGCTCCGGGTCGACATCCCCCGACGACGATTCGAGGACGAGCAGGTCGCGGCACTCGTCGCCGAGCACCTGCAACGCAACGCCGACGATGGGGTCATCCTCATCGGACTGAGCGAGCACCCTGCCGTGGCCGAAGAACTCCTGCACGCGGTGGGGGACCGGCTCGGCCCCGTCCCCGTTCGCCTCAAGATCTGGGCGAACGCGGAGCGGCTCTGGACCGATCTTCGCGATTGCCCCTCCGAAGGAGAGCCCTACCAGCTCTCCGCGGTGCACGAGGCCCGCGTCACGGCGGTGGCGGCCGGCCTCAATGTGCTCGAGGACCGCGAGGCGCTCTACGACGAGATCGCGCCGGTGCGCGGGCCGCGGCAGGAATGGATGCACGACGCCGCGTTCACCGTGCTGGAGGACGTCTGCCATCGACGCGACCACGTCGCGGAGATCGCGCAGGTCGAGCGTCTGCTGGACGGGGGACCCGAGGTCACCGACGGCGATGCGGTGCGGCTGGGCGTGCTCGTCACGGCGATCCCGCCGCGTGATGCCGCCTGGTTGCGCATCGATCGTGCCAACGCGCCGCAGATGCACAGGCTCTGGTGCACCGTCGCGAGCCGCGTGCCGGAGAGTATGTCCGTGCCGGCTTTGTGCCTGGCCGGGTTCTCCGCCTGGCTGTGGGGCGACGGAGCGCGTGCGCTGGTGGCCTTGGAGCGGGCCCGCGAGATCGCGCCGGACTACTCGATGGCCAACCTGCTGTTCACGATCGTCAGTGAGGGCGTGAACCCCGCTCGGTGGGCCGACATCGATCCTTCTGGTGAGCGACTCAGCCCACACGTCCTCACCCGACGGAGCGCCTGATTCTTCTCTACGCTGACGTGCATGGGACAAGACGTCGAGGCCCGTGAGTTCACGCGCGAGGACCGCACCCGATATCGCACCAAGGTCCGCAGGTGCCTGGACGCGCTCGCGTCGATGCTGAGCGAGGCGGACTTCTCCGTCGGCCACCCGCAGATCGGCATCGAAGTGGAGTTCAACCTCGTCGACGCCGCAGGAGACCCGGCGCTGCGCAACGCCGAGGCACTCGAACGCATCGCCGACGAGGACTTCCAGACCGAACTCGGCATGTTCAACCTCGAGGTGAACGTCCCACCCGTCGAAATCGGCGGGCGCGGTCTGGCGAAGATCGCCGACAAGCTTCGCGACGACCTCATGCACGCCGACCGGAGGGCCACGTCGGTCGACGCCCGACTGCTGATGATCGGCATCCTTCCGACGTTGCAGGAGTCGCACTTCACCGGAGATGCCATCTCGGCCAATCCCCGCTACCACCTGCTGTCGGACCAGATCCTCGCCGCTCGAGGGGAGGACATCGAGATCGAGATCGACGGCGTCGACCGTCTCGCTACGTCCACCGACACGATCATTCCCGAGGCCGCCTGCACGAGCACCCAGCTGCACCTGCAGGTCGAGCCGGACGAGTTCGGCGCCGCCTGGAACGCCTCCCAGGCGGTGGCGGGCGTTCAGCTTGCCGTCGGTGCCAACTCGCCGTTCCTGCTCGGCCGGCAGTTATGGCACGAGACGCGTATCGCCCTGTTCGAGCAGGCGACCGACACCCGCAGCGAGGAACTCAAGGTCCAGGGTGTCCGCCCGCGGGTCTGGTTCGGTGAGCGATGGATCACCTCGGTCTTCGATCTGTTCGAGGAGAACTCCAAGTACTTCCCGGCGCTGCTGCCGGTCGTGGAGGACGAGGACCCGGTCGAGGAGTTCGCCGCCGGCCGCGTCCCGAGTCTGGCGGAGCTGCGACTGCACAACGGCACGATCTACCGGTGGAACCGGCCCATCTACGACGTCGCCGACGGGCGGCCTCACCTCCGCATCGAGAATCGCCTCCTGCCGGCCGGTCCCACGGTCGTCGACACACTCGCGAACGCGGCGTTCTTCTACGGTCTGGTCAAGGCGCTGGTCCTGGCCGAGCGTCCGGTGTGGTCGCAGATGTCGTTCGCGACCGCGGAGGAGAACTTTCATGCGGCCGCTCGCGGCGGCATCGAGACCGAGTTGACGTGGCCCACCGTGGGCACGATCCCAGCGCGCGAGCTCGTACTGCGTCATCTGCTGCCGCTCGCGTACGCCGGACTCGAGTCGAGTGCCGTGGACCAGGACGTCGCCGAGCGGCTACTCGGTATCATCGAGCAGCGCTGCCTGACCGGACGCAACGGGGCGACCTGGATGATCGAGGCGTTCCGTCGGCATCCGAAGGCCGCTACCGACCGGCTCGTTGCGCTGCGCGACCTCACGGTCGAGTACCGCGAGCACATGCTGACCGGGGAACCGGTGCATACGTGGGGGCATCGCGGCTGAACGGCCGACAGGTGATTGGCCCGTTGGGGTGGCGTGGCACACTAGTGCGCAGAGGTTGACCAGAGGGCTCTTTGTTGCGCCCTCGACTCGATGATGCGAGGTTGATGTCCCGGTGACTCCAGCAGCTGGCTCGACGAAGAAGACGGCCGCCGCCAAGGCTCCCGCCAAGAAGGCAGCCGCAGCCAAGAAGCCGGCGGTGAAGAAGGCACCAGCGAAGAAGCCCGCGGCCAAGAAGGCCGCGGAGGTCCTGGAGGAGACGATCGACCTCGCGGGCGCGCTGGAAGTTCCTGAAGCTGCCAAGGTCGATGCCAATGGCAAAAAGGTGCTGCCCGATATCTCGGACGAGGAGTTCGAGAAGGATCTGGCCACTGATCCGACCTTGAAGGAGGACGAGGAGTCCAGCTTCACGCTGTCGACCGCCGACGACACCGATGAACCTGCCCAGCAGGTCATGGTCGCCGGTGCCACGGCCGACCCGGTCAAGGACTACCTCAAGCAGATCGGCAAGGTCTCGCTGCTGACCGCCGGCGAGGAGGTCGAGCTCGCCAAGCGGATCGAGGCCGGCCTGTTCGCCGAGGAGAAGCTCGCCAAGGGCGGGCGGATCTCGGAGAAGACCCGCGAAGAGCTCGAGTGGATCGTCGTCGACGGCCGCCGGGCCAAGAACCACCTGCTCGAGGCCAACCTGCGTCTCGTCGTCTCGCTTGCCAAGCGGTACACCGGCCGCGGGATGCTGTTCCTGGACCTCATCCAGGAGGGCAACCTCGGTCTGATCCGCGCGGTCGAGAAGTTCGACTACACCAAGGGCTTCAAGTTCTCCACGTACGCGACGTGGTGGATCCGTCAGGCGATCACTCGCGCGATGGCCGACCAGGCGCGCACCATCCGTATCCCGGTGCACATGGTCGAGGTCATCAACAAGCTCGCTCGCGTCCAGCGGCAGATGCTGCAGGACCTGGGCCGCGAGCCCACCCCCGAGGAGCTCGCCAAGGAACTGGACATGACGCCCGAGAAGGTCGTCGAGGTCCAGAAGTACGGCCGCGAGCCGATCAGCCTCCACACGCCGCTCGGCGAGGACGGCGACAGCGAGTTCGGCGACCTCATCGAGGACTCCGAGGCGATCGTCCCGGCTGACGCCGTGTCGTTCACGTTGCTGCAGGAGCAGCTGCACGCGGTCCTCGACACGCTCAGCGAGCGTGAGTCCGGGGTCGTGTCGATGCGCTTCGGCCTGACCGACGGTCAGCCCAAGACGCTCGACGAGATCGGCAAGGTCTACGGCGTGACGCGCGAGCGCATCCGTCAGATCGAGTCCAAGACGATGAGCAAGCTGCGCCACCCGTCGCGCTCGCAGGTCCTGCGCGACTACCTGGACTGAGAATCGTCCCGGTCGACGCTCACTCTGGACTGGGAACCCAGTCCAGAGTGAGCTGGTGTCCGATGCGCTCATCGAGCGCGGCGCTTCTCGTCCAGATATCGCTACGCTGACAGCGTGTCCGATAGCCCGCCAGTACCTTTCGGCGTGCTTCGCTGGCTCGTGGTCGGCTTCGCCTCCGCGATCATCATCGGCTGGGTAGTGCTCTCGTTCGTCGAAGGCGCGATAACAGCGTCAGCCTGGCTAGGGGTGCCGGCCATGGTGCTGGTTATCGCCGGGCAGGTGCAGACCTGGCGCGTGCAGAACCGGCGAGCCCAGCGGGGTGAGCAGTGAGCGCCGCTCGACCGTGACGTCCTACCGCGACGGAGTGCGCCTCGATTTGACGTGGGCCCGAGGGCGAGGGCCTCGACGCTGCCCGTCGCGACGACAGGTACGGGCGTTGATCGACTACCTGCTCGAGAACGGTGCCGCGGCATCCACCGCCCGCTCGCGCCAGCTCGCCGTCCGACATTCCTCCGTCCGGCTCGCCGAGCCGATCCGTCGTGGCTCGCTCGGCGTGAGCCGAAGTGGCAGAGCCGAACGTCGACGACGTAGAACCTCAGTGCTGCACAACACGCCCGGTCCCAGGGGACCGGGCGTTTCGCATGTGCTCACAGGACGTAGTGGGCGATCATCCTTCCGATGCTGCGGATGTCGGCGCTGCCCTTGAACTCGAATCGCACCTTGCCGAGGCCGCTGAACCAGAGCTCCAACTCGGCGTCCAGGTCGAACGTGCCGGCGGTCTCGATGGAGAACGCCTGGATCTTGCTGTACGGGAGCGAAGAGTAGTCGCGCTTCTTGCCGGTCAGACCTTGGACGTTCACGGCGACGATGCGCTTGCTCGTGAACGCGACGAAGTCCCGCGGGCCCTTGAACGCGGCGAGGATCGTCTCCTCAGGGATCAGCAAGCGGGAGAGTTCGTCGGCGAGGCTCTCCACGGGCGTGGGGTTGAGTTTGAAGACGCTGCCGTTCGCGAAGTCGATCATGTGCCGGAGGGTAGCGGCGTGGAGTCCTGCCGCGCCGGCAATCGGTCGCGAGTGGTGCTGTTTTCTCCACGATTGGTGCAGGTTCGCTGCTGATCGGGCACGAGCGTCGCGAGAATGCACCACTCGGCGCTCGGTGGCGACGGGGAGCGGCGGGTTCCGGGCGGAGCGGGGAGCGGGGAACGCAAAGGGGCCCCGACCAGATGGTCGGGGCCCGTCAAGCGTCTCGGGACGAGGGGATCAGGCGTTCAGTCGGCCCGACTCGTCGTGGATGTTGATGGCCACCTCTCGCAGCTTGTCCTCGTGCTGGCGTGCGTGGTGCGCACAGAACAGCAGTTCGGCGCCCGCCGTGAGTTCGACACGAACGTACGCCTGAGCGCCGCAACGATCGCAACGGTCACCAGTGGTGAGGGCGGAGAGTTCAGCGGTTGCTGTCACGATGTCCTCTTTCTTTCAGGCGGTCTCGATCACGTCAACGTGCGGCTCGGCGGTGATATTCCGCGTCGTGGGTCGACCTTACGACATGAATACTCCCTCCTCGACCCAAGTCCACGGCAACACGCTGCATCGGCATGGCAACCGCGGCGTGTCGGTGCGGGTCGATAGGCTGAGAACCGCCGACATCTGAGGGGAAAGGACGCCACCATCTCCAGTTATGACGCTCGCAACCTGCTCGTCCTCGAGGGGCTCGAGGCGGTTCGCAAGCGACCCGGTATGTACATCGGCTCCACCGACACCCGCGGGCTCATGCACTGCCTGTGGGAGATCATCGACAATGCCGTCGACGAAGCACTCGGCGGTCACTGCAACGAGATCGTCGTCGTGCTCCACCGTGACGGCTCCGTCGAAGTCCGCGACAACGGGCGCGGCATCCCCGTCGACACCGAGACCAAGACCGGCCTGTCCGGCGTCGAGGTCGTGTTCACCAAGCTGCACGCCGGCGGCAAGTTCGGCGGCGGCTCCTACAACGCGACCGGCGGCCTGCACGGCGTCGGCGCCTCGGTCGTCAATGCCCTCTCCGCACGCCTGGACGTCGAGGTCGACAAGGGTGGCGCCACCTGGGCCATGTCGTTCCGGCGCGGTACGCCCGGGGTCTACGCCGGCGAGGGGCCGGACGCCGACTTCACCGTCGACAACACGCTGCGCAAGGCCGGCAAGGTCGCCAAGGCCAAGACCGGCACTCGCGTCCGGTACTGGGCCGACCCCCAGATCTTCATCAAGACCGCCGAGTTCTCGTACGAGGATCTCGTCGCCCGGGCCCGGCAGACGTCGTTCCTCGTCCCGGGGCTGCGCATCGTCATCCGCGACGAACGCGGCGACGACGTCCACGAGGAGGACTTCCAGCACGACGGCGGCATTTCGGAGTTCTGCGAGTTCCTCGCCCCCGGCGACCCGGTCACCGACGTGCTGCGTCTCCAAGGCGAGAGCACGTTCACCGAGACGGTGCCGATCCTCGACGACGCCGGGCACATGACCCCCCAGGACGTCGAGCGCAACCTCGGCGTCGACATCGCCCTTCGCTGGGACAACGACTACGACGCCCGCTTGCGGTCCTACGTCAACATCATCGCCACGCCCAAGGGCGGCACTCACGTCAACGGCTTCGAACGCGGGCTGACCAAGACCTTCAACGAGGTGCTCAAGAACACCCGGCTGCTCAAGAACGGCGACCCGGACATCGTCAAGGACGACATCCTCGAAGGACTCACGGCCGTCGTCACGGTCCGTCTCGCCGAGCCGCAGTTCGAAGGGCAGACCAAGGAGGTCCTCGGCACACCGCCGGTCACCCGCATCGTCAACCAGATCGTCGCGCGCGAACTCAAGGCCTTCCTCACGACCTCCAAGGCCGCCGACAAGCCCAAGGCCCGTCAGCTGATGGAGAAGGTGGTCGGCGCCGCCCGAACCCGCGTGGCGGCCCGTCAGCAACGGGACAACCAGCGCCGCAAGAACGCGCTCGAGTCCAGCGCGCTGCCGGCCAAGCTGGCCGACTGCCGCAGCAGCGACGTCGACCGCAGCGAGTTGTTCATCGTCGAGGGCGATTCCGCGTTGGGTACCGCCAAGTCGGCCCGCGACTCGGAGTTCCAGGCGCTCCTGCCGATCCGCGGCAAGATCCTCAACGTGCAGAAGGCCAGCGTCGGCGACATGCTCAAGAACGCCGAGTGCTCGTCGATCATCCAGGTCGTCGGTGCCGGTTCCGGCCGCACCTTCGATATCGACGCCGCCCGCTACGGCCGCATCATCTTCATGGCCGACGCCGACTCCGACGGGGCGCACATCCGCTGCCTGCTGGCCACGCTGTTCTTCCGCTACATGCGGCCCCTCGTCGAGGCCGGGCGGGTGTTCACCGCGGTGCCGCCGTTGCACCGCATCGAGCTGGTCAACCCCAAGAAGGGCCAAGACAAGTACGTGTACACGTACTCCGACGCGGAGCTGCAGCGCAAACTCGCCGAGCTCAAGCGCAAGAACGTCCGCTGGAAGGACCCGGTGCAGCGGTACAAGGGCCTCGGCGAGATGGACGCGTCCCAGTTGGCCGAGACGACGATGGACCCGCGCCATCGCACGCTGCGCCGACTCACCGTCGACGACGCCGAGGAGGCCACCGAGGTGTTCGAGCTGTTGATGGGCAACGAGGTGCCGCCGCGCAAGGAGTTCATCGTCCAGGGCGCCTATGAGATCGACGCCGACCTCATCGACGCCTGACCACGGGCGGGCCCACCGGCTCGGGCGGTGAGTTGTCCCGCGCCCTGGCCATGCCGGTGCGGGACAACTCACCGCTCACGGTGCGGTCAGGACTCCACGACCGGCTGCAGCAGCCCGGAGTCGACGTCGTAGATGAAGCCGCCGACGCTCACGTCGGCCGGGACGAGCGGGTGGCTGCGCACGCGGTGCACGTCGGCTCGGATCGTCTTCTCCTGATCCGGGATCGCGCCGAGCGACATCCAGGTCGAGTCGGTTCCCATGAAGTCGCTGATCCGCTCGTGCAGCTGCTCTTCGGTCGAGGAGGCCATCGCGCACCGCGTGTGTTCGACCACGAGTACACGACGCACCTTCAGCAAGGTCACGCCCAGCACGATGGCGACGAGCGCCTGGTCGGTCACGCGGCCACCGGGATTACGCAGGATCTTCGCGTCGCCGGGAGAGAGCCCGATCATCCGGAGCGGATCGATGCGCGAATCCATGCACGTGACCATGGCGACCCCGGCGTGGGCGATGCCGTCGAATCCCTTGAGGTCATGGTGCTCGGCATAGCTGCGGTTGGCGTCGAGAAGATCGTCGAAAGCACTGCTCATGCTCGTACCGTAGCGCTGCGCTTTCGAAGCAGCAGCACGGCCAGGAACGCTGCCGCCAGCGCACACACCATCGCGCCCGTGAAGACGGCCTGAAGTTGAGCGATTCCGGCCTCGCGAAGAGCGTCGTTGTACGCGGGACATAGCGATGTGTCACCGCACAGTTCCTCGACCGGCGCCATGGCGTCGGCTGCCGACTGGAACGCGCGAAGGCCGATGGCGCTCAGCGCCGAGACGCCCACCAGCATTCCGACCATCCTGGCGACCACGAGGAGGGCGCTGGCCACGCCGTGGACGTCCTCGGCGGTGTGGTCGAGCAGGGCCGCGTTGACCGGCGCGATGGCGAGGCCGAACCCAAAGCCCGCGGCGACCAGGACGACATCGCTGGCCAGATGAGTGAGGGCGTCGGCCTCCCACCGGGACATGACCGCGAACATCGCAGCGCTCAGCAGCATCGCCGTGGCGGTGAGGGCCGCGGCCGAAACCCGGCGGGTCAACCAGCCACCGACGACCGCTCCGATCGGCAAGGCCACGAGAAACCGCACGAGGACGAGCGCGGCGTCGAGCTGAGACTCCGGAGCCACGGTGAGGCGGGCGAAGAACGGGATGTCGACGAGCGCCGCGATGAGCGACGCGCCGACGAAGAACGACACCACGAGGGAACCGGCGGCGACCCGGTCGCGCAGCGCGCCGCGGGGCACGATCGGCTCAGCGGCTCGGCGCTGCCGCCACACGACGGCTCCGCCTGCGAGGGCGGCGATGAGCAGCAGCCATGGTGCGTGCGAAGAGACCGCTCCGGACTCCGGTTCGGCGGACGCGAAGGTCACGATCACGGCGCCCAGCGCCACCGACAGCGCCAACGCGCCCCACGGGTCCGTGCGCCCGAGGGCCCGCCGCCACCCGGTCCAGTCGACGAGCGGATCGCGTGCGGTCGCCTGGCGCACCGCGAACCCGAGCAGGAGCACCCCGGTGGCCACCCCGAGCGGCGACCACCACCGCGACTCGCCCGAGAACGGGACGAAGGCGAGACCGATCGTGATGTCCGTGACGAGCCCCCGGGGCTGCAGCATGACGAGTAGCGCGGTAGCGCTGGCGAGCAGGACCAGGAGCAGCCCGGTCAGGTCGCGGGACCGGCGCGCCGCGCCGCGCTGGGGCCACAGGGCGGCGGCGATGACGAGCCCCACGGCGCAGTTGAGCCAGAAGATGTCGCGCCAGGTGCCGAACGCCAGGACCAGCGCCCCGTAAAGCGGACCGAGCACGCTACCGAGTTCCTGCACCGCGCCGACCACGCCGAGCGGCAGGCCGCGCCGCTCGGGAGGCCAGCGGTCGGCAACCAGGGCGAGGGTCGGCGGGATGAGTCCTCCACCGCCCAGCCCCTGGAAGAACCGGCCGACGACGATCGAGGTGAGGTCGTAGGCCGCCGCGGTCACGACCGAACCCGCCGCGAAGACGACGAGGCAGCCGATGAGCACCGGCACGCGGCCGCGCAGGTCGGCGATCCGTCCGATGAGCGGCAGGATGCCGACGTAGCCCAGGAGGAAGCCCGAGACGATCGGCGCGGCACGCTGCAATTCGTCGAGGTTGAGGCCGCTCGCCGTCATCATGTCCGGCAACGCGAGGACGACGACGTACGTGTCGGCGGCAGCGAACCCGATGGCGACAGCCGCGAGGCCGAGCAGCAGCCGCGGTGCCGTCACCGCTCGGTGGGGCGCGTCGGAGCCGTGATCTCGACGGGGGAGTCGAGCGCGGTGATCGTCAACGTGTAGGTGACGTCATCGCTTCCGGCGTAGAAGGGGCCGGTGACCACCACATCGCGCAGGACGTCGTCCTCGGTGAGCCGGAACTCGGCCTCGAAGTCGCCGTTCTCGTCGGCCGTGGTCAGCAGCCGCGCGACGTCAGCACCGGGGATGGTTCCGGTGATCGTGGTGAGGACATCGCGTCCGTCACGCACCTCGTCGCCTTCGTCGAGGTCGGTCGCACTCGTCAGCAGCGAGACCGCGCTGTCCTCGCCCGAGCCGACGAGCTGCGCCGGATCGGGCACGCCCAGCTGTTCGGGGTTGACGGTGAGGAACTCCGAGGAGAACCCGGTCTTGACCCACAGCTGGCCGTCGACGGCGACGACCTCGGCCGGTAGCGCGGTGCCACCCGCGGACACGCGCGCCTCGCCCTGGAATGCGGGCGAGTCGTTGCCCTGTCCCTTGACCGACAACAGCCCGGTGACGCCCGAGGGCAACTGCTCGGTGGCCAGCGAGAATTCGATCGCCGGGGCGGCGGTGATCGTGTCGGCAGCGGCCTGCAGGCGCGCCGAGGGATCGGTGTCGGGCTGATCGGTGTCCTCCGAGGAGCACGCCGTCAGTACGAGCGCCGCCGCGAGGGCGACGACCAGACGAAGCGAGGTACCCACGCGCTCAGTGTGACACGGCTCGCAGCGCCACCGAGACCGGTGACGCCACCGCGAGGATGGGTTGGGCGACGGCTTGGCCCGAACCGTCACGGCGTTCCGAAGGTGCCGGTAGCTCGACCGGCGAGCCGCTGGTCGCGCACGCCTGGGGTTCGCCGTCGCCGACCCAGGCGCCAATGAGCCGGTCTTCGCCGGCCAGCAGACGCTGACACCGCACTCCGCCCGTGGCGCGGCCCTTGGCCGGGTAGATGCCCAGCGGGCTCACCTTGACCGACCCGTTCTGCGTGCCGGGGAGGGCATCGCCGTGACCGGCGATCGTCACGATGTGCGCGGCGTCGACGTCGCCGACCGCTCCGAAGGCGATCACGTGGGCACCCGCGGTGAGCTTGATGCCGGTGACGCCACCGCCGGTGCGGCCTTGGGCCCGCACGAGCGAGGCCGAGAACCGGAGCAACTGTGCATCGGAGGTGACGAACGCGAGTTCCTCCTCGCCGGTGGCCAAGGCGACGGCCCCCACGAGCCGGTCGTCGTCCTCGAGCCGGATGATCTCCCAGCTGTCGCGGTTGGTCAGGTGATCGGGGCGCACCCGCTTGACCACGCCCTGACGTGTACCGAGTGCAAGGCCCGGGACGTCCTCATCGAAGCTCATCAAGGCCAGCGGACGGGCATCGACGGCCAGCAGCTCGCTCAGCGGAATCCCGCCCTGGATGTGCGGAGCATCGGCCGTCGGCGGCAACGCGGGGAGGTCGAGAACGTCGAGGCGATGGACCGTCCCGTCGTCGAAGACCACACCGATCTGGCCTCGAGCCGTCGAGCCGACCGAGCTGACGATGACGTCGTGCTTGCCCCGGCGTCCGACCGGACCGAGCGGGGCGGCGTCGCTCGTGCGCGCCAAGAGTCCGGTGGCGGACAACAGCACCCAGCACGGGTCGTCGGCCACCTCGACCGACAGCTTCGCAGCGCTGACCTGCTGGCCGGCCGACTCGAGCAGCACCGTGCGGCGCGGTGTCCCGAACCGCTCGGCGACCTCGGCGAGTTCGTCGCCCACGAGGGCGCGCAGCGCCGACTCGTCGGACAGGATGCGGTCGAGTTCCTCGATGCGCCGCCGCAGCTCCTCGGCTTCCTTCTCCAGTTCCAGGCGGGAGAACTTGGTGAGCCGCCCGAGCTGGAGGTCGAGAATGTAGTCGGCCTGCGGCTCGCTGAGATCGAAGACGGCGCGAAGCCGCTCGCGTGCCTCGCCACGGTTGTCGCTGGAGCGGATGAGCTGGATGACCTCGTCGATGTCGAGGATGGCGACGAGGAGACCGTCGACCAGATGCAATCGGTCGGCGGCCTTCTTGCGCCGGTACGCGCTGCGGCGGCGCACGACGTCGATGCGGTGTTCGAGATAGACCTGCAGCAGTTCGCGCAGTCCGAGGGTGCGCGGCTGGCCGTCGACGAGGGCCACGGCGTTGATCCCGAACGACGACTCCATCGGCGTCAGCTTGTACAGCTGCTCGAGGACCGCCTCGGGAACGAAGCCGTTCTTGAGTTCGATGACCAGGTGCAGGCCCTTGTGGCGGTCGGTGAGGTTCTTGATGTCGGAGATGCCCTGCAGCTTCTTGTTCTGCACGTACTTCTTGATCGCCTCGATGACCTTCTCGGGCCCGACGTTGAAGGGCAGTTCGGTCACCACGATGCCCTTGCGGCGCGGCGTGACGGACTCGATCCTGGCCGTGGCGCGCATGCGGAACGAGCCGTTGCCGCTCTCGTAGGCATCGCGGATGCCGTCGAGCCCGACGATCTTGCCGCCGGTCGGCAGATCCGGGCCGGGGACGAAGCGCATGAGGTCGTCGAGCGAGGCGTTCGGGTGGTCGATGAGGTGTCGCAGCGCTTGGACCACCTCGACGAGGTTGTGCGGCGGCAGGTTGGTCGCCATGCCGACGGCGATGCCGGTGGCGCCGTTGACCAGCAGGTTCGGGAACGCGGCCGGCAGCACCGCCGGCTCCATCTCGCGTCCGTCGTAGTTCGCCCGGAAGTCGACGGTGTCCTCGTCGATCGACTCGGTCATCGCCTCGGCGGGCGTGTCCATGCGGCACTCGGTGTAGCGCATGGCAGCGGGAGGATCGTCCTGCGAGCCGAAGTTGCCGTGCCCGTCCAGCAGCGGCAGACGCAGCGACCACGGCTGCACCATGCGCACCAGTGCGTCGTAGATGGCGCTGTCGCCGTGCGGGTGGAAGCGGCCCATGACGTCTCCGACCGGGCGCGCGCTCTTGACGTGGCCGCGGTCGTGCCGCAGGCCCATGTCCTCCATCGTGTAGAGGATCCGCCGCTGCACGGGTTTGAGGCCGTCGCGGGCGTCAGGGAGCGCCCGGGAGTAGATCACCGAGTACGCGTACTCGAGGAAGCTCGAGCGCATCTCGTCACTGACGTTGGTATCGACGATGTGTTCGTCGAAGTCCTCCGGCGGTGCGGGCGGGGCGGCTTTGCGGGCAGCCATGCATCCTCTCCTCAATCGGGAACGACGTCCTATTCTCCCCGACGTCGCGGGCGAGGCTCGCACCGCCACGCCGCCCGACCCGCTAGGTTGGTGGCGTGAACGACGTGGACCCCGTGGACGCCTGGGAGGCCGACGTTCTGCTCAAGGACGGCAGGGTCGCGCAGATTCGCCCCATCGTCCCCGACGACGCCCTCAAGTTCGTCGAGTTCTACGACAGGGTGTCCGCCGAGTCCAAGTACTTTCGGTTCTTCGCACCGTACCCGCGCCTCTCGCAGCGCGACATCAAGCGGTTCACCGAGGTCGACCACGACCGGCGGGTCGCCTTCGTCGTCACCCAACACGACGAGATCATCGCGGTCGGCCGTTACGACGCCACGAGCCCGACCGAGGCCGAGGTCGCCTTCCTCGTCGAGGACGCGCACCAGGGGCGCGGCATCGGCCAGCTCCTGCTGGAGCACCTCGCGCAAGCGGGACGTGAACGGGGGATCCACGAGTTCACTGCCGAGGTTCTGCCCGAGAACATCCGGATGATGCAGGTGTTCCGCGAAATGGGCTACACCATCTCCGGACAGCTCGAGGGCGGCGTACAGCAGTTGCGCTTCCGCATCGATCCCACGCAGTCGGCGCTGGGCGTGATGCGGGCTCGCGAGCAACGCGCCGAGGCCGCCTCGATCGAGCGCATCTTCGATGCGTCCAGCATCGCGGTCGTCGGGGCGAGTCGCCGCCAGTCCTCGATCGGTCAGACGATGGTCCGCAACCTCGTGCTGGGCGACTACAACGGCACGGTCTACGCCGTCAACCCGTTGGCCGACTCGGTCTCGGGCCTGCCGGCTTACCGGACGGTCCAGGACATTCCCGGTGAGGTCGAGGTCGCGATCGTGGCCGTTCCTGCAGAGTCCGTCAACGACGTCGTCCTGGACTGCGCGGCGAAGGGCGTCCACGGCCTGGTCGTCATCTCCGCCGGCTTCGCCGAGGAGGGCCCCGAGGGACGCAAGCGCCAGGAGGAATTGCTGCACCTGTGCCGCACGCACGGCTTGCGGCTCATCGGCCCCAACTGCCTGGGCGTCATCAACACCGCTCCGGAGGTGCAGCTCAACGCCTCGCTGTCGCCCACCATGCCTCCCCAAGGCCGGGCGGGGTTCTTCTGCCAGTCCGGAGCTCTCGGGTCGGCGATCCTCGAAACCGTCTCGCGGCGTGGACTCGGCTTGTCGACCTTCGTCTCGGCCGGCAACCGCGCCGACGTCTCGGGCAATGACCTCCTCCAGTACTGGCAGAACGACGAGGCCACCGAGGTCGTGCTGCTGTACCTGGAGTCCATCGGCAACCCACGCAAGTTCTCGCGGATCGCCCGGCGGGTCTCGGAGCAGAAGCCGATCGTCGCGGTCAAGTCGGGCCGTTCGACGCAGGGCGTTCCCGTCGGCCACCGGGTCAAGCGCACCTCGGCACCGCAGAAGGCCGTCGACGCGATGTTCAGCCAGGCCGGCGTGATCCAGGTCGACACCCTCGACGAGATGTTCGACGTGGCTCAGCTCCTGGCCCACCAGCCGCTGCCACGCGGCAACCGCATCGCCGTGGTCGGCAACTCCGACGCGGTGGCGCTGATCGTCACGGACGCCGCCAAATCGCAGGGTCTCCAGGTCGCGCCGCCGATCTCGCTGGGGGCAAACGCCGGGGCCGAGGAGTTCGAGGTCGCCCTCGAGGCGGCGCTCGTGCGCTCGGACGTCGACGCGCTCGTGGCCGTCTACACGCCGCCGATCAACACCGGCGGCGAGGACGTCGCCAACGTGCTGGCGGCCATCGGTGAGCAGTCCGACAAGCCGATCGTCTCGACGTTCCTGGCCAGCAAGGGCATCCCGGTGCTGCTGCGCGTCCCGGATCTGCAGGGCGGTTCGGCCGGGCGTGGTTCGGTGCCGTCCTACGCCTCACCGGAGGCGGCCGTGCGCGCCCTGGCCCGCGCCGTCAATTACGCGGAGTGGGCATCGCGCGACCACGGCACGTATCACGACTCCGAGCAGTACCGCACCGGCGACGCCAAGACACTCATTCGCAGCGTGCTCGAGCTCGCTCCGCGCGGTGCCGTGCTGTCCACGGAGCAGGTGCACTTCCTGCTGTCCTGCTACGGCATCGATCTGTGGACCTGGATCATCGTGCACAACCGCGACGAGGCCATCGCTGCGGGGGAGAGCCTCGGCTGGGACGTGGTGCTCAAGGCCGGCAGCGAACGCCTGCGCGCTCGCCCCGATCTCGCCCACGTGTGGCGCGGTATTCACGACGCGCAGGACATGACCGAGGCGTGGGACAGCATGACCACGTGGAGCGGCGTGGGGGAGGACACGACGTTCTTCGTGCAGCGCTCCGCGCCCGAGGGAGTGCCCGTGTCGTTCAAGGCGGTCGAGGATCCGCTGTTCGGCCCGCTCGTGTCGTTCGGCCTGGCCGGCGCGCCGAGTGAGCTGCTCGACGATCGCACCTACGGCATCCCGCCGCTCACCGACGTCGACGCCGAGCAGATGGTGCGCGGCGTCCGCGCGGCCCCGATGCTGTTCGGCTATCGCGGTTCGCCCGCCGTGGACGTCGACGGTCTGCGCGACGTCATCTTGCGCATCGCCGCGCTCAAGGACGACCTGCCGGAGGTCGCCGAGCTCGACCTCGAGCCGGTCTACGCCACCCCGGGCGGGTTCTACGCCCTGAGCGCCCGGGCCAAAGTCGTACCGTCGAACGACCGCCGTGGCGAGTGGTATGTGCGTCGGCTCAGCAGGCCGGTGTTGTCGGGCGATACCCTGAACCGGTGACTTCCCACCTCGATCGATCCGACGAGCTGTTCGCGGAGATTTCCCGTGCGGGGTACTACCCGGAGATCGTCGCAGCCGGTATCCGCGATGCCGTGGCGGGCGAGCCGGTCCGCGCGTTCGTGGTGCACCACGAGCCCACGTTCGAACGCGACGAGATCCGGCGGCACATGACGGTGCTGACGCTGACGCCGACGCGCGTCATCGCCACGCACACCGACGAACACCCCGGTGACGATCTGCTGCCCCGCCCCTACACCTCCACCACCTCCGAAGCCGTGCCGATCGCCCGGGTCTCCTCAGTACTGGTGACGCGCATGGTGGCGACGCACTCGCAGCAGTTGGAGGAGGCCGTTCTCACCATCTCGTGGGGGGCGATCTCCCGGGTCGAGCTCGATCCGGCCCGTTGCGACGACCCGCAGTGCGAGGCCGACCACGGTTACTCGGGCAGCATCACCGGGGACGACTTCACGCTCCGGCTGAGCACCGCCGCCGACGGTGGTGCCGCGGTCGAGCGGCTGCTCGACCTCGCTCGGCAGCTCTCCGCCGCCACGTCCCAGCAGCAGCCGGCGGCCCGATGAGCCGGGCCGGCATCTGGAACATCTTCGGTTCGGTCGGTCTGGCGCTCGGCGCCGAGGCGCTCGATGCGCCGCTGGAGCTTCCCCCCGCACGGGGCTATGTGGTCGTCGTGGTCGACGGACTCGGCGAGATGCTGCTGCGCGACCACGCCCAGCTCGCGCCGTGGCTGGCCTCCCAACAGTCCATCGACGGCGTCGTATCGACGGTGCCGTCCACGACTTCGGTCAGCCTGACGTCACTGGGCACCGGGCTACGCCCCGGCATGCACGGCATGCCCGGCTACACCTGCCGGATACCCGGCACCACCACGGTGCTCAACACGCTCTCGTGGAAGGCCGACGTCGATCCGGAGACCTGGCAGCCCCACCGCACCGTGTTGGCCCGACTCGCCGACGACGGGATCGCCGCCACGGTGGTCAACGACCGTCGGTTCGCCGACAGCGGGCTGACCCGTTGCAGTCAGCGTGGAGTGCCGTTCGTCGGTGTCGATTCGGTCTGGGAGCGTCTGGACGCCGTCGTCGAGGCCAGCGAAGGCCCGCACCGAACGGTCGTCTACGCGTACGAGTCGCGGCTCGACCACACCGGGCACGGCAAGGGCGTCGATTCGCAGGAGTGGCGCGAGATGCTGCAGACGATCGATCGCGAACTCGAGCACCTGCGCTCGGCGCTCCCGCAGGATGTCGTCATGCTCGTCACCGCCGACCACGGCATGGTGGACATCGGCCCCGACGGCCGGTTCGACGTCGATGAGCATCCCGACCTGCGTGACGACGTGACCGTGCTCGCCGGGGAGGCACGCTTCCGTCACCTCTACACCCGCACCGGCGCCGAGCAGGACGTCGCACTGCGGTGGAAGGAGCGCCTCGGCGACCAGGTCGTCGTCACGCTGCGCGAGGAGGCGGAAGAGTGGTTCGGGCCGCTCGATCCCGCCGTCCGGCCGCGCTTCGGTGACGTGCTGGTGGCCTCGCTCGACGACTTCGCCGTGTTCTCCTCACGGGACTTCTCGGTCGAACTCTCCTTGCGCGGATTCCACGGATCGGTGACCGACGCCGAGATGCGCATCCCGGTCCTGATCGCGCCGTGATCGGAAAGGAACACCGTGGCGGCTGAACTGCTCTTCTACTCAGGGACGATGGACTCCGGCAAGAGCACGCTGGCCCTGCAGGTCGACCACAACCACCGTGCGCGGGGTCGGCGCGGCCGGATCTTCACCTCCCACGACCGGGCCGGTGAGGCGACTCTCTCGAGTCGCCTGGGGCTCTCGGCCAGCGCGGTCGAGGTCGACGAAGGACTGTCGTTCTGGTCCTATGTCGTCGACGAGCTCACGCGGGGGGCGCAGATCGACTATCTCGTGTGCGACGAGGCGCAGTTCTACTCGCCGACGCAAGTCGACGAGTTGGCCAGGATCGCCGACGAACTCGCGATCGACGTGTTCTGCTTCGGCATCCTCACGGACTTTCGCACCCGGCTCTTCCCCGGCTCGGCACGGCTCGTCGAGCTGGCCGACCGCGTCATGCCGTTGCAGGTCGAGTCGCTCTGCTGGTGCGGGGCGCGAGCGACGCACAACGCTCGCACCGTCAACGGCGAGATGGTCACCGAGGGCGATGTCATCGTCGTCGGCGACGTGGAGCAGGACGGCGAGCGCACTCCGGCGGTGGGCTACGAGGTGCTGTGTCGTCGTCACCATCGGCGCCGCGTGACAGCGGCCCGTGCCCAGGCCGCCGCACTGTCACCGGACGTTCTGCCGTTCGACTAGCAGCCGTCGAGCGTGTAGAGGTGGTCGAGTAGGCCGGAGCTCTGCGGAGGCTGTATCGAGACGGCGTTGCGTGAGGTGTGGTCTCGATACGCCTGCTCGCAGAGCTCGCTGGCTACTCGACCAGCGAGGGTGCGGCGTCCTGCTCGCAGAGCTCGCTGGCTACTCGACCAGCGAGGGTGCGGGGTCCTGCTCGCAGAGCTCGCTGGCTACTCGACCACCAGGGGTGAAGGCTCAGTCGCCGCGTTTGCCGCCGAACATGATCTCGTCCCAGCTGGGGACGCTGCGTCGCGCGTTCTTCTTGCGCGGTGCGGGAGCGGGCTCGTCATCGGTGCTCTCGGCCGCCGGCTCCTCGACCTCGAACTGACCGAGCGCTCGGCGGTCGCGGGCCTCCTTGAGGGAGTGCACCGGCGCGTGGTCCACGACGATCTTCTCGGTGTCCTCGACGTCTTCGGCGGCGACGTCGTCGCTACCCCGGACGGCATCGGCAATCGCCATGTCGAGCGAGTCCTCGGAGGCGAGGTCGCCGACGAGGTCGCGGGCGGTCGGATCGTCGGCGAGGACGTAGCGGCTCTTGTGATCGAAGCAGAAGTTCGCGGCCTGTCCGTCGGGGAGTACGACCTGCACCGTCCACCGGCCGTCCTCGCGGCGCCAGGCGTCCCAGGCGGCATCTTCGGGCGTGACGCCGCGGCCTACGAGCGCCTCGTCGACGAGGGCCCCGAGCGCGACCGGGGTGCCACTCACGTGCTTGCGACGCACGGATGTGCTGCGTGCCTGGTCGACCATGTGCTCGCGCTCGGCGATCACGGGTGTAGCGAAGCCCAGGATCTGTTCGACCGAGGTGCCCGCGGCCTCGGCCACCTGCTCGACGCTCTCGCCGCGGCGGATGCGCGTCTGGATGTCGCGAGGGCTGAGGGAACTCTCCATGGGGATCTCCAACTGGCCGGGGGAGCGGTGGCTGTCACGGGTCGAGCGCTCGACCGTGGTGGCGAGGCGTCGGTCGACGCGAAGCCGGAACCGGGCGCCCGAAGCGGGATCACGAGTGATGAGGTACCGGCCGTCCTCACTCGGGCCCACCAGGGCGAGATCACGCATCATTGCCTCCGGACGCTGCAGTTCGACCTGGTGTCGATCCTAGTCTCGGCGGCGCGATCCTCGTGGGACGTCGCCGCGCGTGTTTCACCCCGCCGCGTGCGCGCTCGGCAAGGGGCGGCGGTACGCGACGGCGATCGCTGAGGCGGCGAACGCGGCGACGCACGGTACGACGAATCCGGCCGACGCGTTCACGTGGTCGACGACGAGACCCGAGAGCGACGCCCCCGGCGCCACCCCCACCGATAGCCCGGCCCCGGTCCACATCAGCGCCTCGGTGAGCCGTGCCGGCGAAATCGTGGCCTCGACGAGGGTCGTCGCCGCGATGAGTGTCGGCGCGACCATGAAGCCGGTGATGAGCATTCCCGCGGCGAGCAGTGCGACGTTCGGTGCCCACGGCAGTGGAAGGAAGAGCAGGCCCAGGATCGCGGTCGTGGCCCTCAGCCGGCGCAGCGGCGATGCCGGAGCCGGGAGCGCACCCACGAGCACCCCCGCCGCCAGGCTGCCGACCGCCCATAAGGCCAGCACGAGACCCGCAAGGCCGGGTCGACCGTGGGCGTCGGTGAACGCGACGACGAGGACTTCCGTCGACCCGAAGAGCACGCCCATGCACGCGGCCGCGACCACGACGACCGCGAGGAGACCGATCGGCAAGGGCTCGGACGATCCGCGCGGCCCGCGGTGCGCCGGAGGCGCAGAGGAGCGGTGCACGGCCAGGCCCCAGCTTCCCGCGCACGAGCAGGCGGCCGCGACGAGCAAACCCGCGGGCTCCGCGACCGAGATCGTCAAGAAGGTGACCAGCACCGGTCCCACGATGAAGACCGCCTCGTCGAGCACGGCCTCGAGCGCGAACGCCGTCGTCAGGCGCGAACGGTCGGCGGCGAGCAGGTGAGACCAGCGACGGCGCGCCATGTTGCCGGTCTGCGGAGCGCCGAGGCCCGCGATGGCCGCGCACAGGATGGCCAGCCCGGTCGGGCCGCCGGCGGTCGCGAGGACCAAGCCGACCCCAGCGGCGAACAGTACGCTCGCAGCGACGAGCACCGGCGCCTGTCCCCATCGGTCGGCCACCCGACCTTGGACAGGTGCGGCGACGGCGGCGGCCAGGATGTATCCGGCGGCGACCAGGCCGGCTTGCGCGTACGAACCGGTCCGCTCCACGACGAGCAGGACGATGCCCAGCCCAGCCATCGACAGCGGCAGCCGACCGAGGGTGGCGGCGAGCGAGAACGCAACGGCACCGGGAGTCTGCAGTACCGCGCGGTAGGTCGTGAGCATCGCCTGAAGCGTAGACCTCGATCGTGACGCGGAGCGTCAGCCCACCCGGTCCGGTCGTGCCCGCACTGCGGTCACGACGGGGCGAGTCGCCCAGAACGCGAGGCCGACGAGCGCGAAACCGACGATGAACGTGCTGACTACGACGAGGATCGACATCGGTGCGACGAACACCGCTATCCCCATGAGCGGCAAGGTCAACACGGCACCTGCGGCGGCACCGCCGAGCGCCGCCATCCGCATCGGCACCATCACCGCGATGCGACGTGAGCGCTCGAGCATCGTCACGGGCATGCCGAGACGATCGAGTCCGACGATGAGCTGTGCGTCATCGAGAATCGCTGCTGCCTGCGTCACGCCAACCGAACAGGCCAGCATGACGAACGCGATCGCCAGCGTCAGCAGCACACCCGTCGTCAAGTCGGCGGCGATCAGCTGGCCGGCGCGGTCGACGTCGTCGCCGTCCGACAGGGCGGAGGCGAGCGACATGCCGACACCGCCGACCACCGCGATGAAGGCGATCATGGCGAGTGCCGACACGCGCCGCCAGGCCGGGCCGCTGTGCTCGGCCAGCTGCTTCCCGGCGATGAGGTGGGAGGGAGACTTCGCACGACGGGCCATCGCGCGCCCTCTCGCGGCGACGATCGGCGGGCCGATGAGGTTGAGCATGGCCAGCCCAAAGCCGAACACGACGAACACGAAGACGATCATCACGGCCATCCCCACGGCGCCGCCGATCAGTCGCAACTGGGAGATGCCAGCGGCTCCGAGCAGGATGACGCCGATGCCGATGAGCGCCCAGCGGAGCGGTCGACGGGGCGCGTCGGCGCGGGTCCGGACGCCGAGCGGGGTGAGACGGACCCGGCGCAGGCCGAGCACGGCGCTCATGGTGGCCATCAGTGCGACGGCGATGAGCACGCCGACGACCGTCGTCCAGCCGGCCCAGACCGCACCGGCACCGATGCGCTCATCGAAGAAGCGCAACTGACCGAGCAACGGCAGCAGGAGTCCGTAGAGCATCGTCCCGACAAGGCTTCCGGCCACCGCGATCGTGGTGGCCTCAAAGACAGTGATCAGGCTGACGTCACGGCTCGACGCACCGAGGAGGCGCAGCGTGGCGAGCCGGTCGTCGCGACGTCGCGCGGACAGCCGTGCTGCGGAGGCGCCGAGTGACAGTGTCGGGACCGCGAGGAGCAGGAGCGCTACGAGGCTCATGTACAGGTACATGCCACCGAGGTCCTCGACCTGGGCGCGTGGGTCGTTAGCGAACATCAGCGTGCCGCCCACCACTGTGAGGAGCAAAGCGGTCGTGACCGCGAACGCCGCGAGCGGGAGCACCACGGCGGCGCGACCCTGGCGGCTGGGCCGGGCCAGTAGCAGGGTGAGGGCGGCCAACCGGCGCAGACCGGACAGAGGCGGAGTCGAAGCCGACGGGAGCGTGGTGGTGCTCATCGGGCCGGCTCCTCCTCGCGAACGATGCGCCCGTCGCTCATGTGGAGGACGCGGTCACAGCGCTGTGCGACCCGGGGGTCATGTGTCACGACGACGAGGCTGCGCCCTTGTCCCTTCGTGGCGTAGAGCAAGGCGTTCATGACGTCGTCGGACGTCGCCGAATCCAAGGCTCCGGTCGGCTCGTCGGCGAACACGACCGGAGCGCCGGTGACCTGCGCGCGGGCGATCGCCACGCGTTGCGCCTGGCCGCCGCTGAGCTGACCGATCCGTCGCTGCTCCATCCCGGCCAAGCCCATCGCGGCGAGCCATGGTCCCGCGGCGGCTTCCGCCGCACGTCGCGGCTGCCCGTTGACCATGAGCGGCAGCCCGACGTTCTCCACCGCGGTGAGCTCGGGCAGCAGCATCCCGTTCTGGAAGACGAAGCCGAACCGCGTCCGGCGCAGCTGTGACCGTGCCTCCTCGTCGAGCGCGGCGAGCTCGGTCTCCTGGCCGTCCACGGCAAGCCGCACGGACCCGCTGTCGGGGGCGATGACGGCAGCGATGCAGTGCAGCAGGGTCGTCTTGCCCGAACCCGAGGCACCCATCACGGCGACCGCCTCACCGCGGTGCACCGTGAGATTCGCACCGTCGAGGGCCGTGGTGGGTCCGTACCGCTTGACCAGTGCGGTCGCGGTGAGGACCGGGACAGGGGAGGCGTGCTGAAGTTCCATGCTGCGAGTCTCGGCCGACGCACCCCTACCGGGCATCGGCGTAGGGGGCCGTTCTTCGGGCCGCTTCTCATCCCGAGGGATGACCTCGTCGTGCATCCTCGGGTGGGCGGCGGCTCCGAGCGGCCGACTGGGCGCGAGTGAGAGACTGTGGCCATGGATCCTCGCCCCTTCGACGCCCTGTTACTCGTGTCCTTCGGCGGCCCGGAGAAACCCGATGACGTGGTGCCGTTCCTCGAGAACGTCACCCGCGGCCGCGGCATCCCGCGCGAACGTCTCGTCGAGGTGGGCGAGCACTACTTCGGCTTCGGGGGGAAGTCGCCGATCAACGATCAGAACCGGGCGCTCATCGCCGCTATCGAGTCGGACTTCGCCGAGCACGGCCTGAATCTGCCGGTCTACTGGGGCAACCGCAACTGGGATCCGTATCTGCGCGAGACGACGGAGGCCATGGCGGCCGACGGCGTCCGTCGCGCCGTGTGCTTCGTCACGAGTGCCTACTCCTCGTACTCCGGCTGCCGGCAGTACCGCGAGAACCTCTATGAGGCCGAGCTCGATCTTCCCGTCGAGCTCGCGAAGCTGCGGCACTACTACAACCATCCCGGGTTCGTCGGCCCGTTCGTCGAGCAGACACGGGACGCGCTCGCCGCGGCCCCCGACGGCACGCACGTGGTCTTCGTCACCCACTCGATCCCCGACGCGATGAACGACGCGAGCGGTGGACCGGGCGCGCAGGCCTACCTGCGGCAGCACGAGTCGGTCGCTCGCATGGTGGCCGGCGAGCTCGGGCACGACGCGTGGTCGTTGGCCTTCTGCTCGCGCTCGGGTGCGCCGCACATCCCGTGGCTGGAACCCGACATCAACGACCACCTCGAGGAGCTCGCCGGCCGCGGCGTCCGTTCGGTGGCGGTCGTGCCGATCGGCTTCATCTCCGACCACATGGAGGTCATCTACGACCTCGATACCGAAGCGGCGCAGACGGCCCGAGACCTCGGCCTGGAGTTCGTGCGGGTCGCCACCCCCGGTGTGCATCCGCAGTTCGTCACGCTGGTCCGTGAACTCGTTCTCGAGCGCGCGGCGAGCGAGCGAGGGGAGCAGCCCGAGCGTCCCGCACTCGGCGACCTCGGTCCCTGGCCTGACCACTGCCCTGCGCAGTGCTGCGTCAACGCCCGCGCCGACCTTCCGGTGCTGCCGTGAGCCGGGATCTGCTCGACCTCGCCCGGACCGTGGGCCGCGAGGCCGCCGCACTCGTCCGAGCTCGCCGACCCGCGGGGCGCGTCGGTGTCGCCGCGACGAAGTCGACGCCCACGGACGTCGTCACAGCGATCGACGAAGCGTCCGAGCAGCTCATCCGCGCGCGCATTCTCGAGGCGCGTCCAGGCGACGGCTTCCTCGGCGAGGAGGGCGAGGAGATCGTCGGCACGAGCGGCGTGCAGTGGATCGTCGACCCGATCGACGGCACCGTCAACTTCGTCTACGGCATCCCGGTCTACGCGGTGTCGATCGCGGCCAGGACCGGTGGAGGCGAGGTGGCGCTCGGCTACGTCATCAACATCGCCACCGGCGAGGAGTACGCCGCGCTCGCCGGCGAAGGCGCGTGGCGCTGGGACGGTGACGAGCGGATCACCCTCCAGGGTCCGCCGCCGGCCACCATCGACCAGATGCTCGTCGCCACCGGATTCAGCTACGCCGCGGACGTTCGCGAGCAGCAGGCCCGGGCCGTCGTGCGGCTGCTACCGAAGGTACGTGACATCCGTCGCATCGGTGCCGCGTCACTCGATCTCGTCGCGCTCGCGGACGGCCGGATCGACGCCTACGTCGAGCAGGGTCTCAAGCCCTGGGATCTGGCGGCCGGCGGCCTCATCGCGCGCGAGGCAGGACTCGTGCTCAGCGGACGGGACGGCGCCCCCGACGAGCGGCTCGTCGTGGCCGCGCATCCCGACGTCTTCGAGGAATATTTCGCGCTCGTTCGTGCTTGTGGGTTCTGAGCGCGACGCCCTTGGTGCGGTATGACAGAATCGCGCCGGTTGACACGCACGAGACGGAGAGTACATGGCCACCGATTACGACGCCCCTCGCAAGACCGAAGAGGATCAGTCCGAGGACAGCATCGAGGAACTGAAAGCGCGTCGGCACGAGCAGAATTCGGGCAAGGTCGACGAGGACGAGGTCGAAGCGGCCGAATCCTTCGAGCTGCCCGGCGCGGACCTCTCGCATGAGGAACTGGCCGTTCAGGTCGTTCCCAAGCAGTCCGACGAATTCACCTGCATGTCGTGTTTCCTGGTGCACCACCGCAGCCAGCTCGCCCATGAGAAGAACGGGCAGCCCATCTGCCGCGACTGCGCCGACTGATCAGCGCCTCGGCGACATGGAAGACCGGTCCTTCGGGGCCGGTCTTCCCGTTTCTGCGAGCTTCTTCATGCCCGGCGGGAGATCGCCGGTGGACTTGACCCAGTAACTGGCGACCCCGCGGCGCACCACGGTACGCACGACCTGCACGGTCGCCCCGCCCAGCGCTGCCCATCCGATCGCCTCAGCGGTGCTGAGATCGGGATGCCGTGAGCTCGCGGGCGCCTTGCGGCCGGTGATCGCGCGCCACGCCAGGTTCGAGACGCGCGGCGCGAGGGCGGCGGCCAGGACCGAGGAGCTCGTGTCCATCACCTTCCACGTGCCGCGACCGAGGCGGCGCTGCGCCTTGACCTCTGCGCCGCTGGTGGTGCTGGCATCTCGGGTGCTCTTGCGCTTGGCCACGGGTCCTCCTGTCGGTGACGATCAGGTCCATTGTGGCCCAGCTCGCGGAGCGCCGTCAGCTGCCGTCGCCGAGTGCCCGAGCGACCGATGCCGGAAAACGCGTGGAGACGAGCCAGAACGGGGTGGGATCGGCGGGGTCCTCGACGGCGACACGGACACCGGTCCGGATGTACGGACGTGTCAGGGTGAACGCGCGCACGTCCCCCTCGCGACCGAGCGCGCGGGCCCACCCTTCGGCGTCGAGGGGCTCGATCGTTCCCACGTGGGCGCGATCGAGCCACGCGCGTCCCGCGCGCAGTCCTTCGGGGGTCGCCTGCACGCGCACCGCTCCGTAGGCCGCGACGACCGCGAGGGCGATGGCGGCGGCGGCGACCGCGGCGACGAGTCCGATCTCGAAGGTCGTCGCGACACGCACCAACCAGCCGGTGAAGGCACCCGTTCCCACGGCGATGAGCCACCAGGGGAGCGGGGCGGTGAGACGTTCGCTGTGCTCGGCGTTCACCCCTCTACTGTGCCGGAGCGACCGAACCCGCCTTGGGTAAGGTCGGGCCCCATGAGCACCGATGTGCAGATCCAGCGTCTCGATCCGGGCATCGACCCGCCGCGATACGCACGTCCGGACGACGCGGGTGCCGACCTGGTGTCGACGATCGACGTGGAACTCGCTCCCGGCGATCGCGCGCTGGTGCCGACGGGCATCGCGATCGCGCTTCCCGAGGGGTTCGCCGCGTTCGTCCATCCGCGGTCGGGTCTCGCACTGCGGCACGGCCTCTCGGTCGTCAACACCCCCGGCACCATCGACGCGGGGTATCGCGGCGAGATCAAGGTACTGCTCATCAACCACGACCTCCATGAGTCGGTGACCATCCACCGCGGCGATCGGATCGCTCAGCTGGTGGTCCAGCGGGTCGAGCACGTCCGCTTCGTGGACGTCGCCGCACTCCCGGTGTCAGAACGCGGTCACGGGGGCTACGGTTCATCGGGTGGCCATGCGTCGTTGACGCCCGCACGAGACGTACGAGAGGAACGCTGATGTTCGGTCGACGCAAGAAGGACGCGGCGGCAGCGGAGCACCCCGAGACCCCGGACACGGCATCGGAGACGACGGTGCCGGCGACCCGATCCGCCGGGCCGTGGGACTCGTCTGAGCGCGATCCCGACGCTCCCGGCTATGTCGACTTGGGCGCGTTGCGGATCAAGGGTCGTGACGGCGTCGGACTGCAACTTCCCACCGAGAACGGTCAGCTGACCTCCGTGCTCGTCGTCGTGGAAGGCTCGGCGATGGAACTGCGGATCTTCGCGGCTTCGCGGTCGGGCGGTGAGTGGGGCGACGTGCTCACGGACCTCAAGCGCGAGGTCGAGCGCCGTGAAGGGGAGTGGAAGGACGCGGACGGGCCGTTCGGTCCCGAGCTGCGGTTCCGCGTTCAGGTGACGGCCCAGGACGGCCGCACGGGAGTGCAGGAGAGCCGCATCCTCGGTGTCGAAGGGCCGCGCTGGCTGCTGCGCGCGACGCTCCTCGGCCAGGCGGCGGTCGACGAGGCAGCGGCCGAGCCGCTGCTGGAGATCCTGCGCGACGTCGTCGTGGTCCGCGGCAGCGACCCCCGCATGGTGCGCGAACCCCTGCCGCTGCAGATGCCGCCCGGCGTCACGCCGCAGGGTGCCCAGCAGCCGAACCAGGACGCCTGAGCCGCGGCGCGGCCTAGGATCCGGATATGGCGCGAATTCTCCATCGCGGCGTCGCACGTCGTCACTCGTGGGCGACCGCATGAGCGGCGACGCGGCCCCACGTCCGGCGAGCGCCGAGACCGTCGAGCAACTCGTCCGTCAGCGGCTCGCCGAGGCCTTCGGCGGCGCCCGCGGCGTCGTCGAGAGCGCGATCCCGACGATCGCCTTCACGGTGTGCTTCATCGTGAGCGATCAGCTCCGGCTCAGTCTCATCGTGAGCGTGTCGCTGACGGTGGTGCTGCTCGTGGCGCGCGTGGTGCAGCGGTCGAACCCGCAGTTCGTCCTCAACGCACTCGTGGGCATCGGCATCGCGACGATCTTCGCGTCGCGGTCCGGGGAGGCGCGCGACGTCTTCCTCCCCGGCATCCTCTACAACGCCGGGTACGCCGCGGTCTTCACGGTCACCATCCTCATCGGCTGGCCTGCCGTCGGCTTCCTGATCGGCGCGGTCGTCGGGGACTTCACGGCGTGGCGCCAGGACAAGGGAATGCGCCGCCTCTGTGCGCAGATGACCTGGCTGTTCGTGCTGCCGTGCGTTCTTCGCGTGGTGGTCCAGTACCCGCTCTACGTCGCCGACGAGGTCGCGTTGCTCGGCACCGCCAAAGTGGTGATGGGCTGGCCGTTGCAGGTGGCCTCACTGCTCGCGATGGCCTGGATGCTCAGCCGCAACCGCACGCCGTTGGAGACGCGGCCTCCGACGTCGTGACGTCCAGTCGGCAGAAGCACGAGGGCGCGACCGGCGGGGACGCACGCTCCGCCTCGGCTCTCCTTGCAGGTCACGAGCAGACTGTTGTTCATGCCCGATGTCTTTGACCCGCGCGCTCCGATGGGGGAGCCTGCCGTGCGCGCGAACGAGGAGCTTCCCGTCGTCGACGTCGGCCCGGTGGCCCACGGCGGGCACTGCGTCGCTCGGCTCGACGGACAAGTGGTCTTCGTCCGTCACGCCCTGCCGGGCGAGCGCGTGCGGATCGCGGTCACGGAGCGGTCGAAGCGATTCTTGCGTGCCGACGCGGTCGACGTGCTCGAGCCCTCCCCGGACCGGGTGGCCGCGCCGTGTCCGTTCGCCGGTACGTGCGGCGGATGCGACTTCCAGCACGTCAGCGCCGAGGGGCAGCGCCGACTGCTCGCCCACGTGGTTCGTGAGCAGTTGCAACGACTCGCGGGGATCGACTGGGACGTGGAGGTCGAAGCCGTCCAGCCCGAGACACTCGGCTGGCGCACACGCGTCACCTACGCTGTCGACGCGTCGGGCCGCGCCGGGTTGCGACGGCATCGCGATCACACGATCGTGCCCATCGACTTCTGCCGGATCGCCCATCGCGATGCGCGATCCGTCACCGCCGCCCAGTGGAGCGACGGTCCCGTCGAAGCGGTGGTCTCATCGAGCGGGGAACGGCTTCTCGTCACCGACGCCGAGGTCCCCGAGGAGGAACTCGACTCCCTTCACGGCGTGGTGAGCCGCGACGGCGCGCTGCGGCAGGGAAGCGGAACGCTGCACGAGGTCGTCCACGGTCGAATGTTCCACGTCACCGGCTCGGGCTTCTGGCAGGTGCACCCGCGGGCGGCGGAGACGCTCGTCGACGCCGTGCTTGCGGCGGCGCAGGTGCGGCCCGGCGACCGCGTACTCGACCTCTATGCCGGGGCCGGGCTGTTCTCGGCATTTCTCGCCGAGCAGGCGGGTCCCGACGGAGCGGTGGTGAGCGTCGAGGGCGCCCGGTCCGGTCACGAGGACGCGCGCGTCAACCTCGCCGATCTTGCGAACGCGACAGCGCAGCGCGCGCCCGTGGAGAAGGCGCTCGCCCGGGGCTGGCTCGGCTCGTCGGCCGACGTGGTCGTCCTGGATCCTCCGCGTGCTGGAGCCAAGGCCGCCGTCGCGCCGATCGCGGCGCTCGGTGCGCGCACGGTGGTCTACGTCGCGTGCGACCCCGCCGCGTTGGCGCGCGACCTCAAGATGTTCGCCGAACACGGATACGATGTGCGCTCGTTGCGCGCTTTCGCGCTGTTCCCGATGACACACCACGTCGAATGCGTGGCCGTGCTTGCTCCTGCCGAGCGTTGACGAGAGGGTAATCCGGTGAAGTACGCAGACCCGCACGCCTGTCCCGATTGCCGAGGGCGGATCGCGGGGCATCGGCGATGCCCTCACTGCGGGCTCACCCTCACTGGTCCGGCGGCCACCGCGTTGTGGCGGCAGATGGAGCGGGTCGACGCTCTCGTCGCCGAGGCCCGGAAGGTCCGCCCTCAGCCACCGGCCGCACCCGTCGCTACGCCGGCGCCGACCGGCGCGCCCGTGCCGGCGGCTCCGATGACACCGCAGGCGACCGCGTTCCCACCGTTCCCGGCAACTGCCCCACCGCGTCCCACGTCCGCGCCCCGCACGG
The DNA here is from genome assembly GCF_003674095.1 of Aeromicrobium phragmitis. Taxonomy (GTDB): domain Bacteria; phylum Actinomycetota; class Actinomycetes; order Propionibacteriales; family Nocardioidaceae; genus Aeromicrobium; species Aeromicrobium phragmitis. Next base: position 55,159 of record NZ_RDBF01000009.1, read on the forward strand.
GGCTCGATGCCGGTTCCGTGATCCTCGGCCTGGGCGCGCTCCTGCTCCTGGTGGCCGCCACCATCTTCATCTCGGTCTCCTGGGACCGGCTCGGTCTCTTCGGTCGTTCGATGGTGCTGTTCGCCGCCACCGTTGCGGCGGCCGCAGCCGCCGCGTTCACCACCCGGCGGCGTCTTAGCGCCTCGGCGGAGGCATTGTGGGCGGTCGGCTTCGGCCTCCTGACGTTGGACTGGTTCGCTGCCCGAGCCGAGGGGCTGTTCGCTCTGGACGTCGTCCCCGGCGAGATCCACCTCGGCGGATGGGCTGTCCTCCTGGCGCTGCTCGCGCTACCGGTCGCACGGCTCGGACGCACGCGCCTGGGCCGGCACCTGGTCCTGCCCCAGATCTACGCGGGCGTCGCCCCCTGGATCGCGGTTCCGGCCGTCCTCTTCTACCTGTGGTCCGATGCCGATTGGACCGCGTTCTGGTCCGGTGCGGTGGCCGGACTCCTGGCGGCCCTCGTTGTCACCCTGGCGTGGCGACTGCGGGCGAGAATCGCCCTCTGGATCGCCGTGCCGCTCGGGGCGGCAGTCGTCCCGTTCCTGGTCATCGCGGCGCTCACGGAGGCGTTCACGTCACCGGACCTCGACGGCCTGGTTCTGAATGGTCACGGCGCGCCGCTCGCCGTCATCGCGGTCGGCAGCGCGGTCGCCGCACTGGTTCTCCCACGAGGCGCGTCCGGCGCTGCGGCCGTCGCGCTCACCGCGGTGGGCATCCTCGTGCTGACCGCCGTCGTCGGGGAGTCGTCGGCCACCATCGCCGCGATCGTCGCCGCGGTGATCATCGCGCTGGGCAGCATCGTGGTTCGGGGGGCCTCGGTGTGGGCCCGCGGTGCCCACGCGGCACTCGTGACGGCTGCGGGCGGAGCCCTCCTGGTGGTGCTGGCCGGCTGGTCCGGTGACGTCGTTACCCCCGTCGCCGTGGCCGCGCTGTCGGTCGGTGTGGCCGCTGCGGCCTGGGGCGCCCACCGCTGGACGAGCATCGCCCTGCCGCGACCGTTGCTGCGTCCTGTCGTCGTGTCGATCCTGCTGGTGGGGCTGATGGCGACCATGGGAGCTGCGGAGCTTCCCGCGTCCGCTCAGGCAGCCGTCGCGATCGCCGCGGCCGTCGTCGTCGCGTGGCGCTTGGCCCGGGGTACTCGCGTGGAGCAGTGGATCGGCCCGGCTGCGCTGCTCGTGGCGTTGCTGCCCGCGTCGAGCAACGACGGTGTGGCCGCATGGTCGTATGCCATCGTCGCGGCGGCCTTGGCGATCCTCGCGGCCACGACGCGGTGGGACCTGCTCGCAGCCGTCTCCGGAGTGCTCGCCGCGCTGACGGCCGCCGGGGCGGGGGTCGCGTTGTCGAGCTCGGCTGGGCTTGACGCCCGCGGCGTGTCGTTGTGGCTCACCCTGACCGGTGTCGCCGCCTTCGGTATCGCGAGCTGGTACCTCGAGTCACCCGTGCGACGGCTTCCGCTGGAGGCAACCGCCGGGGTGGTGGCCTTCGCGGGTGTGCTCGCCGGACTCGACGTCCAGGACGCTTCATGGGCGGCGTTGCTGTTCCTCGTGCTCGCACTCACCCTGTTCGCGGCCGCCGCCGATGTGGCCGACCGGCGTTGGTGCGCCGTTCCCGCCGTCGTCCTCGCGGTCCTGTCGTGGATCTGCTTCATCGTGGGGGAGGAGATCACCTCGGTCGAGGCGTTCACCGTTCCGCTGGCCGCCGTGGCTCTCGGGATCGGCGGCTGGTTCCTGCGACGTGATGCGTCCGTGCGGACGGTCCCCGCGCTCGGCGTGGGGCTCGCCCTCGCCGTCCTGCCGTCGCTGCCGCAGGCGCTCGCCGATCCGACGGGGCTGCGAGCCGTCCTGCTCGGTCTCGCCGCGCTGGTCGCGCTCGCGGTCGGCGGGTGGCGGTCCTGGCAGGCGCCGTTCGTGGTCGGCGTGGTCGTCCTGGCCCTCCTGGTGATCGTCAATCTGTGGCCGCTCGCCATGGCCGTGCAGCGGTGGGCGCTCTTCGGTCTGCTCGGTATCGCGCTGCTCGTGATCGGCGTAACGTGGGAGGCCCGAGTGCGGCAGGGCCGGGCCGCCCTTCGGGTCGTCGCCTCGATGCGTTGACCCTCCGGCGGTAAGGGCGACCTTCGTTGAGGGCTCCGCCGCGACAAGGTATCTTGATGTCAAGATATTGTGTCGGCCTCCGTGATGCGCGGAACCGAAAGGTCGGCAGGATGGGTCCAGACACGCGAAGGAGAGACGATGAGCGTCGATAGTTTCCAAGCCAAGGACACCCTCCAGGTCGGTGATTCGTCCTACGACTACTACCGACTGGATGCGGTGCAGGGGGAGGGGCTCGACGTCGCCTCCTTGCCGTTCAGCCTCAAGATCCTGCTCGAGGCGCTGCTGCGCACCGAGGACGGCGCGGACATCACCGCCGACGACATCAAGGCGCTGGCGGGCTGGGACCCCTCCGCGGAGCCGAGCAAGGAGATCCAGTTCACGCCGGCGCGCGTGATCATGCAGGACTTCACCGGCGTCCCCTGCGTGGTCGACCTCGCCACCATGCGAGAGGCGATGGCCGACCTGGGCGGCGATCCGAGCAAGATCAACCCGCTCGCCCCGGCCGAGATGGTCATCGACCACTCCGTTATCGCCGACGTCTTCGGTACCCCCGAAGCGTTCGAGCGCAACGTGGAGATCGAGTACGAGCGCAACGGCGAACGCTACAAGTTCCTCCGCTGGGGCCAGGGCGCCTTCAGCGACTTCAAGGTCGTGCCCCCGGGTACCGGCATCGTGCACCAGGTGAACATCGAGCACCTGGCTCGGGTCGTGTTCACGCGTGAGGCCGATGGCTCGGTCGTGGCGTACCCCGACTCCTGCGTCGGTACCGACTCGCACACCACGATGGTCAACGGCCTCGGCGTCGTCGGCTGGGGCGTGGGCGGCATCGAGGCTGAGGCCGCCATGCTCGGTCAGCCGATCAGCATGCTGATCCCGCGCGTGGTCGGCTTCAAGCTGTCCGGCGAGCTGCCCGAGGGCGCCACCGCCACCGACCTCGTGCTGACGATCACCGAGATGCTGCGCAAGCACGGCGTCGTCGGCAAGTTCGTCGAGTTCTACGGTTCCGGCGTGGGTGCCGTCCCGCTGGCCAACCGCGCCACCATCGGCAACATGAGCCCGGAGTACGGCTCCACCGTCGCCATCTTCCCGATGGACGAGGAGACCACGAAGTACCTCGAGCTGACCGGTCGCAGCCCGGAGCAGATCGCCCTCGTCGAGGCTTACGCCAAGGCGCAGGGACTGTGGCACGACCCCGAGCGCGAGCCGCGCTACTCCGAGTACCTCGAGCTCGACCTCGCCGATGTCGTCCCCTCGATCGCCGGCCCGAAGCGTCCGCAGGACCGCGTCAACCTCTGGGACGCCAAGGCCGGCTTCCGCGGCGCCCTGGCCGACTACGTACAGGCCGACGAGACCGGCGGCGACGCGCGCAAGCCGGGCGTGCCGCAGCAGACGGCGTCGTTCGGGGCGGAGACCGGATACGACGAGGCCGTGGCGGAGACGTTCCCCGCATCCGACCCGGTGTCCAGTCACGATGACGGCAAGAGCGCTCCGAAGGACTACCTGTCCTGCGTCCCGGCTGACGGTGGTCGTCCGAGCGATCCCATCGAGGTGACCCTCGAGGACGGCTCGACCTTCACCCTCGATCACGGCGCGGTGACGATCGCCGCGATCACCTCGTGCACCAACACGTCGAACCCCTCGGTCATGATCGGTGCGGCGCTGCTGGCCAAGAAGGCCGTCGAGAAGGGCCTGCAGCGCAAGCCGTGGGTCAAGACGACGCTGGCTCCCGGTTCGAAGGTGGTCTCGGACTACTACGAGCGTTCGGGCCTGACGCCGTACCTCGACAAGCTCGGCTTCAACCTCGTCGGTTACGGGTGCACGACCTGCATCGGCAACTCGGGGCCGTTGATCCCCGAAGTGAGCGCTGCGGTCAACGAGAACGACCTCGCCGTCGTCTCGGTGCTGTCGGGCAACCGCAACTTCGAGGGCCGCATCAACCCCGACGTCAAGATGAACTACCTCGCCTCGCCGCCGCTCGTCGTGGCGTACGCACTGGCCGGCTCGATGGACGTGGACATCACCACCGAACCCCTCGGTGTCGACACCGAGGGCAACGAGGTGTACCTCAAGGACATCTGGCCGAGTCCGGCCGAGGTCGAGGAGGTCATCGCCTCCGCGATGAGCGCCGACACTTTCAAGTCCGAGTACGCCGACGTCTTCGCCGGTGACGAGCGGTGGAAGAACCTGCCGACTCCCGAGGGCGACACCTTTGCGTGGGACGACGAGTCCACGTACGTGCGCAAGGCGCCGTACTTCGACGGCATGGAGCGTCAGCCCTCGCCGGTCGAGGACGTCTCGGGCGCCCGGGTCCTGCTCAAGCTCGGCGACTCGGTCACGACCGACCACATCAGCCCCGCTGGTGCGATCAAGAAGGACAGCCCGGCCGGCCAGTACCTCATGGAGCACGGCGTGCAGCCGCGCGACTTCAACTCGCTGGGCTCGCGTCGCGGAAACCACGAGGTGATGATCCGCGGCACGTTCGCCAACATCCGCCTGCGCAACCAGATCGCGCCGGGCACCGAGGGCGGCTACACCCGTGACTTCACGGCCGGCGGCGAGGTCACCAGCGTGTTCGAGGCCGCGCAGAACTACCAGGCCGCCGGGACCCCGCTGGTCGTCCTGGCCGGCAAGGAGTACGGCTCCGGCTCGTCGCGCGACTGGGCGGCCAAGGGCACGGCGCTGCTCGGTATCAAGGTCGTCATCGCCGAGTCGTACGAGCGCATCCACCGCTCGAACCTCATCGGCATGGGTGTGCTCCCGCTGCAGTTCCCGCAGGGCGAGAGCGCCGAGTCGCTCGGCCTGACCGGTGAGGAGACCTTCTCGTTCTCCGGTGTGACCGAACTCAACGAGGGCCGCACGCCCACGACGGTCAAGGTCACCGCCGAGGGCGAGAACGGCACGGTCGAGTTCGACGCGGTCGTGCGCATCGACACCCCCGGCGAGGCGAACTACTACCGCCACGGCGGCATCATGCCGTACGTGCTCCGCTCGCTGCTCGACAACTGAGCACCGAACCCCGAAGGCCCCGGCGATCGGTCGCCGGGGCCTTCTGGCGTTCTCGCCACCTCCGCCGACGCTCGGACCGCGGTTAACCTGACGGGGTGACGATCCACAGCGACCACCCCTTCGTGCCGCCCGAGTCCGATCGTGACGTCGTGCGCCGGTTCCGCGGCCGTCTCGCGGCGTCCGTCACCGTGGTCGCCACGGGGGAAGGCCGTGATCGCAGCGGCCTGACGGTCTCGTCACTCGTGATCGTCGACGGGCCGAAGTCCCGGGTCGTCGCGTTCGTCGACCCGGACTCCGAACTGGGCGAGGCGGTGGACGTCGGTACCTGCGTCACCGTCTCGCTGCTCACCGACGGCGACCAGTTCCTGGCGGACGCGTTCGCCGGGCTCGCGCCGGCGCCGGGAGGTGCGTTCCGGCTGGGCGACTGGAACGACACCGCTTGGGGTCCGGTGCACGCGCAGCGATCGTGGCTCGGCGCACGCATCGAGGGCGTGCGCGAACTCGGGTACGCGCTCGAGATCGTCGCCGTCGTCGAGCACGCGGAGATCCATGGCGAGGAGGGGCTCGTTCACGTGCGGGGCCGCTATCGCAGCAGCTAGGGTGCGGCCATGGCCAAGCCGTCGATCGACCCACAGCGCTGGCGGCCACCACCCGCCGACCTGTCCGAGCCGGACGTGGCTCACGTGGCTCGCGTCTACCCGGTGTCCGGAAAGGGACCCGAGGACGTTCTTGTGCTGCCCGACGGGAGCGTGCTCACCGGCCTGGAGGACGGCCGAATCGTGCGCATCGATCCGACGAGCGCTCAGGAGCGCACCGTGGTCGACACCGGCGGCCGGCCGTTCGGTCTGGAACGTCATCCCGACGGCGGCGTCGTCGTGTGCGACGGTTTCCGCGGGCTCCTGCATCTCAGCGAGGACGGCACGCTCACGACGCTGCTGGACCGGGTCGAGGGCGTGCCGCTGAAGTTCTGCAACAACGCCGCCGTCGCCGCGGACGGCACGATCTACCTGAGCGACTCGACGCGCAAGTTCGGTCCGTTCGACTGGCGCGCGGATCTACTGGAGCACCGGCCGACCGGCCGGCTGCTGCGCCGCGACCCTGACGGGAACGTCGAGGTCCTACTCGACGGGCTGGCCTTCGCCAACGGCGTGGCACTCACGCCGGCCGAGGACGCGGTCATCGTCGCCGAGACGGCCGGCTACGTGCTTCGACGCGTCGACCTGTCCACCGGCACGGCCACGCAGTTCGGGCCGGTGCTGACGGGATTCCCCGACAACATCGCACTCGGCGACGACGGTCTCATCTGGGTCACGATCGCCTCCCCGCGCGACGCCGCGCTCGACGCCCTGTTGCCGCGCGCCCCCTGGATGCGATCGCTCGTGTGGGCTTTGCCCGACCGCCTGCAGCCGCAGCCGAAGTCGACGATCCACGTGCAAGCCTACGAACCGGAGACCGGCCAGCGGATCCACGACGTGCACACGTCGCACCCCGACTTCGGCATGGTCACCGGCGTCCGCAAGTGCGGCGACCGGGTGTGGCTCGGCAGCCTGGAGTCGCGCGCCATCGCGGCGTTGTCGTGGTGACGGCGCAAGCGCCGGGCTGACCGGGCGCCGTGGGGTCGGCTCGTTACGATGGAGCAATGGCCAGCGTGCTCCGATCCCTCTCCGGTCCCACGGACCTGCGGCGGCTTGGCGACGCCGAACTCACCGAGCTCGCCACCGAGATCCGGCAGCTGCTGCTGGAGTCGGTCGCCGCCAACGGCGGGCACCTGGGTCCGAATCTGGGAGTCGTCGAACTCACCATCGCCCTGCACCGGGTTTTCGAGTCCCCCCGTGATCGGATCGTCTGGGACACCGGGCACCAGTCGTACGTGCACAAGATGCTGACCGGGCGGGCGGACGGCTTCGCCACGCTGCGCCAGGAGGGCGGTCTCTCCGGCTATCCCTCACGCGGCGAGTCCGACCACGATTGGGTGGAGAACTCCCACGCCTCCACGTCGTTGTCGTACGCGGACGGGCTGGCGCGGGCGTACCAACTCCAGGGTCGCGACGATCACGTCGTCGCCGTGATCGGCGACGGCGCACTGACCGGAGGGATGGCGTGGGAGGCGATCAACAACATCGCCGCGGACCCGCAGCGCCGCGTCGTCATCGTCGTCAACGACAACGGCCGCTCCTACACTCCGACGGTCGGCGGCCTCGCGAACAAGCTGACCGAGATCCGCACCAACCCGCGCTACGAGCCGACCCTGCGGGCCATCCGCGAACGGCTCACCTCCGGGCACCGCGTCGGCGAAGTCGCGTACGAGGCCCTGCACGCGATGAAGAAGGGGATCAAGGACGCCCTCGCGCCTCAGGGCATGTTCGAGGATCTCGGCATCAAGTACATCGGCCCGGTCGACGGCCACGATCGCCGCGCTATGGAGCAGGCGCTGCTGGCCGCGAAGCGATTCGGCGGCCCCGTGCTCGTGCACGCCATCACCACCAAGGGCCAGGGGTACGACATCGCCGTGGCCAACGAGAACGATCAGATGCACCAGTCGCATCCGTTCGACCTCGCCACGGGCGAAGTCACCGACGTCGCCCCGGCGGGGTGGACGTCGGTCTTCCGTGACGAGATCGTGCGGATCGCCGACGAGCGCCCGGACGTCGTCGGCATCACGGCGGCGATGTTGTACCCAGTGGGCCTCGATGCGTTCGCCGACAAGTTCCCCGACCGCGTCTTCGACGTCGGCATCGCCGAGCAGCACGCCGCGACGTGCGCCGCGGGTCTCGCCATGGGCGGGCTGCATCCGGTCGTCGCGGTGTACGCCACCTTCCTCAACCGAGCCTTCGACCAGGTGCTGCTCGACGTCGCGCTGCACCGCTGCGGCGTGACGTTCGTGCTCGACCGCGCCGGCGTCACCGGCGACGACGGCGCAAGCCACAACGGCATGTGGGATCTCTCCCTTCTGCAGTTGGTCCCGGGGCTGCACCTGGCGGCACCCCGCGACGGCGCCCAGCTGCGAGAGTTGCTGCGCGAGGCCGTGGACATCGAGGATGCGCCCAGCGTCGTGCGCTTCGCCAAAGGGGCCGTGGGACCCGACATCGACGCGATCGAACGCCTCGGCACCGTCGACGTGCTGCGCCGCGACGAGTCCGCCGAGGTGCTGTTCGTCGGGGTCGGTCCGTTCGCGCAGGTGGCGCTCGACGCCGCAGCCGACCTCGCCGCCGCCGGCATCGCCAGCACCGTGGTCGATCCGCGATGGGTCAAACCACTTGACCCCGCGATCACCGACCTCGCCCGGCGGCACCGGCTCGTCGTCACGGTCGAGGACAACGGCCGCCAGGGCGGCGTGGGCGCCACCGTGGCACAGACCTTGCACGATGCCGACGTGTCCGCCCCCGTGCGGATCCACGCCATCGCCCAGGAGTTCCTCGACCACGCCAAGCGGGGCGTCATCCTGGAGCGCCTGGGGCTGACGGCCGACACCATCGCGGCCGACGCCCGCGCCGCGTTGTCCGGGGTCGGCACGGGGAATAACTCACAGGAGTGAGAGCGTTGACGCCGAAGTGGTTCTCATCGAATCGTCAATCTCGTGACCGCGCGGCCCGGCGGGAGCCCGGTCCGGTCCTGATCCATGTCCTCGAGGGCTTCCTGAGCGCCGGTTCGTCCGCGACCCTCGCGGCAGCGCAGTTGCGCGGAGACGACAGCGAGGTCGTGCACGAGTTCGACCTCGATCCGATCTACGACTACCGCGCCAGGCGCCCGCCGATCGTGTTCGACGGCGACCACTACCGCGACTACGAAGAGCCGCGACTCGCCATCACCCGCGAGCACGACGTCCAGGGCCGCGAGTTCCTGCTGCTGTCCGGCCCGGAGCCGGACTTCGGGTGGGAGCACTTCGTCGCCGAGGTGATCAGCGTCGTCGAACGCGAGAACGTCTCGCTGACCGTCGGCCTCGGCGCGGTGCCGATGGGCGTCCCGCACACTCGGCCGCCGATGATCACGGCCCACGCCACCCGGCCCGAGCTGGTCGACCGTCGCAACCTGTGGGAGGCCGAGATCACGATTCCGTCGTCCGCGCAGGCGTTGCTGGAGTACCGGCTCGGTCAGCGCGGCCACGACGCGATCGGCTACGTGGTGCACGTCCCGCACTACCTCACTCAGGTGGAGTACCCCACCGCCGCGATCGCGCTGCTCGAAGCGCTCGCCGTCCGACTCGGTCTCACGTTCGACCTCGAGACGCTGCGCGCCGCACAGCCCGAGGCCATCGCGCAGATCGACGAGCAGATCGCGGAGCAGCATGGCGAGGATGTGCTGAACGGGCTCGAGCAGCAGTACGACGCGTTCGCGCGCGGGGCGGCCCGGTCGCTGCTGGAGGACGACGACCGACTCCCCAGCGGCGAGGAGCTCGCGTCCCAGCTGGAGCGGTTCCTGGCGCAACACCGAGGCGACGACCAGGGCTGACCGGCCGATAGGATCGGCCTCGTGCCTGCGTCAGTCAACGAAGTCGTCGAACTGCTGGAGCTCGAACCCTTGGAGGTCGGGCTGTTCCGCGGCGCTCAGCCGCGCAACTCCCGGCTGCGCCGCGTGTTCGGTGGCCAGGTGGCCGCGCAGGCGACGATGGCCGCACAACTCACGGTTCCCGACGACCGGCAGCTGCACTCGCTGCACGCGTACTTCATTCTCGGCGGCGATCCTGCCATCCCGATCGTCTACGACGTCGAGAACGTCCGCGACGGACGGTCGTTCACGACGCGGCGGGTCGCGGCGCGCCAGCACGGCGAGATCATCTTCTACATGACCGCGTCGTTCCAGCGCGAGGAGTCCGGCTGGGATCATCAGGACGCGATGCCGCAGGTGCCGGGCCCGGACGAGGCGACCCCCATGTCGGACCTCGTCAAGCTCATCGACGCCGAGTCGGCGGACCAGTGGCATGCCGAGTGGGGTGGCTACGACATGCGGTACGTCGGCGACAACCGCCCAGCCGACGATCCGGCGCGGGAGGCTGTTCCGGCGGTCCAGCGCATGTGGTTCAAGGCCGCCGGCGAGCTGCCGGACGATGAGGCGATTCACAACGCGGCGTTCACCTACTACAGCGACTTCAGCCTGCTCGGCGCGTCGCTGGTGCCACACGGACTCATCATCAATTCGCCCAAGGTCTCGCCGGCATCGCTCGACCACACCATCTGGTTCCACCGACCGTTCCGGACCGATCAGTGGCTGCTGTACGACCAGACCTCGCCGTCCGCCTCGGGCGCTCGCGGCTTCAGCACGGCCAAGGTGTTCACCGAGGACGGCACCCTCGTCGCCTCCGTCGCCCAAGAAGGCCTCATCCGCCAAGCCAAGAAGTAACCCGGGCGGCCCGAGGTGGTCGAGTAGGCCGGAGCCATTGGTCCCTCGTTCCGGTTCCTGAGTAGCCGCGAGGAACGAGCGGCGTATCGAAGGGCGCCGCTACTCGACCACCAACGACTCGGTGGTCGAGTAGGCGGTCGCTCAGCGACCGACATGGAGCCATCGCAGGAGGGGCGTAGCCGCGATGGAGCGAGACCAGGTTGCGTGGGATGTGGTCTCGATACGCGGCTCGTTCCGGTTCCTGAGTAGCCGCGAGGAACGAGCGGCGTATCGAAGGGCGCCGCTACTCGACCACCAACAACTCGGTGGTCGAGTAGGAGGTCGCTCAGCGACCGACGTATCGAGACGTCCGCCGCTACTCGGCCGCGATCCGCGTCAGTGGGGCTCGATGGTGCCGACGAGGTGCGGCACGGGCTTGCGGGCACCTCGGACGCCGAAGACCATCCGGTCGCCCTGCTGCTCCTGTCCGAACACGACCGTATTGGGGAGCACAATGGGCTTCTTGAACTCGACCGTCACGGTGTAGGCGTCCGGCAGTCGCGGGCTCAGGGCAGCGAGGCACTTGGCCTTGGTCCACATGCCGTGAGCGATGTTCCGGGGGAAGCCGAACGCCTTCGCCGTCAAGGGGTACAGGTGGATCGGGTTCCGGTCGCCGGACACCGCCCCGTAGGTCCGACCGAGGTTGCCCGGCAGTTTCCAGTGCACAGGCCCGGTCGGTGCCTCCACTCCCTCCAGTGGGGGAGTCGTGGGCTCGGGGCCGCTGCCCGAAGAGCCGCGGAAGAAGACCGTCATGCTCTCGTCCCACACCAGATCGTCGCCGACCCTCGCCTCGGAGAGCAGTTCGACGAGCTGACCTTTGGGATGCGGCGTCAGGGCTGCGGCCCGCAGCGAGAGGTCGTACGTCTCTTCGGGTGCGATCGGTCGGTGCTGCGTGATCCGGTTGCGCAGATGTACCGCGCCCATCGGGGTGAACGGGAAAGACGTGTCCGTCATCAGTGTCAGGTGCAGGGTATGTGCCGCCAGATGCGGATACGTAACCGGCAGCGCGGGGGAGAGCGGGAAGCCGCAGACCTCGCGGTAGCGCGCCACGTGGGCGGGGTCCGTCGTGACGCCTCGGCGTACGAGCGTGGTGTCGGGAAGGCCCCCGCGCTCATGGCGAATGCCGGGCAGCTTGCCGACGACGGGGATCGCCGGCAAGGCCGCCTTGAGCATCAGCGGGGCGCCCGCGGGCGGAGAGTCGAACGTCCGGGTCGCCATGTCAGGCCCCGAGGAAGCCCTGGCCGCACACGCGCACGACGTTGCCGGTGATGGCGCCAGAACCCGGGTGGCAGTACCAGGCGATCGCCTCGGCGACGTCGACGGGCTGGCCGCCCTGTGAGAGCGAGCTGAGCCGTCGGCCGGCCTCGCGGATGCCGATCGGCATCGTCTTGACCATGTCGGTCTCGATGAACCCGGGTGCGATCGCGTTGACGGTGATGCGCCGGTCGGTGACCCGCGGCGCCAGGTCCTGGACGAACCCGATCACGCCGGCCTTGGCGGTGCCGTAATTGGTCTGACCGTTGTTGCCCGCGATGCCGGCGATGGAGGAGATGCCGATGATGCGGCCGCCCTCGCGCACCAGTCCGCGGCTCAGGAGCTCCTCGGTGATGCGTTGCGGCGCTCCGACGCTGACGTCGATGACCTTGTCCCAGTTCTCCGGCTTCATGTTCTTGAGCCGCTTGTCGCGAGTGATGCCGGCGTTGTGTACGACGATGTCGACCCCGTCGCCGAGCTGGTCGGCGATCGTCGCAGGCGCGTCCTCGGCGGTGATGTCGGCGATGACCGACGTTCCGCCGAGCTCGGCCATGAGCGAGGCGAGGTCGGTCTGCAACGGCGGGACGTCGAGCCCGATGATGCTCGCGCCGTCGCGGTGGAGCGTGCGCGCCATGGCGGCACCGAGACCACGCGAAGCGCCGGTGACGAGCGCGACCTTGCCGGCCAACGGCTTGGCGGGATCCGCCGGTGCGTCGGCGGCGGTCAGCTCAGTCGTGCCGATGCGCACGACCTGGCCGTCGACGAACGTCGATTTGGGGGAGAGCAGGAACTGCAAGGTCGCATCGACGGCGTCGCGCGACTCGGGGGCGACGTAGACGAGATTCGCGGTGCTGCCGTTGGCGCCGATCTCCTTGCCGAGCGACCGCACGAATCCTTCGAGGCCGCGCTGCGCGATGGCTGCGCCCGTGGTCTCCGTGCGCTCCGGGAGGAGGCCGAGCACCACGATGCGCGCCGAGGGAGCGAGCTGGCGGAGCACCGGCGTGAAGAACTGCTGGATGGCGACGAGGCCCTGCGTGGAGTCGATGCCCGTGGCGTCGAAGACCAGGCCCTTGTACCGGCGGCCCTCGGCGCGCACCGTGGTGGTGTCGACGCCCGCGTTCTTGAGCAGCGTGGGGAGCTCGGGGAGCGCGATGCCGTCGTCGGTTCCGCCGAGCAGCACGGTGCCGTCGACGAGCGGGCCTGAGCCGCGCCACCGCTCGAGCTCCGGCGGATTGGGCAGACCGAGGTTCTTGACGAGGAACTGAGCGATCGGGTTCTGAATCAGCGACTGGTAGCGGTCGGTCATCGCGACATCTGTCCTATCTCTCGGATACCATCGGTATCTGAACGCGTTACAGTGACTGTAGCTTGCCGCCCCCGGTGAGTCCACAGCGAGCATCGCCCCTGCGAAGAAAGGTCCTCGTCATGGCGTCTGCGAAGTCAGCCCCTCAGCCCGCCGCCGTACGCCGCGTCGCGGTGATCGGCGGCAACCGCATCCCGTTCGCCCGCTCCAACACCGTGTATTCCGGTGTCTCCAATCAGGAGATGCTGACGGCGGCCCTCAACGGTCTCGTCGAGCGCTTCGACCTGGAAGGCGAGCGCGCCGGCGAGGTCGTGGCCGGTGCCGTGCTCAAGCACAGCCGCGACTTCAACCTCACCCGCGAGACGGTCCTGGGTTCCAAGCTCTCGCCGGCCACTCCCGCGGTGGACATCCAGCAGGCCTGTGACACGGGTATCCAGGCCACGATCCAGGTGGCGAACAAGATCGCCCTGGGCAAGATCGAGTTCGGCATCGCCGGCGGCGCCGACACCACCAGCGACGCCCCGCTGGCGGTAGGTGACTCCCTGCGCAAGATCCTCATCCAGGTCAACGCCGCCAAGGACACCGCCACGCGGCTCAAGCTGCTCAGCAAGATCCGGCCGCATCACCTCGCCCCGGATCAGCCTCGCAACGAGGAGCCCCGCACCGGTCTGTCGATGGGCGACAGCCAGGCGCTCACCGGTCACGAGTGGGGCGTGACCCGCGAGGCGCAGGACGAGCTCGCCGTCGCCTCTCACCGCAACCTCGCCGCCTCCTACGAGGAGGGCTGGCAGGACGACCTCGTCACGCCGTTCCTCGGCGTCGAGCGCGACACGAACCTGCGTCCCGACTCCAGCGTCGAGAAGCTCGCCAAGCTCAAGCCGGTGTTCGGCAAGCAACTGGGGGACGCCGCGACGATGACGGCCGCCAACTCGACCCCGTTGTCCGACGGCGCGTCGACGGTGCTGCTCGCCTCGGAGGAGGAAGCGGCGCGGCGGGGCTGGGAGCCGCTGGCATACGTGACCGACTACGAGACGGCCGCGGTCGACTACGTCAACGGCGGGGAGGGCCTGCTGATGGCCCCCGTGTACGCCGTGCCGCGCATGCTCGAGCGCAACGGCCGCACGCTTCAGGACTTCGACTTCTACGAGATCCACGAGGCGTTCGCGTCACAGGTCCTGACGACGCTGGCCGCCTGGGAGGACGCCGACTTCTGCAAGCAGCGACTCGGCCTCGACACCCCGCTGGGCTCGATCGACCGCAGCAAGCTCAACGTCAAGGGCTCCTCGCTGGCGGCTGCGCATCCGTTCGCGGCGACCGGCGGCCGGATCGTCGCCAACCTCGCCAAGCTGCTGCACGAGAAGGGATCGGGCCGCGGGCTGATCTCGATCTGTGCGGCCGGCGGCCAGGGCGTCGTCGCGATCCTGGAGCGCTGAGCCCGGTCCTGCCGGCGCGTGCTCAGCGCGTGCCGGCAGGACGGCTGGGGCCGATCGCCATGGCGATCAACGACCGTTTCGCGTGTTCGACGACCTCGTCGAACGGCAGATCGTCCATGAACGGCAGGCCCGAATGCAGCGACCGCACGGACTTCTGGAAGTTCACCAGATTGAGCACGCCGAGGCCCTCCGCGTAAAGGATATTCGACATGAGCTGCGGATCGGTCACGGCGAACTCGCCGGCGGCCGTCCCGTCCTCGAGCGCCCGCACGACACGGTTGAGGCACTGGAACATGGCCTGGCCCAGCTCGATGAGTCGCTCCTGGCTGACCTCGTCGACGAGGTCCCTGCCCCGGAAGCGCAGAAGCGCCTGAGCGCAGTCGACGAACGCGGGGTACTCGGCTCCGTAGGCGAAGAACGCGTCAGCCTGGGCGGAGAGGCGTTCGGTGGGGGAGTTCGCGGCGTCGTCCGCCTCGGCGATGCGCGCCTCGAGCTCGCCGAGGTAGTCGACGAGCGTCATCGCGAACAGCTCCTCCTTCGTCGTGAAGTGGCGGTAGATGATCGCGCGATTGATGCCGACCGCCTTGGCGATGTCCTCGATCTGAGCCGCCCGCACGCCGCGTTCGTCGAACAGGCGGCGGGTGGCCTCCACGATCTCGCGGGTGCGGCGCGCGCGCCGTTCCTCCACAGGCATACGGCTCACTGTATCGGCGTCGTTGTCGGTGGCGGTGCGTACGCTGGAGGGTATGAGGTCAGCGGCAGAGATGACGCGCCAGGTGGCGCCGTTCGAGGTCGTCTCGCAGTACGCTCCCGCGGGCGATCAGCCCGCGGCCATCGCGGAGATCACCCGCCGGATCCGCGACGGCGTCCAAGACGTCGTGCTGATGGGGGCGACCGGCACCGGCAAGACGGCCACGACGGCCTGGATCGCCGAGCAGTTGCAGCGACCGATGCTCGTGCTGCTGCCCAACAAGACGCTCGCGGCGCAGTTCGCCAACGAGCTTCGTGAACTGCTGCCCAACAACGCGGTTGAGTACTTCGTCTCGTACTACGACTACTACCAACCCGAGGCGTACATCGCGCAGTCCGACACCTACATCGAGAAGGACTCCTCGATCAACGAGGAGGTCGAGCGCCTGCGCCACTCGGCCACGTGGTCGTTGCTCACCCGGCGCGACGTCGTCGTCGTCGCCACGGTCTCCTGCATCTACGGACTGGGCTCGGCCCAGGAGTACCTCAACCGGATGATCGGGTTCCGGGTGGGCGAAGAGGTCGACCGAGACGAGCTGCTGCGGACGCTGGTCCAGGCGCAGTACGTCCGTAACGACGTCGCTTCCACCCGCGGCACGTTCCGCGTCAAGGGCGACACCGTGGAGATCTTCCCGGTCTACCAGGAGATGGCCGTCCGCATCGAGTTCTTCGGTGACGAGATCGAGCGGCTCATGACACTGCATCCGCTCACCGGCGAGGTGCTGAGTAACGACCAGGAGCTCTACGTCGGTGCCGCGACGCATTACGCCGCCGGGCAGGACGTCATGACCCGTGCCATCGAGGGCATCAAGTCCGAGCTCGAGCAACGACTCGCGGTTCTCGAGCGCGAGGGCAAGCTGCTGGAGGCGCAGCGCCTGCGGATGCGCACCACCTACGACATCGAGATGATGGAGCAGGTCGGCACGTGCTCGGGCATCGAGAACTACTCGCTGCACATGGACGGGCGCGCCCCAGGCACGGCCCCCAACTGCCTCCTCGACTACTTCCCGGATGACTTCGTGCTGGTCGTGGACGAATCACACGTCACGATCCCGCAGATCGGCGCGATGTATGAGGGCGACATGAGCCGAAAGCGCTCGCTCGTCGAGCACGGCTTCCGGCTGCCCAGTGCGATGGACAACCGCCCCTTGAAGTGGCCCGAGTTCCTCGAGCGGATCGGCCAGACCATCTACCTGTCGGCGACCCCTGGTGATTACGAGCGCGAGAAGGTCCGCGGCGACGTCGTCGAACAGATCATCCGACCCACCGGATTGGTCGACCCGGAAGTCATCGTCAAGCCCACCAAGGGCCAGATCGACGACCTCATCGGCGAGATCCGCACGCGGGTCGAGCGCAACGAGCGCGTGCTGGTCACCACGCTCACCAAGAAGATGTCCGAGGACCTCACCGACTACCTGCTCGAGGCCGGGATCCGCACGCGTTATCTGCACAGCGAGGTCGATACGCTGCGACGGGTCGAGCTCCTGCGCGAGTTGCGACTCGGCGAGTACGACGTGCTGGTCGGCATCAACCTCCTGCGGGAGGGCCTCGACCTTCCCGAAGTGAGCCTGGTGGCGATCCTTGACGCCGACAAGGAGGGCTTCTTGCGCTCCAACCGTTCACTCATCCAGACCATCGGTCGCGCGGCGCGTAACGTGTCCGGCCAGGTCATCATGTACGCCGACACGATCACCGACTCGATGGAATCGGCGATCGAGGAGACCAATCGCCGTCGTGAGAAGCAGATCGCCTACAACGCCGAGCACGGCGTCGATCCGCAGCCGCTGCGCAAGAAGATCGGCGATATCACCGACATGCTCGCCCGCGAGGACGCGGACACCAAGAGCCTGCTCGCCGCCACCGGCGACCACCGGCGCAAGGGCGTGGCGGTTCCCCTCGGGCAGTCAGGCGGGTCGGCGGCCGACATGCCGTCGGGCGAGCTCGCCTCGCTCATCGACCAGCTCAACGAGCAGATGCACCAGGCGGCCGAAGAACTCCAGTTCGAGCTGGCCGCCCGGCTGCGCGACGAGATCTCCGATCTCAAGAAGGAGCTGCGCGGCATGCTCGAGGCCGGCGCCTGAGCCTGCTTTCGGCGAGGCGTACTGTTGGTCCGTTGAACGGAGGGGAGTATTCCCTCGTCGCGGCGCCGTCATCACGAGGCTCAGGGGAGCGCTCCGGTACTGCGAGCCGCCGCGGCGGTGGAAGAGACCTCCGGTACCGATAGCAACCGGAGGAATGTTCGTTGAACGTCACGACGCTCGAGTGGGGCATCACCATCGCGATGACGATCGGCATCTTGCTGGTCGACATCCTCGTCATCGCCCGCAAGCCGCACGAACCGAGCACCCGCGAAACGTCGATCGCGTTGTCGATCTACGTCGGCCTGGCCGTCATCTTCGGCATCTGGGTCTGGATGTTCCACGGGCAGGACTACGGCATCGAGTTCTTCGCCGGTTGGCTGACCGAGTACAGCCTGTCCATCGACAACCTCTTCATCTTCATCATCATCATGGCCAGCTTCGGCGTGCCGCGGAAGTACCAGCAGGAAGCTCTGCTCGTCGGCATCATCCTCGCCCTGATCTTCCGGGCCATCTTCATCGCGGTCGGGGCTGTGGCGATCAACAACTTCGCGTGGGTGTTCTACCTGTTCGGGGCGTTCCTCATCTACACGGCCCTCAAACTGGCCACGAGCCACGACGACGATGACGACGGTGAGAACGCGGTCGTCCGCTTCGCTCGCAAGCGCTTCAACATGACCGACCAGTGGTCGGGTCTCACGCTGGTCCTGCGGGAGAACGGCAAGCGCGTCATCACTCCGATGGCCCTCGTCATCATCGCGCTCGGGACGACCGACATCATGTTCGCTCTGGACTCGATTCCGGCGATCTTCGGCCTGACCCAAGAGCCGTACATCGTGTTCACCGCGAACGTCTTCGCCCTCATGGGCCTGCGTCAGCTGTACTTCCTGCTCGGCGGTCTCCTCCAGCGGCTGGTGTTCCTCTCGTACGGCCTGGCGTTCCTGCTCTTCTACATCGGCGTCAAGCTGCTTCTGCACGCCCTGCACGAGAACGAGCTGCCGTTCATCAACGGTGGTGAGCACGTCCCGGTGCCCGAGATCCCGACGCTCTGGAGCCTCGGCGTCATCGTCGTCACGCTGGCGATCACGGCGGTGGCGAGTCTGTGGTACTCGGCGCGCCATCCCGAGAAGACCGTGGAGGTGCCCGAGCCGCCGCGCGGCAACCGGGAGATCTGAGCCTATGCGGATCCTCCCTGAGGGCCATGGGGGGCGAACCCTGATGTGTCTCTGAACACTGCGCCGGATGTGCCGACACAGGGAGTGCTGCGTGTACCGTCGTGCCGTGTCGTTGTTGAAGACCTATAGTGCGCGGATCGGCGGAGCTTTAGCCCGGCGCCACATCCGCAAACGCGGCATTGATCTCTCCCAGATCTCGTTCATCCCGGAGGAGACCAAAGCCCCGCTGCAGCGCACTGGCACCGACCCGTTGCCGCAGCTCGCCCGCTATCGCGAAGACACGCCGCTGCGCAAACTGGATCTGCCGTTCGCCTTCGACGCCTATCTCCTCACGGGATACGCCGAGACCAGGGAAGTCCTGACGGCCCGCGACACGTACTCCAACGACATCCGGCACCTGTTCCGCGGCGACGGCCCGGCGACGTCTGACGACATCGGCGGTCTGGGCTTCACCGACCCGCCACTGCACACGCGGCTGCGCAAGATCGTCACGCCCGAGTTCACGATGCGGCGGCTCGCACGGCTGGAGCCGATGATCCAGCAGATCGCCGACGACGCCCTCGACGGCCTCGAGTCCGCCGGACCGGGTGCCGATCTCGCCAAACACGTCGCCTTCCCCGTGCCGTTCAACACCATCTGTGCCCTGCTCGGCCTCGACTACGAGGACCGTGAGGCGTTCGCGCGGCTCGGGAGCCAGCGCTTCGACGCGACCAACGGCGCCGCGGCCGCCTTCGGTGCCGTCTCGGCTCAGCGCGAGTTCCTGTTCGATGCCGTGGCCCGCCAGCGCAAGGAACCCGGACCGGGACTCATCGGGCAGATCCTCCAGGCCGAGGGGGACATGATCAGCGATGTCGACCTCGCGGGCCTCGCCGACGGGGTGTTCACCGGCGGTTTCGAGACCACGGCCGGGATGATCGCGCTGAGCACGCTCGTGCTGCATCGCGATCCCGCCTATGCCGACCTGGTGCGGTCCGGCAATCGCGAGACGGTCGACCGGGTCATCGAGGAACTGCTGCGGTACCTGTCGGTGGTGCAGGTGGCGTTTCCGCGCTTCGCCAAGCAGGACATGGAACTGTTCGGCACCAAGCTCAAGGCCGGCGACGTGGTGCTGGCGTCGTTGAGCGCGGCGAATCGGGACCCGAAGGTCGCGGGGGAGCGCCCTGACGAGTTCGACCCCTACCGCATCCCGACCAGTGGCCACCTGGCGTTCGGGCACGGAATTCACCGCTGCATCGGTGCCGAACTCGCGCGGATGGAGCTGCGCATCGTGCTGCCCAAGCTCCTGCAGCGCTTTCCCACGCTCGGCATCGCCGTGCCCGAGCGCGAACTCGAGTTCCGTCAGCTGAGCTTCGTCTTCGGGATCGACCGGCTCCCCGTCACCTGGTGACGACGACCGCGATCCGGTTCAAGGTGTGATCACCAGCCGCGTTGGCGCCACTCGCCGAGATGCGGACGCTCTGCGCCGAGGGTGGTGTCGTCGCCGTGACCGGGGTAGACCCACGTGTCGTCGGGGAAGCGGCCGAAGATCTTGGTCTCGACGTCGCCGATGAGGCTGGCGAAGTCCTCGGGGGACCCCGTCTTGCCGACGCCGCCGGGGAACAGGGAGTCGCCGGTGAACAGGTGCACAATGCCGTCGGGATCGTCGTAGGCGAGGGCGATCGAGCCGGGGGTGTGACCGACGAGTTCGATGACCTCCAGCTCGCACGTTCCGACCCGCACCCGAGCGCCTGTGCGCACCCGCAGATCGACGGGGACCGGCAGTGCATCGGCGTCCCCCTCACCGGCGATCGTCTGCGCTCCCGTCGCCTCGACGACCCGGGGGAGGGCCTGCACGTGATCGTCGTGCCGATGCGTGGTGACCACGCGGGCGATGCCGTCGGCGCCGGCGACCTCCAGGAGCCGCTCGGCTTCGTCGGCGGCGTCGACGAGCGCCTGCTCACCGGTCAGGGTGCACCGGAGCAGGTACGCGTTGTTGCTCATCGGCCCGACCGCGAGCTTGGTGATCTGCAGATCGCCCGCATCCTGCACGTCGGCCGGCCCGCCGACCTCGACTCGTCCGCTGTAGGTCATGAGACCGAGGGTATCGGGCTCGGTGTGGGGCAACTCACCGCCGTGGCGCGCTCGCCACGGGAAACTGTCAGTGCGCCTGGTTACGCTGGAACCCGTGGCTGATCGTCTCGTGATTCGCGGTGCCCGCGAGCATAACCTCAAGGACGTCTCGCTCGACCTGCCCCGCGACGCGCTCATCGTGTTCACGGGATTGTCCGGGTCGGGCAAGTCGTCATTGGCCTTCGACACGATCTTCGCCGAAGGGCAGCGCCGGTACGTCGAGTCGCTCTCGGCCTACGCCCGTCAGTTCCTCGGTCAGATGGACAAGCCCGACGTCGACTTCATCGAGGGGCTGTCCCCAGCCGTCTCGATCGACCAGAAGTCCACGTCGCGCAACCCGCGCTCCACCGTCGGCACCATCACCGAGGTCTACGACTACCTGCGCCTGCTCTACTCGCGGGCGGGCCGTGCGCACTGTCCGACGTGCGGCGAGCCGATTAGCCGGCAGACGCCGCAGCAGATCGTCGATCGCATCATGGAGGGCGAGGAGGGCACCCGGTTCCAGGTGCTCGCTCCGGTCATCCGCGGGCGCAAGGGCGAGTACACCGAGCTCTTCCGCCAACTCCAGCAGCAGGGGTTCAGCCGGGTCGTCGTCGACGGCACCGCCCATCTGCTGGCCGACGAACCGCCCACGCTCGCCAAGCAGAAGAAGCACACGATCGACGTCGTGGTCGACCGGCTCACGGTCAAGGCCAGCGCGCAGCAGCGCCTGACAGAGTCGATCGAGACCGCGTTGTCGCTCGCCGACGGCCTGGTGATCGTCGACTACGTCGACCTTCCCGAGGGCGACCTGGCGCGTCACCGCCGGTTCTCCGAGAAGCTCGCCTGCCCCAACGATCACCCGCTGCAGATCGACGAGCTCGAACCCCGCTCGTTCTCGTTCAACGCCCCCTACGGCGCCTGTCCCGAGTGTCACGGGCTCGGCACCCGCATGGAGGTCGATCCCGAGCTGCTGGTTCCCGACCCGGAGAAGTCGCTCGCCGAAGGGGCCATCGCCGCGTGGGCGTACAACCAGGTCTCGGAGTACTTCCTGCGCCTCACCGAAGCGCTGGCCGAGGAGCTCGGCTTCTCGATCGACACGCCGTACATCGAGCTGCCGGGCGACGTGAAGCACGCGCTCATGCACGGGCACGAGACCAAGGTGCACGTGCGCTACAAGAACCGCTACGGGCGTGAGCGCTCGTACTACTCGCAGTTCGAGGGCGCCATCCCGTTCGTTCAGCGGCGATACGCCGAGACGGATTCGGACACCAACCGCGAGCGGCTCGAGGGCTTCATGCGGGAGGTTCCCTGCCCCACGTGCGGCGGCACCCGCCTGAAGCCGGTGATCCTCTCGGTCACGCTCGAGTCGGCGCGTCGCGGCGAGCTCAACATCGCCGAGCTCTGCCACCTGTCGATCGCCGAGGCCGCGGACTTCCTGTCCGACCTCGTCATGAGCGACCGCGAACGTCAGATCGGCGAGCGGGTGCTCAAGGAGATCCACGAGCGGCTGCGGTTCCTGCTCGATGTCGGCCTCGATTACCTCGCGCTCGACCGCGCGGCCGGGTCGCTGTCCGGCGGCGAGGCGCAGCGCATCCGGCTCGCCACCCAGATCGGCGCGGGACTCGTCGGCGTCCTCTACGTCCTCGACGAGCCGTCGATCGGCCTGCACCAGCGCGACAACCACCGGCTCATCGAGACCCTGGTCCGGCTCAAGAACCTCGGCAACACCCTCATCGTCGTCGAACACGACGAGGACACCATCCGCACGTCCGACTGGGTCGTCGACATCGGCCCGGGCGCCGGTGAGCACGGCGGTCAGGTCATCGTCTCCGGCACCGTCGACGAGTTGCTGTCGCACCCGGATTCGCTGACGGGCAAGTACCTGTCGGGCAAGGAGTCCATCCCGGTTCCCGAGAAGCGTCGGCCGCGGGTCGAGGGCCGCGAGCTCTGCGTCCGCGGCGCGCGCGAGAACAATCTGCGCGACATCGACGTCAGCTTCCCGCTCGGTCAGCTGGTCTCCGTCACCGGCGTCTCGGGGTCGGGCAAGTCGACGCTCGTCAACGACATCCTCTACACGTCGCTGGCACGAGCCCTGTACAAGGCGCGCACGATCCCCGGACGGCACACCGGCATCGACGGGGTCGAGAACATCGACAAGGTCATTCACGTCGATCAGTCGCCGATCGGGCGCACCCCGCGGTCCAATCCGGCCACCTACACCGGTGTCTTCGACCACGTGCGCAAGCTGTTCGCGCAGACCCCCGAGGCCAAGATGCGCGGTTACCAGCCCGGGCGGTTCTCGTTCAATGTCAAGGGCGGCCGCTGCGAGGCGTGCCACGGCGACGGCACCATCAAGATCGAGATGAACTTCCTGCCCGACGTCTACGTTCCGTGCGAGGTCTGCCACGGCGCTCGCTACAACCGCGAGACGCTCGAGGTGCACTACAAGGGCAAGACCATCGCCGAGATCCTCGACATGCCGATCGAGGAGGCCGTCGACTTCTTCGAGGCCATTCCGGCGATCGCCCGGCACCTGCGCACGCTCGTCGACGTCGGCCTGGGGTACGTCCGACTCGGTCAGCCGGCTCCGACGCTGTCCGGCGGCGAGGCGCAGCGCGTCAAGCTCGCCGCAGAGCTGCAGAAACGATCGACCGGACGCACGATCTACGTGCTGGACGAGCCGACCACGGGTCTGCACTTCGAGGACATCCGCAAGCTCCTCGGTGTGCTCCAGCGCCTCGTCGACACCGGTAACTCGGTTCTGGTCATCGAGCACAACCTCGACGTCATCAAGGCCTCGGACTGGATCATCGACATGGGCCCGGAGGGCGGCAGCGGCGGCGGCATGGTCGTCGCCGAAGGCACGCCCGAGGAGGTCGCGGCGAACCCGGACAGCCATACCGGCCGCTTCCTCGCGCCGTTGTTGGCGTGATGCCGCGTGGCTGATCCGGCGACCTACCGCCCTCGGCCCGGTGAGATCCCGACCGATCCGGGCGTCTATCGCTTCCGTGACGCCGAGCGGCGTGTCATCTATGTGGGCAAGGCCAAATCCCTGCGGCCGCGGCTGAGTTCGTACTTCCAGGACATCGCCAATCTGCATCCGCGCACCCAGCAGATGGTGACGACCGCGGCATCGGTCGAGTGGACGGTGGTGGGCACCGAAGTCGAGGCGCTCGCCCTCGAATACTCCTGGATCAAGGAGTTCGACCCGCGCTTCAACGTCAAGTACCGCGACGACAAGTCCTATCCGTGGCTGGCCGTCACCGTGGGGGAGGAGATCCCGCGGGTCCAGGTCATGCGCGGCGCCCAACGCAAGGGGGTGCGGTACTTCGGGCCCTACGGTCACGCCTGGGCGATCCGCGACACGGTCGACACCCTGTTGCGCGTCTTTCCCATGCGCTCGTGCTCGGCGGGCGTCTACCGCCGCGCCAAGGCGATCGGGCGCCCGTGCCTGTTGGGCGACATCGGCAAATGCTCGGCGCCATGCGTGGGCCGCGTCAGTCCTGACGAGCACCGCGAGATCGTCGACGACTTCCTCGCTTTCATGGGCGGTCAGACCGCGGGCTTCACGAGGCGGATCGAGCAGCAGATGCGCGAGGCCGCGGGCCGCCAGGAGTACGAGCTGGCCGCCAAATACCGTGACGACCTCGCCGCGTTGCGGCGGGTGCTCGAGAAGCAGACGGTGGTGCTCGGCGACGGTACGGACGCCGATGTCTTCGGTTTCGTCGACGACCCGCTCGAGGTCGCCGTGCAGATCTTCTCGGTGCGCGGCGGACGGGTGCGCGGACAGCGCGGTTGGGTGGCCGACAAGGAGGACGACGCAAGCCTCGCCGACCTCGTGCAACACGCGCTCATGACGCTCTACCAAGACGCGGCCGAGTCGGCGATTCCCAAGCAGATCCTCGTCCCCGAACTGCCCACCGACCTCGAGCCGGTCGAGGCGCTGCTCAGCGAGCGTCGTGACGGTCCGGTGCGGATCCGGGTCCCGCAACGCGGCGACAAGAAGCGCCTCATGGAGACGGTCGAGCAGAACGCCAAACAGGCGATGGCCCGGCACAAGCTCAAGCGCTCGAGCGATCTCACCGCCCGCAGCCAGGCGCTCGAGGAGATCCAGGTCGCGCTCGGGTTGTCCGAGCCGCCGCTGCGGATCGAGTGCTTCGATATCTCGAACCTCCAGGGCACCGAGATCGTCGCCTCGATGGTCGTGTTCGAGGACGGGCTCCCGCGCAAGTCGGAATACCGCCGGTTCACCGTGCGACACGAGGGTCAGAGCGATGTCGCCGCGATGCACGAGGTCATCACCCGACGCTTCGAGAACTACCTGCGTGCCCGAGACCGGCAGGGCGACGAGGAACCGGGCATCGACCCCGAGACCGGAAAGCCCCGCAAGTTCGCATACGCGCCGTCCCTCGTCGTCGTCGACGGCGGACCGCCGCAGGTCGCGGCGGCGCAACAGGCGATGGACGAACTCGGCATCAGCGGTGTCGCGCTGTGCGGACTGGCCAAGAAGCTCGAGGAGGTCTGGCTCCCCGACGACGAGGACCCGGTCATCCTCCCGCGCACGAGCGAGGGGCTGTACCTGCTGCAGCGCGTCCGTGACGAGGCCCATCGGTTCGCGATCAGCCACCACCGCACCCGGCGCAGCAAGTCGATGGTGCAGAGCCTCCTCGACCCCGTCCCGGGCCTGGGAGAAACGCGCCGACGTGCGCTGCTCAAGCACTTCGGTTCCCTCAAGCGGTTGCGGACGGCGAGCGCCGAAGAGATCCAGGCAGTACCGGGAATCGGTCCGGCTACGGCACAATCGATCGTGCAAGCCCTTGCGGAGAGCCGGCCCGGACCGGCGATCGACACCCGCACAGGGGAGATCCTCGACGACGACGGGAATCGGCAGTGAGCAGCATCAACGAGTTCGTGCTGGTGACCGGAATGACCGGTGCCGGTCGGGGCACCGCGGCCAAGGTGCTCGAGAAGCTCGGCTACTACGTCATCGACAACCTTCCCGCACCGATGATCTCCGATGCGGTCGCGACCATCCTCAAGGCCGACGACATCGACCGCTTCGCGCTGGTCGTCGACGCCCGGTCGCGCAACTTCTTCGGTGCTCTGGTCGAGGAGGTCGAGCGGGTCAAGGAGGCGGGTGTCGCCGTACGCATCCTCTACCTCGAGGCCGCCGACGAGGTGCTCGTCCGGCGCCAGGAGGCCGCCCGACGGCCCCACCCGCTGAGCCACGAGGGACGGCTGATGGACGGGTTCCTCCGCGAACGCGAGCTCCTTCGCGATGTGCGCGCCGCGGCCGACATCGTCATCGACACCACGCGCTTGAACGTGCACCAGCTCGCGCAGCGGATGCAGGCGGCCTTCGACGCGCCGCAGCGCCACGGTCTGCGCGCGACGATCGTGTCGTTCGGCTTCAAGTACGGCGTCCCCATCGACGCCGACATGGTCGCCGACATGCGCTTCCTGCCCAATCCGTACTGGGTCGACGAACTGCGCCCGCTCAGCGGCTTGGACCAGCCGGTCTGGGAGTACGTCGAGAAGCAGCCGCGTTCGGCGGAGTTCCTCGACAGCTACGTCGATCTCATCGCGCTGCTGACCGACGGCTTCCTGCACGAGGACAAGCACTTCCTGACCGTCGCCGTCGGGTGCACGGGCGGTCGGCACCGCAGCGTCGCGATGTCGGAGGCGCTCGGCCGCCGGTTGCGCTCGCATGGCGTGAGCACTCTCGTTGTCCACCGCGACCTGGGGAGAGAATGAGCCCCCGCGTCGTGGCCCTCGGGGGCGGTCACGGCCTCGCCGCGAGCCTCGCGGCGCTGCGCCGCGTCACCGAGGACCTCACCGGCATCGTCACGGTCGCCGACAACGGCGGCTCATCCGGCCGGCTCCGCGAGGAGTTCGGCATCCTGCCGCCGGGGGACCTGCGGATGGCGCTGGCCGCACTGTGCCGTGACGACGAGTGGGGCCGCACGTGGGCCGACATCCTGCAGCATCGGTTCAGCGGCGACGGCCCACTCGCCAACCACGCCCTCGGCAATCTGCTGCTCGCGGCCACCTGGGACCAGCTCGGCGACACCGTCAAAGGGCTCCATCTCGTCGGCGAGCTCCTCGGTGCCCAGGGGCGCGTGCTGCCGATGGCGTCGGTGCCCCTCAACATCGAGGCTGATGTACGTTCGCGCGACGTTCCCGAGGACATCACCGTCGTGCGAGGTCAGGCGCAGGTGGCGAAGGCCGACGGCCAAGTGCTCGCGGTCCGCCTGGACCCGGCCGATCCGCCGGCGTGCCCGGAATCCGTGGCCGCGATCGACGACGCCGACTGGGTCGTGATCGGCCCGGGGTCGTGGTTCACGAGTGTCATGCCCAATCTGCTCGTGCCGAGCCTGCGCGCGGCCCTGGTGCGCACGACGGCTCGCCGCGTCCTGGTGCTCAACCTCGTGGCGCAGCCGGGTGAGACGGAGGGCCTCACCCCGTCCAACCACCTCGACGTGCTCGCCGCCCATGCCCCCGACCTTCGTCTCGACGTCGTCGTGGCCGACGCCGCGATGGTCGACGACGACCCGCTCATCGTGCCGGCGGCGGCGCGGCTGGGCGCGCGGCTGGTGTGCGCCGAGGTCGCCTCGCATGCCGATCGCGACCAGCACGACCCGGAGAGGCTCGCGACGGTCTTCGCAGGAGTTTTCTCCACAGCTAGAGTGAACGCAGCATTCGACGAGGAGGAAACGCGCACATGGCCATGACGGCACAGGTCAAGTCAGAATTGGCGCAAACGCCGATCACGAAGTCCTGCTGCCGCAAGGCCGAGGTCTCCACGATCCTGCGATTCGCCGGGGGGCTGCACATCGTGGCGGGCCGCATCGTCGTCGAGGCCGAACTCGACACCGGTGCCGCCGCGCGACGGTTGCGCAAGGACATCGCCGAGGTCTACGGCCATGACAGCGAGATGCTCGTCCACCAGAACGGCGGCATCCGCAAGGGCACGTCCTATGTGGTGCGGGTGGCCAAAGACGGTGACGCCCTGGCCCGCCAGACCGGCGTCGTCGACGGCAGCGGCCGCCCGATCCGCGGGCTCCCCCCGCAGGTCGTCTCCGGCGCGTCGTGCGATGCCGTCGCGGCGTGGCGGGGGGCCTTCCTCGCCCGGGGGTCGCTGACCGAACCCGGTCGCTCATCCGCTCTCGAGGTGACGGCGCCCGGCCCGGAGGCGGCGCTGGCGCTCGTCGGCGCGGCTCGCCGGCTCGGCATCCAGGCCAAGGCTCGGGAGGTGCGTCACGTCGACCGAGTCGTCATTCGCGACGGTGAGGCCATCGGCGCCCTGCTCACCCGGCTCGGCGCCCACGAGACGCTGCTGGCGTGGGAGGAGCGGCGGATGCGCCGCGAGGTCCGCGCCACCGCCAACCGGCTCGCCAACTTCGACGACGCGAATCTGCGACGTTCGGCCCGCGCTGCGGTCGCCGCCGGCGCTCGTGCCCACCGCGCTCTGGAGATCCTGGGCGACGACGTGCCCGACCATCTGCGTATGGCCGGCATGCTTCGGGTGGAGCACCGCCAGGCGAGCCTGGAGGAGCTCGGTCAGCTGCACGAACCGCCGTTGACCAAGGACGCGATCGCCGGCCGTATCCGCCGGCTCCTGGCCATGGCGGATAAGCGGGCCAACGAGATGGGCATTCCCGACACCGAGGCCGGTCTGAGCGAGGAGATCCTGCCCGAGGCCTGACGGGCGGGACACGCCGCGGTACCGGAGCCCAGTAGTAGGGTGGGGACGTATCCGACCTTCACCTTCGATCGCAGGAGTACCGCGTGACTATTCGCGTAGGCATCAATGGTTTTGGCCGCATCGGCCGCAACTTCTTCCGCGCTGCCCGCGCCGCCGGCGCCGACATCGAGATCGTGGCCGTCAACGACCTCACGGACAACAAGACGCTGGCCACGTTGCTCAAGTACGACTCGATCCTGGGTCGTCTGGACGCGGACGTGACCTACGACGACGAAGCGATCTACGTCGGCGAGCAGAAGATCGCCGCGTTCGCGGACCGCGATCCGGCCAACCTCGACTGGGCGAGCGTCGGCGTCGACGTGGTCGTTGAGTCGACCGGCTTCTTCACCGACGCCACCAAGGCCAAGGCGCACCTGCAGGGCGGCGCCAAGAAGGTCATCATCTCGGCACCGGCCAAGAACGAGGACCTCACCATCGTCATGGGCGTCAACCATGACCTGTACGACCCCGAGCAGCACACGGTCATCTCGAACGCCTCCTGCACCACCAACTGCCTCGCCCCGATGGCGAAGGCGCTGCACGAGGGCATCGGCATCGAGAAGGGCCTGATGACCACGATCCACGCCTACACGCAGGATCAGAACCTCCAGGACGGTCCGCACTCGGATCTGCGCCGCGCCCGCGCCGCCGCACTCAACGTCGTCCCCACCTCGACCGGTGCCGCGAAGGCCGTCAGCCTCGTGCTCCCCGAGCTCAAGGGCAAGCTCGACGGCTTCGCGATGCGTGTCCCGGTGCCCACCGGTTCGGCCACCGATCTCACGTTCACCGCCAGCCGCGAGACCTCGGTCGAGGAGATCAACGGCATCCTCAAGGCCGCCTCCGAGGGGGCGCTCAAGGGCTTCCTCACCTACAGCGAGGACCCGCTGGTCTCGACCGACATCGTCACCGACCCCGCCTCCTGCATCTTCGACGCCGGTCTCACCAAGGTCATCGGCGACCAGGTCAAGGTCGTGGGCTGGTACGACAACGAGTGGGGCTACTCCAACCGTCTCGTCGACCTCGTCGCCCACGTCGGCGCCTCGCTCTGAGACGACGAGGAGACCACGACACGTGAAGACGATCGACGAGCTCGGCGATCTGACCGGTAAGCGCGTTCTCGTCCGCAGTGATCTCAACGTGCCGCTCGACGGCACGACGATCACCGACGACGGCCGCGTGCGCGCGAGCGTTCCCACCATCGAGCGGCTCGCGCGCGCCGGCGCGAAGGTCCTCGTGACGGCCCACCTAGGCCGCCCAAAGGGCGTTCCGGACCCGGCGTTCTCCCTGCGTCCGGTGGCCGAGCGGCTCGGTGAGCTGCTCGGACAGCCGGTGTTGTTCGCCAACGACACCGCTGGTGCGGAGGCGCAGCGGATCAGCGCCGCCATGGACGACGGCGACGTGGCGGTGCTGGAGAACGTCCGCTTCAACCCGGGCGAGACCAGCAAGGACGACGCCGAACGCGGTGCCTTCGCCGATCAGCTCGCCGCGCTCGCCGACGTCTTCGTCTCCGACGGCTTCGGGGTCGTCCACCGCAAGCAGGCCAGCGTGTACGACATCGCCACCCGTCTGCCGGCCGCCGTGGGCGGCCTCGTGCAAGCCGAGGTCGCCGTCCTCGAGCGACTGACCGCGACGCCGGACCGCCCGTACGCGGTCGTGCTCGGCGGCTCCAAGGTCTCCGACAAGCTCGGCGTCATCGACAACCTCCTGGAGAAGGCCGACACGCTGCTCATCGGTGGCGGCATGGTCTTCACATTCCTCGCCGCCCAGGGTCACAGCGTCGGCAGCAGCCTGCTGGAGTCCGACCAGATCGACGTGGCCCGCGGGTACATCGAGCGTGCTGCGGAGAAGGGGGTCGAACTCGTGCTGCCGACCGACGTCGTCGTCGCGCCCCGCTTCGAGGCCGACGCCCCGGCCACGACGGTCGCCGTCGACGCGATCCCCGACGACCAGATGGGCCTCGACATCGGCCCGGACTCGGCCGCCGCCTTCGCCGAGCGGATCCGCGGGGCCCGCACGGTGTTCTGGAACGGCCCGATGGGGGTCTTCGAGATGCCCGCCTTCGCCGCGGGCACGAAGACGGTCGCGCAAGCGCTCACCGAGGTCGACGGTCTGTCGGTCGTCGGCGGCGGCGACTCGGCCGCGGCCGTGCGCCAGCTGGGCTTCACCGACGACCAGTTCGGCCACATCTCCACCGGTGGCGGCGCCAGCCTCGAGTACCTCGAGGGCGCGACGCTTCCGGGTCTCGCCGTCCTGGACGGAGCGGACGCATGAGCACGCGGACGCCGCTGATGGCGGGCAATTGGAAGTCCAACCTCAACCACCACGAGGCCGTCGTCCTCGTGCAGAAGCTGGCGTGGACGCTGTCGGACAAGAAGCACGACTACGCCAAGTCTGAAGTCGTCGTGGTTCCTCCGTTCACCGATCTGCGCAGCGTGCAGACGCTCGTGGACGGCGACCGGCTGCAGATCCGCTACGGCGCGCAGGACGTGTCTCAGCACGACGGCGGCGCCTACACCGGCGAGATCTCCGCGGCGATGCTCGCCAAGCTGGGATGCTCGTACGTGGTCGCCGGACACTCCGAACGCCGCGAATACCACCGGGAGACCGACGAGATCGTCAACGCCAAGACGGTCAAGACCCTGGCTGCCGGTATGACGCCCATCGTCTGCGTGGGTGAGGGCCTCGACGTCCGCCAGGCCGGCGAGCATGTCGGCTACACCCTCGGCCAGATCGACGGCTCGCTCGCCGGTCTCGCCGCCGAGCAGGTCGCGGGTCTCGTGATCGCCTACGAACCGGTGTGGGCGATCGGCACCGGTGAGGTCGCGACTCCCGAGGACGCCCAGGAGGTCTGCGCGGCGATCCGGGGACGGCTCGCCGAGACCTGGGGTGACGACACCGCGGCCTCCACGCGTATCCTGTACGGCGGATCGGTCAAAGCCGCGAACGTGGCTGCGATCATGGCCAAGCCCGATGTCGACGGGGCCCTGGTCGGTGGCGCGAGCCTTCAGGCCGAGGAGTTCGCGGCGATCGCCCGGTTCTATGACCTGCCGGACCTCTCGTCCGGCGCCTGACGGAGGAGCGACACGTGATTCTGACCTTCTCGATCCTGCTGGCTCTCAGCAGCATCTTGATGATCGTCCTGGTGCTGATGCACAAGGGCCGCGGCGGTGGTCTGTCGGACATGTTCGGCGGCGGCGTCTCGAGCTCGCTCGGTGGTTCGTCGGTCGCCGAGCGCAACCTCGACCGGATCACGGTCGGCGTCGCGCTCGTGTGGGTCGTGTGCATCTTCGCGCTCGGGCTGCTGCTGAAGGTGAGCGCCTGATGGGCGCCGGTGGTGCCATCCGCGGCAGCCGCATCGGCGCCGGACCCATGGGCGAGGCCGAGCGCGGCGAAGCCGCTCCGCGGCAGACCGTCGTCTACTTCTGCGCCAAGGATCACCGCACGACGCTCCAGTTCTCGATCGAGGCGGAGGTTCCCGACGAATGGGACTGCCCCCGCTGCGGGCTGCCGGCGAGCCGCGATGCCGAGAACCGTCCCGACGCGCCCAGGATCGAGCCGTACAAGACGCACCTGGCCTACGTGAAGGAGCGTCGCAGCGAGGAGGAGGCGTCGGCGATCCTCGCCGAAGCGCTCGAGTCGTTGCGCACCAAGCGCAAGACCGGCGAGATCATCTTCTGACGCTGGGCCGCGCGGCGGCGCGGTACCACTCGGCGAGCAATAGCGCCATGACGACGACGTCGACGGCGTCGCCGCCGTAGTACATGAGTTGCGCACCCACCCGCCCGTCGGCAATGCCGGCGGGCGGGTTCGCGTAGAGCCACTTGGCCAGGATCGAATGCGCCGCGACGAACGCGATGAGCACGCCTGCCCGAGTGCCGAAGGACGCCCGCGGCGCCGGATCCGGCCCGACGAGAGAGACGGTGAACAGGAACCCGGCGACCACCAGATGTGCGTGCACGAGGACGTAGACCGGTGTCGACTGGTGCATCAGCGCGAACAGATCGGTCGTGTACAGCACCCACAGGCCACCGCCGTTGAGTAGCGCGGTGACCACGGGATGCGTCAGCACCCGGACCGACGGACGACGTAGTAGTCGGGTGAGGGCGCGCGCCCGTGCGAGGGTCAGCGCCCGCAGCGCCAGGGTCACCGGTGCGGCGAGGACCAGCAACAGGGGCCCGAGCATGCCGATCAGCAGATGGGCGACCATGTGCGCGGCGAAGTTCGTGTGGGCGGCGTCGGCTATCGGTCCCACCAGTCCGGCGGCGACGCACGTTACCCCGGCGCACCAGGCAGCGATGCGGTGGAGCGGCCACCGCCCGCGTCGACGACTGCGTACGACGCCCGTGGCATAGATCGCCAGACTCAGCACCGCGAGAGCGACGACGAGAACGTCGGCGGCGGCCGGTCCGGAGGGAGCGCCGTGGTGGTGCATCCGGTCAGCGCGGCCGTGCTGGTCGGGTGAATCGGAGGGTGATGAGCCCGGCGACCAGGAGGGCGATGGCCGTTCCGATCCACACGGCGTCGTACAGCAGGAGGTCGACGCCGTAGCGGATCTGATGAATGCGCAGGATCTTGTGGTTGAGCACGCCGTCGAGCAACTGGAAGCCGCCGATGCCGGCGAGGACTGCGCCGGTCCAGCGGCTCCAGCGCACCTCGCCGCGGCGGCGGACGTCGGCGAGCAGGAAGAGTCCCGCGATGGTGATGAACCATCCGAAGGCGTGGAAGAAGCCGTCTGCCACCAGCCCGACGTGGGGAGTGGAGCGATCGTAGAAGTGGTGCCACTGCAGCCAGAGATGGAAGATGAACAGGTCGATCATCGACGCCGCGATGCCGGCCCCGAACAGCGCACCGGCGGCCACGATCCGGCGATCGGTGGCGCTCTCGGTGCTCGTCATGGGCCCGGTCAGCGGGGGAGCCGGCTCGCGCTGTCGGTGTCGAGGAGCCAGAGGGTCTCGTCGACACCCCGGACTCCGGCTGCCGGTGCGTCCTCGACCGGGGAACCGGCGAGGGCGGCCGCCACCGCGGCGGCTTTGTCCTCACCGGCTACGACGAACCACACGGCGGTCGCGGAGTTGAGCACGGGGTAGGTCAGGCTCAGCCGCTCCGGCGGCGGTTTGGGGGAGCCGTCGACGCCGACCACTCGGCGCTGCTGCTCGCCGAGCTGAGGAAAGCCAGGAAACAACGAGGCGACATGCGCGTCAGGGCCGACACCGAGCAGGACGAGATCGAAGGAATCGGGTAGTCGCGCGGCGTAGGCGTCGGCGGCCTCGTCCTTCGAGGCGTACTCCCCGGCGGCGGGCATCGCGTGGATGCGTTCCTCGGGGATCTCGAATCGCGTGAGGAACGCCTCGCGGGCCTGTTTCTCGTTGCGATCGTCATCGTCGGCCGCGACGTACCGTTCGTCGCCCCAGTAGTAGTCGACCTCGCGCCAGAGCGAGACCGGGCCGATCAGCTGGCGAAGGACCTCGTTCGCGATGGTGCCACCGGTCAGGACGAGGCGCGGTCGGCGACCGGTGCTGCGCTGCACCTCGTCGACCCGCTCGGTGAGTCGATGGGCGACGGCGCGGGCGAGGGCGTCACGGTCCTCGAGAATCTGGACGGTCATACGTGCTCCAAGAGGTGGTCGATCGTCTCGGCGTAGATTTCGTCGGGGTCCAATCGGCGCAGGTCCTCGGCGAGCAGCTCGGCGAGCGAACGCCGTCCGAGCGGCACGACGCGCGACGACGATCCCGGAACACGGAACTCACAGCTCGCCTCGTCGAGTCGGGTCAGCTCGATGCTGCCGACCTGTGTCTGCAGGCTCACGCGGGAGATCTGAGTACCCGGGCCGTACTCGTGCTCGATCGGAACGCCCAACCGCGATGACAGCCAGGCTACGAGGAGCACGGCGGCGGGGTTGTCGCGGTCGCTGACGACCGTTCCGCCCGAGACCGTACCGGTCGCCTGGTCCAGCGCCGCGGCCAGCAGCGCGCGCCACGGGGTGAGCCGGGTCCAGGACAGGTCGGTGTCGCCCTCGGCGTAGTGCCGGGCGACGTTGCGCAGTGCCCGCACCGGATTGGCGGTGCTCTCGGCATCGGTGAGGCGGCGCCGCGCCAAGCGGCCGATCGGGTCCTCGGCCGGGTTCGCGGGGGCGTTACTCGGCCACCAGATGACGACCGGCGAGTCCGGAAGCAGCAGCGGGAGCACCACCGATTCGGCGTGATTGGTCAGTTTGCCCGCGATCCGCAACAGGATCGACTCGCCCGAGGAGGACTCGCCGACCCGCACCTTCGCGTTGAGCCTGGCCTTGCCGCGGGCGTCGCCGATGACGACGCCGATGATGCGGGCCGGGTGCTCCATCGACAGCGTGGTGGCCGTCTTCATCGCATGCGCGACGTTCTCGTCGTCGGTCACGACGAGCAGGGTGAGCACCATGTCCATCGCCGGGCTCCCGGCGCCGGACCGGGCGCGGACGAGGGCGCGGGCGATCTCGCCGGCGTTGGTCTCGGTGAGTGCGATCTCCATCAGGGGCGCCTCCAGGTCCGTCCGTCGCGGGCGATCATCTCGTCGGCCGATCTCGGGCCCCACGTGCCCGCCGGATACGTGTCGATCGTGCGCTGGCGTCGCCAGTGGTTGATGACCGGGTCGAGGATCTTCCAGGAAAGCTCGACCTCCTCCTGCTGGGGGAACAGCGGGGGATCACCGAGCAGGACGTCGAGGATGAGCCGTTCGTAGGCTTCGGGGCTGCTTTCGACGAAGGCACCGCCGTAGGCGAAGTCCATGTTGACGTCGCGGATCTCCATCGTGGTGCCCGGCACCTTCGAGCCGAAGCGCAACGTCACCCCCTCGTCGGGTTGGATCCGCATGACCAGGGCGTTCTGTCCCAGTTCGGTGACGTCGTGCTTTCGGAACGGCAGGTGCGGGGCTCGTTTGAACACCACGGCGACCTCGGTGACCCGACGACCCAGGCGTTTGCCGGTACGCAGGTAGAACGGCACACCGGCCCACCGGCGGGTGCCGATGTCGATCCGCATCGCAGCGTAGCTCTCGGTGCGGGAGTCCTCGGGAATTCCCTCCTCGTCGAGGTAGCCGTCGACCTCCACTCCACCGGCCCAACCGGCCACGTATTGACCCCGGGCGGTGTGCTTGGTGAGATCGGCCGGGGCGCTGGCATTCGCGAG
Source organism: Aeromicrobium phragmitis (assembly GCF_003674095.1). Lineage (GTDB taxonomy): Bacteria > Actinomycetota > Actinomycetes > Propionibacteriales > Nocardioidaceae > Aeromicrobium > Aeromicrobium phragmitis. The sequence continues at coordinate 90,658 of NZ_RDBF01000009.1, forward strand.
GATCTTCTGCTTCTCCAGGCGCAGGCTGTGCGCGTCGAACGACACCGGCTCCTCCATGGCGGTCAGCGCCATGAGCTGAAGGAGGTGGTTCTGGATGACGTCGCGTGCAGCGCCGATGCCGTCGTAGTACCCGGCTCGCGATCCGATGCCGATGTCCTCGGCCATCGTGATCTGGACGTGGTCCACGTAGTGGCTGTTCCAGACCGGCTCGAACATCCCGTTGGCGAACCGCAGCGCCAGGATGTTCTGGACCGTCTCCTTGCCGAGGTAGTGGTCGATGCGGAACACCGAGCTGCGTTCGAACACGTCGCCGACGAGGCGGTTGAGCTCCTTGGCGGACGCGAGATCGTGGCCGAACGGCTTCTCGATGACGACCCGGCGCCAGCCCTCGCTGGAGGTGGCGAGACCGTGCTGCTTGATCTTGGACACGACCGTGGGAAAGAGCCCCGGGGGGATCGAGAGGTAGAAGGCGTGGTTGCCGCCCGTGCCCTGGTCGCGGTCGAGCTCGGCGAGTGTCTCGGCCAGCTGCTTCCACGCCGCATCGTCATCGAACTGGCCGGGAACGAAGCGGATGCCGGCGGCCAGCTGCTTCCAGACGGTCTCGCTCCACTCGGTGCGGGCTCCCGCCTTGGCGGCGTCCTTGATCATCGAGGCGAACGTGCCGTCCCCGAAATCCTGGCGCGCGAAGCCGACCAGCGCGAAGCCGGGCGGCAGAAGTCCCCGGTTGGCGAGGTCGTAGATCGCCGGGATCAGCTTCTTGCGGGCGAGATCACCGGTGACGCCGAACATGATCATGCTGCACGGGCCGGCGATGCGGGGAAGGCGGCGGTCACGAGGGTCGCGCAGCGGATTGGTCACGCCAGAACGCTCCTGAGTCGTGCGAGTGCGTTGGTGGTGTCGGTGAGGTGGAGCCGCAGCACCGGCCGGTCGTGGTCACGCAGGACGGCCGCGTCTCCCTCGGCCTGGGAGCCGATGAAGTCGCCGAAGCTGAAGTCGCGGCCGGGAATGTCCAGATCCTGCTGCGGAACGTCGGTCAGCTGCAGGAAGACGCCGTGCGGCGATCCGCCCTTGTGGTACTGGCCGGTGGAGTGCAGGAAGCGGGGCCCCCAGCCGAACGTCACCGGACGTCCGAGCCGTTCGGCGAGGGCGTCGCGCACGCGGGCGAAATCCGCGTGCGTCCACCGATCCAGGTACGCCTGAACCGCCAGGTATCCCGAGGACGTCAGTTCGGAGAAGAGGCGCTCGAGCGCGCTCTGGAGGTCGTCAGCCTCGGTACCGAACAGCTCGATGTCACCGTCCACGGCATCGGGGGACGGGCGATCGCCGCCCCCACCGAGAAGCTCGCGTGCCGCCTGTTTGGCGCTCTCGACATCGGGCTGGTCGAAGGGATTGATTCCCAGGATGCGGCCGGCGACGGGAATCGCGGTCTCCCACAGGAGGAATTGCGCGCCGAGCGTTCCGTGAACGGTTGCTGCCCACGCGCCGTCCGGTATCTCGCGGCTGCCGGTGACCACGAGCACCGAGTCGCCCGAGTGGGAGGCGAAATTCGGCGAGGTGACGCTGGCGACCACGACCGGGAGAATGCCGGTGCCGTCCTTGCCGGTCGATTCCGCGACGAGTTGTTCGGCCCAGTCGCCGAGGCCGACGCCGGAGGTGTCGGCGAGGACGAGCTTGTCGGCGTGGTCGAGCGCGGCCACGCCCAGCAGGACCCCGAGGCGCAGCCCGGGGTTGTCCGCGGAGTCGGACGCGAGGACGTCCTGCACGGCCGCAGCCTCGTCCAGGAGCTGGCCGATGGGGGCGCCGGCGAGCCCGCTGGGGACGAGGCCGAACGCGGTCAGGGCCGAGTAACGGCCTCCCACGCTCGGGTCGGCCTGGAAGACCTCATAGCCCGATTCCCGTCCGATCTCATCGAGCGGGGAGCCCGGATCGGTGACCACGATGATCCGTTCGGCTGGATCGATTCCTGCGTCCGTGAAGGCCTTCTCGAAGGCGCGACGCTGGCTGTCGGTCTCGACGGTCCCGCCGGACTTGCTGGAGACGACCACGGCGGTCCGGTCGAGCTCGGCGATCGCGGCCCGGACCATGTCCGGGTGCGATGAGTCGAGGACGACGAGGTCCACGCCCGCGGCCCGGCAGATCACCTCCGGTGCGAGGGAGGACCCGCCCATGCCGCACAGCACGATCCGTGAGACGCCCCGGTCGAGCAACGTCGCCCGCAGTCTCTCGATCCGCGGAACGAGTTCACGCGAGCGCTCGGCGGCCGCGGTCCAGCCCAATCGTCGCGCCGACTCGTCCTCGGCCTCCGGCCCCCACAACGTGGGAACCTCGGCGAAGATCTGCGAGGCGATGCGAGCCTCGACGGCATCCTCGAGCGCCGAGGTGAAGCCTTCGGTGAGCCGGGCCCGCTCGACGACCCCGGCGGTGTCCCCGTTCACGGTCAGGCCTTGTCCAGCTCGGCCTGGACGGTCTCGACGAGCTCGGCCCATGAGGCGTCGAACTTCTCGAGCCCCTCGATCTCCAACCGGTCCACGACCTCGTCGTAGGAGATGCCCTGCTTCTCCAGCGCCGCGAGCACATCGCGCGCGTCGTCGTAGCGTCCCGTCACGGTGTCGCCCGTGATCTCGCCGTGGTCGGCGAAGGCGAGCAGTGTCTTCTCCGGCATGGTGTTGACACTATCGGCGACGACGAGCTCCTGCACGTAGAGCGTGTCCGGGTACGCGGGGTCTTTGACGCCCGTGGACGCCCACAGGGGCCGCTGCGGCTTGGCGCCCTGCCGCAGCAGGGCCTGGGCGCGCTCGGAGGAGAACACCTGGACGAAGGCCTCGTGGGCCAGTCGGGCGTTCGCGATCGCCGCCTTGCCACGCAGCGGGCTGTCCTCGGGAAGGCGTCCGTCGACCTCCGAGTCCACTCGGCTGACGAAGAAGGACGCCACCGAGGCGAGACGACTGAGGTCGCGGCCCTCGGCAGCGGCCTGCTCGAGGCCGTACAGGTACGCATCCATGACGTCGCGGTAACGCTCCAGGGAGAAGATCAGCGTGACGTTGACGCTGATACCCCGGGCGATGGTCGCCGCGATCGCCGGCAGGCCCTCGCGGGTGGCGGGAATCTTGATGAAGAGGTTGGGCCGGTCCACGCGCTCCCACAGCCGCTGTGCGAGATCGACGGTGCCGTCGGTGTCATGAGCCAGGCCCGGCTCAACCTCGATGGACACCCGGCCGTCGACGCCGTCGGTGCGGTCGTAGACCGGACGCAGGATGTCGCAGGCGCGCTGGACGTCGGTGCACGTCAGCTCGAAGATGGCGGTGTCGACGTCGGCGCCGTTCGCCTTGAGTTCGCGCACCTGGGGCTCGTAGCGCTCACCCTTCGCGAGTGCGGAGGCGAAGATCGTCGGGTTGGTGGTGACCCCGACGACGTGCTTGCTCTCGACGAGATCGGCGAGGTTGCCGGTCTCGATCCTCTCTCGCGACAGGTCGTCCAACCAGATCGAGACGCCTGCCTCACTCAGTGCCGCAAGCCGTTCGCTCATGGGGTTTCCTCCCGTTGGTCGTGTCAGTGGGTCGTATCCGGCAGCACCGGACCGGTGGGTCGCGCCGCGAAGGGGACGCCGGCGTCGGAGGTGACCGCGCCCATCGACTCCTTCGCTGCCGCCACCGCGGCCTCGGCCGTGACGCCGAACTTCTCGTACAAGGTCGCGAACGCCGCGGACGCGCCGAAGTGCTCGATGCTGACGATGCGGCCCGCATCGCCGACGACATCGCGCCAACCGAGGGCGACGCCGGCCTCGATCGCCACCCGGGCCCGCACCTGCGGCGGAATCACGCTATCGCGGTAGTCGCTGCTCTGCTCTTCGAACCACTCGCGGCACGGCATCGACACGACACGGGCCTGGATGCCCTCATCGGCCAGCAGCGCACGCGCCTTGACCGCGATCTGCACCTCCGAGCCGGTGGCGACGAGCACTACGTCCGGCGTGCCCTCGGTGTCGAGGAGGACGTAGGCGCCCTTGGCCGCCTCGGACGCCGGCGCGAAGCCGTCGGTGCCGCGGGGGAAGACCGGCAGGTTCTGCCGGCTCAGTGCCAGTGCAGCGGGGCGGTGGTGACGCTCGAGGACCGTCCGCCAGACGGCGACCGTCTCGTTGGCGTCGGCGGGCCGGACGACGTCCAGCCCCGGGATGGCCCGGAGCGCGGTCAGGTGCTCGATCGGCTGGTGCGTCGGACCGTCCTCGCCGAGGCCAATGGAATCGTGCGTCCAGACGAACGTGACCGGCAGTTCCTGCAAGGCGGCGAGGCGAACGGCCGGCCGCATGTAGTCGCTGAAGACCAGGAACGTGCCACCGTACGGACGCGTGGGTCCGTGGAGCGCGATGCCGTTGAGGATCGCGCCCATCGCGTGTTCGCGGATACCGAAGTGGAGGACACGGCCGTACCAGTCGCCACTGAACTTCTTGGTGGACCATTCGGGTGGGATGAACGACGGTTGGCCCTTGGGCGTCGTGTTGTTCGAGCCGGCGAGGTCGGCCGAACCGCCCCACAGCTCGGGAAGCACCGATGCGGCGGCGGTGAGGAACTCGCCGGACGCGACGCGGGTCGCCACGCCCTTCTCGTCGGCGTCGTAGGTCGGCAGTTGGTCGGCCCAGCCCTCGGGGAGTTCGCGGTTCTGCAGCCGCTGGAACAACGTGTAGCGATCCGGTTCGCCGGCGGCCCACGCATCGAACCGCTCCTGCCAATCGGCCTGCAGGCGTTCGCCGCGCGTGCGGGCGTCGCGGGTGTGCGCGATGACGTCGTCGTCCACGGGGAACTGTCGATCCGGATCGAAGCCCAGGATCTCCTTGGTGGCGCGCACTTCGTCGTCGCCGAGCGCGGAGCCGTGGGCGGCGCCGGTGTTCTGGGCGTTGGGGGCGGGCCAGGCGATGATGCTGCGCAGCACGATGAGGCTCGGCCGGTCGGTGACCTGTTCCGCGGCCTGGTACGCGTCCCACAGGGCGTGGATGTCCTCGCGGTACTCGGCACCGTCATGGGTCCAGTCCACGGTCTGGACGTGCCACCCGTACGCCTCGTAACGCTGAGCGACGCTCTCGCTGAAGGCGACATCGGTGTCGTCCTCGATGGAGATCTTGTTGTCGTCGTACAGCACGGTCAGGTTGCCGAGCTTGAGGTGACCGGCGAGCGAGGAGGCCTCGCCGGAGACGCCCTCCTGCATGTCACCGTCGGAGGCGATGACGTAGACGTGGTGGTCGAAGACGCTCTCGCCCGGAGCCGGGTCCGGGTCGAAGAGTCCGCGCTCGCGGCGGGCCGCCATGGCCATGCCCACGGCATTGGCGACGCCCTGGCCCAGCGGACCCGTGGTGACCTCGATGCCCGCGGTGTGGCCGTACTCGGGGTGACCGGGCGTCTGGCTGCCCCAGGTCCGGAGCGCCTGCAGATCGCTGAGTTCGAGTGGGTACCCGGCCAGGTAGAGCTGGATGTACTGCGTCAGGCTGGTGTGGCCGCAGGAGAGGACGAAGCGATCGCGGCCGGCCCAGTGCGGATCGGCCGGGTTGTGCCGCATCAGCTTCTGGTAGAGCAGGTAGGCCGCGGGCGCGAGGCTCATCGCGGTACCGGGATGGCCGTGGCCGGCCTTCTGCACGGCGTCGGCGGCGAGCAGTCGCGCCGTGTCCACCGCCCTCCGATCGAGGTCGTTCCACTCAAGTTCGGACGGTCCAGCGCTCACAAGCCTCACTCCAACATCGGTCGGTAGATCCGGTCACTCCGAGCCTACTCCGCGCGAGTTAGACTCATCAGGTGACTTCCGTCGAACCCGAGACCTCCGTCGCCGGCACGTCGCATCCGCGGAAGCACCGCTCTGCCGTGGCCGATGTCGTGAAGGCCTACGTCGCGTTGACGAAGCCGCGCATCATCGAACTGCTGCTGGTGACCACGCTGCCGGTGATGTTCCTGGCGGCACGCGGAGTCCCGTCGTTCGGCCTTGCCGCCGCCACGATGATCGGCGGCACCCTGGCAGCGGCCAGCGCCAACGCGCTCAACTGCGTCGTCGACGCCGACATCGACACCAAGATGCGTCGCACATCGCGCCGCCCACTGCCGCGGCACCAGGTCGGCACCCGCAACGCGCTGATCTTCGGCCTCGTGCTCGGTGTTCTGGCAACGGTATGGCTCGGCGTTCTGGTCAACTGGCTGTCGGCGTGGCTCGCCCTCGCAGCCAACGTCTTCTACGTCGTCGGATACTCGATGGTCCTCAAGCGCCGCACGAGCCAGAACATCGTGTGGGGCGGCATCGCCGGTTGTTTCCCGCCGCTGATCGGCTGGACGGCCATCACGAACGAACTCGCCTGGGCTCCGTTCGTGCTGTTCCTCATCGTCTTCTTCTGGACGCCGCCCCACACCTGGGCACTCGCGATGCGGTACCGCGAGGATTACGCGGCCGCCGACGTTCCGATGCTTCCCTCCGTCGCTCCGGCCGCCGAGGTCGGGCGGCAGATCGTGCTGTACACCTGGGCGACCGTGATCACGTCCCTCGCGGTGTGGCCGGTCGCCGACACCGGCTGGTTCTACCCTGCCGTGGCGATCGTGCTCGGCATCGTGTTCCTCGCCGAGGCCTACGACCTCCGCGGTCGTGCCCGCGAGACCGAGCAGCTGTCGGTCATCAAGCCCATGCGCCTGTTCCATTTCTCCAACGCCTATCTGGCGTTGCTCTTCGTCGCGGCGGCGCTGGACCCGTTCGTCGGCTGAGCCCGCGTTAGGCTCGGGCCATGCGCTCCGCGATCACCTGGCTCGTTGTCGGCGCCGTTCACGCCGTGGCGTGGTTGCTCTGGCCCGCGGCGCTCGATGCCCCGGCCTGGTGGATCTGCGCCGCCGTCACCTCTCTTGTCCTGGTCAGCGCGGCCGCTCTGGTGTTGCCGCGCCGGGACCTCCCGACGATCAGCCTCGCCTCGGCCGCCGGAGTGACGGTGGGATGGGCTTCGGTCGCACTCCCGTCGGGCGACGTGAGCCTGGAGTGGAGTCTCGCCGCCATCGGCGTCTTCGTCGCGGCCGCCGTGGCGGCGGCGCTGCTCGGCGGGCTCATCGTCGGCCTCCGCGAGCGTCGCACCGCGCCACCGCGATGAACCTCGCCGTCGAGGCGGTCGGTCCCGAGGACTGGCGCCGGTGGCGTGAGTTGCGGTTGCGGGCGCTCGCCGAGGATTCGGCGGCGTTCGCCCGCAGCGCCCACGGCTGGATCCGCGGAGGCGACACCGAGGAGCGCTGGCGTGAGCGCCTCGCTGGCGACGACCGATTCTTCATCGCGTCGGACCGTGGAGTCGATCTCGGGATCGTGGGAGCCTCACCGCGCGGCGATGGCAGCGTGGAACTGATCTCGATGTGGGTGGCAGGCACCCGACGCGGGCGCGGCATCGGCCGGATCCTCGTGCAGCGGGTTCTCGAGGTCGCGCAGACCCGGCCAGTGGTGCTCCGCGTCATGGCCGACAACGCCTCGGCGGTGGGCTTCTACCTCGCGATGGGTTTCGCCTTCGACGGCGCGGTCCCCGATGAGGAGGGCACTCTCACGATGCGGCGACCGGCTCCCGGTCTCGGCTCGGGCTGACCGCGACGACGAGATGAGTGGCCGCCGCGAGCAGCACCGCGCCGCCGACGAGATGCGCGGCCACGAGCGCGATGGGCAGGTCGGTGAAGTACTGCACGTAGCCGATGAGTCCTTGCGCCAGCTCGACGATGAGCAACGTGAGCGCAGCCGTCCGAGCCTGATGGCGTCGCAGCCGCCAGACCACGATCACCGTCAGCACGACGAGCACCCATACGGAGGCCGCGTGGATGCGGCTCCACAGCTGCGGGTCGAGTCCGTTGCGCGGCGCGTCGACGTCGCCGGCGTGCGGGCCGCTGCCGGTCACCACCGTGCCGAGGTAGATCGCGGCGAGGAGGACGCCGTAGGCGGCGTACAGGATGGTCCGGGTGAGATCGTCGACGCCGAGTCCCCCGCCACCGCGCACCTTCACGAGCAGCACCGTCGACGCGACGACGAGACCCATGGACAGCAGCAGGTGCAGGGAGACGACCCACGGGTTCAATTGCGTCAGCACCGTGATGCCCCCGATGACGCCTTGGAACGGAATGCCGAGCGCCATCACGAGGGTGAGCCGGCGCAGCAGCGGCGTCGCGCCGCGCCAGCGCCACACGGCGACGAAGGTCGCGATCGCCACGGCGATCAGGACATAGGTGAGCAGCCGGTTGCCGAACTCGATCGCTCCGTGCCAGCCCAGCGAGCTGTGCGGCACGAAGGACTCGTCGGTGCACTTGGGCCAGGTCGGGCATCCGAGGCCCGAACCGGTGAGGCGCACGAGCCCGCCAGTGAGGATGATCACGGTGTTCGCGGCGAGCGAGGCCCACGCCCACTTCTCCACCGTCGCACGGCGGATATCGGTGGGCCTGAGAAGTTCCTTCACTCCCATGTGAAACTCCTGGTGGTGAGGAGGCCGGCGACGGCCGTCCAGCCGGCGAGGACGGCGAGCGCCGACCAGTGCGGGGCGCCGGCGGCGAAGGTGTCGCGTAGCCCTTCGGCCAGTGCGGCCGACGGCAGGAGTGCGAGCACCGACTGGGCGGCATCGGGATAGCGGTCCAGCGGGACCAGCACGGCCCCGGCGACGAGCAGGACGACGTAGACGAGATTGGCCAGCGCCAATGTCGCTTCAGCGCGCAGTGTGCCGGCGATGAGCAGCGCGAGGGAACCGAACGCCGACGTACCGAGCACCGCCAAGAGCGCGAGCCAAAGCCAGGGAAGGACTCCCGCGGCCGGTTCCCAACCGAGGAGTAGCGCCACGCCGCTGAGCAGCGCCAGCTGGGCGACCTCGACGAGGACGACCGCCGTGATCTTCCCGATCACCAGACCCGAGCGCGGCAGCGGCGAAGCGCCCAACCGCTTGAGCACGCCGTAGCGGCGTTCGAACCCGGTGGCGATCGCGAGCGAGGTGAACGAGGTGGAGAGGACGGCCAGCGCGAGGACGCCCGGTGTGATGACGTCGATCGGCCGACCAGGGCCGAGGTCGACGATGCGGTCCGAGCGTGTCCCCGCAAGCAGCAGGATCAGCGGAATGACGATGGTGAGGAGCACCTGCTCGCCGTTGCGCAGCAGCAGTTTGAGTTCCATCGCCGTCTGCGAGCGCAGCATCGCGCCTCGTGGCGCAGCGCCGGGAGCGGGGGAGAGGTCGAGGGGCGTCATCGCAGCGCCTTCCCGGTGAGCTCGAGGAATCGGTCCTCGAGGGACTGGCGCTCCACGAGCATGGATTCGACCAGGACGTCCTGATCGCCGAACCAGCGCGCGACCGCGGTGACCAACGGGGGACACACGTCGCCGGTGACGACGTACTGACCGGGGACCGGCTCCTCGATGGACGACCCAGCGGGGAGTCGGTCGGCGATCGGGCCCAGGGCGAGACCGGGGCGCGCCGTCACGCGGATCGTATTGCGCGATCCGTCGCCGGAGAGCTCGCCGGGGGACCCGGACGCGATGACGCGGCCCGAATCGACGATGTGCACGAAGTCCGACAACACCTCGGCCTCGTCCATGAAATGCGTCGTGAGGACGGTGGTGACGCCGTGCTCACGCAGTTCGGCGACGAGATCCCAGGTGGCTCGCCGGGACTGGGGGTCGAGTCCGGCGCTCGGCTCGTCGAGGAACAGCAGCTCGGGACGGCCGACGATCGCCATGGCCAGGCTCAGTCGCTGGCGTTCCCCACCCGAGAGTCTGCGGTAGCTGGTCCGCGCGAACGATGACATGCCGAGCCGTGCGATGAGCGCCGAGACGTCGAGCGGATGCGCATGCAGGGACGCCATATGCCGCAGCATCTCCTCGGCGCGCACCCCGAGCCAGGCGCCTCCGGACTGCAGCATGACGCCCACGCGCGGGCGGAGTTCGGCCGCGTCGGCGACCGGGTCGAGGCCCAGTACCCGTACGCGTCCGCTGTGCGGGCGGCGGAAGCCCTCGCAGGTCTCGATGGTCGTGGTCTTGCCCGCACCGTTGGGACCGAGGATCGAGGTGACCGTGCCGGGCTCGACGCGAAGACTGAGCCCGTCGACGGCGGTGACGTCGCCGTACCGCATGACGAGGTCGGTGACTTCGACGGCAGCGTGCGACACCCGGACATTCTAGGCGGGGCACTGCAACGGCCGGTCGGCGGTCCCGGCGCCCTCACGACGGTAGAGTCCCCTGCCATGAACAGCGTTCGCGCGACGCCGGGCACCTTGCGACGGGGTGCTGCCGACCGGCCCGAACCTCTCAGGAGCATCCGATGACCCTCCCCGTGAACCCGCCGGTGCGTCCGATGCTGGCCAAATCCGTCAAGGGTGTCCCCGCGCCGGACTCCGTCGACGGCGGGCTCGTCTACGAGCCCAAGTGGGACGGCTTCCGCGCCATCGTGTTCCGCGACGGTGAGGACGTCGAGATCGCCAGCCGTTCCACCAAGCCGCTGACGCGGTACTTCCCCGAGATCGTCGCAACGGTGCGCGCCCAGCTGCCCGAGCGCTGTGTCGTGGACGGGGAGATCGTCATCGACATCGACGGCCGGCTGGACTTCGACGCGCTCAGCCAGCGCATCCATCCGGCCGACTCGCGGGTCCGGATGCTTGCGGAGCAGACGCCGGCGCGGCTCGTCGCGTTCGATCTGCTGGCGCTGGGCGACGAGTCGCTCATGGCCGAGCCCTTCTCCGTGCGGCGCGAGCGGCTCGTCGCCGCCTTGGGGAACGCCGAGGACCCGGTTCACGTGACCCGGGTGACCGACGATGCGGCCGAAGCCGAGCAGTGGTTCGAACAGTTCGAGGGCGCGGGTCTCGACGGCGTCGTCGCGAAACCCCTCGCCGAGCCCTACGCGCCGAACGGGCGGGTCATGCTCAAGGTCAAGCACGCGCGCACGGCCGATGTCGTGGTGGCCGGCTATCGCCTCCACAAGACCTCGACCGCGAGTCGGCCGCTGCTCGGTTCGCTGCTGCTCGGCCTCTACGCGGGGGACGGCCGGCTCCAGCACGTCGGGGTCGCGGCCTCATTCTCGGAGCGCCGTCGCGCCGAGCTCGTGGAGGAGCTCGCGCCGCTGGTGGTCGCCGAGGGCGAGCCGCACCCGTGGGCCGAGTGGCGCGACGAGTCCGCGCACGCCGGAGGGCGGCTTCCGGGCGGCCAGAGCCGGTGGAGCGGCACGAAGGACCTCTCCTTCATCCCGTTGCGTCCCGATCGCGTGGCCGAGGTCGGCTACGAGCACATGGAAGGCGTCGGTGACTCCGCCCGCTTCCGCCACACAGCGCAGTTCAAGCGCTGGCGTCCTGACCGTGAACCCGCCTCGTGCACGTACGAGCAGCTCGAGGAAGTCGCCCGCTACGACCTCGGTGACGTCCTGCTCTGAGTCGGCGCCTCAGGTGTCCGCGCGCGCCTTCGAGGGCTGCACGCGCTTCGGTTCGCCGGGCATCTTGGGGTAGTCCGGCGGGTACGGCATGTCGCCTTCGCCGTTCTCCTCGTCGCGGGCGTACCACTCGAGCAGGGTCTCCAGGCCGAACACCTCGTCGTCGATGGAGGCCCACGGGTCGGGTCGCTGAGCGAGGAGGTCCGGGACCGTCGTGAGATTGAGGGTCCGCGGCTCGTCGAGGTCGAACAGTTCGTCCCAGGTCAGGGGAGTGGACACGGGGGCGCCGGGCTTCGGACGCAGGCTGTAGGCACTCGCAATGGTGCGGTCGCGGGCGTTCTGGTTGAAGTCGACGAAGATCTTCTCGCCGCGCTCCTCTTTCCACCACTTGGTCGTGACACCGTCGTCGCGACGCTCGAGCTCACGTCCGAAGGCCAGCGCGGCATGGCGGACGTCCGTGAACGTCCACTCCGGGCGAATGCGCACGAACACGTGGACCCCGCGGTTGCCGCTGGTCTTGACGTAACCCCGCACCCCGATCTCCTCGAGGAGTTCCTTGGCCACCCGGGCGACGCGCTGAGCGTCGTGGAAATCGGTACCCGGCTGCGGGTCCAGGTCGATGCGGAGCTCATCGGGCCGGTCCACATCGCGGCGCCGCACCGGCCACGGGTGGAAGGTGATGGTGCCCATGTGCGCGGCCCAGGCGGCGACAGCGATCTCGGTGGGGCAGATCTCGTCGGCTCGACGACCCGAGGGGAAATGGATGCGGACCGTCTCCAGGTAGTCCGGAGCTCCCTTGGGCACCCGCTTCTGATAGAACGCGTCACCGTGGTTGTCCTGGCGCGTCGACAGCGTCATGCCCTCGCGCACGCCCTTCGGCCAGCGCTCGAGAGTGGTGGGTCGCTCGTCGAGGGCCCGCATGAGGCCGTCCCCGACGGCCACGAAGTACTCCACGACCTCCAGCTTGGTGATCGCGGGAGTGATGTCCGTCGCCTCGTAGATGATCCGGTCGGGGCTCGACACGCGGACGGTGCGCCCGCCCGCCTCGACCTGTGCTGCCGTGGTGGCCATGCTTCACCGTATCGTCGTCGCGGCGCCGCGGCAGCCACATGCAGCCGGTAAGGCGAACCTTCGTTGAACGGCCGGAATGAATAACGGCACACTGGTGTTGTGAAAAACATGCGGGTACCCGAGGTGACGTCGTCGACCGACGACGCTCCCACGCGCCTGCGTGTCGCCCAGTGCCTGCTGTCGCACGGCGCATCGACCGCCGCCCAGCTGGCCGAGCGGCTCGATCTCACTCCCGCGGCCGTCCGCCGGCACCTGGATGCGCTGCTCGAGCAGGGCCTCATCGAGCCGCGCGAGCAGCGGATCGTGGGTCAGCGCCGCCGGGGCCGTCCCGCCCGCGTCTTCGTCCTGACCGACGCAGGTCGCGACCAGTTCGAGCACTCGTACGACGCGCTCGCCGCCGAGGCGCTGCGCTACCTGCACGAGACGGGCGGAGACGACGCTGTCAAAGCGTTCGCCCGCCACCGCCTCGGCATTCTCGAGGAGCGGTACCGCGCTGTCCTGGAGGGCGTCGAGTCCTTCGAGGAGCGCGCCCGTCTCCTCGCCCAAGCCCTGACCGACGACGGTTACGCCGCGTCCGTCAGCAGCTCGCCGGCCGGCGAGCAGATGTGCCAGCATCACTGTCCCGTGGCTCACGTCGCGGGGGAGTTCCCCCAGTTGTGCGAAGCCGAGACCGAGTTGTTCGCCGACCTGCTCGGCACGCACGTCCAGCGACTCGCCACCATCGCCCACGGCGACGGCGTGTGCACCACCCACCTGCCCAAGGCGCCGGTGACAGAGATTCCGCAAGCCCCCACACAAGAGAGGGTGTCGTCATGACCACGACGCACGAGACCAACCAGATCGAGGAGCTGAACCCCGGTCTGAAGGAGGTCGGCAACTACGAGTTCGGCTGGGCCGACCCCGACATCGCGGGTGCCAGCGCGCAGCGCGGTCTGAGTGAGGCCGTCGTCCGGGACATCTCGGGTAAGAAGAGCGAGCCGGACTGGATGCTCGAGCGCCGTCTCAAGGGCCTCAAGCTGTTCGAGCGCAAGCCCATGCCGACGTGGGGCGCCGACCTCACCGACATCGACTTCGACAACATCAAGTACTTCGTGCGCTCCACGGAGAAGCAGGCCACCACGTGGGACGAGCTTCCCGAGGACATCAAGAACACGTACGACAGGCTCGGCATCCCCGAGGCCGAGAAGCAGCGTCTCGTCGCCGGTGTCGCCGCGCAGTACGAGTCCGAGGTCGTCTACCACCAGATCCGCGAGGACCTGGAGGAGCAGGGCGTCATCTTCCTCGACACCGACACGGCGCTGCGGGAGCACCCGGAGATCTTCGAGGAGTACTTCGGCACCGTCATCCCGACCGGCGACAACAAGTTCTCGGCGCTCAACACCGCGGTGTGGTCCGGCGGCTCGTTCATTTACGTGCCCAAGGGTGTCCACGTCGACATCCCGCTGCAGGCCTACTTCCGGATCAACACCGAGAACATGGGCCAGTTCGAGCGCACGCTGATCATCGCCGACGAGGACTCTTACGTCCACTACGTCGAGGGGTGCACCGCGCCGATCTACAAGAGCGACTCGCTGCACTCGGCCGTCGTGGAGATCGTCGTCAAGAAGAACGCCCGCGTGCGGTACACGACGATCCAGAACTGGTCGAACAACGTGTACAACCTCGTCACCAAACGCGCCACGTGCGAAGAGGGCGCCACGATGGAGTGGGTCGACGGCAACATCGGCTCCAAGGTCACGATGAAGTACCCGGCCGTCTACCTCATGGGCGAACACGCCCGCGGCGAGACGCTGTCGATCGCCTTCGCCGGCTCCGATCAGTACCAGGACACCGGCGCCAAGATGGTGCACGCGGCTCCGCACACGTCGAGCTCGATCCTGTCCAAGTCGGTGGCGCGTGGCGGTGGCCGCACCTCGTACCGCGGCCTGCTCCAGGTCCTCGACGGTGCCGAGGGTTCGGCCAGCACGGTCAAGTGCGACGCGCTGCTCGTCGACCAGATCAGCCGTTCGGACACGTACCCGTACGTCGACGTGCGTGAGGACGATGTGACGCTCGGTCACGAGGCCACGGTCTCCAAGCTCAGCGACGACCAGCTCTTCTACTTCATGTCGCGCGGCATGGAGGAGGACGAGGCCATGGCGATGATCGTGCGCGGCTTCGTCGAGCCGATCGCCCGTGAGCTGCCGATGGAGTACGCCCTCGAGCTCAACCGTCTGATCGAACTGCAAATGGAAGGAGCGGTTGGTTAATGACCGCCACCGTGGAGAACGTCGCGAACGCTCTGGAGCTCGAGCATGTGGAATCCCACCTGCACCCCGAGCCGTCCTACGACCTCGCGGCGCATCCCGTTCCCAGCGGCCTGGAGGAGATCTGGCGGTTCACTCCCCTCAAGCGCCTCCGCGGACTGTTCGACGGCGCGGCTTCCGACGCGCACCTCTCCTGGGAGAACGACCTGCCCGAAGGTGTCACGCTCGGTGAGCTGAGCACCGAGGAGGCGAAGGCGCTCTCGGTGAGCGCGCCGTTCGACCGCCTCGGTGCGCTCGCCGTGGCGAACGCCGGCGGCGCGGTGCTGCTGGACATCCCCGCCAACGCCGAACTCGATCGTCCCGTGCGTCTCACGATGCGCGGTGACGCCGCCGACACGCTGGTCTGGGGCCATGTCGTGATCCGGGTCGGTGCTCACGCCAAGGCCACCGTCCTGGTCGATCACGTCGGCTCGGCCACGTACGACGCGTTCACGCAGGTCGTCGTCGGCGACGGGGCCAAGCTCGACCTCGTCTCGCTCAACGACTGGGAGGACGACGCGGTCCACGCCGAGCAGATCAACCTGCGTGCCGGCCGTGACAGCGAGGTCCGGGTCTTCGAGTTCAGCCTCGGCGGCGACCTCGTCCGCACGAGCCTCAACGTCGACTACGCGGGTCCCGGTGGCAGCGTCGACCTGCTCGGCGTGTACTTCGCCGACGCCGGCCAGCACATCGAGCATCGCCAGTTCGTCGACCACACCGCGCCCAAGACCCGCAGCAACGTCGAGTACAAGGGCGCGCTGCAAGGCCAGGACGCGCACACCGTGTGGATCGGCAACGTCCTGATCCGGAAGGTCGCCGAGGGCATCGAGACCTTCGAGCAGAACGACAACCTGGTGCTCACCGACGGAGCCAAGGCCGACTCGGTGCCGAACCTCGAGATCGAGACGGGCGACATCGCCGGCGCCGGCCATGCGTCCACGACGGGCCGCTTCGACGATCAGCACCTGTTCTACCTGCAGAGCCGCGGCATCGAGGAGACCGAGGCCCGTCGCCTCGTCGTCCACGGCTTCTTCAACGACATCATCCGCCGGATCGGTGTCGAGGACCTCCAGGAGCGGCTCATCTCGGCCATCGAGGACGAGCTCGCGACGGTCGTCGGGCGGCTGGAGTCCTGATGGCATTCCAGGAAGCAGCCAAGCTGGCTGACGTCCCCGAGGGCGCGGCGCTGGCCGTCGAACTCGGCGGCGTCGACCTTGCGCTCGTCAAGCAGGGCGACACCGTCTACGCGATCCAGGACTGGTGCTCCCACGCGGAGATCCCGTTGTCGGACGGCGACGTCGAGGGATGCACGATCGAGTGCTTCCTCCACGGCTCGCGCTTCGACCTCCGCACCGGCGAGCCGCTCGGCCTGCCCGCCACCGAACCCGTGCCCGTGTACCCCACCAAGATCGAGGGAGAGACCGTGTGGGTCGACCTCCCCGACGAAAGCGAGAACTGACAGATCATGTCCACCCTTGAGATCAAGAACCTCCACGTCTCGGTCGAGACCGACGACGGCGCGAAGGAGATCCTGCGCGGCGTCGACCTCACCATCAAGTCCGGCGAGGTCCACGCGATCATGGGCCCCAACGGCTCGGGCAAGTCGACGCTCGCGTACTCGATCGCCGGGCACCCGAAGTACACGGTGACCGACGGCGAGGTGCTGCTCGACGGCGAGAACATCCTCGAGCTGACCGTCGACGAGCGCGCCCGCGCCGGCCTCTTCCTGGCCATGCAGTACCCGGTCGAGGTCCCCGGCGTGTCCGTCGCGAACTTCCTGCGCACCGCCAAGACCGCCATCGACGGCGAGGCCCCGAAGCTCCGTACCTGGGTCAAGGACGTCAACTCCGCGCTCGAGCGCGTGACGCTGGACCCGACCTTCGCGCAGCGCAGTGTCAACGAGGGCTTCTCCGGAGGCGAGAAGAAGCGCCACGAGATCGCCCAGCTGGAGCTGCTCAACCCGAAGTTCGCGGTGCTCGATGAGACCGACTCCGGTCTGGACATCGACGCACTGCGGGTCGTGTCCGAGGGCGTCAACCGCTACACGAGCCAGGGCGACCGCGGCCTGCTGCTGATCACCCACTACACGCGCATCCTGCAGTACATCCAGCCCGACTACGTGCACGTCTTCGTGGCCGGCAAGCTCGCGGAGTCCGGTGGACGTGAGCTCGCCGAGCAGCTCGAGTCCGAGGGCTACGACAAGTACGTCAAGGCGGCCGCAGCACTGTGACCCGGACCCAGGGCTACGACGTCGAGGCGATCCGCAAGGACTTCCCGGTCCTCGCGCGATCGGTCGCGGGCGGGCACCCGCTCGTGTATCTCGACAGTGCCAACACCTCGCAGAAGCCTCGACAGGTCGTCGAGGTCATCGAGCGGCACTACCTCGAGCACAACGCGAACGTCGCCCGAGCCATGCACCAGCTCGGTGCGGAGGCCACGGCGGCGTTCGAGGGTGGCCGGGACAAGGTCGCGCAGTTCATCGGCGCGCCCTCGCGCGACGAGGTGATCTTCACCAAGAACGCCTCCGAGGCGCTCAATCTCGTGGCGCGCGTGCTCGGCGACGCCGGCACCGTGGGCCCTGGCGACGAGATCGTCATCTCGCAGATGGAGCACCACTCCAACATCGTGCCGTGGCAGTTGCTCGCCGAGCGCACGGGCGCGACGCTTCGCTGGTTCGGCGTCACCGATGAGGGGCGGCTCGACCTCGACGACCTCGACACGCTGGTCAACGAGCGCACCAAGATCGTCTCGCTGACGTGGGTGTCGAACATGCTCGGCACGATCAACCCGCTGGACGTCGTCATCGCGCGCGCCCATCAGGTCGGTGCGCTCGTGGCGGTCGACGCCTCGCAGGCCGTGCCGCAGATCCCGGTCGACGTGGCGTCGCTCGGCGCCGACTTCGTCGCCTTCACCGGGCACAAGATGGTCGGTCCGACGGGCATCGGCGTGCTGTGGGGTCGCTACGACCTGTTGGCGTCGCTTCCGCCGTTCCTCGGCGGCGGCGAGATGATCGAGACGGTGACGATGGAGCGCAGCACGTTCGCTGCTCCACCCCACCGGTTCGAGGCGGGCACGCCGCCGATCGCCCAGGCCGCCGGTCTGGGTGCGGCGGTCGACTACCTGTCCGCTCTCGGCATGGAGAACGTCGCCGCACACGAGCAGGCGATCACCGCGTACGCGCTCGAGCGACTGCAGGAGATCGACGGTCTGACGATCGTCGGGCCCCGGGAGCCGGTCGATCGTGGGGGAGCGATCAGCTTCGCGCTCGACGGTGTGCACCCGCATGACGTCGCGCAGCTGCTCGACTCCCGCGGCGTCGCGGTCCGGGCCGGTCACCACTGCGCCAAGCCGGCGCACCGCCGCTTCGGTGTCCAGTCGACGACCCGTGCGTCGTTCTACCTGTACACGACCGAGGCGGAGATCGACGTGCTGGCTGAGGCGATCCGCCACACCCAGCGGTACTTCAAGGTGAACTGAGATGGACGTCGACGCGCTGTACCAGGAGATCATCCTGGACCACTACAAGAACCCGCACGGGGCTGGCCTGCGCGAGCCCCACGAGGCGGAGGTGCACCACGTCAACCCGACGTGCGGTGACGAGATCACCCTGCGCGTGCACCTGGACGGCGACACCGTCGCCGACGTCTCGTACGACGCGGAGGGCTGTTCGATCAGTCAAGCCTCGGCGTCGGTGCTCTACGACCTGCTGGTCGGCAAGTCCGTGCCGCAGGGGCTCGCGGTGCTGGATGCCTTCTCGGAGGTCATGCACGGTCGCGGCCAGGTGGAACCCGACGAAGAGGTACTCGAGGACGGCATCGCCTTCGCCGGCGTCGCCCAGTTTCCGGCACGTGTGAAGTGCGCACTGCTGAGCTGGATGGCGTGGAAGGACGCCGTCTCCCAAGCCGTCTCCGATCCGAAGGAGCAGTGAGACCCATGACCACCGACCATTCCGACCTGCCCGAGGTCGACCTCGCCCCGAAGCCGACGAGCTCGGACGACGTCATCGAGGCCATGAAGGATGTCGTCGACCCCGAGCTCGGGATCAACGTCGTCGATCTCGGCCTCGTCTACGGGGTCCACATGGACGAGCACAGCAACGCCGTTCTCCAGATGACGCTGACCTCGGCGGCTTGCCCGCTCACCGACGTGATCGAGGATCAGACCCGGGCGGCGCTGGACGGCATCGTCAACGACTTCCGGATCGACTGGGTCTGGATGCCGCCGTGGGGTCCGGACAAGATCACCGACGACGGCCGCGAGATGCTGCGCGCCCTCGGCTTCAACATCGGCTGACCTACTCCGGTCCGCGACTCGACCACTTGCCCGGTCGTTGGTGGTCGAGTAGGAGGTCGCTCAGCGACCGACGTATCGAGACCGGGTTGTGTGGCGTGGTCTCGCTCTGTCGCGGGCGCTCGACCGCTTCAGCCGGTTCGGTGGTCGAGTAGGAGGTCGCTCAGCGACCGACGTATCGAGATCACGCTCTCGTCTGATGGTCTCGATACGCGGCTCGCAGAGCTCGCCGCTACTCGACCATCTACAGCAGCGCTCTCACTCGTTGCGGTTCCTGAGTAGCCGTGAGCAACCAGCGGCGTATCGAAGGGCGCCGCGACTCGACCGCTTCAGCCGGTCGTTGGTGGTCGAGTAGGAGGTCCGGTCGTTGGTGGTCGAGTAGGAGGTCGCTCAGCGACCGACGTATCGAGATCACGCGCTTGTCTGATGGTCTCGATACGCGGCTCGCAGAGCTCGCCGCTACTCGACCATCTACAGCAGCGCTCTTGCTCGTTGCGGTTCCTGTGTAGCCGTGAGCAACCAGCGGCGTATCGAAGGGCGCCGCGACTCGACCGC
>NZ_RDBF01000081.1 GCF_003674095.1 Aeromicrobium phragmitis
GACCATGGCGTCGGGCAACCAGGCGTGGAAGGGGAACTGCGCCGACTTGGTCATCGCCGCCACCGCGACGAGGATCGCGACGGTCGTCGCGAACGTGCCGTCCTCGCTCCACGCGGGGTCCGCGAGGGCCGTGCTCAGGTGTGTCGTCCCGGTCCGGACCACGATCGTCGCGACGGCCGCCAACAGGCACAGGCCGCCGGCGACGGTCACCAGGAGGGTCCGGGCGGCAGGTGGGCCGGCGTCCGGTCCGGAACGGAGGATCAGCAGGTAGGAGCACAGCGTCGTGAACTCCCAGCTCACGAACAGCAGCACCAGGTCGTCGGCGAGGACGAGCATCGTCATCGACGCGGCGAAAGCCGTCATCAGCGTGTAGTAGCTGACGGTGGGTTTCCCGCGGAAGTAGGCGGTGGAGTAGATCATCACCAGCGCACCGACGATGAGCACGAGGGCGACGAACAGC
>NZ_RDBF01000082.1 GCF_003674095.1 Aeromicrobium phragmitis
GGACGAGATCGAGCTGCCGACCGACGGACACCTCGAGGTGCGGTGGCTGCACCGCGAGGGTGCGCACGCGGGTACCACCACGCTGCTCGACGACGCCGTGCGGGCGTGGACGTGGCCGGAAGGCCGGGTCCAGGCCTTCGTGCACGGGGAGTCCGCCTTGCTCAAGAGCGTGCGCCCCTACCTGCTCGACGGCCGGGTGGACCGCAAGGACCTCTCCGTCTCGGCGTACTGGCGCGTCGGGGAGACCGAGGAGGGCTTCCGGGTGTGGAAGTCCACCCAGGAGGAGGCCGTCATGCGGCCGGGCGCATGACCTCGCCCCGTGTCGTCGCCGTCCTGCTGGCCGGCGGTACCGGGACCCGGGTGGGCCACGAGACTCCGAAACAGTTGCTCGAGGTCGCGGGACGGCCGGTCATCGCGCACGCGCTCGGCGCCTTCGATCGGTGCGACGCGGTCGACGAG
>NZ_RDBF01000083.1 GCF_003674095.1 Aeromicrobium phragmitis
CCGTGCTCGCGCAGATCGCGGTCGAGCGCCTCGACGGTCGCGAGCGCCTGGGCATGGGCCTCGTCAGCACGCGCGAGCCCGGCCTCGACCTCCTCGTCGCTCGCCTCGGCGCGTGCTGCCTCGAGGACGAGGGCCGCCCGCTCGCACCGAGCCCGCGCCTGCACGACGTCGGCGTCGGCCGACGCCACCCGTTCGCGGAGAGCCTGCGCGAGGGCGGCACGACGAGCACGCTCCTGGCGGGCGAGCTGGGAGTCGCGCACGACCTGCTCGTACCGCTGCTTGGCGACCTCGTATCCGGCGCGGGCTTCGGCCGTCTCCGGGACGTCGTCCACCTGCGTGCGACGTTGACTCAAGGCGGCCACCTCGGCGGCGAGCTCCGCCTCCGTGGCCCCGTCGAGGACGGCCCGCAACGCGGCGGCAGCCGCGTCGACCTGTCGCCGTGCCTCGTCACGTCGCG
>NZ_RDBF01000084.1 GCF_003674095.1 Aeromicrobium phragmitis
GATGCTCGACAAGTCGCCCGTCCCCGGTGGCCTCGTGCGCGGAGGGGTCGCGCCCGATCACGCGGACACGAAGGGGTTCTCCTCGCTGTTCGCCTGGGCCTATCAGCATCCGCGGACGTCGATGTACATGAACGTCGAGGTCGGCGAGCACGTCACGCACGAGGAACTGCTGCAGTTTCACGACGCGGTGATCTACGGGGTCGGCGCGCGGCTCGATCGGCCGCTCGGAGTGCCGGGTGAGGAGCTCGCCGGCGTCTACGGTTCTCCCGATGTCGTCGGCTGGTACAACGGGGCGCTCGACGTCGCGCCGGACACGGTCCGGCTCGACGGCGAACGGCTCGTCATCGTCGGCAACGGCAACGTCGCGCTCGACATCGCCCGGCTCGTGCTGTCGGACCCGCGGCAGTTGCGCCGCACCGACATGCCGGACGCCGCGGTCGACGAGATCGCCCGCAGC
>NZ_RDBF01000085.1 GCF_003674095.1 Aeromicrobium phragmitis
GACGATCCGGGCGACGTTGGGGTCTTTGCTGGGTGTGCGCTGGGAGACCAGCACCACGGCGTTTTCTGCGAGCTGTGCGGAGTGCTCGTCTCGCTCCTTGAGGGCGTCGAGCAGGCGTGCGCCGGCCTCGGCGGTTTCCTCTGCGTTCGTGCAGGGGACGACGAGCTGGTTGGCGTGCTCGATCATGGCTCGCCAGTTGGCGGCGCGCTCGTTGTTGCCGCTGTCCATGACGATCAGTCGGTAGTAGCGGGCTGCGACGCGATGGATGCGGTGCACGTCGTCGGCAGAGACCTCGTGGTCGCCGGCCACGGACTGGTCACTGCGTAGGACGTCGTACTTGTCACCTGGCTGGTGGTGGGTGAAGAACGACATTTCCGCTGATTGTGCGGTGGTTGAGAGCAGCTGCTCGGTCTGCGGCAGCAGATCGAGGACGGTGGCGTCGTGTGAGGCACCCTC
>NZ_RDBF01000086.1 GCF_003674095.1 Aeromicrobium phragmitis
TCATGAGCATCTGCCGAGACCGGGGCATGCAGCACGCCCCTCACCTCAGCACGACGCGCATCGCCGGCACCCACTACTACCTGCTGGAGGAAGGCACGGCCTTCGCGATTGTGCCCGAGGACTTCGGCCTGTTCCTGCCGGACTCGATCTCCGCGAACCCGCTCACGCCCGAGGCCACGGTTCCCCTGCAGGCCGTGGCACGCTCCGGCCTCGCCCTCCGCTCCTACGCTGAGCTCATGGAACTGATCGCCTCGCTGTGAACCCGCCCGATTCACGGCCGTCGTAACCGCGCCACCACCTCGCCGGCCTCGACATCACCGGTCTCAAGCAGTTCGAGACCGCCCATCTCACCCATCTCGCTCACCACCACGATGACGTCGGTGCGATAGCCTTCCGCCGCGATCGCGTCGAGATCCATGAGCACCAGCGGCGTGCCCACGTCGACCTGCTGCCCC
>NZ_RDBF01000087.1 GCF_003674095.1 Aeromicrobium phragmitis
GGCTGGTCGACGCCTATCGGACGGCGAAGCTCGACGCGGGCGTCATGGACTTCTCCGACCAGATGTCGTGGGGTGCCCAGCTCGCCCAGTTGCCGGAGGTCGGCGCGGCGTTGCGCGAGCGCTTCGAGGTGGTCCTCCTCGACGAATACCAGGACACCTCGGTCGCGCAGCGCGATCTGCTGCGAGCGCTCTTCGCCGGCCGGGGGATCAGCGCCGTGGGCGACCCGGCCCAGGGCATCTACGGCTGGCGCGGTGCGGCGTCGGGCAATCTGGCCGCGTTCCTCGACGACTTCCCGGCAGCCGACGGCTCGCGGGGCGATCTGCACTCGCTCGCGGTGAGCCGCCGCTGTGCTCCGGAGATCATCGACCTCGCCGGAGTCATCGCGGCCGATTACTACGCCGATCCGGCGGTCGCCAAGGTCGTCACTCCCTTGCAGGCAGCGCCGGAGAACC
>NZ_RDBF01000088.1 GCF_003674095.1 Aeromicrobium phragmitis
GACGACCATGAGCAGGTGGCGTCGCGGAGGCATGCGCCCCCACCCGTAGAGGTAGATGCCGAGGAAGATCGCCTCGACGAAGAAGGACAGGCCCTCGAAGGCGAACGGCAGTCCCAGCACATCGCCGAAGGTGCCCATGAGTCCGGGCCACAGCAGACCCATCTCGAAGCTCAGCACGGTGCCCGAGACCGCGCCGATGGCGAAGAGGACAGCGGACGTCTTGGCCCAGCGCTGCGCGAGCCCGAGGGCGACGGGATCGTCGCGGCGGATACCGCGCAGGTGCATCACGAAGATCATCGCCGGGAACGCCACCCCGAAGCAGGCCAGGATGATGTGCCAGCCCAGGGAGAGCGCCATCTGCTGCCGGGCCGGCAGGAGCCCTTCGGGCTCGGTGGCCAGGGCCACGAGGTCCATGACGGCGGCCGTCATGGCTCCGACGGTACGCCCGTCGGG
>NZ_RDBF01000089.1 GCF_003674095.1 Aeromicrobium phragmitis
CTCGCACACCCGACACGGAAGAGGATCCAGATGTTCACTCACCAGAAAGCCTCCCAGTTCGACGTCAAGGTGCAGGCGCCCGATCCCGCGTTCGCGCGGCGCTTCCAAGAGGTGCTCGGCGGCAAGTGGGGCGAGATGACGGTGGCGATGCAGTACCTGTACCAGGGGGCTGCTGCAGGATTTTGTGACAGTGGGTCATGCCGTCTGAGGGGCGACGTGGCTCATGATGGTTTCGAATTCGATGGGGGTCAATCGGCCGAGTCGTTGCTGGCGTCGTCGTCGGTGGTAGGTGCGTTCGATCCAGGTCACGATCGCGATGCGCAGGTCGTCTCGGGTGTCCCGGGTCTGACGGTCCAGGACGTTGCGCTGTAGCAGGCTGAAGAAGCTCTCCATGGCGGCGTTGTCGCCTGCTGAACCGACCTGGCCCATCGAGCCGAACATCCGGTGTC
>NZ_RDBF01000090.1 GCF_003674095.1 Aeromicrobium phragmitis
GGCCCGTGCCCATAACCTCGTGGTGCGAGCGACGGAACCTCAGGACGCGGCCAACTCTGCATGCGCCGAGCCTATCGGGCACCATAGCCGGATGATCATCGACTGCGCGGTCTACCGGGACGGCGCACGCCTCACGACGGTGCCGAAGGACGCATCGAGCGCGGATCTGTCGCGCACGGTCGCGGCGCTCACCGATAAGGAGTTCATCTGGATCGGTATCAGTGATCCGAACCCACCCGAACTCGAGACGATCGGCGCGGCGTTGCGACTCCATCCGTTGGCGGTCGAGGACATGCTCGAGCCGCACCAGCGTCCGAAGGTAGAGCGCTACCGCGACTACGTCCTCGTTTCCCTGCGCGCCGTCCATTACGCCGACGACGACGTCACCACGTCCGAGATCAACGTGAGCCTCGGCGCCCGGTTCGTGGTGACAGTGCGCCGCGGAGAAG
>NZ_RDBF01000010.1 GCF_003674095.1 Aeromicrobium phragmitis
GCCATCGCCTACCCCGACCGGATCAACCCCTACCTCTGAAACCGAGACGGCACCCACTTACACAAACACCTTGACAGGCTCCAGCTTCCAGGCGCCGGCCGCGATGATCGACACCCGCGCCGCATCCAACTCCCCATCACCGAACGCCGCCCACACAGCGGGCAGGTCATCACGCGCGGTCTCAGCCTCATGCAGGCGGGCAGCCAGCTGATGCTCACTCCACCCGTTCGCCTGCGCGATCACCGACCGCACCGCCGCAATCTCAAGCTCCCGCGCCCGCGGTTCGAGCTCCCGCTCAATCCGAGCCGTCTCGGCATCGAGGTATTCCAGCATGCCCGACCAGCGGCGGTACTCCGCGAGAGCGTTCGCGCGCCGCAACTCGGCCACCAGGCCGACCCGGACGTCAGAGCTGCTCTCGATCATGTTTCCAACCTAGAGAAGGCTACCGACATTGTTGAGGCCTTGTTCACAACCGTGCTTGGTCTCGGTACGGCCCTCGTTCCTCGGGTTTACTCGACCACCTATACCCGGCCATAGGTGGTCGAGTAGGGAGGTCGCTCAGCGACCGACCGTATCGAGACCACGTTTGCGTTCGTTGGTCTCGATACGCTCCCTCGTTCCTCGGTCGCTACTCGACCAGCTACTCGGCCGCCGCTCGTCAGGGGCGGGGATCGATGTCCTCCGGCGGTAGCTCCCACGCCTCGGAGAGGCGCAGCAGCACGATGTCCCAGACGTTCTCCTCGAGCTCCGCGCCGGACCGCGAACGGGTGGTGATGGGGAGTCGGTAAAGCACGAGGCGGTGCCCCGGCTCGGCGCTGAGCGGGTGGATGCTGCTGGCGGGGACCTCGTCGGCCCAGCCCTCCGGCAACAACGGGGCCTCCTCGACGGCGACTTCCACTGGAGGTGCGCTGCGCGGACCGCGCTCGGTGATCGCCCGCATCACCTCGGCCACGAGATGATCGAAGGCGGCCCGCCGGCTGCGATCGGCCCGGATCCTCCGCGGCGAGAGCGGTCCGGGAAGCGACATCGGGCCGCGCACACCGCGACCGCGCCGATCACGTGTGCGGCCCGGTCGAGGGCCGTGCACGTGGCCCCCGAAGACGTCCATGCGGTGAGCCTATCTCGCGCTGTCGGCCGCGCCGGTTACCCTCGTCGGGTGGGACAGAGACGATGCACGCGCACGGGGTGCTCGCAGCCGGCTATCGCGACCCTGACCTACGACTACGGCGATTCGGTGGCCGTGCTGGGCCCGCTCGCCACGTACGCCGAACCGCATTCCTACGACCTCTGCACCGAGCACGCGAGCCGCCTCTCGGCGCCGCGAGGATGGCAGGTCTTGCGCCTCGCCACGCAGTCCAGCGAACCGCCGCCCCCGTCCGTCGATGACCTCGTCGCGCTCGCTGAAGCGGTGCGCGAAGTCGGGCGTCGTCCGGTCGAGCCCGACGAGGAGTCCGCTGGGGGTCGCCCGTCCCTGCGACTCGTGAGGCCCGATTCTCCGTGATCGATGCCCGGCTGCGCGCCATCGTCAAGGCCTACGACATTCGCGGGCTCTCGCCCCAGGAGCTCACGCCCCAAGTCGCCCGCGCGCTGGGGGCCGCGTTCGCCGACGAGGTCGGCATCAGCGCCGGTCGCGGGTCCGCCGTCATCGGCCATGACATGCGTGCCACGTCGCCGGTGCTGGTGGCAGCGCTGAGCGAAGGCATCCGCTCGAAGCGCGCTGACGTCGTCGACATCGGACTCGCCTCGACGGACGAGCTCTACGCCGCCTCGGGTCAACTCGACATGCCCGGCGTCATGGTGACGGCCAGCCACAATCCCGCCGCGTACAACGGACTCAAGATGTGTCGCGCCGGGGCGCGCCCCATCGGCTTGCACACCGGGCTGTCGGCGATCGCGGAGGCGGCCTCAGCGCGCCTCGACACACCACCCTCCGAACCCGTCGGCCGCGTGACGGCTCGCGACTTCCTGGAGGAGTACGCGGAGCTCCTGCACCGCCTCGCTCCCGTGTCCGGCCGGCGCCTCACCGTCGTCGTCGACGCCGGCAACGGCATGGCCGGGCATACGGTGCCCGCCGTGTTCGCGAAGCTCGACGTCGACCTCGTCCCGCTCTATTTCGAGCTCGACGGCACCTTCCCGAATCACGAGGCCAATCCGCTCGATCCGAACACGCTGGTCGACCTCCAGGCCGCCGTCCTCGAACACGGGGCTGATCTGGGGCTGGCCTTCGACGGCGACGCCGACCGCTGCTTCGTCGTGGACGAACGCGGCGAGACCGTGTCACCTTCCGCGATCACCGCCCTCATTGCCTCGCGGTACCTGGCTGAGCAGCCGGGGGCTACGGTGCTCTATAACGCCATCTGCTCCAGGATCGTCCCCGAAGTGGTGGCGGAGCGGGGCGGCACGGCGATCCGCACGCCCGTCGGCCATTCCCTGATCAAGGCCGAGATGGGCCGTACCCGAGCGGTCTTCGGCGGAGAGCACTCGGGTCACTTCTACTTCCGCGACTTCTACCTCGCCGATTCGGGCATGCTCGCCGCGCTGCATGTCCTCGGTGCCCTGGCCGAGGCCGGCGTCCCGGCCTCGCACCTCCTCGGCGCCTTCGAACGCTACGCCGGGTCGGGGGAGATCAACAGCACGGTCGACGACCAGTCCGCCGTCCTCGACCTCCTGCGCCGCGAGTATGCGACGTACGAGCTCGACGAGCTGGACGGCCTGACCGTCACGGCCGACTCCTGGTGGTTCAACGTGCGCGCGTCCAACACCGAGCCCTTGCTCCGGCTCAACGTGGAGGCCGACGATCATCAGACGATGGAGCGCATTCGCGACGAGGTGCTCGCCCGGATGAGGGCGTGACGCGGCCCGGGGGAGTCCCACATTCGCGACGGGTCACGGCCTAGGCTGGAGCCATGAACCTCGATCCCGCGCTCTTGGAGATCCTCGTCTGCCCGCAGTGCCGCTCGGCCCTGTTCGTAGACGCCGACGCGGGCGAGCTCATCTGCAACGCCTGTGCCCTCGCGTACCCGGTGCGCGACGACATCCCGGTGATGCTCGTGGACGAGGCGCGCCCGCTCGGCGAAGCGGCTGCGGCGCCCTCGCCGTGAGCACCGCTCGGATAGTCTTGACACGTAGTTACCGATCAGTGCGCAGGAGTTGAGGTGGCCAGCAGCGACCACGGGGTTCTCGAACTGCTGACCGCGACCGAGGACCTTCTCGCCGCGGTCCGCACCGCCCCGCTGCGCCTGCAGACACCGCGGCTGAACGATGCGCGAGCCATCCAACGCGAGGTCACCGACCAGCTGTCCGACTTCGTCATTCCGCGGCTCAACCAGCTGGACGCGCCGATGCTGGTCGTCGTGGGCGGGTCGACCGGCGCGGGCAAGTCCACCCTGGTCAACTCGATCGTCGGGCGTCACGTCAGCGACACCGGCGTGCTGCGCCCCACCACGCGCACACCCGTGCTCGTTCATCACCCCGACGACGCGGCGTGGTTCGCCTCCGACCGCGTGCTGCCGGACCTCAAACGCACCGGGGAGAATCCCCACGAGGTGTACGCGCTGCGTCAGGTCAGCAGCCCCACCATCCCGGCGGGCCTGGCGATCCTGGACGCGCCGGACATCGACTCGATCGACGTCGGCAACCGCGAGCTCGCCGAACAACTGCTCGCCGCGGCCGACCTGTGGCTGTTCGTGACCTCCGCGGCCCGCTATGCCGACCATGTTCCGTGGGACTACCTGCGACGGGCCGCCGAGCGCAGCGCGTCGGTAGCCGTCGTCCTCGACCGCACGCCTGCCGACGCCGTGGAGGACGTGCGCCGTCACCTGGCCCGGATGATGACGGCGCGAGGGCTCTCCGACTCGCCGTTGTTCACGGTCCGCGAGTCGCCCGTCAACAGTCGCGGCATGCTGCCGTTCGACGAGGTCGGACAGATCGTGCTGTGGCTCCAAGAGCTCGCCGCCGACGTGGTCGGCCGGCGCACCATCGTCGCGGCGACGCTGCACGGCGCGATCCGCCATGACGTCTTCCGCTCCCGCGACCTCGCCGATGAGATCGAGGAGCAAGCCGAGGCGGCCGAGGCGCTCGTCCACGACGTCGACACGATCTACCGCCGCGCCGTCGACGAGGTAGCCAGCGCCGCGACCGACGGCACGGTGCTCCGCGGCGAGGTGCTCGCTCGCTGGCAGGCCTTCGTCGGCACCGGCGAGGTGTTGCGTCGGCTCGAACAGACCGTCGGGTCCTGGCGCGATCGCGTCGCCGCCCGCGCCGTGCGGCAGGTCGATCCGCAAACGGTGAAATCGGCGATCGGCCAAGGCTTGCACCTGCTGGTGGTCGAGCAGGCCGAGCGCGCGGCCGAGGAGACCGCTCGGGCCTGGGAGTCCGAGCCTGCCGGGCGGGCGCTGCTGGACGAGCATCGCGGCCTCGACCGCGCCTCGCGGGAGTTCAGCGCCCGCGCCGAACGTCTGGCGCGCGAGTGGCAGGAGTTCGTTCAGGAGCTCGTCGCCGAGCAGGGCGAGGGCAAGAAGGCGCGGGCGACCGCCGTGTCGACCGGGGTCAACGCCACCGGCATCGCCCTCATGGTCGCGGTGTTCGCCGGAACGGGCGGCATCACCGGTGCGGAGGTCGGCATCGCGGGAGGCACCGCGGTGGTCGCCCAGAAGCTGCTGCAGGCGGTGTTCGGCGACCAGGCGGTCCGCGACCTCGCCGACCGTGCCGCTACCGAGCTCTGCGCGCGCATCGAGGCGATCTTCGACGACGAGGCGCAGCGGTACCGGCGCCTGGTGCCTGAGCCCAAGTCCGTCCGCGCCGCGCAGCGCGAACTGCGTAAGGTGGCCAACCGGGCCGACGTGGTGCGGCTCGCGACCGACATCCGACGACCCACGATTCAGCAGGAGGGCGTGTGACGGGCCCCTTGGACGACCGGCTCGCCGCGCTCGAAGCGGCTGTCGCAGCGGCCGAGGGCCGGCTGCGTGACGACCAGCTCGACGGCGCTCGCACTGCCCTCTCGCGAGCATCGGTCCGGCTGCGCAAATCGGCAGCCCACACGATCGTCGCTCTGGGCGGGGCCACCGGCTCGGGCAAATCGTCGCTGTTCAATGCGTTGAGCGGCATCGATCTCGCCGGCGTGGGGGTCAAGCGTCCGACCACCTCCTGGACCCTCGCCTGTACGTGGGGCGAGGACGACGCCTCGGAGCTGCTCGGCTGGATCGGTATTCCGCCGCGCCATCAGCTCACCCGGCAGGGGCCGCTCGACGACGCCGACGGCACGGATTCGTCGCTCGACGGACTCGTGCTGCTCGACATGCCCGATCACGACTCCGTCGTCGAAGCGCACCAGCTCGAAGTCGACCGTGTCGTGGAGTTCGCCGATCTGTTCGTGTGGGTGCTCGATCCGCAGAAATACGCGGATGCCGCCATCCACGAGCGCTACCTTCAACCGTTGTCGCGGCACCGCGAGACCACGATCGTGGTGATGAATCAGATCGACCGGCTGGCGACCGAGGCGGACCGCGTCACAGCGCTGAACGATCTTCGCCGGATCCTCGACCGCGAGGGACTCACCGGGGTGCCGATCATCGCGACCTCCGCGCGTTCTGGCCGCGGGCTCGACGACCTGCGTGCCGAGATCTCGCGGCGCACCGTGGCCAAGGATGCCGCCGTCACCCGGCTGACGGCCGAGGTGCGTACGGCCGCGCAGGAGCTCGCCGACGTCGGCGGTACATCGGCTCCTCGAGGCCTCCAGCCCGAGGACCGCGATCGGCTGGTCGCGGCGCTCGAAGCGGGCACCGGCTCGGCGCAGATCGCGCAGTCCGTGGAATTCGCCACCGTCTCGGCGGGCACGGCCGCGACCGACTGGCCGCCGTTCGGACTGATCGCGCGAGGACGTCAGCGGCGCGCCGACCAGGAGCTGGAAGCCACCTCCGATCGCACGGCCGTCGAGCACGCGCGCGCCGAACTCGCCATCCGCGAGGCCGCCGAGTCCGCCGTCGAGGGCACCGCGCCGGCGTGGCGCGCGTCGATGTTGCGGGCTGCCGGCGGCAGTGGCGCCGTGGCCAATCGGGTGGATGCCGAAGTTCGTGCTCTGGACTTGCGCGAGCAGGGGACGCCCGTCTGGTGGGGGCTCGTCGGCGTCCTGCAATGGGCGCTCTTCGCGGCGATGCTGCTGGGCGTCGGATGGTTGATCCTCGCCGCCGTCGGCGTGGTGAGCGCCGGCCCCTCGCTGCTCGGGCTGCCCGCTGCCCTGTGGCTGGCGGCGGTGGGCGGCCTCGGCGGAATCGGGCTGACCTGGATGTCGCGGGCGCTCGTGCGGAGCGCTGCCCGCCGGCGGGCCGAGTACGTCGTCGAGCAGATCCGCGCCACGGTGGGCCGAGTCGTCGACGACGAGATCCTCGCGCGCATCGAGCGCGAACTGCGCGCGTACGAGACGTTTCGCACGCGGGTGCGCGACGCCGCTGCGTGATCGCTGTGCCCGGTCGATAGGCTGGAACGACCATGGCTGACTACATCTTCACTCTGCGCAACGTCCGCAAGGCCCATGGCGACAAGGTCGTCCTGGACAACGTGACGTTGTCGTTCCTGCACGGTGCCAAGATCGGCGTCGTCGGCCCCAACGGCACCGGCAAATCGTCGTTGTTCAAGCTCATGGCCGGACTCGACCAGCCGAACAACGGCGATCTCATCAAGGACCCGGACGCGAGCGTCGGCATCCTGCTGCAGGAGCCACCGCTGTCGGAAGGCAAGACGGTCCTGGAGAACGTCGAGGAGGCGGTGGCCGGGATCAAGGGCAAGCTCGACCGCTTCAACCAGATCAGCGAGGAGCTGGCGAGCCCCGACGCCGACTACGACGCGTTGCTCGCGGAGATGGGCGACCTGCAGACCGATCTCGACCACGCGAACGCGTGGGACCTCGATTCGAGGCTGCAGCAGGCGATGGACGCCCTGCGCTGCCCGCCGCCGGACGAGCTCGTCGACCACCTGTCCGGGGGCGAGCGTCGCCGCGTGGCGCTGTGCAAGCTGCTGCTCGAGCAGCCCGACATGCTGCTGCTCGACGAGCCCACCAACCACCTGGACGCCGAGTCGGTGAACTGGCTCGAGGGGCACCTGAAGACCTACCCGGGCGCCGTCCTGGCGATCACCCACGACCGGTACTTCCTCGACAACGTGGCCGAGTGGATCCTCGAGCTCGACCGAGGCAAGACCCACCCCTACGAGGGCAACTACTCCACCTACCTGGAGACCAAGCAGCAGCGCCTCCAGATCGAGGGCAAGAAGGACGCCAAGCGCGCCCGGATCCTCGAGAAGGAGCTGGAGTGGGTGCGCTCGAACCCCAAGGCGCGCCAGGCCAAGAACCAGGCCCGACTCAAGCGCTACGAAGAGCTGGCGGCCGAAGCCGAGCGCGCCCGCAAGCTGGACTTCGAGGAGATCAACATCCCCGCGGGTCCGCGCCTCGGCGACGTCGTGCTCAACGCCGACAACCTGCACAAGTCGTTCGGCGATCGCGAACTGTTCGGCGGCCTCTCGTTCTCGCTTCCGCGAGCCGGCATCGTCGGCGTCATCGGCCCCAACGGCGTGGGCAAGTCGACGCTGTTCCGGATGATCGTCGGACAGGAGCAGCCCGATTCCGGTGCGCTCGAGGTCGGCCAGACCGTGCAGATCTCGTACGTCGACCAGAGCCGCGGGGGCATCGACCCGGACAAGAACGTCTGGGAGGTCGTCTCGGACGGTCTCGACCACATCAAGGTCGGGAACTTCGAGGTGCCGAGCCGCGCGTACGTCGCCTCGTTCGGCTTCAAGGGCCCGGACCAGCAGAAGCGCGCCGGCGTGCTCTCCGGCGGTGAGCGCAACCGACTGAACCTCGCGCTCACGCTGAAGATGGGCGGCAACCTGCTGCTCCTCGACGAGCCCACCAACGACCTGGACGTGGAGACGCTGCAGTCGCTCGAGGATGCGCTCCTGGAGTTCCCCGGCTGCGCCGTCGTGGTGAGCCACGACCGCTGGTTCCTGGACCGGGTCGCCACGCACATCCTCGCGTGGGAGGGCACGGAGGAGAAGCCCGACAACTGGTTCTGGTTCGAGGGCAACTTCGCTGACTACGAGAAGAACAAGGTCGCCCGTCTCGGCGAGGAGGCCGCCCGCCCCCACGCCGTCACGCACCGCCGTTTGACGCGCGACTGAAGGTTCAGCCGGGTGAAGCGGCGCTTGCGCCGTTTGACGCGCGACTGAAGTTTCGGCCGGGTGAAGCGGCGCTTGCGCCGTTTGACGCGCGACTGAAGGTTCGGCCGGGTGGGGCCGACCCGCGCGGCGTGGTCTCGATACGGCCCTCGTTCCTCGGGCCTACTCGACCGACGAGGGGGTGAGCTCGGGTCTACTCGACCACCGAGACGGGTCAGAAGGAGCGGCCGCCGAGCTGGCCGGTGATGCGCTCCATGATGCGGCCGAGCGCTTCGAACTCCTCGGCCGTCGCATTGGCGACGAGGTACGTGTGCACGCCGCGCACATGCGTGTGCGCAGCCTCCGCCAGAACGGCGAAGCCGTGATCGGTCAGCACCGCGGTCACGCCGCGGCCGTCGGTGCTGCACTGGCCCCGCGCGACCATCCCGGCCTTCTCGAGCCGGGCGATGGTGTGCGTGATCCGGCTGCGCGAGTGCGCGACCTGCGCCGCCAGTTCGGCCATGCGGATCGACCGGTCGGGGGCCTCGGACAGCCGGACGAGGATCTCGTACTCCGACATGGACAGACTGTGGGCCTGACGCAGGTCGCGATCGAGCTGATCCATGAGGACCGTCGAGCCGCCCAGGAATGCGCGCCAGACACGCTGCTGCTCGGTCGACAACCACGGCGTGTCGTTGACTTCGGCGACCTCGAGAGGCGGACGGTTGTTCATGTGAGCCAGTTTACGTGGTCGCGCACTTGATTGAAAGTTAAACCACCAGCTAGAGTGAAGAACGTCAGCGCGATGCGACAACAGACTTTCCCTAGGAGACACCATGACGAACGTGACCGCCGGCACGTGGAAGCTGGACCCGACTCACACCGAGATCGGCTTCCAGGTCCGCCACATCATGAGCAAGGTTCGCGGCAAGTTCGACAGCTTCGACGGCACCATCGTCACCGGCTCGAACGCCACCGACTCGAGCGTCGAGGTCTCGGTGGACCTCAGCTCGATCAACACCGGCACCGCCGACCGTGATGCCCACCTGCGCTCGGCCGACTTCTTCGACGTCGAGACCCACCCCTCGATGACCTTCACGAGCACCGGCATCCGCCAGGAGAGCGACGACGAGTTCGTCGTGACCGGCGACCTCACGATCCGCGGCGTCACCAAGCCCATCGAGCTCGAGGCGGAGTTCCTGGGCGAGGGCGGCGACCCGTGGGGCGGCACTCGCGTCGGCGTCGAGGCCAAGGGCGAGATCAGCCGCAAGGAGTTCGGCATCGACTTCAACATCCCGCTCGAGGGTGACAAGGTCATGATCGGCGACAAGATCAAGCTCCAGATCGTGGCTGAGGCCGTCCTGCAGACCGAGGACGCCAGCGCGAACGCCTGATCTTCCCAGATCCGAAAGCCCCCGCCATTCCCCCGAGGCGGGGGCTTTCGCCTGTCCCGGGGCGGGAAGGCGTCAGTGACGCACGACCATGCGCGCGGCGAGCTCGCTGTGCAGCGTGGCGAGGTCGTCGGGCGTGATCGATCCGCCGGGGGAGTACCACCGCACGAGGTCGATGCTCAGTGAGAGCACGGCCAGCGCGGTGCCCTTGATGTCGGCGACATCGAAATCGCCGTCCGCGACGCCGGACTCCAGCGCGCGCTGCATCTGCCGCTCGATATCGCGGCGGTAGCCGGCGATCGCCTGCCGGTGATCGGGCGTCAGGGCGTCGAACTCGTACTGCACGATGCGTCCCACCCGGCTGTTGACCGCGTGCCAGCGGCTGAAAGCGGCCACCATCGAACGGACGCGTTCGAGCGGCGTCGTCCCCTCGGCGTCGGCCTCGCGGATGATCGCCAGAGCGTCGAGGTGGCCGCGGCGGCTCACCTCGAACAGAAGATCTTCTTTGGTCGCGTGGTGCACGTACACCGCCGCCGGGCTCATGCCCGCGCGGGACGCGATATCGCGCGTCGTCGTCGCGGCGAAGCCCTTCTGGGCGAACGCCTCTACCGCCGCATCGATGAGCCGTTCGCGGGTCGCAGCGGAGCGGGCGCGCGCCGAGGGGGCCTCCGTGGTCATGGTGGACATGATGGAACATCGGTGGCATGCTAAGCAAGCGCTTAGTCACCACTGACCCCAGGAAGACCGATGCAGCGAACCATCTACACCGACGATCACGAGGCGTTCCGCGAGTCGTGCGCCGCGTTCCTGGAGAAGCGGGTCCGCCCGCACCTCGAGGAGCACCTGACCGAGAAGGGACTGCCGCGCGACTTCTGGAAGGCCGCCGGTGCCGAGGGCTTCCTCGGCCTCGAGATCCCCGAGGAATTCGGCGGTGCCGACGCCCAGGACTACCGGTTCAACGCCGTGTGGGCCGAGGAGCTCAGCAAGGTCAACGCCTCGCTGTCCTCCTGCGTGGGCATCCACGCCGACATCACCGTGCCGTACATCGTCGACCTCGGTACCGAGGAGCAGAAGCAGCGCTGGCTTCCCGGCTGTGCCAGCGGTGACATCGTGACCGCGATCGGCATGACCGAGCCCTCCGGTGGCTCCGACCTCGCTGCGCTCAAGACCACGGCGGTACGTGACGGCGACGCGTGGGTCATCAACGGCTCCAAGACCTTCATCACCAACGGGTTCTCTGCCGATCTCGTCGTCACGGCCGTCCGCACGGACCCGGCCAAGGGCGCCCGCGGCATCACCCTGTTCGGCATCGAGGCCACCGACCCCGGCTTCAGCCGCGGCCGCAAGCTCGACAAGGTCGGCCAGGAGGAGTCCGACACCGCCGAGTTGTTCTTCGAGGACGTCCGGCTCGGCGACGACCGCGTCATCGGCGAACTCGGGGGCGGCTTCATCGCGATGATGCAGAAGCTCCCGCAGGAGCGGCTCGGCGCCGCGATCTCCAACATCGCGCATGCCAAGCAGATCCTCGCTGAGACGATCCAGTACTGCCACGATCGCAAGGCGTTCGGTCAGGCCATCGGCTCGCTCCAGCACAACAAGTTCCTGCTGGCCGAGCTGGTCACCAAGATCGAGGTCGCCGAGGCGTTCGTGGACCAGGCGGTCCTCGCCCACAGCACCGGCAAGCTCACCGCGATCGACGCCGCCAAGGCCAAGTGGTGGAGCGCAGAAATCCAGAACGACGTGCTCGACCACTGCGTCCAGCTGCACGGCGGGTACGGATTCATGAACGAGTACCGGGTCGCCCGCGCCTGGCGGGATGCCCGCGTGACCAAGATCTGGGCCGGTTCCAACGAGATCATGAAGGAACTCATCGGCCGCGACCTGGGCTTCTGAGCCCTCACCGACCACCGAAAGCGACAGACTCATGCCCGAAGCCGTCATCGTTTCCACCGCGCGTTCGCCTATCGGCCGTGCGTTCAAGGGCTCGCTCAAGCAGATGCGGGCCGACGACCTCACCGTGCAGATGGTGCAGGCCGCCCTCGCCAAGGTTCCCGAACTCGACCCGGCCGACCTCAACGACCTCATCCTCGGCTGCGGTCTGCCCGGCGGGGAGCAGGGCTGGAACATGGGCCGCAACGTGGCCGTGCTCGCCGGCTACGACCACCTCCCCGGCACCACCATCACGCGCTACTGCTCCTCGAGCCTGCAGACCACCCGCATGGCGTTCCACGCGATCAAGTCCGGCGAGGGTGACGCCTACATCTCCGCCGGCGTCGAGGTCGTGAGCCACTTCGACAAGGGCACCAGCGACAGCATTCCTGGGCAGGACATCACCAACCCGAAGTTCGCCGACGCCATGCGCCGCACGGACGACCGCAGCCAGGGCGACGCGGCGGCCTGGACCGATCCGCGCGAGGACGGTCAACTTCCCGACGTCTACATCGCCATGGGCCAGACCGCCGAGAACGTGCAGCAGGTGCTGGGCATGAGTCGTGAGGAGCAGGACCGCTTCGCCGTCCGCAGCCAGAACCTCACCGAGCAGCGCATCGCCGAGGGATTCTGGGAGCGCGAGATCACCCCGGTCACCCTGCCCGACGGCACGCAGGTCACCGCCGACGACGGTCCGCGCCCCGGCGTCACGTACGAGGCGATCAGCCAGCTCAAGCCGGTGTTCCGTCCCGACGGCACCGTCACCGCCGGCAACGCCTGCCCGCTCAACGACGGGGCCGCCGCGCTGGTCATCATGAGCGACACCAAGGCCAAGGAACTCGGCCTCACTCCGCTCGCGCGCATCGTCTCCACGAGCGTCACCGGGCTCTCCCCGGAGATCATGGGCCTCGGTCCGGTCACCGCGATCCCGCAGGCCCTTACCAACGCGGGCATGTCGATCTCGGACATCGACCTGTTCGAGATCAACGAGGCGTTCGCCGTGCAGGCCCTCGGTTCGGCACAGCAGCTGAACATCGACGAGGACAAGCTCAACGTCAACGGCGGCGCCATCGCCGTGGGACACCCCTTCGGCATGACCGGCGCGCGCATCACGTCGACGCTCATCAACTCCCTGCAGTGGCACGACAAGCAGTTCGGTGTCGAGTCGATGTGCGTCGGCGGCGGCATGGGCATGGCCATGGTCATCGAGCGACTGAGCTGAACGGGGGAGCGGAGATGAGCAGGTTCGCAGACAAGGTCGCGATCGTCACCGGCGCCAGCCGGGGTATCGGACTCGGCGTCGCTGAGCGGCTGGTCGCCGATGGCGCCAAGGTCGTCATCACGGCGCGGAAGGAAGACGCGCTCAAGGAGGCCGTGGCAGGCCTCGGCGAGGACAACGCGACGTTCGTCGCGGGTGCGGCCGACGACGCCGGTCACCAGGACGAGGCCATCGCGGCCGCGATCGAGCGGTTCGGCCGCCTCGACTACCTCGTCAACAACACCGGCATCAACCCGGTGTACGGACCCATGATCGAGATGGATCTCGGTGCCGCGGAGAAGATCTTCCGCGTCAACGTGCTCTCGGCGGCGTCCTGGGCGCAGAAGGCGTACGCCGCAGCGCTGAAGGACAACGGCGGCGCCATCGTCAACATCGCGTCGATCGCGGGTCTGAAGCCCGCGCCGATGATCGGCATGTACGGCGCCTCGAAGTCCGCCGTCATCCACGTGACGCAGGAGCTGGCGCTGGAGCTGGCCCCCTCGATCCGGGTCAACGCCGTGGCGCCGGCCGTGGTCAAGACCCGGTTCGCCGGCGCGCTCTACGAGGGACGCGAGGAGGAGGTGTCCTCGGCGTACCCGATGAAGCGCCTCGGCACCCCCGAGGACATCGCCTCGGTCGTGGCGTTCCTACTGTCCGAGGACGCCGCCTGGGTCACCGGCCAGACGATCACGATCGACGGCGGCCTGACTCTCACGGGCGGAGTCTGACCCGCTGTACTCGCTGAGTGTGACGTTACGCCACTCGTTTCGACCATTTCGGTTGCGAAACGTCACACTCAGCGAGTGCGCGAGGAGTAGAGACGAGACTGGACTGAAATCTGGACTCGATCGTCCTTTCTCTGTGTCAGGCTGTCCCCACGCGCGCCGAGGGGGTGGGGTCCGTGAACACGGCACCGGTCGCTCGACGCGTGCTGCGCGCCTTGCCCGCGTTGGCATTGGCGTTCAGCATTCCGGGATGCGGCGCGGACTATCCGGCAGAGCTCCTCGGGTCCATCGCCTTGCAGGCGAATGAGGATGGGCCGTTCACTGCGGTGGTAGTCGTCTGCCGGGGTCGGGTCGATGAAATCGAGGTTTCGAGAATCGATCCCACCGACCCGGACGATCGGACTCGTAGCACGGATGCGGGAACGTGGGAGCGGCGCGATGAGGGGCTCTCGCGCGGAGTTCACGAGCTGCCTCTCGGCGATCCAGGCCCCGAGTGGGTGGTGCGAACTCCGCCGAACCTCGACGACCCGACCAAGCTCTATATGTTCCGCGGCTCGGGCCAGCTCGGGGACAAGGGAATGCGCGTCCTTCCCCAGACGTCGCTCTCGGGCGAGGCGACCGCTCGGCTGCAGCCCCGGCAGTTGCTCTTCAACGACGACGAGATCCTCACCCGCGAGGAGTTCGACGACTGCTGCCGCGCTCATGACCCGTCTGGCGGTGGCGTTGGCGCTTGTTCCCTCGATCCAGATCAACGCGGTGCTGGCTAAGGCTCGCTTCGTGATGCCCTCTTCGACTGGAGGTCGTTTGTTCTACCCGATGAAACGGCTGGGGACGCCAGAAGGAGATGGCGTCGGTCGTCGCGTTTTGGCGTCCAAGAACGCCGCGTCAGTGCCGGCCAACGACCACGATCGACAACTGGCCCGTAGTGACCGGCGGAGTCTGAACGCTGACCCTGCAGAGCAGGATATGGACAAGATCGTCCGAAGCATGTGATGCTGTTCATGCTCGTGCGTCGGCTTAGCGGCGTACACAAATTCGGGGGTTCTCGTGGATAGCGAACGTCGCGCTCTGGCTCTTGCGGCCGCTTTCTTCATCGCCGTTGCTACTGCCCTTGTGCCGACGTCCACAGTTGCGGCGAATGACCTCAAAGCCAATTATCCTCCCGTGAATCCCGGAACTATTACAGTGTCCGGTGACAATGCCAAGACCTTCGAGGTTCTCGTTGACGATCCCGACGAGGATCCGGTGAGGGTGGAGTTTTGGGTCGCTCGCGGGACGGAGGTGTACGAGCCGATCAAGGTAGGCCCAGTACAGTCTGGCTCGACGGCAACTGCGTCGATGCAGCTTGAGTTGGCTGGCGAGTATAGCGTCAGCGCCTTACTCAGTGATGGGACGGGCACCACCGCGGTGGGCTCTGTGTCGTTCACGGTGGACGAGGACTTGCCGATGCCTGATCCGGAGTTCGATCCTGATGAGCGAATCGTCGACGTGTCACCTCCGCCAGTCGACTTCGACATCCTCGACGATCAGCAGGTGCAGATTGACGCACCGCTTCCCGACGGCTTTAGCCTGGGACGGGTTGTCCACAACGGCGAAGCCGTCGAAGTGCTCGATGGCGAAGGTGAGTACGTGGGTGTCATTTACCTCTTCGCCATCCTCGAGGATGGCACTCAGCACCCGGTCTCAGTGGAGGATCCGTCGAGCGATCCCAGCGCCCGCTCGGCGGCTGCGGACGGAGCTTTCAACGTCTCGTTGCTGTGCTGGGTCAACAACACGTGCGATGAAGAGCTTGGCGCGGTGTTGGCTGAGGGGCTTCGTAATGCCGTCGTTATCGGGACGTTCGTCGCGGAGGCATCGATTTCGGCGTCGTTGCTTCTGACCGGCCAGGCTGTGGTGACCGTAGGCGCGTTGAAGGAGCAATTCTTGAGTTTCGGCCGCCTACCGCTACCGCTAGGGCCGGTTGTGGTGCCGGGACGGCTCGCAATGGCGGATGCACCAGATTATCGTGCTGGGGTAGGACCGGACGAGCAGGTGCTGGTGCCCGGTAGGTACATGTACAAACCTGACGCCGGAACGCTTAACGACTATTGTTCTTATGTCGAGTCGTGGTATTACGACACACAGTTTTTCGGCCCATGCGCCCGTCATGACCTCTGCATAGAGGAGATGGATGAGAGTTGGCCGGTCCCGGTCAGGCAGGAATTTCGTGCAATGTGCGACCGAGAGTTCAGAAATGACCTTCTTCATAACTGCCGGGTTGTCAACTGGGAGGTAGAGCGACGGCAGCTCCTCGTGGGTTGCACTATCGTGTCCTTCGCGATGGTCGGGGCTGTGTCACTCAAAACCGGGGTGCTCCCATGAATCGGATATTGATAGTTCGCAAGGCAATCCGGGTGCTGCCCGCGCTGGCATTGGCGTTCAGCATTCCGGGATGCGGCGCGGACTACCCGGCAGAGCTCCTCGGGTCCATCGCCTTGCAGGCGAATGAGGATGGCTCGTTCACTGCGGTGGTGGTCGTCTGTCGGGGTCAGGTCGATGAGATCGAGGTTTCGAAGATCGACCCCACCGACCCGGACGATCGAACTCGTAGCACGGATGGGGGAACGTGGCAGCGGCGCGATGAGCGGCTCTCGCGCGGAGTTCACGAGCTGCCTCTCGGCGATCCAGGCCCGGAGTGGGTGGTGCGAACTCCGCCGAACCTCGACGACCCGACCAAGCTCTATGTGTTCCGCGGCTCGGGCCAGCTCGAGGACAAGGGCACGCGGGTCACCCGCCAGACAGCACTGACAGGGGAGGCGATCGCTCGGCTGCAGCCCGGCCACGTGCTCTTCAACGACGACCAGCTCCTCACGCGAGAGGAGTTCGACAACTACTGTAGTTCCCCGCCTCGGCCCCTACTCCCCCAATGAGCGGGCCCCCGCACGCGCTCAGCGAGGGGGCGGTACCAGCTTTCGTCGCGTGCGCAGGTGCCTACTTACGCTTCACGGAGCGTTGCTTCGGCGTTCACCTGGGCGAGTGAGCGGCTGATTATGGTCGGCGGCATGGCTCGACAACTCCCTCTCGTCTCGCCCTGCTCCTCCGGCCGCCAGGCCCTCACCTGCCGCTACCGCTGCGGCGACGCGTGCGCCCACGATGCGCCCAACACCTCGGCGAACCCCTACTTCGGCGACCTCGTGCGCGAGCAGATGTCGCGCCGCGGCGTGCTGCGTGCGGGCGTCGTGCTGGGTGCCGCAGCAGCGGTGACGTCCGCGGTGGGCAGTGCTCCGGCGGCTGCCGCGACCACGCCTGCGTCGAAGGGCTCGTGGTCGCGCGGTGCGCGCGGCCTCGACTTCGAGCCCGTCGCCCCCAATACCCGGGACGCCGTGACCGTGCCGCGCGGGTTCGATCAGCAGGTCGTCATGGCCTGGGGCGACCCGCTGTTCCACGACGCGCCCGCCTTCGATCCGTGGCGGCAGACTGCAGCTGCGCAAGTGCGCCAGTTCGGCTACAACTGCGACTTCCTCGGACTCATGCCGTTGCGCGGCGGCGAGTACCTCATGGTCGTCAATCACGAGTACACCGACGAGCAGATCATGCACCCGGGTTACGACCCCGAGAACCCCACTCGCGAGCAGGTCGAGATCGGCTGGGCCGCACACGGACTGAGCGTCGTGGCCGTCGAGGCCCAGAGGCGCAGCGGCGCGCTCCGACCGATCGTCGGCCACGAACTCAACCGCCGATTCCACACCGGTACCTCGTTCGAACTCACCGGGCCCGTCGCCGGTCACCCCCTCGTGCGGACGACCGCCGATCCCGAGGGCCGCACCGTTCTCGGCACCTTGAACAACTGCGCCGGCGGTCTCACGCCATGGGGCACGTGGTTGACCGCCGAGGAGAACTTCAACCAGTACTTCGCCAACGCCGGCAGCGTGACGGGCCCGGTGGCTGCTGCACGTCTCGCCCGGTACGGGGTGTCGGGGACGGAGACCGATCGCAAGTGGGAGCGGTTCGACGACCGGTTCGACCTGGCGAAGGAACCCAACGAAGTCAATCGGTTCGGGTGGGTCGTCGAAGTCGACCCCTACGATCCAGCGTCGACGCCGAAGAAGCGCACCGCGCTCGGGCGCTTCAAGCACGAGGCCGCGCAGCCGCAATTGACCTCCGACGGCCGAGTCGCTGTGTACATGGGCGACGACGAGCGGTTCGATTACCTCTACAAGTTCGTGTCCGACGAGCGCATGCGCAAGGGCAATAGTCGTAAGGCCCGGGAGCACAACGCGCGGCTCCTCGACTCCGGCACGCTGTACGTCGCGCGCCTTTCGGGCGATTCGCCGGCCGAGGAGATCGACGGCAGCGGACGACTGCCGCGGGACGGGGCGTTCGGCGGCGCGGGCGAGTGGATTCCGCTGGTGAGCGGGACGACGTCCCACGTCCCCGGAATGACGGCCGAGGAAGTCCTGCTGTTCACGCGCATCGCTGCCGACCAGGTGGGCGCGACCAAGATGGACCGCCCTGAGGACGTCGAG
Source organism: Aeromicrobium phragmitis (assembly GCF_003674095.1). Taxonomy (GTDB): domain Bacteria; phylum Actinomycetota; class Actinomycetes; order Propionibacteriales; family Nocardioidaceae; genus Aeromicrobium; species Aeromicrobium phragmitis. The sequence goes on from NZ_RDBF01000010.1 coordinate 17,954, forward strand.
CCCAGCCCGGTCACCGGGAAGGTCTACGTCGCGCTCACCAACAACAGCAACCGCGGGGCCGCGGGGGCCGCACCCGCGGACGAGGCGAATCCGCGCAACGCCAACAAGCACGGCCACGTCCTGGAACTGACCGAGCGACACGAGGACGCCGCGGCCACGCGGTTCTCCTGGAACCTGCTGCTCGTGTGCGGTGACCCCGCCAGCCCCGACACCTACTTCGGGGGCATGGACAAGCGCCAGGTCTCGCCCATCTCGTGCCCGGACAATCTCGCGTTCGATCCCTACGGGAACCTGTGGATCTCCACGGACGGCAATGCCCTCGGGTCGCACGACGGGCTCTTCGCGGTCGCACTGGAAGGGCGGCACCGCGGCCTGACCCGGCAGTTCCTCACCGTGCCTCGCGGTGCGGAGACGTGCGGTCCGCACATCGATCGCACGCGGGTGATGGTGTGCGTGCAGCATCCGGGCGAGGTCGACGGAGCGACGGCGGAGGCTCCCGGTTCGAGCTGGCCCGACGGCCCTGGCCGCATTCCACGACCGGGAGTGGTCAGCGTCTGGCGCCGCTGATTCGGGGGCGCATCGTCAGCTTGTGACGAAAAACATGAGAGAACCCTCAGATAAAAGATGAGGAAGTCCTCATGTTTGCCCGTAGGATGGTCGTCATGACGACGCTCGACCCCACCCCCATCGTCCCCGCCTCGCGTCCGGTCCAGACCGGCGCGCGCCTCATCGACGCGTTGCGCGACGGCGCGCCGTACGCCGTGGTCTTCGCCGGCCAGGGCGGTGAGTGGCTGCCCTCGCTGTCCGACCTCGTGCGCGATTTCGCGCTCGAGTCCGAACTCACGGCCGCGCTCGCCAACGCCGAGCGACTGGTCGATCCGGTCGCCGCCGAACTCGCGCGCGCCGGCGTCGAGTTCGCGCCGCTCGCTTGGGTGGACGCCCTCGCGGTGGGGGAGTCGGCCGAGGACGAGCAGGCGGCCGACGTCCCTTCGGCCGAGGCTCTCCACGAGCCGGCGGCCTCGGTGCCGGGCATCGTCCTGACTCAGATCGCCGGACTCGCAGCGCTGCGCCGGCAGGGTCTCGACCTCGATCAGGTGCCGCCGGTCGGTGTGGTGGGGCACTCGCAGGGGAAACTCTCCACGCGTCTGCTCGCCGGGTCGGACCCGGTCACCGTGCTGGCCATCGCCCGCCTCGTGGGTGCGGCGACGCAGATCGAGGGACGCCGCCGGGGGCTGCTCGGCCGCTCGATGCTCAGCGTCAGCCAGGTCGACCCCCAGCGCGTGCGGGCCATCGTCGACGAGCTCGACACCCGCGTCGTGTGCCGCATTCGCAACGCCCGTCGCGCCGTCGTCCTGTCGGGCCCGCAGGCGGATCTCGATCGCGTCGTCACCCGCCTCGAGGCCGTCGCCGCCGACGCGAAGGCCCTGCGCGACCGCAAGGTCACCGGCGGCACCCCGTTCTCGCCCGTGCTGGAGCCTCTGCCGGCGCGCGTCGCCTTCCATCACCCAGATCTCGGCGGCATCGTCGACCTCGTCGGCGAGTGGGCCGACCGCTGCGGCATCGATGCGTCCTTGGCGCGTGACCTCGCGCAGACCGCGATCGTCGACCCGGTGGACTGGGTGGACGAGCTGGAGTCGGTCCTCGATGCGGGTGCCCAGTGGATCCTCGATCTCGGACCGGCCGATCTCGCCTCGCGCCTCTCCGCCGCGGAGACCCGCCCCCGCGGCGCCGGCCTCGTCGCCACCACGACGCGGCGCGGCCACCGCGAACTGACGTCCGTGGGCGCCACCCCCGCGCGTCCCACCCCGTGGTCGGCGCACGCCCCACGCCTCGCCACCCTTCCGGACGGCTCGACCGTCGTCGAGACCGCCTTCACCCGACTGACCGGCAAGTCGCCCGTGCTGCTGGCCGGCATGACGCCGACGACGGTCGACGCCAGGATCGTCGCCGCCGCGGCCAACGCCGGCTTCTGGGCCGAGCTCGCCGGTGGCGGCCAGGTGACCGAGGACATCTTCAACGATCGGGTCGCCGAGCTCGACAAGCTCCTCGAGCCGGGCAGCACCTACCAGTTCAACTCGCTGTTCCTGGATCCCTACCTGTGGAAGCTCCAGTTGGGCCAGAAGCGCCTGGTGCAGCGCGCCCGCGCGGCCGGCGCTCCCATCGACGCGGTCATCGTGACCGCGGGCGTACCCGAGCTCGAGGAAGCCGTCGCGCTCGTCGAGGACCTCCGGTCCGCCGGGATCGCCCACGTCGTGTTCAAGCCCGGCACCGTCGCCCAGATCCGTCAGGTCCTCGCTATCGCGCGTGAGCTGGCTCCGATGCCGGTCATCGTGCAGATCGAGGGTGGACGCGCCGGCGGCCACCACTCGTGGGAGGACCTCGACGACCTCGTCCTCGCCACGTACGCCGACCTGCGCGCGGAGCGCAACGTCGTCGTGTGCGTCGGTGGCGGCATCGGCACCCCCGAGACCGCGGCCAGCTACCTCACCGGCGAGTGGTCGCGTCGTCACGGCTTCCCCGCGATGCCGCTCGACGGCGTCCTCGTGGGCACGGCCGCGATGGCCACGCTCGAGGCGACGACCGCGCCCGAGGTCAAGCAGCTGCTCGTCGAGACCCGCGGCACCTCCGGCTGGGTCGGCGCAGGGACCGCGGAGGGTGGCATGGCCTCCGGCCGCAGCCAGCTCGGTGCCGACATCCACGAGATCGACAACACCGCGTCGCGCACGGGCCGCCTCCTCGATGAGGTCGCCGGTGACGCGGAGGCGGTCGCGGCTCGCCGCGACGAGATCATCACGGCGATCAACAAGACGGCCAAGCCGTACTTCGGCGACGTCCGCACGATGACGTACGCCCAGTGGCTGCGCCGCTTCGTCGAGCTCTCGGGCACCGCCGTCGACGGTTCGCCGGCCTGGCTCGACGTCACGCTCCGGGACCGCTTCCACGCCATGATCCAGCGCGCCGAGGCGCGTCTCGCCCGCGAGGACCGCGGCCGCATTCCCACGCTCTTCGATGCCCCCGGCGACGTCGAGGACGGTAGCGCAGCCATCTCCCGCTTGCTCCAGGCTCATCCGCACGCCGACGAGGTCGTCCTGCACCCCGCCGACGAGGCGTTCTTCGTCGAGCAGTGCAAGCGCCCGGGCAAGCCCGTGAACTTCGTGCCGGTCATCGACGCCGACGTGCGCCGCTGGTGGCGCTCGGACTCGCTGTGGCAGGCGCACGATGCTCGGTACAGCGCTGACGAGGTGTGCGTCATCCCCGGCACCGTCTCGGTCGCCGGCATCACCCGGGCCGACGAGCCCGTCGCCGAGCTGCTTCAGCGGTTCGAGGACGAGACCATCGATGCGCTGCTCGCGGCCGGTGCGGCGCCCCAGCGCGCTGAGGGACGCCGTCGCATCGAGGCCGGCGAGGCCGCCGACGCGCTCTCGCTCGTGCTCGCCGCTCCCGACGTGGTCTGGGCCGGTCGCACCGTCGGCAACCCGGTGCATCGTCTCGGTTCCGGCTGGGTCATCACGAGCCCGACGACCGCTGAGCACCCCGAGACCGGCGCCGAGCTCGTTGCCGGCGAGGGACTCGCCGAGTTGCGGGTCCCACTGTCGGACGGCGCTCACGTCGTGCTGCCGATCCGGGTCGGGGCTACCGTCGCCCGCGGCGGTGCGCCGGTCGTCGCGACCGACGACGCCGCCGCCGCGATGAGGACGATCGCCGCCGGGGCCGCCGGTGGCGAAGTGCCCGCGAGCGAGGGCGGCGTCGCCCGGTTCAGCGCGGCATGGCACCCGGACCTGCGCGCCGACCACGCCGCCGTCAGCGGCGCCTCGGTCGAGCCCTCGCGGCACCCGGCCCCGGACGTCCTCGTCGGGCTCGCCTGGCCCGCGGTCTTCGCGGTCATCTCCGAGGCGCGGACCGAGGGCGACGTCCCGGTCGTCGAGGGCATGCTCGACCTCGTTCACCTCGATCACTCGATCGCGCTCGGCGACCTGCCGGCTGAGGAGGCCGAGCTCTCGGTCGTGGCGCGCCTGCGTGCGGTGAGCGACACGTCCTACGGACGCGTCGTCACGGTCGACATCGACATCACCTCGGGCGACCGCGAGGTCGCCGCGCTCACCGAGCGGTTCGCGATCCGCGGACGCAGCACCACCGGTGACCTCGCCGATCCGGCGCGCGCCGGCGGGGTGCTCGGCGACGACGTCCGCGATACGCCGCGCAAAAAGCGGGCCGCGGGCCGGCTCACCGCCCCGCGCGATCTGCGGGCGTTCGCCGCCGTCACGGGCGACCACAACCCGATCCACACCAGCGTCGCGGCGGCCCGCCTCGCCGGCCTCGGCGCCCCGATCGTGCACGGCATGTGGACGTCGGCGGCGGCTCAGCAGCAGGTCGTCGCCCAGACCGGCCGTCGCGTCTCGGGTTGGACTACGCGCTTCATGGCCCCGGTGCGTCCGGGCGCCGACGTGGAGATCCGCGCGGACCGCATCGGCCTCGACGCCGGCGCCGAGGTCCTCGACGTGACGGTGCGCGCCGACGGCGAGGTCGTCATGTCCGCGACCGCTCGCCTCGACGCGCCGCGCACCGCCTACGCCTTCCCCGGGCAGGGCATCCAGAGCCCGGGCATGGGCATGGCCGGATACCAGCGGTCGAAGGCCGCGCGGGAGATCTGGGACCGCGCCGACGCGCACACGCGTGCGGCGCTCGGGTTCTCGATCCTCACGGTCGTGCGCGACAACCCGACCGAGCTCACCGCGAACGGCGTCACCCACCGCCACCCCGACGGCGTGCTCTACCTGACGCAGTTCACCCAGGTCGCCATGGCCGTTCTCGGTGCGGCGCAGATGGCTGAGCTCCGCGAGTCGGGTGCCTTCGTCGAAGGCGCCGTCCTCGCCGGGCACTCCGTCGGTGAGTACAACGCGCTCGCCGCGGTGTCGGGCGTCATCCCGCTCGAGGCCGTCGTGGAGGTCGTGTTCCAGCGCGGCTCCGTCATGCACACGCTCGTGCCGCGTGACGCCCAGGGCCGCAGCAACTACCGTCTCGCGGCCATCCGTCCCTCGCAGATCGGCCTGGCCGACGACGAGGTCACGGCCTACGTCGAGGGCATCGCCGAGCGTTCGGGCGAGTTCCTGCAGATCGTCAACTACAACCTGCGCGGTTCGCAGTACGCGATCGCCGGCACCGTCGCCGGCCTCGAAGAGCTGGAGCGCGACATCGCCCGCCGACGCGAGGAGTTCGGCGGCAAGGCCGCGTTCATCCTGGTGCCCGGCATCGACGTGCCGTTCCACTCGCGCGTGCTGCACGGCGGTGTCCCGGACTTCCGCGACCGCCTCGACGAGCTGCTGCCCGGCGACATCGATCCGCGGATCCTCACCGGTCGGTACATCCCGAATCTCGTGCCGCGCCCGTTCAGCCTGGACCGCGAGTTCATCACCGAGATCGCCGACCTCGTCGACTCGGCCCCGCTCCGCGAGGTGCTGGCCGACTTCGAGGCGTGGGCCGCGCAGCCGGGCGTCCTCTGCCGTCGGGTGCTCATCGAGCTGCTCGCCTGGCAGTTCGCGAGCCCCGTGCGCTGGATCGAGACCCAGGACCTGATGTTCACCCCGGTCGAGCAGGGCGGACTGGGCGTCGAGCGCTTCATCGAGATCGGCGTCGGCTCGGCCCCCACGGTGGCCAACCTCGCCGCGTCCACGCTGAAGCTCCCCGAGACGTCCTACGGGCGGGTCGAGGTGGCCAACATCGAGCGTGACTCCGCGGTGGTCTTCGGCACCGACGAGGATCAGCCCGAGGTCGCCGAGGACGAGGTGACCGACGCGCCGCAGGCCGAGTCCGCTCCCGCCGCTGCCCCTGCGGCCCCGGCTCCGGCCGCCCCGGCGAGCACCGGTGGCCCGCGTCCGGCGGATCTGACGTTCGACGCCGCCGACGCCACCCGGGTCCTCGTGGCCTGGTGGACCAAGCTGCGCCTCGACCAGATCGGTGCGGCCGACTCCATCGAGTCGCTGTGCGACGGCGCGTCGAGCCGCCGCAACCAATTGCTCGTCGACCTCGGTGCCGAGCTCTCGCTGGGAGCGATCGACGGTGCGGCCGACGCCGACCTCGTGACGCTCGGTCAGCAGGTGACCGGGCTCGCCCGCGGCTACTCCGCGTTCGGTCCGGTGCTCAGCGACACGATCGCCGAGCACCTCAAGAAGGTCCTCGGCCCGACGGGCAAGAAGCCGGCCGCGATCACCGAGCGGGTGACCGGAACCTGGCAGCTCGGTCCCGGCTGGGCCTCGCACGTGCTCGCGGAGTTCGCGATGGCGACGCGCGAGGGCGCGAGCGTCCGCGGCGGCGACTTCGGCTCCTTCGGCGCACTGGCGTCCGGCGCCGACGTCGACGCAGCCGTCGACGCGAGCGTGCAGGCCGTCGCGGCCCGTCACGGCGTGAGTGTGGACCTCCCCGCTTCCGGCGGTGACGGTGGCGCGACGATCGACGCCGCGGCGCTCGGCGAGTTCACCGAGCAAATCACCGGCCGTGACGGCGTGCTGGCCAAGGCCGCGCGGCTCGTGCTGGACGAACTCGGACTGGCCGACATGCCGGCCGAGGTCGAGACGGACGAGCAGGCGGCGCAGGTCCTCGCCCGGGTCGAGGCCGAACTCGGCTCCGACTGGGTCAAGGCGACGGCCCCGGCGTTCGACGCCGATCGCGCCTTCGTCCTCGACGACCGCTGGGCGAGCGCCCGCGAGGACCTCGCGCGCATCGCGCACGGCACCGAGGTCACCGGCAGCTTCGTGGGCACCGGCCCGGCCGTCGCCCGTCAGGCGCGTTGGTGGGCCGAGCGGGCGGGCAACGCGCTCGCTCCGCGCTTCGCCGAGATCGCCGAGGCTGCCGAGGACACCACGCCGGGTCGGTACGCCGACGAGGTCGCCGTCGTGACCGGCGCGAGCCGCGGTTCGATCGCCGCCTCGGTCGTGGGCGGCCTGCTCGCCGAGGGCGCCACCGTCATCGCGACGACCTCGCGCATCGACGGCAGCAAGCTCGCGTTCTTCAAGCAGCTCTACCGCGAGCATGCCCGGGCAGGGGCGGCACTGTGGGTCGTCCCGGCCAACATGGCGTCCTTCGCCGACATCGACGCGCTCGCCGCGTGGATCGGCTCGGAGCAGACGCGGACGGCGGCGGGGGTCACCACGGTGACCAAGCCGGCGCTGACGCCGACGATCCTCTTCCCGTTCGCTGCCGGCCGGGTGATGGGCGACACCACCGACGCCGGACCGCGTGCCGAGCTCGAGATGCGCGTCCTGCTGTGGTCGGTCGAGCGCCTCATCGGCGTCCTGTCCGAGCACGTCCAGGACCGTGATCTCACGCGTCGCCTCCACGTCGTGCTTCCCGGTTCGCCGAACCGCGGCATGTTCGGCGGCGACGGCGCCTACGCGGAGGCCAAGTCCGCGCTCGACGCGCTCGTCGCCAAGTGGCGCTCCGAGCGTTCGTGGTCCGGTCGGGTCACGCTGGCGCACGCGATCATCGGCTGGGTGCGCGGCACCGGGCTCATGGGTGGCAACGACCCGATGGTCGAGGCCGTCGAGGCTCGCGGTGTCCGGACGTGGTCGACCGAGGAGATGGCCGAGGCGCTGCTGACGCAGGGCGTCGACCAGGCCCGGACGACCGCCGAGATCGCTCCGGTCCAGGTCGACCTGACCGGCGGCCTCGGCGACGTGGACCTGGACCTGGCTGCGCTCGCGGCGGGTCTCGATACACCTGCTCGTTCCTCGCAGGCACTCGACCACCAGCAGAACGAGGCCACCATCCCCGCGCTTCCGGCCTCCCCGGCGCAACTCGACCGGGTCGAGACGCCCGCCTGGGGCGAGGTCACGACGTCGCTCGACGACATGGTCGTCATCGTCGGCGCCGGCGAGCTCGGGCCGTACGGGTCGGCGCGCACGCGCTTCGAGGCCGAGGTCAGCGACCGCCTGTCGGCCGCCGGCGTGCTGGAACTCGCGTGGACCACCGGGCTCGTGCAGTGGGACGAGGTCAACCGCGGCTGGTACGACGCCGAGAGCGGCGAGCCGGTGGCCGAGGAGGACCTGGCCGACCGCTACGAGGACGCCGTCCGCGAGCGGGTCGGCATCCGCCGCTACGGCGACGACGGTTCGATGGTCGACAACGCGGCACCGCTGCTGACGTCGGTCTACCTCGAGGAGGACCTGACGTTCACGGTCTCCGGCGAGGCCGAGGCGCGGGCCATGCACGAGGCCGACCCCGAGCGGACGGTCATCGCGCAGACGGCCGACGGCGACTGGACGGTGACCCGCAAGGCGGGCACCGAGATCCGGGTGCCGCGGAAGATGAAGCTGACGCGCACGGTCGGCGGGCAGATCCCGACCGGTTTCGACCCGACGGTGTGGGGTGTCCCGGCCGAGATGGTCGAGTCCGTGGACCGGGTGGCGCTGTGGAACCTCGTCTGCACCGTGGACGCGTTCCTGTCCAGCGGCTTCACGCCGGCGGAGCTCCTGCGCTGGGTGCACCCGACGCAGGTCGCCAACACGCAGGGCACCGGCATGGGCGGCATGAGCTCGATGCACTCGCTGTACATCGACACGCTGCTCGGTGAGGCGAAGGCGAACGACATCCTGCAGGAGGCGTTGCCCAACGTCATCGCCGCGCACGTCGTGCAGTCCTACGTCGGCAGCTACGGCGCGATGATCCATCCGGTCGCGGCCTGCGCGACCACGGCGGTCTCCGTCGAGGAAGGCGCGGACAAGATCCGGCTCGGCAAGGCCGAGTTCGTCGTGGCCGGCGGCTTCGACGACCTCTCGGTCGAGGGCATCGTCGGGTTCGGCGACATGTCGGCCACGGCGGACTCCGGCGTCATGGCGGCCAAGGGTCTGCAGGACCGGTACTTCAGCCGGGCCAACGACCGCCGCTACGGCGGATTCGTGGAGTCGCAGGGCGGCGGCACGATCCTGCTCGCCCGCGGCTCGCTGGCTGCGGAGGCGGGGCTGCCGGTCCTCGGTGTGCTCGCCTACGCCAGCTCGTTCGCCGACGGCGTGCACACCTCGATCCCGGCTCCGGGCCTCGGCGCACTGGCGGCAGGACGCGGTGGTCGCGAGTCCCAGCTCGCCCGGGCGCTCAACGGCCTCGGCGTAGGCGCCGACGACATCGCCGTGCTCAGCAAGCACGACACGTCGACGGGCGTCAACGAGCGCAACGAGTCCGAGCTGCACGAGCGGCTCGCCAGCGCGCTGGGCCGCGACGAGGGCAACCCGCTCTACGTCATCAGCCAGAAGACGTTGACGGGGCACTCCAAGGGTGGTGCTGCGGCGTTCCAGCTCATCGGCCTGTGCCAGGTGCTGTCCGGTGGCGTCGTGCCGCCGAACCGCAGCCTCGACTGCGTCATGGACGACCTCGGCGAGTACGAACGTCTCGTCTGGCTGCGCGAGCCGCTGCGGACCGGCCCGCTCAAGGCGGGCCTCGTGACGAGCCTCGGCTTCGGTCACGTCGCGGGTCTGCTCGCGGTCGTGCACCCGCAGGCGTTCGTCGAGGCCCTGCCGACCGAGCAGCGTGAGGCGTACCTCGCGCGGGCCGAGCAGCGACAGATCGACGGCCGGATGCGATTGGTCGAGGCGATGTACGGCGGGGAGAGCATGTACCGCCGTCCCGCCGGCCGACGTCTGGGCGACGCGGGCGCGCGTGAGCGCGAGGCCGCGATGTTGATCGACCCGGAGGCGCGACTCGGCGCCGACGGTGTCTACCGGTGCCAGTGATGCGCGATGGGGGTCGTCGTCGGCACCGGGGTGGACCTCGTCCACGTCCCCGGATTCGCTGAGCAACTTCAGCGACCGGGGGCCTGGATCGACCGGGTGTTCACACCCGGCGAGCGGCGTGATGCTCGCAGAAGCGGGCGTCACGCCGCCGAGGTCGCGTCCTTCGCGGCCCGGTGGGCCGCCAAGGAGGCGTTCGTCAAGGCGTGGTCGGAATCGTTGTGGGGGAGCGCTCCGCTCCTGGGCGAGGAGATCCACCACCTGATCGAGGTCGTCACTGACGCGTGGGGCCGGCCGCGGCTCGTCCTGCACGGGGAGGTGGCCGAGGCGCTCGGCGATGACGTCGAGGTCTTCGTGTCCCTCACTCACGACGGGGACTACGCGCTCGCACAGGTCACCCTGTCCCGGGCGGTGAGCTAGCCCGCACCTCGGCACCGGGCGGTGAGCTAGCACGCACTTCAGCGCCGGATCTGCGTGCTCACGCACCGCCGGATGACATCTGTCATGTGAAGTGCTGACGCCGCGGCACTGCTCACGGGCGCTCCCGCCCGCGAGGCTGGAGCCATGAACGACGCAGTGACGTGGCTCGAAGTCCTCCTCGACGACATCCATCCTGCGGTGCAGTTCCTCGCCGTCGGCGTGATCGCCGTCGTTCCGTTTCTCGAGAGCTACGTCGGTGCGATGGTCGGCACGATGGCGGGACTGCCGGTCCCGCTGGCCCTGGGCGCGGCGATCGTCGGGAATGTGCTGGCACTGCTGGTCGCGGTGCAACTCGGCAGCCGGCTCTCCGCGCGCCTGGCCGGCACGCGCTCGGAGCAGCGGGCCGAGCGGCACCAGAAGATCGTCGACCGCGTGGAGCGGTGGGGCGTGCCCGTCGCGAGCCTCGTCGGTCCGGTCGTCATGGCCATCTCGGTGACCGCTTTCGTCATGGCAGCCATGGGGCTCGACCGGCGCCAGGTCGTCGTGTGGCAGACCGTTTCGATCGTCGCCTGGGGAGCGCTGTTCGCTACCTTCGGTGCCGGGATCTTCGCGATGCTCGGGAGGGCCTGATGTCCGACGCGTCCGGCGACGACCCCTTCCCGGTTCCGCCCGGCGACTCGGCGTCGCGCGCGGCCGCCGAGCGGATCAGCGCCCTCTCGCGGCTGTGGTCCGAGGCGGAGCCGCGACGAGACCGATTCGGACGTTCATCCGAATCGCGCCGAAGCGATTGCCGACGCAGTACCGCCCGTGATGAGGTCGACGAAAGGCGCGAGCAGTAGGAGAGAGGCAGTGGACCGGCGTGCATGGTGGAGAGCGGGCGCCGCGTGGGCGTGCGCTGCCGCCGTCGTCGCCGCCCTGGCCTGGGAAGCTCACTCGTCGTCACCGGGTCTCCCGTTCGGTGCGTTGGCGGCCGACGTCTACTCCGATGAGCTTGACGGCTGTCGTGAGGTAGTCAAACGGGTCGAACGGGGGCGTTTGAGCGCGCCGGAGGCCGAGGACGTCGAGTCCGACCGCCAGTATGCGGCGCAGTTGCTCGACGCGGACCGAAACATCCGGGGTTTCGGCGTTTCAACCTGTGGCGACGTCCGCGTCGTGTCGATCGGTGTGGCCTCCTACAGGGTGTCGGTACCGGCCGTCCTGCCCCGGGGCACCGCGGTGGTGGCCTACTACCAGCCCCCGATCTTCCTGTTCTGAGCCGTCAAGTGATGGTCTCTGGCTGGGAGGCCAGCAAGTAGGCGCTCAAAAGGCGCTTGAGCTCGATGATGGCCTCGGTGTGCTCCTGGCCGTCGCGGACGGAGAAGTTGAGCATCGAGTACGCGACGTACACCAGCACCTCGGCCATGATCTTGCGGCGTTCACGCGGAGTGCCGGGCGTCAGCGGGCCGAGGGCGTAGGCGACGTCGGTGGCGAGTTCGCGTTCGATGACGGCGGCGGTGGCGCGGGTGGCGGGCGTCGACTGCATGGCCATCCACACGGCGCGGCGCGAGGGATCTTCGAGCCAGAGCCGCGCCATGTGGTCGACGAGCCGGTTGAGCAGGCGCAGCCAGTCGAGCGTGGGTAACTCGCCGGTGAGCGCTGCGAGCTCTTCGCGGACGGCGACCGCGTTCTGCCGGTCCAGCTCGCACACGATGACGTACTTGTTCTGGAAGAACTGGTACAGCGTGCCGATGGGGAGGCCGGCGCGATGGGCGACCTCCTCGCAGGTGAAGGACTCGAAGCCGACCTCGAGCAGGAGTTCGCGCGAGACCTGCAGCAGATGGTCGAACTTGACCCGGCTGCGCTCCTGCGTCGGGCGCCGTCGAGGCTCGAGAATCTGGGCGGTCACGCCGCCAGCCTACCCAAGATCGGCGTAACCCCGGGTGACGTGCGGTGTCGTCCGCTTCGGCGAGTGGTGCAGATCCGTCCGCGAGTGGTGCAGATTCGCGACCGGACGAAGGTGCTGATCGCGAATCTGCACCACTCGCGGTGATGGCTGCGGGTCAGCGAGTGGTGGCGGCGAGGCCCGCGTCGATGAGCGGGAAGATCGAGTCGCCGATGCCCTCGAATCCCGAACCGAGGGTCTGGCCCTGGGTGTGACGGAAGTAGATGCCCTCGAGGATCACCGCGAGCTTGAAGTACCCCAGGCCGAGGTGGAAGCCCAGATCGCCGAGGTCGCGGCCGGACGCCTGACCGTAGCGCTCGATCGACTCCTCGACGGAGAGGTAACCCGGCGCCTTCGGCGCGTCGGTCACGGTGACCTGGGCCGCGTCGCCGGCCAGGGTCGCGAGGTTCTGGTACACGATCATCAACGCCACGTCGGTCAGCGGATCGCCGAGCGTGCTCATCTCCCAGTCGAGCACGGCGGTGATCTCGTCCCGCTCGTTCACCAGCGCGTTGTCCAGCCGGTAATCGCCGTGCACGATCGTGCCGTCACCGGACTGGGGGATGTCGCGTTCGAGCCGGGTGGCGAGCTCGTCGATCCCCGGCAGGTCACGACTGCGCGAGGCGTCGAGCTGCTTCTTCCAGCGCCGCACCTGTCGTTCCAGGTACCCGTCGGGCCGGCCGAAGTCGGCGAGCCCGACCGTGGCGTAGTCGACCGCGTGCAACGACGCGAGGGTGTCGATGAGGCGTTCGCTGATGGCGCGGGTGCGGTCGGCGCCGAGGGCCTCGAGCTGGGCGGCTCGCTGGTACGGCGTGCCGTCGACGCGCTCCATGACGTAGAACGGCGCGCCGATGACGTCGTCGTCCTGGCACAGCCCGTGAGTGGCCGGGACCGGGACGGCGGTGTCGGCCAGCGCGGTCATGACGCGATACTCGCGCGACATGTCATGCGCCGTCGCCAGCACGTGGCCGAGCGGCGGACGGCGCACGATCACCGAGCGCGCGCCGTCGGAGACCGTGTACGTCAGGTTGGACTTGCCACCCGTGATCAGTTCGGCGGACAGCGGCGCGGAGGTGTCGAGCACCCCCGGCTGCTGCGCGTCGAGCCAGCGGGCGAGCGCGTCGAGATCGAGGCCCTCGGTCACGTCAGTCCTTCGGTCCGCCGGCGACGTAGATGACCTGCCCGGAGACGAAGCCCGCACCCTCACTCACGAGGAACGACGCGGTGTGCGCGATGTCCTCGGGCTGACCGACCCGCTGCACGGGGATCTGCTCGGCGCTGAACTTGATGAAGTCGTCGAACGGGACGCCGATGCGCTCGGCGGTCGCGGCGGTCATATCCGTCTGGATGAAGCCCGGCGCGATGGCGTTGGCGGTGATCCCGAACTTGCCGAGCTCGATGGCGAGGGTCTTGGTGAAGCCCTGGATGCCGGCCTTGGCCGCGGAGTAGTTGGCCTGCCCGCGGTTGCCGAGCGCCGAGGTGCTCGAGAGGTTGACGATGCGGCCGTACTTCGCCTCGGTCATGTGCTTCTGGCATGCCTTGGTCATGAGGAAGGCGCCGCGCAGGTGCACGCCCATGACGGCGTCCCAGTCGTCGACGGTCATCTTGAACAGGAGGTTGTCGCGGATGATGCCGGCGTTGTTGATCAGCACGGTCGGTGCGCCGAGCTCCTCGGTGACTCGGGCGACGGCGGCCTCGACGCTCTCGGCGTCGGCGACGTTGGCGCCCACGGCGAGAGCCTGCCCGCCGGCGGAGGTGATCTGGTCGACGGTGCCGGCGCAGGCGGCCTCGTCGAGGTCGAGGACGGCGACCTTCATGCCGTCGGAGGCCAGCCGGGTAGCGACGCCGGCACCGATGCCGCGGGCGGCGCCGGTGACGATGGCAGTACGGGTCTCGGACACGGGGTATCCCTCTCCTGGATGGTGACAGTGTCTAAGCGCTTGCTTAGTTTGCACCCTAGCGTACGAGCGGCGCGCGGGGGAGGGGTGCGCGACATCACACGCGAATCCGGGAGCAAAGATGAGGAACTCCTCATGTTTGCCCTATAGTTGAGGAATCCCTCATGTTTTAGGAGTGACGCCGTGAGCGAAGTCGAGCAGCTGCCTGACCACCGCACCCGATTGGAAGACCGGCGGCAGGAGCGGTTCCGCCGCGTCGAGCCGCGCGGCAAGCGTGTCCATACCGCCCGCGAGCGCGTGGAGATGCTCGTCGACGCCGGCTCGTTCGTCGAGACGACACCGCTGCGCGCTGCCCATGGTGGCGGCAGCGGCGTGGTGACCGGATGGGGTCTCATCGACGGTCGTCCGGTCGTCATCGCCTCGCACGATGCCGCCGTCGCCTCCGGCGCGATCGGCGAGGTCATGGCCGACGCGATCATGGATGCGCAGCGCCTCGCCATCAGCCGCGGCTACCCCATCGTCTACATCAACGACTCCGGCGGCGCCCGCGTCCCCGACGGCATCCTGGCGCTGCACGGCTGCGGCGGCATCTTCGCGCTCAACGTCGAGGCGCAGCGCCGCATCCCGCAGCTCTCCCTCATCCTCGGCCCGTGCGCGGGCGCTGCCGCATACTCGCCGGCGCTCACCGACTGGACGATCATGGTCAAGGGCCAGGGGCACATGTTCCTCACCGGCCCCGACATCGTCAAGGCCGCGACCGGCGAGGACGCGACGGCCGACGAGATCGGCGGTTCGCGCCTGCACACCGAGACCAGCGGCGTCGCCCACCTCGAGGTGGAGTCCGAGCAGGAGGCCCTGGAGTCGGCGCGTCTGCTGCTGTCCTTCCTGCCGTCGCACGTCGGTGGCGAGCAGCGCATCGGCGATGCCGTTCCGGCGAATCCCCGCGCGGTGGAGGCCCTTCCCGGGCTCGTCCCCGAGAAGGCCTCGGTCGTCTTCGACATGAACCAGCTCATCGACGGCGTGCTCGACAACGGCGCGCGTCTCGAGCTCATGCCGCGCCACGCCGGCAGCATCCTCACGCTGTTCGGCCGCCTCGACGGTCGTCCCGTCGGCGTCGTGGCGAACCAGCCCGCCTGCCGCGGCGGCATCCTCGACGCCAAGAGCTCGGTCAAGCTCGCCCGCTTCGTCGAGTTCTGCGGACGGTTCGGAGTGCCGATCCTCACCTTCGTCGACGTTCCCGGCTTCCTGCCCGGCACCGTCGAGGAGGGCCGCGGCGTCATCACTCATGGCGCCAAGGTGCTCAAGGCCTACGTCGACGCCGCATCACCCAAGCTGACCGTCGTCGTGCGCAAGGCGTACGGAGGGGCCTACATCGCGATGGGCGCGAAGTCACTCGGCGCGGACATGACGTGGGCGTGGTCGAACGCCGAGATCGCGGTGATGGGGCCGGGCGGAGCCGTGGCCCTGCTGCACCGCCGCGCGCTCGCTGCGGCCGAGGAGCCCGCCGCGCTGCGCGACGAGCTTGCAGCTGAGTACCGCGAGAACGTGGCGCGTCCGTACGTGGCCGCCGAGGCGGGCATCGTCGACGACGTGATCTTCCCCGAGGAGACCCGCGGTCGCATGACCGACGCTCTGCGCATGCTGACCCACGGTGAGGGGCAGCGATGATGCACGCTCGCGCCGAGATCGTCGGTAACGTCTGGAAGATCGTCGCCCGCGAGGGCGATCCGGTCGCCGCCGGCGACGCCGTGGCGATCCTCGAGACGATGAAGATGGAGATCCCCGTCGTCGCGCCGACGGCAGGGCACGTCAGCCGCCTGCTGGTCAACGAGGGGCAGATCGTCCAGGAAGGCGATCCGATCGCCGAGATCGACGCTACGGTCGGCGCCTGACCGGGCTCTGACAAGATCGGGACCGTGAGTTCCGAGCATCGTCACGTCATCCCGCTGCGCTGGGCCGACCTGGATTCACTGAACCACGTCAACAACGTCGTGTACCTGCGGTACGCGGCGGAGGCGCGCGCCGCGCTCATCGAGCGCGGTCTGATGGACGACCGGCGCATCACGCGGAT
This sequence comes from Aeromicrobium phragmitis, assembly GCF_003674095.1. Lineage (GTDB taxonomy): Bacteria > Actinomycetota > Actinomycetes > Propionibacteriales > Nocardioidaceae > Aeromicrobium > Aeromicrobium phragmitis. The sequence continues at coordinate 33,980 of NZ_RDBF01000010.1, forward strand.
CGCCGTGGAGTTCGTGCGACCGATCCAGCTCGGGCCGCGACCGGTGATCGTGACCAGTCGGCTCGAGGGCGACGACGTGGTCCACGAGATCGGCATCGAGGGAAGCCCGCACCTCTACGCCCGGGTGACCTGGGGTCACGACGGGGTTGGACGCGTCGATCCGATCGAGGGCGTCGACAGCCTGCCGCTCACCCTGCGGCGGCTGGACCTCGACGAACGCGGGGTCGTCGACCCGGTGCAGATCTGCGAGCTGCTCCAGGAGAGCCGCATCCCCTTCATGTCGTCGTTGTTCGACGAGGGTGAGCGGGGGACCGTGGTACTCGCGCACCTCGACGTACGCCTGCATGCGGCGATCGCGTGGCGGTCCGAGCCTGTGGAGTCGCGCGTGTGGGTCGACCGGGTCGGTGGTTCGTCGTACACGATCGCGGCGCAGCTGTGCGTCGACGGCCGAGCCGCCGTGTCGTCGGACGCCGTGCTGGTGGGCTTCGACGCGTCCACGCAGCGCTCGAGAGCCATGACCGACCCCGAGCGCGCCGCCCTCGTCCGAGGCATGCGCAGCTGACGCTGGGTGAAAGTGGTCTCGATACGGCCCTCGTTCCTCGGGCCTACTCGACCACCGAGGAGGTGGTTCTCGGGCCTACTCGACCACCGAGGAGGTGGTTCTCGGGCCTACTCGACCACCCGTGGTGGTTGCGTTCGCGCCTACTCGACCACCTACCGCCGGAGCTGGCCGAGGGTGGTTCAGTCGGGGGTGTTGACCATGAAGTTCGCGGCGTGCTGGGCGTAGGCCCAGAACTGCGCGTCGTGCTCAGGCTCGAGCTTGGCGGCATCCAGTCCGGCCCGGAAGTGCTGCAGCCAGCGGTCGCGCGCCTCGGCATTGACCGCGAACGGCGCGTGGCGCATCCGCAGCCGCGGATGTCCGCGCTGCTCCGAATAGGCCGTCGGCCCGCCCCAATACTGCTCGAGGAACATGGTGAACCGCTCGGCCGCCGGCCCGAGGTCCTCCTCGGGGTACATCGGCCGGAGCACCTCGTCGTTCGCGACACCCTGGTAGAAGACGTCGACGATGAGCTCGATGGTCGCGCGCCCGCCGATCGCCTCGTAGAAGTTGTCGTCGCGGGCACTCATACGGTTCCTCCTGGCGGGATGATCGTGGCAGGGATGCGGATGCCGGCGGCGTCGAACCGCCGCTTGACCTGCTCGCGCATGGCGCGGGCGACGTTCCACTGTTGCAGCGGTGCGGTCTTGAGCACCACGCGCACCACGACCCCATCCTTGTCGAACCGCTCCACGCCCCACACCTCCGGGGGCTCGATGATGACGCCCTCGTAGTTCGGGTCGGCGTACATCTCGCTGGCGACCTCGCTGAGGATCTGCTGCGCCTGGTCCAGATCGGAGTCGTAGGCCACAGTGACGTCGAGGACGGTGCGCGCCCAGTTCTGGCTCGAGTTGCCTACGCGCAGAATCTCCCCGTTGCGGACGTACCAGACGGTGCCGTCGATATCGCGCAGCCGGGTGACCCGCAGACCGACGGCCTCGACCGTGCCGATGGCTTCACCGAGATCGACGACGTCGCCGACGCCGTATTGATCCTCGAGCATCATCGAGATGCCGGCGAGGAAGTCCTTGACGAGCGTCTGCGCACCGAAACCGAGGGCGACGCCGACGATGCCCGCGCTGGTCAGCAGCGGTGCGACCGGGATGCCGAAGCTGGCGAGGATGGTCACCACGGTGATCGTCATGATGATGCCGGTCGCGATGCTCTTGAGCAGCGAACCGAGCGCCTCCGCACGTTGGCGGCGGCGCTGCGCGACCGGCTCGGGACGCTCGACGGACTTGGCGCCACCGGCGAGGTTGGCCAGCGGGGTGGGAACGGTGGGCGTCTTGGACGCCTGATGCGTGAGCCGATCGATGAGCCGGTTGACGAGCCACCGCAGCACGAGCGCCACGATGACGACGACGACGGCCTTGAGCGGAAGTTCGACGAATCGGTTGAACCACGGTTCGTCGAGCACGTCGAGGTCAGGCATAGTTCCCAGCCTACGGGCCGATACGATGAGCCCCATGAGCATCGTCGTTCGTGCCCTCAGCACCCTCGCGGCCACCGTGACAGCTGTCCTCGTCGTCTCCGCCGGCTCCGCCGCCGCGTCGACGGCTCCGAGCACGTGGGATCTCGACGATCCGATGAGCACGCTCGAGGCACTCGCGATCTTCGGCGGCATTCCGCTCGCGCTGTTCGTCGTCATCACGCTCTTCGCGGCGATGACCGCACGCAACAACTTCGAGCCCGCTCCGCCCCAGCCCGAGGACGAGGACGCGCACTCCTCGCACTGACAGTCTGAAAGACGAAGGGGCCGCACCCGCTCGGGTGCGGCCCCTTCGTCATGCCGGCATCAGTTCCGAGCGCGGGCGCGCAGGGCGCGGGCGAGGTCGTCGCGGCCCTCGCGCACGTAGCGGACGGCGGCGGCGGGCGCCGCCGTCCGGTCCAGCCATCCGTCGACCTTGCGCAACGTGTCCTCGCTGGGGTTGGCGAGCGGGAACAGGTCCACGAGGGCGATCTGGCCGATCCACACGCCCTGCTCGTCGATGATGGTCTCGGCCATCTCGAGGTACTGGTCGACGTAGGGCTCGAGGAGGTCGGCCTGGCCGAACACCTGGAACGCCCCGGCGATCTGGCGGCGCGTCTCATTGGGCGTCTCCTTGGCGACGACGACCTTGCGCCACGCGTCCGCCTTGGCCTCGGCCGAGGGGCGGATCGCCAGTGCCGCGGCGCCGCGCTCCTGGCCCGCGTTGGTCGGGTCGCGGTCGATCTCGATCCCGATCTCGGGCTCGGACAGCTCGCCCAGCCGGGCCAGTGCGGTGACGAGCGTCCAGCGCAGGTCCGTGTCGACGGTCAGGCCCTCGACCTCGCCGTCGAGCACACGGCGCACTCGATCCGGGGCCGAGGCGGCCACCGCGAGCGCGCGAGCGAACGCCAGCTGGTGGTCCGTACCCGGCTCGGCCGAGGTGAGGAGCTGCCAGAGACCGTCCTCCCACGCGCGGGCGAGCTCGGCGTGCTCGTCGTCGGGGGTGAACGCGCGAACGGCCGCGGTGCCCTGGCGCAGCAGCGAGCCCACGGCGGTGAGGTCGGTCTCGGTGCCCACGCCGGACAGCACCAGGCGGACGAAGTCGGCGGACGCGAGCTCGGCGTCGCGGGTCATGTCCCAGGCCGCGCCCCAGCACAGCGCGCGGGCGAGCGAGTCCTCGATCGCCGCGATGCCCGAGAGCAATGTGGAGAACGAGCGCTCATCGAGGCGGATCTTGGCGTAGGTCAGGTCGGCGTCGTTGAGCAGCACGAGGTCCGGCTGCTTGCGTCCGACGAGCTCGGCGATCTCGGTCGAGGCGCCGTCGATGTCGACCTCGACCCGGTCCGTGCGGGTGATGGTGTCGCCGACCTTGTCGTACAGGCCGATGCCGATGCGGTGCCGTCGCAACGTCGGGAAGTCCGGGTGCGCCGACTGCTCGACCGCGAACGCGCTGAAGTTGCCGTCGTCGTCGGTGCGGAAGGTGGCCCGCAGGGTGTTGACGCCCGAGGTCTGCAGCCACTCCTGGGACCACGAGGACAGCTCGCGGCCGGACGCGGCTTCGAGTTCGACGAGCAGGTCGCGCAGTTCGGTGTTGCCGTAGGCGTGCTTGTCGAAGTAGGCCCGCAGTCCGGCGAAGAAGTCGTCCTCTCCGACCCACGCGACGAGCTGCTTGAGCGCGGACGCGCCCTTGGCGTAGGTGATGCCGTCGAAGTTCGCCTCGACCGCGTGGAGGTCGTAGTTGTCTGCGGCGATCGGGTGCGTGGAGGGCAACTGGTCCTGACGGTAGGCCCAGTTCTTGCGCTGATTGGTGAAGCCGGTCCACGCCTCGGTGAAGCGCGTCGCATTGACCTGGGCGTGATGGGACGCGAACTCGGCGAACGACTCGTTGAGCCACAGGTCGTCCCACCAGCGCATCGTCACGAGGTCACCGAACCACATGTGCGCCATCTCGTGGAGGATCGTGTTGGCGCGCTGCTCGTAGGCGGCGACCGTCTGGCGGCTGCGGAAGATCATCTCGTCGCGGAAGGTCACACAGCCGGCGTTCTCCATCGCGCCCATGTTGTACTCGGGCACGAACAGCTGGTCGTACTTGCCGAACGGGTAGCCCATCTGGAAGGCGTCCTCGAAGAAAGCGAAGCCCTGCTTCGTGATCTCGAGGATGTCGTCGGCGTCGAGGTACTCGACCAGGGACTGACGGCAGAACACACCGAGCGGGATCTCGCCGTGCTCGCCGCGGTAGACGTCGCCGACGACGTGGTACTCGCCGGCCACGAGTGCCGTGATGTACGTCGACATGCGCTTGGTCGGCGCGAAGTGCCACACGGCGGTGCCGTCGCGGACCGGCTCGGGATCGGGCGTGGGGGAGTTGCTGATGACCTGCCAGTGCTCCGGCGCGGTGATGTGGAAGGTGAACTCGGCCTTGAGATCGGGCTGCTCGAACGTCGCGAAGACGCGGCGAGCGTCCGGAACCTCGAACTGCGTGTAGAGGTAGACCCGGTCGTCGGCGGGATCGACGAAGCGGTGCAGGCCTTCGCCGGAATTGGAGTAACGGCAGGTGGCCTCGACGACGAGTTCGTTCTCGGCGGCGAGGTCGTCGATCGGGATGCGGCTGTCGGCGTAGACGGCCGGGTTGATCGACTCGCCGTTCAAGGTGATCGCGGAGATCTCGCCGTCGACGAGGTCGACGAACGTCGAGGCTCCCTCGGTGGCGGTGAACCGGATCGTGGTGACCGACCCGAAGCGATCGGTGGAATCGAGGGTCAGGTCGAGGGCGACATCGTAGGTCTGGGTGTCGACCACGGACGCGCGCTGCTGGGCTTCTTCGCGGGTGAGATTCGTGCCGGGCATACGGCCTACTCTTACATCACTGGGCGGGCGAATTCGCGCGGGTCCGGCAGGATGGGGACGTGGAGGAGATCCGGTTCGCCCCCTCGCGGCGGTCGACCGTGGGCATCGAGTGGGAGCTCGCGCTCGTCGACAGTGACTCGGGGGACCTGCGTCAGGTCGCCCAGACCGTCCTCGACGCCGTGGCGGGCCCGCGGGGTGAGGAGCATCCGCACATCAAGCAGGAGCTGCTGCTCAACACGATCGAGATCGTGACCGGCGTGTGCGACACCGTGGGAGAGGCCGCCGACGACCTCGGGAGCAGCATCGAGTCGCTGCGCCCGATCCTCGATCCGTTGCGCGTGGAGCTGATGTGCGCGGGCACGCACCCGTTCGCCCGGTGGACGCAGCAGAAGGTCACCGACCGACAGCGTTACGCCACCCTCATCGACCGCACCCAGTGGTGGGGCCGCCAGATGCTCATCTACGGCGTGCACATCCACGTGGGCATCGAAGAGCGCGACAAGGTACTGCCGATCAGCCGCGCCCTGATGACGCACTACGGACACCTCCAGGCGTTGAGCGCCTCGTCGCCGTTCTGGGGCGGCCAGGACACCGGTTACGCCTCCAACCGCGCGTTGATGTTCCAGCAGCTGCCCACCGCCGGTCTGCCGTTCCAGTTCGACACGTGGCCGGAACTGGAGCGGTACGTCGCCGACATGCTCAAAACCGGAGTCATCGACGTCTTCGACGAGATCCGCTGGGATATCCGGCCCTCGCCCAAGTTCGGCACGATCGAGGTGCGGGTGTGCGACGGCATCCCGACGATGGCCGAGCTGGCGAGCATCGCCGCGCTCACGCAGTGCCTCGTCGAGTACTACTCGCGCGAGCTCGACGCGGGCCGTCCGACGCCGGCATTGCCGTCGTGGTTCACCCAGGAGAACAAGTGGCGGGCCGCGCGGTACGGGATGGACACCATCCTCATCCTCGACGCGGCGGGGCACGAGGACCTCGTCGCCACCGACCTGTCCGACCGCGTACTGCCGATGCTCGAGCCGGTCGCCACCGACCTCGGCTGCCGCGGGGAGCTGTCGGGCGTGCGCGACATCATGGATGCCGGCGCGTCCTATCAGCGGCAACGTGCCGTTGCGGCGCGCCATGGCGGCGCCTTGGACGCCGTCGTCCGATCGCTCGTCGCGGAGATGCGTGCGGGCCGACCTGTGGAAGGGGAACTGTGAGCAAGGAGACCGTCGGCTTCTGGTTCGATCCGCTGTGCCCGTGGGCCTGGATGACCTCCCGATGGATGCTGGAGGTCGAGCAGGTGCGCGATGTCGAGACCCGCTTCCACCTGATGAGCCTGTACGTGCTCAACGAGGACAAGGACATCCCCGACGACTACCGGGAGATGCTCTCGACCGGGATGGAGCCGGTTCGGGTGTGCCAGGCCGCGGCCGAGCATGCCGGTGACGCGGTGCTGCGCGACCTCTACACGGCGCTCGGCACCCGACGTCACCATGACGGCCGCGACTTCGACCGGGAGTTGTTCGTCGAGGCGCTCGAGGAGGTGGGGTTGCCCGTCGAGCTCGCCGATGCGGCGAACTCGACGCAGTACGATGACGCGATCCGCGCCTCGCACGCCGAGGGAATCGGTCTCGTCGGCGAAGAGGTCGGCACTCCGGTCATCGCCATAGCCGGCATCGCCTTCTTCGGACCCGTGTTGAGCCCCGCACCCCGCGGTGAGGATGCCGGCAAGGTCTTCGACGGCGCGCGGCTGCTCGCCGGCTACGAAGGTTTCTTCGAACTCAAGCGCACCCGCACCCGCGACCCGATCTTCGACTGACGGTGAGCGGTGACCCATCCCGCACCTGGCCCCCGCCGGTGCAGCGGGCGGTGAGCTGTCACGCACCTTCGGCCCGCGAGTGCGTGATGGGCCACCGCCCAGTGATGTGAGATGCCTGGGATACTCGTGTCATGCGCGTCCACATCGGTGCCGATCACGCCGGCTACGAGCTCAAGACCCATCTCATCGCCTGGCTGACCGAGCGGGGTCACGAGCCGGTCGACCACGGAGCGTTCGAGTACGACGCCGACGACGACTACCCGCCGTTCTGCGTCGCCGCGGCGGAGGCGACGGTGGCCGACCCCGGTTCGCTGGGCCTCGTGCTCGGCGGCTCGGGCAACGGCGAGCAGATCGCGGCCAACAAGGTCAAGGGCGCGCGCGCGGCCTTGGCCTGGAGCGTCGAGACGGCGCAGCTCGCCCGCCAGCACAACAACGCGCAGATCATCGGCATCGGCGCACGTCAGCACCCGATCGAGGAGATCGAGGCGATCGTCGAGGCCTTCCTCACCACGCCGTGGAGCGACGCGGGCCGCCACCAGCGGCGCATCGATCTGCTCGCGGAGTACGAGGAGACCGGCGCGTTTGCCTGAGGGTCACACCCTTCACCGCCTCGCGCGAGAGCTGACCGAGGCGTTCGGCGGTCGTCGCGTGGCGTCCTGCAGTCCGCAGGGCCGCTTCGCCGCCGCGTCGCTGCTGGACGGCGATGTGCTCAGTGAAGGCACGGCGTGGGGTAAGCACCTCTTCGTGAGGTTCGAGAGTCGTCCCGAGCAGGTGCACGTTCACCTCGGGCTGTACGGCGCGTTCCGGTTCGACGAGGCGGATGACCCTCCCGTCGTCGGTCAGGTGCGGTGGCGGCTCGCCCGCCCCGGACTGACCGCCGACCTTCGCGGCCCCACCGCCTGCGAGCTGCTGATGCCCGACGAGGTCGACCGCGTCATCGGCCGCCTCGGTCCTGACCCGATCCGCAAGGACGCCGATCCCGAGCGGTTCGTCGCCCGGGTACTTCGTTCCCGGGCGCCGATCGCGACCCTGCTGATGGATCAGGCCGTCATCGCAGGGGTGGGCAACGTCTACCGGGCGGAGGTGCTCTTCCGGCTCGGCATCGACCCCTTCGTTCCCGGGCGGGAGCTGCACGCCAAGCGCGTGCGGGCCATCTGGGACGACCTCGTCGACCTGATGGCGGCCGGCGTGGAGTCTGGTCGCATCGACACGGTCCGACCCGAGCACGAGCCCGAGGCGATGGGGCGACCTCCGCGCGAGGACGACCACGGCGGGGAGGTCTACGTGTACCGACGCTCGGGCATGCCGTGCTGGGTATGCGGAACTCTCGTACGGACGCAGGTGATGGCCGCCCGCAACCTGTTCTGGTGCCCGCGCTGCCAGCGAAAACCGCGCCGTCGCTGACCGACTTCATCACACTCGGCGTTCCGCTGGATTCGTGCCTCTCCCCGATAGTGTTCATACATGCTGTCGTCGACCTCTCCGCGCCGTTCGACCGTGCGGTATGCCGACGAGCTGGTCGATCGCTGGCGTCAAGGAAGTTCCGAAGGGCAGACGGTGGTCCTGTCGGTGCTCATCGCGACGACCGTCCTCATGTTCTTCGGATCGGTGACCTGGTACGGGGTGTTCCCTGCGGTGTCGTTCCTGCTCCCGCTCGTCGTCGGCGGGCTCATGCTGCGGTGGAAGCCGCTCGCCGGACTCACGGCGGTGGCATTGATCGCTGCGCTAGGCGCGGTCGGCATCGAGGCGACGCGCAGCGGGCTGCCCGCCGGCCGGCTGGGAACGATCACGGTCATCGTGATCGTCGCGTTGCTGCAGTTGTACATGGCGCGGCTCAACCGCTCCGAGTTGCCCGGGCCCCTCGGGCAGGCGATGTTCGTGGACCTGCGTGATCGGTTGCAGGCCCAAGGCAGGATTCCCCAGCTTCCTGAGGGATGGCGCACCGACTCCCAGGTCCGTTCGGCGGAGGGAACAAGCTACGCGGGCGACTTCATGGTCGCGCGCCTCTCGCAGGACGAGAAGCGTCTCGAGCTGGTTCTCGTCGATGTCTGCGGCAAGGGAGTGGCTGCGGGCACCCAGGCTCTGCAGTTCTCCGGAGCTTTGGGCGGGCTGATCGGCTCGCTTCCGCCGCTCGGGTTCTTCCTGGCGGCCAACGACTACCTGCTGCGCCAGCACTGGGTCGAGGGTTTCGCCACGGCGGTGCACGTCGTCATCGACTTCGACACCGGCCGGTACACGATCTTGAGTGCCGGTCATCCGCCGGTGCTGCGGTGGTGCTCTCGCAACGACGACTGGTACATCGATGGAGCCAGTGGCACGGCGCTCGGCGTCATGGACCGCCCCCACTTCCAGTCGAGCGAGGGTGTCCTCGAGCGTGGAGAGGCGCTCCTGCTCTACACCGACGGCGTCGTGGAGTCGCGCGATCACGACCTGGCCGACGGCATCCACGCCCTGCAGGAGAACGCGGCCGAGGCGATCCGGCTCGGCTTCGCCGGCGCACCCGCCCGCATTCTCGAGCGCGTGCCCGACCGCGGCGACGACCGAGCCGTGGTGCTCATCGAACGCGAAGTCTGACCCGGCTGTGCGGCCGGGACCAGGTCAGGCGAGGTGCTCCGCCGCCCAACTGCGCAACGTGGTGGGCGTGGTGGTAACCAAGGAGCGCGGGTCCTCGGGCGTGTAGTCGTCGCGGATACCGGCAGTCATCAAGACGATCGCCTCCACCTGCGGTCCGGAGAGCCCGAACGCCGACAGCTGCGACCGGACGTCGTCGTCGCTCACCTGGCGCGCCTCGACCGGTCGGCCCAGCACGGACGTCAGGACGCCCGCAACCTCGCGGAACGACAGGTCCTCGGGTCCGTGAACGGCTTGGACGACGCGGCCGGACCACGACGTCGACAGGAGCCGCGCCGCGGCGACGGCAGCGATGTCCTGAGGGTCCACCCACGGCAACCGGCGATCGAGGTCCATGGCAGTGGTCAGCGCCCCCTCGTGGATCGCCGCCGCGTCCATCAGCAGGTTGGTGAAGAAGTAGCCGCAGCGCAGGTGGGTGACCGAAGCGCCGCTGGCATCGAGCGCCAACTCGTTGGCAGCCAGGCCGTCGATCTCGCCGACGCCCTGACGTTTCTCGGCTCCGCCGCTGGACTGGAACACGATCCGAGGAATGTCGTTGCGTTCCACCGCAGTGCGGATGATGCGGGCGGCGGTGGCATGCGCGTCGAGCGGGTCTCGATCGGCGGCGGTAGGGCTGACCCAGTACAGCGCCCGCAGGCCCTGGGTCGCCTCGAGCACGGACTTCTCGTCCCACGCATTGAAGGCCACAGCATCGACGAGGCCGGAGACCTCCGCATCGAGCGTGGCCGGGTCACGCACGAGCGCCCGCGGGCGCTCGCCCGCCTGGATCAGCAGACGCAGGACGTGTCGACCGACGTTCCCTTTGGGGGTCGCTACCGCAATCGTCATTGCAACTCCTCTCGTTCGTATCAGCGGACCTACGAGCTGTGTTCCGATGATGACGGCGCGGACTGACAATCCGGGTTCGGAGCGGCGATGGCCGTCGGTGAAGAGAGCGACGAGGGTGAATGAGAAGACCCCGCCCGGCGTGGCCGGACGGGGTCGAAGAGAGCGGACGACGGGACTCGAACCCGCAACATTCTGCTTGGAAGGCAGAGACTCTAGCCAATTGAGCTACGTCCGCGATGCTGCCGTCGGCAGCGGCTCTATCGTGCCACACCCCGCCTCGCAGTGTGCAAGCACTACCCCGCGCGGATGACGAGATCGGCGGCTCCGGCGGTCATCTCCCGGGAGAAATGCGCGCGTTCCTGCTCGGCCCAGACGTCCCACCAGGGAGCGAAGGTCTTGCCGTCGCGGGCGAGGGCACGCTCCTTGCGGACGTCGTCGGGTGCTTCGAGCCACACCAGCAGGCTCAGGAACGGCCGTAGTGGCGTCGCTCCCGCGCCGACTCCTTCGACGATCAACGTGGGCGCCGGCGACACGACGATCGAGTCGCCCGGGCGATCGTGTTCCCAGTCCCAGCGTGGCACCCGCCCGAACTCGTCGACGGCGAGCGCGGCCAGGACGTCGCGCACGAGCGGAACCGTCGCCTCCAAGCCGCGCCAGCCGGGGTAGATGTCCTCCAGGCTGAACACCGGCGCGGCGAGGCGGCGGGCGAGGCGCTCGGCGAACCATGACTTGCCAGCGCCGCTGCGTCCGTCCACCGCGACCACCCGGACACGACCGCACGCCGGCTCGCGATCAGCGAGCGCCCTGTGCACGACGTCCAGTGCGGAACTCACGCTCCGATCGTGCCAGGTAACTCACAGGGCGGCACGAGCGTTAGGATCATCGGGTCGGCGCAGCCGGCGCCGGGATGTAGCGCAGCTTGGTAGCGCATCCGCTTTGGGAGCGGAGGGTCGCAGGTTCGAATCCTGTCATCCCGACTTGGTGTGACCGGACCGGGACGGCGCTCGGTGGCGGGCTCCCGCCTGCGGTCAGCGTACCCCGGTCGGCGGCGTCACGAGCGTTGGGTTATCGCGCACGCGCCAGATAGCCTCAGCCGAATCGCGGCCGTCCGCATCCCCTGCCCCCGGTGAAGCGGACTCCTTCCTAGTGTCGATACATGCCCGGGGCACGGTGCGTCGGGCATGTCATGTCGCCTACTCAGGAGAAGCGTGTTCCCCTTCCGCCGAAGTTCAGTCCGCCCTCGATTCCACCGTCGCGCCGCCTCGATCGCGCTGACGTTGGGCCTCGTCACCGCCGCGGCGCCCGTCGTAGCGCAGGAAGCTCCACACCGCGGCGGCCCCGATGCCGATCCCGACAAGTCCATCGCCTTCTACGTGGGCAAGGACCTGACCGCCGACGGGCATCCGCTGATCGGCGGCTTCGGCCACGAGCCGTCCAGTCACTGGGTCGAGGTAGTGCCGGAGCAGGACCACCCTGACGGCGCCACGATCACCGTCGGCGTCACCGAGGACGCCGATATGCCCGGTGAGCTCAGCGAGATTCCGCAGGTCGAGCACACCTACCGGTACATCACGTCGAACTACTCCGAATTCACCGGACTGCCCGCACCGCTCACCAACGGCGGGATCAACGAGAAGAACGTCGCCGCGCGTGACGTCTGGTCCAACTCGCGTGAAGAGCTCTGGGACATGACGCCCACCGATCAGACGGGGCCGCAGTACTCCGACCTCGCCCGGATCGCGATGGAGCGTGCGGACACCGCTCGGGACGCCGTCGAGATCCTCGGTGATCTCATCGACACCTACGGTTACAGCACCTATGGGGGCAACTCCCACCTGTTCGCCGACGAGAACGAAGGCTGGATCTTCATCGAGTACTCCGGCGGAGAGGGCCTCTGGGCGGCGGAGCGGCTCGGGTCCGACGAGGTGCGCGTGTCGTATCCCGGCTACATCAAGGAGTTCCCGACCGACGCACTGAACGGCGAGGACCCGGACTACCTCGGCTCCAGCAACCTCGTGAGCTTCGCGGAGGAGCAGGGCTGGTACGACGCGGCGACGGACGACGTCTTCGACCTGCAGGAGATCTACCAGCAGCCGTTCCCGACCGAGCAGTTCGAGGTGGGGGAGATCGCCGACCCGGAGGACCCCGCTCCCTACCGCAACCCGATCTCCTTGGAGGCCGAGCTCGAGGAACTGGCCCCCGTCTCGCTCCAAGACATGATGCGGCTCGTCCGCGACCCGCGGTGGTCCGATGACCGCTCCGGGTATGGCCACGTCGCCGAGTTGCGGTCCGACCTCGTCGATCCGCGGCTCATCACCCTGTGGGTCGCGCCGACCGCCGCCGTCACCGCGCCCTACACGCCGATCGCGATCGGCACGCAGACTCTCCCCGAGGAGTTCTCGCAGCATCGCTACCTCACGGCCGAGGCGAGCTCGACGTACCTGAATCCGGAGTTCGCTGAGCAGGAGGCGACCGAGTACGCCACGCAGACCTACAAGCGGCTGATGTACGCCACCTGCGCACGTCCCGAGGAGTACCTCGGGGAAGTGACGGCTGCGTTCGAGGGCTTCGAGGCGAGCACGATCGAGGAGTGGCAGGACGTCCAGCAGGAGGCCGCGGACGTCGTGGAGGACGGCGGTGATCCCGCCGAAACGCTCACGACGTACACGTCCAGCAACGCTCTTGACGGACTCGCACTCGGCAATCACCTCCTCGACGACGTGCTGGCCCGGTCACGCGCCGACGGCGGACTCCGCACGCCGAGCGTCGAGATCGACGAGGGCACGACGGCGTCCGCGCGGTCGCAGTCGATGGTCCTCGACGGGGTGAGCGCGCGCGACCGGATGAACTGTGACCTGGGTGGCGGCTGGGCCGACGGATCGACGCTCGACCGTCAGGGTGAGTACGGCGACCCGGAGGATGTCCCGGACTACTCGGCGGCGCACGTCACCGGGCGGCCCGCTGCGGACGATGATGCGGGCGGGTCGCAGGCGTTGATCCTCGGCTTCGGCGGTCTCGTCGTCGGTCTGGTGCTCGGAGCTTTGACCGAGGGCTGGCGCCGCCGACGCGCCTGACGAGTGGAGGGGTGCGCTGCCAGGCGCACCCCTCCACCGGCGCGCGCCCCTGCCCGCGCCTTGGCAGGATGGAGCGGTGCCGACGCGACTGCTCCTCCTCGCCGACACCCACGTGCCCGCCCGGGCCAAGCGCGTTCCCGGCGACGTGTGGCGCGCCGTCGACGCCGCCGACGTGGTCGTGCACGCCGGGGACTGGGTGGACGTCGCGACCCTCGACGCGCTCGAGCAGCGTGCCGCGCGGCTGATCGGGGTCCACGGGAACAACGACGGGCCGGAACTGCGCGCTCGGCTGCCCGAGGTCGCCATCGAGGAGATCGAGGGTCTGCGTTGCGGCGTCGTGCACGAGACCGGCGCGGCCCAGGGCCGGGAACGACGGATGGACGAGACGTATGCCGGCCATAGGTTGGACGTGCTCGTCTTCGGTCACAGCCACATCCCGTGGGACACCGTCACGCCCCGCGGGATGCGGCTGCTCAATCCCGGCTCTCCGACCGACCGCCGACGACAGCCGGTCTGCACGATGATGACGGCCATCGTCGACGGCTCCGAGTTGCGCGACGTCACCCTCGTCCCGGTCGACCGCGACAGCTGACTACTCCTCGGGAACGCCCGCGCGGGCCCTGGAACGGCCATCAGTCCCGCCCCGTACACTGAAGTGTGGCCCGGGCGAGCCGTGACTCGTCGTGCCCCGATGCTTTCCGACCAACCCAGGAGTCAACAACGTGAAGAGCAGCACCGAAACGCTGAGCCCCACCCGGGTCAAGCTCACCATCGAGGTGCCGTTCGAGGAGTTCAAGCCCAACCTCGACAAGGCGTACAAGTCCATCGGCTCGCAGATCACGGTTCCTGGGTTCCGCAAGGGCAAGGTGCCGGCGGCGATCGTCGACCAGCGCATCGGCCGTGCCGCCGTGCTCGACGAGGCGCTCAACTCCGCGCTCCCGGGGTGGTACAACGAGGCTCTGCAGCAGGAGAACCTCCAGCCGCTCGGCCAGCCCGAGATCGACCTCACCAAGTTCAACGACGGCGACGACATCGAGATCACCGCCGAGCTGGACGTCCGCCCCACGATCGAGCTGCCCGAACTGTCGGGCATCGAGGTGGAGGTCGAGGACGCCGAGGTCACCGACGCCGACATCGACGAGCAGCTCGCATCGCTGCGTGAGCGCTTCGCCACCTTCACCGACGTCGACCGCGCGGCCGCCGACGGCGATTCGGTGACGATCGACCTGTCCGCCGCCCAGAAGGACGGCACCCCGATCGAGGAGGCCCAGGCCTCCGGTCTGCCGTACGTCGTCGGCAAGGCCACGATGATCGAGGGCCTCGACGAGGCGCTGATCGGCCTCAACAAGGGCGAGAGCAAGACCTTCGAGACCACGCTCGTGGGCGGCGACCTCGCCGGCCAGGACGTCGACGTCACCGTGACCCTCACCGAGGTCAAGGAGCAGCACCTGCCCGAGGTCGACGAGGAGTTCGTGCAGATGGCCTCCGAGTTCGACACCGTCGAGGAGCTCCGTGAGGACCTGCGTGAGCGCCTCACCCGCGGCAAGCGCATGGAGCAGGCCGCCGAAGCCCGCGACCTCGTGCTCGAGCAGATCCTCGACAAGGCCGAGGTGCCGCTGCCCGAGACCCTGGTCGAGACCGAGCTGACCGCCCGGCGCGACCAGGTCCAGCAGCAGCTCCAGTTCGCCGGCCTGACCTTCGAGGGCTACCTCGAGGACCAGGGCCAGACCGCCGACGAGTTCGAGGCCGAGCTCGAGCGCGGCGTCCGCGACTCGATCGCCGCGCAGTTCGTGCTCGACCAGGTCGTCGAGAACAACGAGTTCGGCATCGACGACCAGGAGCTCAGCGAGCACATCATGCGCCGCGCCCAGGAGTCGGGTCAGGACCCGAACCAGTTCATCCAGCACATCATGGAGCACAACCACGTGCCCGAGATGGTCGGTGAGGTCATGCGCGGCAAGGCGCTCGCCTCGCTCGTCGAGGGTGCCACGGTCAAGGACAAGTCCGGCAACGTGCTCGACCTCGCCGGCCTCCGCGCCGACGGCTCGGTCGCCGACGCCGCCGACGCCGCCGACGCCGCCGACGAGGAGTCCGCCAGCTGACCTTGCCGCGCTGTCGTCGCCCCGGCACGGCACCATGAAGGCATGCCCAGCACCACGGCTCGTACCACCGACGTCGCCGCACTCGCTCTCGAGTGCGGCGATCGTTGGGTTCTGGGCCCGTTGCGCGACGCCCATCTGAGCCTCGCCCACCGCGTCTTCGCGCCGGCGCGAAGCGTCGGCGGCAGGACACCGGAACGCATCCACGAGACGATCGCCCGCTCCGCCTACGGCGGCGTCTCCGCGGCGCTCCGACTCGGCAGCGCGGGCGCCCGCGGTCTGTCGAGGCGCGGCATCGGCCGGCCGATCGACGACACGGCGGCCGGCAGGCGGCTCCGCGCCGCCGTCAACGGCCTCGTCGGAGAGCACCTGCGATCGCTCGATGACCCCCACGCCCTCGCGATGTCCGTGCGAGCCTCCGGGCGCGACATCGCGCCGGCTCGATGGGCATTGCGTGAGGCTTTCCCCGGCGCCACCGGACATCTCGTCGTTTTCGTGCACGGCCTCTGCCAGGACGACGAGAGCTGGCAGTTCGCCCAGGACGACCGACCGACCTATCTCGACCGCGTCCGCGACCAGACCGACGGCACCCCGCTGGCGGTCCGGTACAACACGGGACTGCCGGTAGCCGAGAACGGTCGATTGCTCACTCACCTGCTGCGCGGCCTCGTACAGCACTGGCCCGCACGCGTCAGGCGCGTCACCCTCGTCGGTCACTCGATGGGGGCGGTCGTCGTGCGCGCGGCGCTCAGCCACGCGGCCGCAGCCCACGAGGACTGGACCGGGCTGGTGCGAGACGTGGTCTGCCTCGGGTCGCCGCACCTCGGCGCACCGTGGGAGAAGGCAAGCGAGGTGTCGGCCTCCATCGTGTCCAGCCTGCCGTCGCCCCGTCCGGTGCTGCGCAGCCTGGAACCACCGCCCGCCGCCGGCTCGCTCCGCTTCGGAATCGTGGACGACGAGCTCTGGGAGGGCCGCGACGTCACCGCGGTGTGGGGCCACGACCGGCTCGCCGTCGCGCCGTTGCCGCACGTCGCCTATCGCTTCGTGGCGGCGGGCGACGGACCGCTCGGCGAACGCGCGCTCCTCAACCACCCGGTCGTGGGCGCCCGTCTCGTCGCCTGGTTGTCCCGGCGCGATGACCGTCCGCGGAGTCTGCCGGCCCGGTAGTCTCCCGCACATGGCAAACAACAGTTACATCGGCGGCAGCATCGACATCGCGGCGAGCCCCGCCGACGTCTGGACCGTGGTCAGCGACCTCAAGCGGATGGGCGAGTGGAGCCCCCAGTGCCGCAAGATGTTCATCCGCGGTGGAAGCGTGCGCCACGGGACCCGCACCGTCAACATCAACCGTCAGGGGCCGCTGGTCTGGCCGACGCGCTCGGTCGTGACGGCGTTCGAGCCGGAGAAGACCCTGCAGTTCCAGATTCTCGAGAACCGCACCGCCTGGACCTTCGAACTGGAGCCCACGGCCACGGGTACCCGGCTGACCGAGAGCAGGACGACCCCGCGCGGCGTCAGCGCGCTGTCGAACTTCCTGACCAAGAACGTGCTCGGTGGGACGGAGAAGTTCGAGCAGGGCCTGCAGCGGGGCATCCACCAGACGCTGCAGCGGATCAAGTCCGCCGCGGAATCTCGATGATCCGTCCCCGTATCGCGGCGCTCGAGGCCGAACGGTACGTGGCGGCGCCGCCTCAACGGGTCTGGTCGGTGCTGATCCAGCAGGAGCGGATGCGGGAGTGGAGCCGTGAGACGGCGTGGCAGCTGTTCTGGCCGCGACGCATCCGGCGCGGTACCTGGAGCCTGAACCTCAACCGCAGCGGTTGGTACGTCTGGCCCACCCTGAGCCGCTACGCCCGCGTCGTGCCGCGACGCCGGCTGTGCTTCTACGTGTTCGGTCCTTCGGCGTGGTGGACCTACGACCTCGAACCCGTCGGCGACGGCACCGCCGTGCGCCTGCGCCGCGACCTCAGCGGCCACCGGTCCAGCTGGCTGACCATCGTCGTCGCGGCGATCGGTCTCGGGGGCGCGCCCGCCCACGATCGCCGGCTGAAGGCGGACATGGCCCAGACGCTCGAGGCGCTCGCCGAGGCGGCGGAAGACGCTCAGCCGTAGAGGCTCGGCCGGGGTTCGTCCGGCACCGGCACCGCCCGGCCCTCGTGCAGCGAAGCGACGCCCGCGGCCGCGATCACCGTGGCGCGGTGCCCGTCCCAGGCAGTGGGGCCGACGGGGCTGCCGTCCAGCACCGAGTTCGCCCACGCACCGAGCTCGAGCCGGTACGCATCGGCGAAGCGCGGCCGGAAATCGGCCGGGACCTCGGTGCCCGCCACGCCGCCGGTCGCATGAGTGACGACGGCGGGCGGCACGAGCGCCGCGGTCCCGGCGGTGCCGACCACCTCGCAGCGCACGTCATAGCCGTACGCGGCCTCGATGAACACCTCGACGGTCGACAACGCGCCGTTCGCGTGGCGCAGCACGGCGAGTTGCGGGTCGCGGAACCCTTCGGCGACGGGCGACGTGACCTCGATCTGCACGATCGGCGAATCGAGGAGCCACGGCACGACATCGAGCTCGTGGATCATCGAGTTCACCACGATCCCCTCCGTCGTCGCGCTCGGATGCCCGACCCGGTTGCGATGGACGTTGTGCACGAGACGCGGCACTCCCACCCGGCCGGCGGCGATCGCGTCCTTGAGCCTGAGGTAGCCCGGATCGAATCGGCGCATGAAGCCCACCGTGACGAGCCGACGATCCGCCGCCACTTCGGCGTCGACGACCGACCGCGATTCCTGCGGATCGGTGCCGAGCGGCTTCTCGCACAGCACGGGCAGACCTGCGGCGATCGCGGCGCGTGCCAGCGGTGCATGGGTCGGGTCGGGCGAGGCGATGATGAGAGCGTCCACCGTCCCTGCGTCGATGAGGTCGTCGGCCGATTCGGCCACGTCCGCACCGACGTCGGCCGCCAGCTGCTTGGCGCGGTCCACATCGAGGTCCTGCACCGCGACGACGCGTGCGGCGGGGACCCAGCGATGGAGGGTGCGGATGTGGTCGGCGCCCATCGCGCCCGTGCCGATCACGCCGACGCGCAGGCGCCGAGCCATCGCATTCACCTCGCGGTCGGGAAGTTGAGGGCGGCCAGGGACTCCTCGGACACGTGCGGCCAGCGTTGCGTGACGACCTTGGCCCGTGTGTAGAACCGCACCCCCTCGGGACCGTGCACGTGGTGATCGCCGAACATGGAGTCCTTCCAGCCGCCGAACGAGTGGTACGCCATGGGCACGGGGATCGGCACGTTGATGCCGATCATGCCGACCTGCACGTCGCGTTGGAATCGCCGGGCGACCTCCCCGGACGACGTGAACACGGCGGTGCCGTTGCCGTAGGGGTTGGCGTTGATCAGCGCCAGCGCCTCGTCGAGGCTGTCGACGCGCAGCACCGACAGCACGGGCCCGAAGATCTCGTCGGTGTAGACCGACATCTCGGTCGTGACGTGGTCGATGAGCGTCGGCCCCACGAAGAACCCGTTCTCGTGGCCGGGCACGGTGTGGTCGCGCCCGTCGACGACGACTTTGGCGCCGGCGGCCTCGCCCTGTTCGACGTAGGAGACGACGCGGTCCCGGGCGGCGGCGGTGACCAGCGGCCCCATCTCGGCCTCCGGGTCGAGCCCGGGGCCCACGCGGACGTCGAGGGTGCGGTCGCGCAGCTTGTCGACGAGGGCGTCCGCGGCGGGTCCGACGGCCACGACGGCGGAGATCGCCATACACCGCTGCCCGGCCGACCCGTACCCGGACGCGACCAGGTGGTCGGCCGCGAAGTCCAGGTCCGCGTCGGGCATGACGACGGCGTGGTTCTTCGCGCCACCGAGTGCTTGGACGCGCTTGCCGTTGCCGATGGCGCGATCGTGGACGTAGCGAGCAATGGGCGTCGACCCCACGAACGACACCGCGTCCACGTGCTCGTGATCGAGGAGCGCGTCCACCGCGACCTTGTCGCCGTGCACGACGTTGAACACGCCGTCGGGGAGTCCCGCCTCCTGGTAGAGCCGGGCCACCAGATCCGAGGCGCCGGGCACGCGTTCGCTCGGCTTGAGCACGAACGTGTTGCCGCAGGCGATCGCCACCGGGTGCATCCACAACGGCACCATGATCGGGAAGTTGAACGGCGTGATGCCGGCGACCACGCCGAGGGGCTGCCGGAACGAGTGGGAGTCCACGCCGCCGGAGACCTGGTCGTTGTACTCACCCTTGAGCAGGTGGGGGATGCCGCAGGCGAACTCGACGACCTCGCGCCCGCGCACGACCTCGCCGCGCGCGTCGTCCAGCGTCTTGCCGTGCTCGGAGCTGATCACGGTGGCGAGTTCGTCCTCGTGGCGCACGAGAAGCTCGCGGAAGGCGAACATCACGCGCGAGCGCGTGGTCAGCGAGGCCTGCGACCACGACGAGAACGCCTCGCGCGCGGCAGCCACGGCCGTGTCGACGTCCTGCTCGTCGGCGAGCCGCACCTGCCGGGCCGCGACGCCCTCGGCGGGGTCGAAGACGTCCTGTGTCCTCGCGCTGCGGCCGGTCTCGTGCCGGCCGGCGATCCAGTGATCGTACGTGTGCATGTCAGTCGTTCCTCTCCATCGGAGTCAGATGGGGTCGCTGCTCGCTCTTGTGCTTCTCGTAGACCGCGCGGGCGTCGCGGGTGGAGGCGAGCGCGGACACCTCGGCGACCGGAACGTCCCACCAGGCGGGGGAGTCCGGCGCGGGGACGAGCGGATCGGTCTCCACGTGGATGACCGTCGTCCGCGTCGCCTTCTTGGCGGTGAGCACCGCCGCACGCAGCGCTTCGGGGTTCTCGGCGCGGATGACGTCGGCACCGAGGCTCGCGGCGTTGGCGGCGAGGTCGACGGGGAGGACCTCACCGTCGAGCCCGGACGCGGTGCGCTCGCGGTACCGCGTGCCGAACCGCTGCGACCCGAGGGAGTCCGACAGCGCGCCGATCGAGGCGAAGCCGTGGTTCTGCACCAGGATGACGATGAGCTTGCGGTTCTCCTGCACGGAGGTGACCAGCTCGCTGTTCATCATCAGGTACGAGCCGTCGCCGACGAGCACGAACACGTCGCGGTCGTCCACCTCGTCATCGACCGCCATGGCCACGCCGAGCCCGCCGGGGATCTCGTAGCCCATGCAGGAGAATCCGTACTCGACGTGATAACCCTTGCGGTCCCGGGTGCGCCAGAGCTTGTGCAGATCGCCGGGCATGGAGCCGGCGGCGCAGACCACCACGTCGCGCGGCTCGGACACCTCGTTGACCGTTCCGAGGACCCGCGATTGCGCCAGCAGCGGCCCGTGCTCTCGCTGGTAGGCGCTCTCGACCGTGCGGTCCCACTCGCGGGCCAGGTCCGTCGCCCGTTGGGTGTGGGCAGGATCGGCTCGCCAGCCGTCCAACGCATCGGTCAGGGTCTCCAGCCCGAGCCGCGCGTCCGCCACGAGGGGGAGGGCGGACAGTTTGTGGGCGTCGAAGGAGGCGACGTTGAGGTTGACGAACCGCACGTCGGGGTGCGCGAAGACGGTGCGCGATGCCGTGGTGAAGTCGCTGTACCGGGTGCCGACGCCAATGATCAGGTCGGCTTCGGCCGCCAGCGCGTCGGCCGCGGTCGTCCCGGTCGCCCCGATGGCGCCGACCGATTGCGGGTGGTCGTAGGGGAGTGCCCCTTTGCCGGCCTGGGTCTCTGCCACCGGGACCCCGGTCACCTCGGCGAACCGGCGCAGAGCGTCGTTCGCATCGGCGTAGGTCGTGCCACCGCCGGCGACGACGAGCGGCCGCTGCGCCGAGGTGATGGCTGCCACCGCCCGCTCGACCATGTCGGGTTCGGGGACGGGACGGGCCACGTGCCACACGCGGTCGGCGAACAGGTCGGCCGGCCAGTCGTACGCCTCGGCCTGGACATCTTGCGGCAGCGCGAGAGTGACGGCACCGGTCTCGGCCGGGTCGGTCAGCACGCGCATCGCCTGAAGCAGTGCCGAGGGGAGCTGTTCGGGACGGTCGATGCGGTCGAAGTACTTCGACACAGGGCGAAACGCCTCGTTCACCGAGACGTCGCCCGCCCGCGGGTCCTCGAGCTCCTGCAGGACCGGATTGGCGACCCGAGTGGCGAACGTGTCCCCGGGCAGCAGCAGGACCGGCAGTCGGTTGATGGTCGCCAGGGCCGCGCCGGTGACCATGTTCGTCGAGCCCGGCCCGACGGATGCCGTGACGGCGAAGGCGGCGAGCCGATCGCGGTGCCGGGCGTAGGCGACGGCGGCGTGCACCATCGCCTGTTCGTTGCGCCCCTGGTGGTACCGCAGGGCGTGCGGAGCGCGTCCGGCGTTGCGGTCCAGCTCGCGTTCCAGCAGTGCCTCGCCGATTCCGGCGACGTTCCCGTGGCCGAAGATCCCCCAGCAGCCGGCGAAGAACCGCTGCGTGCGTCCGTCACGCTCGACCGATTGGACCTCGAGGAACCGGACGACCGCCTGCGCGACGGTGAGTCGGACGGTGCTCATGACGTGCGCTCCTGTTCGTGGAGGGGGAGACGAGGATCGATCGGCTGGTCCTCCCACGTGCCCCGCACCCAGGCGTGGGCCGGGTCGTCGCAGATCAGCCACGCCCGCACGGGGCCGGGACCGGCCATCACGTTGAGGTAGTACAAGTCGTAGCCCGGCACCGCCATCGAGGGGCCGTGCCATCCGTCGGGAATGAGGACGACATCACCCGTGCGCACCTCGGCCAGGATGTCGGTCGTCGAGCGCTCGTGCCCGTACACCCGCTGGTACGCCATCCCAGGCCCGGCGGGACCGTCGGCGACCTCGAAGTAGTAGATCTCCTCGAGCCGCGTCTCGGCTCCGTCGCGCTCCTCGTCGTGCTTGTGCGGCGGGTACGAGGACCAGTTGCCGCCGGGTGTGATGACCTCACAGGCGATCATCCGGTCGGCGTCGAGGACACCGGGAACGCCGAAGTTGTGCACCTGCCGGCTCGCCTGGCCCGCGCCACGCAGTTCGACGGGCACCCGCTCCGCAGGCAGGTAGGCGGTCGGCAACCGGCGTTCGCACCGAGCGGTCGCGATGGCGAACCGCCCGCCGGCGTCGCTCGTGATGGTGAGGGTCGCGCCGCGCCCTGCGTAGACGACGTCACTCGGGCCGGCGAAGACGTCACGACGACCGACGAGTTCGAACCGCTCGTCGTCGACCGTCACGGTGGCCGACCCGGACAGCGAGAGCACCATGGCCTCGTCGTCCTCGAGCCGGTGATCGATCGTTTGACCAGCGGCCACGCTCACGACGAGGAGGCCGCTGTGGTCCCACCGGGCGGTCTCGGGTGTGACGGTCAGTTCGGTGGCGCCGTGGCTCGTGCTGCCGGCGCGGACGAGGTGCTGCGTGCTGGTCACATCATCTCCACGATCGAATCGACAGCCCGCTCGACCTCACCGTCGGGCGGGTAGAGCAGGGAACGGCCGATGGCCATGCCGCGGACCGTCGGGTTCTTGAGCGCCGCGGACCACGCGGCGAACTGCTCGCTCTGGTTGGCCGCGACCTCCCCGCCGAGCAGCATGACCGGAAGGGTCGTCGCGGCCAGGACGGCGTTCATGTCCTCCACCACCGGGAGCTTGAGCCAGGTGTGGGCGGACGTGGAGGCCAGTCCGGCGGCGACCGTCGCCGACCGGATGACGGCCTCGGTGGTCAGCTCGTTGACCAGCCGGCCCTCGGGCGTGCGGTGAGAGATGAACGGCTCGACCATCGCCATGAGGCCGAGGTCGGAGAGTTCCTCGACCATGCGCGCACAGTTCTCCAGGGTCTGGGACGTGGCGGGATCGCTCGGGTCGATCCGCAGCAGCATCTTGCCGCCCTGAAGGCCGCGAGCGGCGATCGCTCCGGGCCGGTACGCGGTGAACCGGTCGTCGATCTCGAAGACCGTCCCGGCCAGCCCGCCGCGGTTCATCGAACCGATGACGACCTTGTGGTCCAGCGCGCCCAGCAGCAGCAGATCCTCCACGATGTCCGCGGTCGCGAGCACACCGTCGACGCCCGGGCGCGACAACGCGCGCACGAGGCGGTCCAGGAGATCGGCGCGGTCGGCCATCGCGAGGCTGCGCGCTCCGGCTTTCAGCGCGCCGCGCGCCGGGTGGTCGGCGGCGACGATGAGGAGCCGGCCGGTGCGCCCGGTCAGGCCGACGGGTCGGGCGCGCTCCTGAGCGAGTCGAACGATCTTCTCCGGCTCGTCGACGCGGGTGCGCACGATGGCGTCGACGTCGATCATGACGCCCTCTGCGCGTGTTCGGCGAGCAGCCGCTCGACGGTGGAGGTGTCGGGCATCGCGTCGGCACACGCCAGTTGCGTCGCTACGTACGCTCCGGCGGCGTTGGCGAAGTCGAGCAGCCGCTGCAGCGGCCAGTCCGCGAGCAGGCCGTGGCACAGCGCCCCACCGAAGGCATCGCCCGCTCCGAGGCCGTTGACGACGTCGACCCGGATCGGCTTCGACACCGTCTGCTCGTCCGCGCGCGACCCGAGCACGCCGTCCGGCCCCTGCTTGACCACCGCGAGCTCGACACCGCGGTCGTGCAGCGCTGCGGCCGCCGCTGACGCGTCGCCTTCGCCCACGGCCACCCGGCACTCCTCACGATTGCCGACGGCGACCGTGGCGTAGGGCAGCGCTTCGGCGATGATCTCGGTCGCCTGCTCGGGCGAGTCCCAGAACATCGGCCGATAGTCGAGATCGACGACGGTGATGCCCCGGCGGCCCCGGGCTCGCAGCGCCGTGAGGGTCGCCTCCGCGCTCGGTTCCTGGGACAGCCCGGTGACGGTGACCCAGAAGATGTCCGCCTCGCGAACCGCGTCGAGGTCGAGTTCGTCCCCGCGGATCTGGAGGTCCGGCGCCGAGGGCCGGCGATAGAAGTAGAGGGGGAAGTCGTCTGGCGGGAAGATCTCGCAGAACGCGACCGGCGTGGGGAGGTCAGTGACCCTGGTGACGAACCGGGGGTCGACGCCGAAGTCCGCGATGGCCCGGCGCACGAACCGCCCGAACGGATCGTCGCCGGTGCGGGTGATCACCGCGCTGTGCCGACCGTGTCGCGCGGCGGCGACGGCCACGTTGGTCGGCGAACCGCCGAGGTACTTGCCGAAGGACTCGACGTCCTCGAGGCCGACGCCCACCTGATGCGGATAGACGTCGACGCTGCACCGGCCCATGGTGAGGACCTCGAACGTGGTCATGACGCCACCTGCAGCACGTAGTCGCGGCTCGCGCGGACGTCACTCAGCGGCCGCTCTCCGTCGGGAGCCCCCGACAGCTTGATGTCCTGCTCGAGGACGTACCAGCCGGCGTAGCCGTGGTGACGCAGCGCCCGGATCATGCGGGCGATCTCGACGTCGCCCGAGCCGAGCGGCCGGAAGAGCCCGGCGGCGACCGCGTCGCCGAAGGGGCGTTCGCCGAGCAGAACCTCGTGTGCGAGCTTGGCGTCGACGTCCTTGAGGTGGACGTGGGCGACCCGCTCCGGGTGCCGCTCGACCAAGGCGACCGGGTCGGCACCGCCGACCAGGAGGTGGCCGGTGTCGACGCACAAGCCGATCCGCGAGCCGGCGAGCACGCGCTCGACCTCGTCGGACGTCTGCACCATCGTGCCGACGTGCGGATGGATGGCCGCGACGACGCCGCGCTCGGCCGCGCGGTCGGCGATGCGGTCGAGGTTCGTCAGCAGCGTGCGCCACTGGCCGGCGTCGAGATCGGGCCGCGCGTCGTACCCGTCGGCGCCGCTGGCCGCGGCCACCACGACCACTTCGGCCCCGCAGGCCCGAAGTGCGTCGATGAACCGGTCGACGACGGGCAGCGGGTCGGCCGCGGCATCGTGGAGGAGCACGGGGAGGAAACCGCCGACCGCGCGCAGTCCGTACGCGGCGAGCGTGGCGGCCTTCTCGGCCGGATCGTCAGGAAGGAAGCCGTCCGGTCCGAACTCGGTCGCCTCGATGCCGAGATCCTGCATCTGCGTGAGCACCTGCTCGGGAGCGAGTTGATGGCCCCAGCCGGGGACTTCGCTGACACCCCAGGAGATCGGGGCCGCGGCGATGCGGACGGGCGGGTGAGTCACGGCGTCCTCCAGGTGTGATGTGAGCCACGATGCGGTCCCAGTGTCGGACGCCCGCTTGCCCGCTGTCAATGCTTTGTCAGGACATATTGACGTAGAGGCAAACGCCGTTAGGCTGTCGCCATGTCGGACAGCCTCTCGATCACCCTCGATCGCTCCAGCCCCGTGCCCCTGTACCACCAGGTGGCCCAGCAGCTGGAGCTGGCGATCCGGCAGGGCGTGCTCGCTCCGGGGGACAAGATCGACAACGAGATCGCCCTGGCCAATACCCTCGGGCTGTCACGGCCGACGATGCGCCAGGCGATCCAGACCCTCGTCGACAAGGGGATGCTCGTTCGCAAGCGCGGCGTCGGCACCCAGGTCGTGCACGGCAAGATCCGCCGCAATGTCGAGCTGACGAGCCTGTACGACGATCTGGCGGCCGCAGGGCAGCAGCAACGCACCGAGGTGTTGGCCCTGCGCCGAGAGCACGCCGACGAGACGACCGCTGCCCAGCTGCGGCTTGCCGCCGGCGACGATATCTGGACGCTCCACCGGTTGCGGTTCGTGAACGACGAGCCCCTCGCGTTGCTGCGCAATCATCTGCCTGCGGCGCTCGTGGACCTCACCGACGTCGACCTCGCCTCCTCGGGCCTGTACGAACACCTGCGACGCGCGGGTGTCCACTTGCGCGTCGCCGAGCAGCGCATCGGGGCCAAGGCCGCCGACGACCAGGAACGTGAACTGCTGGCGTCGGGCGACGTGCCGCTACTGACCATGGAGCGGACGGCGTTCAACGACGCCGGCTCCGTGATCGAGTACGGGCATCACGTCTACCGATCCGACCTCTACGCCTTCGAGATCACCCTCGTCGACCGCTGACCGCTCGACCGCCCGCGAGGCGCGCCCCCGACCGATACGCGTGCGAGTTTGGCCTTCCCGGCCGCTCGGTCACTGTCCGCGCGCTGCCCGAGTGCAGCCAGTGACGTCCGCGGCTTCAAATCCGGCGCGCGCCCCTGTAGCTGTCGGCTGGGTGTGAGGCGCCGTCTTCGAAGTACTTCCGAGGCGCCTGCCCGCGGTCGCAGCCGAGGAACTTCACGACGCTCCAAGGAACGCGTTCACCCCAACCGGTTGAGCCACCAATGTGAGTCTTCGGACATCCCGGCGGTTCAATCACGGGCATTGCGGGTCGCTGCGTGTGCGGAGGTGGATGCGTTCACCTTGCTTTCCGAAGAGGCTGAGCAGTTCGACCGGCCCGCGGCCGGTAGAGCCAAACCAGTGGGGATGCTGGGTGTCGAACTCAGCTACCTCACCAGGGCCGAGGGCGAGATCGTAATCGCCGAGGATCAGTCGCAGCGTTCCGCTGAGCACATAGAGCCATTCGTGTCCGGTGTGAGTTCTGATGTGGGGTTCGCTCTCGCTGCTGGGAATGGTGAGCTTGAACGCCTTGGGTTCGCCTTGGACCCTCGTCAGCGGTACGAACGTCCGCCTGCCCGAGCGCGCGGGCGCTTGCGGAACCCGGGGGTCGAGCACGCGTGGCGCTGCGACGAGTTCATCAAGCGGAACGGCCAGTACCGCGGCAATGGGGAGCAAGAGTTCCAGGCTGGGTTTCCGGTGGCCCGATTCGAGCCGGGAAAGGGTGCTCTTCGAGATGCCTGTCTCTGCGGCGATGTCGCTCAACGACAGGCCACGTTTTTCACGCAGCCTTCGTATCCTCGCGGGAACCTGTTCGAGGGTTGCTGCGACGGCAGGCATGGATTCCATAGCCCTACTCGACCACCTCGTTGCCGTTTCAGCAACGATTGTTGCAACATCTAGTCTGCGTGGGGAGTCTCGATTCCGCGGCCCGGGCCAGTCTCGGCCGGCGCGCTTAGCAATCGAGAGGAACATCGATGAACCGTTGGAACTGCGCGGCGACAGCCGTCGCGATTGGATGCGGTGCGACCGCGATCATGGACCTCGCCGGTGAGGTGATCCGCCACACGAGCGGGGGGAAGCCCCTTGACCACGCGTTGGTGCGGCGAAGGATCGGGCACTTCACGAACGGCACGTTCACCTACGAAACCACTGGCCAGAGCGAGCCTGTCCAGGGGGCGAAGGCCTTGGGCTGGGCAGCGCACTACGCGAGCGGGACGACATTCGCTGGCCGGCTCCTCCTCAACAGCCCCGACTGGCGGGTAAAGCCGACGCTCGCCCCGGCGCTCGAAACAGGTGCGCTTACACGCGGGGCGCCATGGTTCCTGATGCAGCGCGCGTTCGGGTTGGGTGCGGCATCGTCGAAGACGCCCGATCCCACGACCGCGCGCTGGCGGAGCTTGCGCGCCCACAGCTTCTACGGCTCAGGCATGTACGTCGTCGGCGTGAGCGTCGCGAAACTGAGGGGCCAGGCTGGAAGAGATGACCGCGGCCTGGTGAAGCGATGAGCGCGGATCGTATCGATATGCGCACCGGACCAAACGCGGGTAGCGCGGGTGCTGTGAACGCCCGCCGGGTCACAGCACCCGCCGCGAGCAGAAGGTTGCCGTTCGGGGTGTATCTGCTGGCCTTCTGCCTGTTCGCGATGGGCACAGCCGAGTTCCTTCTGGCGGGCGTCCTCCCGGCCGTCGCCGCCGACCTGGACGTGACGTTGGCCAGCGCGGGCGGACTCATCACCGCGTTCGCGATCGGCGTCGTCATCGGTGGCCCGCCGCTGGCCGCGATCAGCCTGCGCTGGCCCCGGCGCACAGCCCTCGCGGCAAGCCAGGCCGCGTTCGCGGCCTCGATTGCGGTCGGTCTGCTGTTCGACACCTACCTAGCGCTCCTAGTGACCCGTTTCATCGCCGGACTCGCGTACGCCGGGTTCTTCGCCGTCGCGGCAGTCACGGCCGCCAGCCTAGTGAGTTTCGACCGCGCGGCTCGCGCCTCCGGTGTCGTGGTCTCTGGCCTCAGCCTGGCAATGATCCTCGGCGGCCCGGCCGGAACGCTCATCAGCTTCCTCACCAGCTGGACGAGCGGGTTCTGGATGGTCGTTGCCCTCGTCATCCTCGGCACGATCGCAACTGCGATTCAGCTGCCGAGAACTGCCGTGACGGGGCTCCAGCCCAGCCTCGGCCGCGAACTGGCTGTACTCAAACAACCCCCGTTGTGGTGGGTATGGGCTGCGTGCCTGCTCAGCACCGCCGCATACATGATCACGTTTAACTATCTTTCTGCTCTCCTCACCGAGGTCACCGACGTCCCAGTCGTGTGGGTACCCGGGGTGCTCGTGCTCTTCGGCGTCGGCGCGTTCATCGGGTTGTCGATCGGTGGGCGCATTTCCGACGAGCACCCCAGCCGTGCGTTGCTGATCGGGGCAATCGGGATCGCGGTCTGCTCAGTGCTGATCGCAATCCTCGCGTCGTACGCAGTAGCGATCGTGCCCTTGGCTTTCATCCTGGGCGTCGTCGGGTTCGTGCTCAACCCCGCAGTGTACGGCCGCACGTTCGCCATCGCGGGAAATGCACTTACTCTTGCCGGGGCCACCACCGTCTCGATGTTTCAGCTCGGCATCAGCCTCACGCCCGCCCTCGCGGGACTCGCCCTGAACTCCGGAGCACCGATTACCGCAGTCGCCTGGATCGGAGCGTCCCTCGCCGTCCTTTGTCTCATTCCGATCTTTAAGGATCGCGGGAGGCTGAAAAGACACCATGCCGAGCTCTCCCAGTAGGCATGGGTGTGCAACGTCTCAAGGACGTCCGCGGCACGCTGACCACGGGCGTTACGGCTGACGCTCTCTCCGGTCGCGGGCGGGCCTGCTCCTCGCTCACGCTAGGCGAAATGTGTCGTATCGCTGGCCGCGGCCCCAACGCAACCGGCTTGAGCGGGCGCGACAAGGGTCGGTGTTGCGGAGCGGGGCTCGGCGACCCACCTTCGGGTTCCTCAGTGCGCGAAGGCCGGCGCGGCAGGGGATCTGCCGCGCCGGCCCTCGGCCCTTGAGCGTCAGCCCTCCTGATCGGCCAGTTGCTGGGCGTACTCCTCGGCGTTGTCCGACGTCACGAGCGTGACGCCGGTATCGATGCGCTCCTCGATCGTCTCGCCGTCGATCACCTTGAGCGCCTCCTCGACGGAGGTCACGCCCATGTCGTAGGCGTTCTGAGCGATCGACGCGGTGAGCTCACCGTTCTGGATCGAGTCGACCGCGTCACTCGTGCCGTCGACACCGACGATCGTCATGTCGGCGGGGTCGAGCCCGGCAGCCTTGACCGCCTCGATCGCGCCCAACGCCATGTCGTCGTTGGCCGCGAAGATGATCGAGATGTCCGGGTTGGCCTGAAGCGCGTCGGCCGTCACCGAACGCCCCTCGGCGCGGTCGGAGTTGGCGGAGAGCTCGGCCGCGATGTCGATGCCGGCCTCCTCGAGCACTTCCTTGGCACCGTCGATCCGGTCGTCGGTCGAGGGGTTACCCGGAACGCCCCGGATGAGCAGGGCCGACCCCTCGGTCGTCTGCTCGGTGATGAACTCGCCGGCCTGTTCGCCCGCCGAGCGGTTGTCGGTGCCGATGAAGGTCTCGGCCCCGTCCCAGCCCTCGATGTTGGTGTCGACGAGCAGGACCGGGATGTCGGCGGACCGGGCCTCTTCCAGGACCGGCTGCAGTTGCTCGGCCTGGGTCGGTGCGACGACGAGGGCGTCGACCTGCTGCGTGATCGCGGCACGCACCTTGTCGATCTGCTCCTGGACCGCCGTCTCCTGGGTGGCCCCGGCGAGCGTGACGTCGGCGCCGTTGTCCTCGCCGGCCTGCTCGGCCCCACCCTTGACCTGCAGCCAATAGGGAGACGTCAGGGTCTTGAGAACCACGGCGACGCGGGGGCTGTCGCCATCGGAACCGCCGCCGCCCCCGTCGTCGCCGCACGCGGCGAGGAGGAGGGACGCGGCCACGGCGAGCGCGCCGGCACGGGCGGCGCGGGATGTGAGATGTCGCATGATGCCTACTTTCACTGTCCGGTCGGGGGAGTGGAGGTGGAGCCGGTGGCCCCGACGATCATCGAGACGATGTCCTGCAAGGTGTCCGGCGACGGGGTCGCGCTGCCGACGACGCGCCCTTGGCGCATCACGACGGCCTCGTCGCACACCTGGACCACGTGGTCCATGTTGTGGGAGATGAGGATGACCGACAGGTCGAGTTCCTCGGGAAGCCGGCTGACGGTGTCGAGCACGTTGCGGGTCTCGCGGACGCCGAGTGCCGCGGTGGGCTCGTCCAGGATCAGGACGCGGCTCGCGAACGCCACCGCACGTGCGACGGCGACCGCCTGGCGCTGTCCGCCGGACATCAGTCCGATCTGGGAGTTGAACCCGGGAACGTTGACCTGCAACTTCTCCAGGCGTTCGCGGGCGTCGCGCTCCATCGCCTTGCGGTCCAGCCACCCCAGCGCGCGGAATCGCCGGGGCTTGGTGAGTTCATTGCCGAGGTAGAGGTTGCTGACGATGCCGAGGTTGTCGAACAGCGCGAGGTCCTGGTAGACCGCCTCGATGCCGTGATGGCGGGCCTCGGTGGGAGTGCGGATGGAGACCGGCTCGCCGTCGAGGAGGATCTGACCCTCGTCGAGCGTATGGACTCCCGTGATCGCCTTGATGAGGGTCGATTTGCCCGCGCCGTTGTCGCCGAGCAGGCCGACGACCTGGCGGCGATGCAGGGTCAGATCGACCCCGCCCAGGGCGGTGACGGCGCCAAAGCGCTTGACCGCACCTCGCACTTCCAGCACCGGCGGTTCGGCCCGCCCGGGTCCGGTCGTGGAGGCCGTCACATGGTCGGTGTTGGCGGCGGTCTCGGTCATGTCAGACCTCCTTCTCTTCGGTCCGGACGGTGCGCAGGCGCGACTCGAGGTGACCGCGGAGGACGTCCATCTCCACGGCGATGACGACGACGGTGCCGAGCGCGACGTACTGCCACGCCGCGGACACGTTCAGCAGGTTCAGGCCGTTCTGGATGACGCCCAGGATCAGGGCACCGACGATGGCTCCGAGGACGGTGCCCCGGCCGCCGAAGAAGCTCGCTCCGCCGATGATGACGGCGGCGATGGCGGAGAGCTCCATGAGGTTGCCGGCGGTGGGGTAGGCGGAGTTGGTCTGGCCGGAGACGACGAGGGCGGCGGTCCCCGCGGCCATGCCGCTGAGCACGTACACCGAGATGAGGACCCGGTCGACCGGAATGCCGACCCGGCGCGCGCCCTCCCGGTTCGATCCGATCGCATAGATCCACTGACCCCAGGTGACGCGGGTCAGCAACACGTGGATCAGCACGGCCAGTGCGGCGACCAGGATCACCGCGACCGGGACGTCGCCGATCCGGGAGGAGCCGAGGGTGCGGATCGCATCGGGCATCCCGGTGATCGGCTGACCGTCGGAGAACAGGAGCGCAAGCCCGCGCGCGACCATGAGCATCGCGAGCGTCGGCAGGAACGGGTGGGGGATCTTGCCCTTGACGAACAGGGTTCCGCTGACGGCGCCGGCGAGGCCACCCGCGAGGATCATCGTGGGGATCACCGCCCACCCCGAGACGACGTCGAGGTCGCGGATCCACAGGGCTCCCACGACGCTGGTCAGGGCGATCAACGATCCTTGGGACAAGTCGATGCCGGCGGTGATGATGACCAGCAGCTGCCCGAGCGCCAAGATCGCGACGACGGACGCCTCGAGGCCGACGTTGCCGAGGTTGCGCCCGGTCAGGAACAGCGGGCTCACCGAGGCCATGATCAGCACGAGGACGCCGAGCATGACCAGCGGTCCGAGCCGCACCAGTGCGAGCGTCACCTTGAGGAACTGATTGTGGCGCTGCATGGAGTTCGGCGACGGTGTCGGTGGGGGAGCGGCTGTCTGGGTCATGATCGAAGTCTTCTCAGTCGTGGGTCAATGGGCAACGGGAGCGGCCACCGGGACCGGCCGGCCGCCGGCGCGGCGGCTCTGTTCGCACGCCTCGGCGAGGCGGAGACTGACCAGGCTCTCACGGGCCGGCGACGGGTTGACCGCCTCGCCGGCGACCACCTCGGTGAAGGTCGTCATCTCCGCGACATAGGCGGCCCGGAATCGTTCGGGGAATCCTGGGTAGGGAGCCGGTCCCACCGTCCGTCCCTCGGCGGACAGGTGGGCGAGCGGCGTGTGGTCGTGGTCGTGAAGGCCGACCGCGAGCGAGTCGCGGGTGCCCAGCACCTCGACCCGGTGGTCGTAGCCGATCGGATTGAAGCGCGTGCCGACCAGTTGCGCGAGCGCCCCGCTGGCGAAGCGCAGGGTCGCCGTGGCCACATCGACGTCATCGGACCGCGCGAAGGACTCGTCGATGAGGACCGACCCCTGCGCGAAGACCTCGACGACGTCATCGCCGACCAGCCACGGAATCGCGTCCAGGTCGTGGATCAGCATGTCCTTGAAGATGCCGCCGGAGGTCGCGATGTACGCGGGGTCGGGCGGGACCGCGTCGCAGCCGGTGGCGCGGACGACGAGCACCGACCCGACGGCACCCTCGTCGAGGAGCGACTTGAGTCGGCGCATGGCCGGATCGAAGCGGCGCTGGAAGCCCACGACGACAGGCGTCGCGGTGGCGTCGATCTCGTCGACGAGACCCTGCATCGTCTCCAGGTCGGCGGCGATCGGCTTCTCGCAGAGGGCCGGAACGCCCGCGGCGAGCGCCGCGCGCACCAGCGCCGGGTGGGCGTCCGTCGACGCGGCGATGACGACGCCGTCGGCTCGGGCGAGCGTCTCGTCCAGGCTCCCGGCGACCCGGACGTTCGGAAGATCCGCCGCGACGGCCGCTGCGGCTCCCGGCCGTTCGTCGAACACCACGACTTCCTCGACCCGAGGGAGGTCGACGAGGTGACGAGCGTGCATGACCCCGATGCGCCCGGCGCCGATGAGGCCGATCTTCATGAGTCCTCCTGCTCTGCAGACGGCGCATTGCCGTGTGATCTGCATCATGTTCAGGCCCGAGGCCATATGTCAAGACATACCTACAAATTCGCCGCCGTCTCCCGTGGCGGTCCTGCGCGCCTCCGGCGGCGCCCCGTGTTTTGCCATGAGCGAACAGCCCGCCGGGACACGTGTCTTCGCACTCCCGGCCGTCTAGTGTCGGTCACGTGAACACTCCGATGACTCCCCAGCTGTCCGCTGAGGTCGGCCCTTCGGATCTCGACGGGCACATCTACAACCGCCTGCTGAAGGAACGCATCGTGTTCCTCGGCTCGGAGGTCCGCGACCAGAACGCCAACGCGATCTGCGCGCAGATGCTGCTGCTCAACGCCGAAGACCCTGACGCCGACATCTACTTCTACATCAACAGCCCCGGCGGTTCGGTGGACGCCGGGATGGCGATGTACGACACCATGCAGTACATCTCCAACGACGTCGTCACGGTCGGCATGGGCCTGGCCGCCTCGATGGGTCAGTTCCTGCTCGCCGCCGGCACCAAGGGCAAGCGCTTCGCCCTGCCGCACACCCGCATCATGATGCACCAGCCGTCCGGCGGTATCGGTGGTTCGGCATCGGATATCCGGATTCAGGCCGAGCAGTCCATCCTGCTCAAGAAGCAGCTCAACGAGCTGCAAGCCCAGCACTCGGGTCAGAGCATCGAGCAGATCGAGCTCGACTCGGACCGTGACCGCTGGTTCACTCCCGAGCAGGCCAAGGAGTACGGCCTGATCGACCACGTCGTCTCGACCGCAGGAGATGTCCGCCGATGAGCTACTACATCCCGCAGTGGGAAGAGCGCACCTCGTACGGCTTCCGGCGCATCGACCCCTACGCCAAGCTGTTCGAGGAGCGCATCGTCTTCCTCGGTACGCCGATCAGCGACGACGTCGCCAACGCCGTCACCGCGCAGTTGCTGTGCCTGCAGTCGATGGACCCGGACCGCGACATCAGCATCTACATCAACAGCCCGGGCGGTTCCTTCACGGCGCTCACGGCGATCTACGACACGATGCGCTACATCAAGCCCGATGTGCAGACGTTCTGCCTCGGTCAGGCCGCCTCGGCCGCCGCGGTGCTCCTCGCCGCGGGTTCGCCGGGCAAGCGCTTCGCGCTCCCCAGCAGCCGCGTACTCATCCACCAGCCCTACACCGAGGGCACCGGCGGCCAGATCTCCGACCTGGAGATCCAGGCCAACGAGATCCTGCGGATGCGTCAGATGCTGGAGAACATGATCGCCGAAGCATCCGGCAAGTCCACCGAGGAAGTCAGCCGCGACGTCGAGCGCGACAAGATCCTGACCGCGGCCGAGGCCAAGGACTACGGGATCATCGACCAGGTGCTCGACACCCTCAAAACCCCCGGTCCCTGACCGGTAGGGCGTAGGACACGACATGACGCGCCCCGGCGACACCTTCGCGAACCGTCCGCTCGCGGTTATCGTGGACCAGTCCACGACGACCCTCGACGACGGACGCGACGGTGTCGCCCGGGGGCGGCTTCGCGGCCGATTTGAAAGGAACGCCTGATGGCACGCATTGGCGAGACCGCCGACCTTCTGAAGTGCTCGTTCTGCGGCAAGAGCCAGAAGCAGGTCAAGAAGCTCATCGCCGGCCCCGGCGTGTACATCTGCGACGAGTGCATCGACCTGTGCAACGAGATCATCGAGGAGGAACTCTCCGAGAACGCTGAGGTCAGCCTCGGTGAGCTCCCCAAGCCGCACGAGATCTTCGATTTCCTCAACGGCTACGTCATCGGCCAGGACCGCGCCAAGAAGTCGCTCGCGGTCGCGGTGTACAACCACTACAAGCGCGTCCAGGCGCAGGCGTCGGGACGCATCAACAAGGACGAGCAGGTCGAGCTCGCCAAGTCCAACATCCTCATGGTGGGTCCGACCGGCTGCGGCAAGACGTATCTGGCGCAGACGCTGGCCCGCATGCTGAATGTCCCCTTCGCGATCGCCGACGCCACCGCCCTCACCGAGGCCGGCTACGTTGGCGAGGACGTCGAGAACATCCTCCTCAAGCTCATCCAGGCCGCCGACTACGACGTCAAGAAGGCCGAGACCGGCATCGTCTACATCGACGAGATCGACAAGATCTCGCGCAAGAGCGAGAACCCCTCGATCACCCGTGACGTGTCCGGCGAGGGCGTGCAGCAGGCGCTGTTGAAGATCCTCGAGGGCACTACCGCCTCGGTCCCGCCGCAGGGCGGCCGCAAGCACCCGCATCAGGAGTTCATCCAGATCGACACCACCAACGTGCTGTTCATCGTCGGCGGTGCCTTCGCCGGCCTCGAGGAGATCATCGAGCAGCGCAGCGGCAAGACGAGCCTGGGCTTCAACTCCGCGCCCGTCGAAGCGGTCGTGGCGCCGGCGAAGGAGAAGGTCTACTCCTCGGTCCTGCCTGAGGACCTGCTCAAGTTCGGCCTGATCCCCGAGTTCATCGGCCGTCTCCCGGTCATCGCCGCCGTCGACACGCTGGACAAGGCCGCTCTCGTCTCGATCCTCACCGAGCCGCGCAACGCGCTGACCAAGCAGTACGCGCGGCTGTTCGAGATCGACGACGTCGAGCTGGAGTTCACCGACGAGGCCTGCGAGGCGATGGCCGACCTCGCGCTGGAACGGGGTACGGGCGCGCGCGGCCTGCGGTCGATCATCGAGGCGGTCCTCCAGCCGATCATGTACGACATCCCCGCGCGCGAGGACGTCGCCAAGGTCCTGGTGACCGCCGAGACGGTGCTCGGCGACGAGGAGCCCACCGTGCTCACCCACGACGAGGTCAACAAGAAGGCCAGCTGACCCCAGGCGCCCCCGCGAACCGGACGCTAGGCTGGCCGGATGACGGTCGAGATCACGCTGTTCGGCGCGACGGGATTCACCGGCGAACTCACCGCCCGCTACCTGTCGCAGCACCTGGAACCCGGCACGTCCTGGGCGATCGCAGGACGATCGGCCGACAAGCTCCGCGGCCTCTTCGACCGCCTCGTCGCCGACGGTGGCGTCGCCCCGCAGGTCGTGGTGGCCAACCATGACGATGCGGTGGCGATGCGCGAGATGGCAGAGAACACCCGCGTTCTGATCTCCACGGTCGGCCCGTACCTGCAGCACGGCGAACCCGCCGTCAAGGCCGCGGCCGAGGCCGGCATCACCTACCTGGACCTCACCGGCGAGCCGGGGTTCGTCGACGCGATGTGGCTGAAGTACCACGAGGTCGCGGTGAGCACCGGTGCCCGTCTCGTGCACGCCTGCGGCTTCGACTCCATCCCGTACGACCTGGGCACGCTGTACGTCGTCGACCAGCTTCCCGACGACGTGTCGATCAGTGTCAAGGGCTACATCCGCGCCAACGCCTCGTTCTCCGGTGGCACGTACCACTCGGCGATCACACAGTTCTCCCAGCTCGGGCTGGCGCGCAAGGCGGCCGCCGAGCGGCGGCGTCACGAGGGCCGTCCGCAGCGCCGTCGTATCCGCGGCGGCGGTAAGCCGGGGCGGGCGCCGGAGGAGATCGGCGGGTACGGCGTGCCGCTGCCGACCATCGACCCGCAGATCGTCCTGCGCTCGGCCCGCGGTCTGCCCGGCTACGGTCCGGACTTCAGCTACGAGCACTACGCTCACTTCCGGAGCCTGCGCATGGCGACCGCCGCGGGTGTCGGTCTCGGGGGTGCGGTGGCGCTGGCCCAGTTCGGTCCGACTCGTTCGCTGCTGCTCAAGGCGCAGGATCCCGGGCAGGGACCGAGCGAGGAGCGTCGGCAGAAATCGTGGTTCCGGCTTTCGCTGATCGGCGAAGGTGGCGGTCAGCAGGTCCGCGCGGAGGTCACCGGACCGGATCCCGGCTACGACGCCACCGCCGTCATGCTGGCGGAGTCAGCTCTGTGCCTCGCCTTCGACGAGGTGCCCGAGGTTGCTGGTCAGACCACCACCGCCATCGCGATGGGCCGCCCCCTCATCGACCGCCTCCACCGCGCCGGCATCACCTTCCGGACCCGGTGACCCTGCGCCCGTCTCACGCGACGCGGCGTACGGAGGGGAGCGCCGGAAGGTCGGCGGGGGCCGGCATTCGCGATCCGGGGAGCGAGGCCGCCGCGCTGCCGTAGGCCACCGCGAGCGCCAGGCACCCCGCCGGGTCTTCGCCGCGCAGCGAGCCGAGCAGGAATCCGGCGAGGGACGAGTCGCCCGCGCCCACCGTGCTGCGGGCGGTGATCCGCGGTGCTTGCGCTTCCCACACGGCCTCGGTGCTGATGAGAAGGGCTCCCCGCGCGCCGAGCGTCAACAGGATCGCGCCGATGCCGCGCTCGAGGAGAGGACGCGCCCGCTCGCCCGCCACCTTCGGGTCGCCCTCGAACTCGGTCGGCGCGATGCTCATCAGCTCCCCGAGCTCGTCGGAGTTCGGCTTGATCAGCGCGATGCGCTCGGGCGCGCGGTCCACCGCAGCGCTCAAGGCGGCGCCGGACGTGTCGAGCGCGACGGGGGCCTCGAGCCGCTCCGCGGTGCGGCCGTACCAGTCGTCCGGCACCC
Source organism: Aeromicrobium phragmitis (assembly GCF_003674095.1). Lineage (GTDB taxonomy): Bacteria > Actinomycetota > Actinomycetes > Propionibacteriales > Nocardioidaceae > Aeromicrobium > Aeromicrobium phragmitis. Next base: position 71,840 of record NZ_RDBF01000010.1, read on the forward strand.
CGGGCGGCAGCGAACCGCACAGGGCGGCCCACGAGGCCGTCGCACTCTGCTCGGCGAGGAGAGCCTCGAGCCGCTCGATCACCGGCGCGGCGAGCGCCGGCCCGGGCGCGTTGATCTTGGTCGTGGTGCCGTCGTCCTCGGCCAGCGTGAGGTTCACCCGTAGCGGCGCGCCGAGCGGCACCGCGAGGTGCGGCAGCCCCGAGTTCCGCAGCCGTTGTACGAGCGGGTCGTCGTCGTCGCCGGGCAAGACCGCGAGGGCCTGCTCTCCGCCGTTGCGGACCACCTGCGCGACGTTGATGCCCTTGCCGCCCGCTTCGTCACGGGTCGTGACCGATCGGACGACTCCGCCGCGCTCGAGTGGCGAGGAGAGTTGAACGGTGCGGTCGATGCTCGGGTTCGGCGTCAGCGTGACGATCATGCGAGGATCACCTCGATCCCGGCCTCACGGACCGGCGCGAGGTCCTCGTCCGTGGCGGCTAAGTCGGTCACCAGGATGTCCACCTCCGACAGCGTCGCGAAGGTGAAGACCGGTTCGACCCCGAGCTTGGAGGCATCGCTGAGCACCACGACGCGACGGGCCGAGGAGACCAGCGCGCGCTTGACCGCGGCCTCCTCGGAGTCATGCGTGCTGAAGCCGTGATGCCGAGAGATGCCGTTCGTGCCGACGAAGGCGGTGTCCACGCGGGTGTCCCGATACGTCTGAAGGGCTCGATGCCCCACCGCGGCGCCGGTGATGCCCCGCACGCGACCGCCGACGATGTGCAGGTCGATGGCCGGCGAGGCCAGCAGCTTGCCGGCGATCGGGACAGCGTGCGTGAGGGCCGTGATGGTCAGGTCCGTGGGCAGCAGATCGACGAGTTGCTCGACCGTCGTCCCGGCGTCGAAGGCGACGCTGCCGCCGCTGGGCGGCACGAGCTCCAATGCGGCCTTCGCGATCTGCGCCTTCTGCGCCTGATGCTCGCTGGTGCGCTGGGCCAACGCCGTCTCGCCGGCGATCGAGCGGGCCAGAACGGCGCCGCCGTGCACCCGCTGGGCGACGCCGTCGCGCTCCAGCACGGCGAGGTCACGGCGCACCGTCTCGCCCGAGACGCCGAGCTCCTCGGCGACCGTGACGACGGCGACGCGCCCCTCGCGCTGAAGGCGATCGACCAGCAGAGCCTGGCGTTCGGCCGCATACATCCTGACGTTCTCCTGACCGATCGTGAGGACTGACGTGGTTTTGTGTGGATATTAGCCCAGATCGATGAGGGACTGCGACTGTTTCCCTGTAAGCTCGTGACATGGCCCACGAGAGCGCGCTCCATGGCACTGGTGTCGTCCCGGGGGTGGGAACCGGACCCGTCGTCCGGCCCATGCCTCGCCCGCAGGTTCCCGCCGAGGATCCGGAGGTCGATCCGGCCGACGGCGCCGAGCGATTCAGCACGGCGGCGGAGGCCGTCGCCCAGCGACTCACCGAACGCGCCGGCCGCGCGAGCGGCGCCGCGAGCGAAGTGTTGACCGCCACGGCCGGACTGGCCCGCGACCGCGGTCTGGTCTCCCTCGTGCAGAAGCGCCTCGGTGAGGGCAACGGGCTCTACGCCGCGGTCGGCGGTGCCATCGACGATCTCATCGCGATGTTCACGGCGGCCGGTGGCCTGATGGCCGAGCGCGTCACCGATCTGCGCGACGTGCACGACCGCATCCTCGCCGAGCTCTCCGGGCAGCCGGAGCCGGGCATTCCCGCACCGGCCGAGCCCTCGGTGCTGTGCGCCGACGATCTCGCGCCCGCCGATACCGCCGGTCTGGACCCTGCAGCGGTCGTCGCGATCGCCACGTCGCTCGGCGGCCCCACCAGCCACACGTCGATCATCTCCCGTCAGCTCGGCATCCCGTGCGTCGTGGGCGTCGAAGGGCTCGATGACGTCGAGGCAGGCACGGTGGTGCTGGTCGACGGCGCCACCGGCGACATCGTGATCGAGCCCGACGCCGAGGTCATCGAGACGCGCACGGAGTCCGCCCGCCTCGTCGGCGAGGCCGCCGCGTCGTGGACCGGACCGGGCGGCACCTCCGACGGGCACCGTGTCGAGATCCTCGCCAACGTCCAGGACGGTGCTTCGTCGCAGAACGCCGCCCTGAAGCCGGTCGAAGGCGTGGGTCTGTTCCGCACCGAACTGTGCTTCCTGGATCGCGACACCGAGCCCTCCGTCGAGGAGCAGGCGCGGATCTACGCTGAGGTTCTCGAGCCGATGGGGGAGCGCAAGGTCGTCGTCCGCACCCTCGACGCCGGATCGGACAAGCCGGTGGCGTTCGCGACGATCCCCGACGAGCCCAATCCTGCGCTCGGTGTACGCGGCATGCGACTCGGCCTGCGCGACGAAGGACTGCTCGACCGTCAGCTGGAGGCGATCGCCGCGGCCGCGAAGAACGTCTCAGCCCCGGTCTGGGTGATGGCTCCGATGGTGGCCACCGAGGACGAAGCCTCGTGGTTCGCCGCGCGGGTGCGGTCGCTCGGCCTCGTGCCGGGCGTCATGATCGAGATCCCGAGTGCGGCGCTGCACGCCGAGCGGCTGCTGCGGCACGTCGACTTCCTCTCGATCGGCACCAACGACCTCAGCCAGTACACGTTCGCGGCCGACCGCATGACGCCGTCGCTGGCCAAACTCAACGACCCGTGGCAACCGGCGCTGCTCGAGCTGATCGCGATCGTCGCGCGGGCGGGCCGCGATGCCGGGAAGCCGATCGGCGTGTGCGGCGAGGCAGCGGCCGATCCACTGTTGGCCTGCGTGCTCACCGGGCTCGGCGTCACGTCGCTGTCCTCGGCCGCGACCGCCGCACCGCTGGTCGGCGCCAAGCTCTCGACCGTGACGCTGGCCCAGTGCGCAGCCGCGGCCGACGCCGCCCTTGCCGCGAGCACGCCTGAGGCAGCCCGCGACGCCGCCCGTTCCCTCACGGTCTGAGCACGCTCTCGCCGTTGGTGTCGAGTACCGCGTGTTGTTGGTGATCGAGTAGCCGCGAGGAACGAGCGGCGTATCGAGATCACCAACAACACGCGCTCAGCTCTCGGCGAGCGTGGCCTCCACGGCGAGCTCCTCGCTCGATTCGTCGGCGGTCGTCGTGATCTCGCCGACCACGCGGCCGGCGGCCTTGACGTCCGACAACGCCAGCGCCAACGTCTCGAGAGCGCTCGGCGAACCGGCGACGGTCACGGCGGTGACCTCCGTGCGCTGGCTGACCTTGGCCACGGACTTGGCGCCGCGGATGCCTGCGAGCGCCTGCGCCGCGATGCCGAGCAGGTCCGGGTCCTGGGTCTCGACGGCGAGGTCGTTCTCGACGGTGGGCCAGGCGGCGCGGTGGATCGATCCCTCCTGCCACCAGGACCAGACTTCCTCGGTCACGTACGGCAGGAACGGCGCGAACAGCCGCAGCTGCACCGACAGCGCCAGCACGAACGTCGCCTTGGCGGATTCACCGGCCGCGTCGTTGCCGCGCGCCCGTTCCTTGACCAGCTCGAGGTAGTCGTCGCAGAAGTCCCAGAAGAACTTCTCGGTGACCTCCAGCGCCGACGTGTAGTCGAAGTCCTCGAAATGCTGTGTCGCGTCGGTGACGACCGACTGGAGCCCCGTGAGCAGCGCGCGGTCGAGCGGCTCGGTCACCTTGGCCGGGTCGAGGTAGGAGGCATCGGCGCCGAGCCCGAAGGCGTCCTGCGCCGCGAGCACGAACTTGCTCGCATTGAGGATCTTCATCGCCAAGCGGCGACCGACCTTCATCTGCGCCTCGTCGAACGGCGAATCGGCCCCGGGCCGGGCGCCGGCGGCGCGCCAGCGCACCGCGTCGGCACCGTACTTGCTGATGATCTCGTCCGGCACGACGACGTTGCCCTTGGACTTGCTCATCTTCTTGCGGTCGGGGTCGACGACGAAGCCCGACAGGGTCGCGTGCTTCCACGGCACGGTGCCGAACTCCTGGTGCGCGCGCACGATCGAGCTGAACAACCAGGTCCGGATGATGTCGTGACCCTGCGGGCGCACGTCCATCGGGAACGTCGTGGCGAACAGCTCCGGGTCGCGTTCCCAGCCGCACACCAGCTCGGGCGTCAGGCTCGACGTGGCCCAGGTGTCGAGGACGTCCGGGTCGGCGATGAAGCCGCCCGGCACGCCGCGCTGCGACTCGTCGAATCCGCGGGGAGCCTGCGAGGCCGGGTCGACGGGAAGTTCGTCCTCGGACGCGAAGATCGGGTTCTCGTAGTCCGGCTCGCCGTCGGCGTCGAGCCGGTACCAGACGGGGAACGGGATGCCGAAGAACCGCTGACGGCTGACGAGCCAGTCGCCGTTCAGTCCCTCGATCCAGTTGGTGAGGCGCGACTGCATGTACGCGGGAACGAAGGTGATCTCGTCGCCGCGCTTGATGAGTTCCTGCGCGAGGTCCGCGTCGCGGCCGCCGTTCTTGATGTACCACTGGCGCGTCGAGACGATCTCCAGCGGCTTGTCGCCGCGTTCGTAGAAGTTCGCCATGCGTTGCGTGGGCTTGGGCTCGCCGTCGAGGTCGCCGCTGTCCTGCAGCGCCTTGACGGTCAGCTCACGCGCGGTGAAGGTCGTCTTCCCGGCGAGTTCGGCGTACAGCTCGCGCCCGCTGTCAGTGGCGATCCACTCGGGCGTCTCCCGCAGGAACCGCCCGTCGCGTCCGATCACGGTGCGGTTGGGCAGCTGGAACTCGCGCCACCACTGCACGTCGGTCAGGTCGCCGAAGGTGCAGCAGTGGACGATGCCCGATCCCTTCTCCGGGTCGGCGGCGGTGTGGGCGATGACGGGGACCTCGACGCCGAAGATCGGCGAGGTCACGGTGCTGCCGAACAGGTGCTGGTACCGCTCGTCGTCCGGGTGGGCGATGAGCGCGACGGCCGCCGCGGTGAGCTCGGGGCGGGTCGTCTCGATGTGGATCGGTCCGTCCGCGTGGTGATACGCGACGCGGTAGAAGTGGCCGGGGTACTCGCGGGCCTCGAGCTCGGCCTGCGCCACGGCCGTCTGGAACGTGACGTCCCAGAGCGTCGGCGCGTCCTGGCTGTATGCCTCACCGCGCTTCACGTTGCGCAGGAACGCTCGCTGGCTCACGGTCTGCGCGTCATGGCCGATGGTCGTGTACGTCTGCGTCCAGTCGACCGACAGGCCGAGCGTGCGCCACAGCTGCTCGAAGACCTGCTCGTCGCGCTCGACGAGCTCGTTGCACAGTTCGATGAAGTTGCGCCGGCTGATCGGCACCTGCTTCGCCCCTTTGCCCCCTGAGCCGGCCCCCTTGCCCCCTGAGCCTGTCGAAGGGTTGGCCGGCGGCGTGAAGTCGGGGTCGTACGGCAGGGACGGATCGCAGCGCACTCCATAGTAGTTCTGCACGCGCCGTTCGGTGGGAAGGCCGTTGTCGTCCCAGCCCATCGGGTAGAACACTTCCTTGCCCCGCATGCGCTGGAATCGGGCCACGACGTCGGTGTGCGTGTAGCTGAAGACGTGCCCCACGTGCAGGGAGCCCGAGACGGTCGGTGGCGGCGTGTCGATCGAGTAGACCTCCTCGCGGGTCTTGCTGCGGTCGAAGCGGTAGGTGCCGCGCTCTTCCCAGCGCTGGGACCAGGTGGCTTCCAGGCCTTCGAGGACAGGCTTTTCGGGAACGGTGCTCACAATCGACCAGTCTACGGAAGCCGCCCGGGCGCGGGGGTGCCCTCCCTAGCGTCATACGTTCGGAGGGCTGGGACCCGCAAGACGTATGACGCTATGTAGGCGAGCGATACGCTGAGCGGTGATGACTCCCACCCTGCGCGAGGTCGAACAGGCCTTGCTTTCCCGCTGGCCCGAGACCAAGCTCGAGCCCTCGCTCGATCGCATCCGTGCGGTGTGCGAGCTGCTCGGCAATCCGCAGGACGCGGCGCCGATGATCCAGCTCACCGGAACGAACGGCAAGAGTTCCACGAGCCGCATGATCGACGCCCTCATCCGCGCGCTCGGTCTGCGTACCGGCAGGTTCACCAGCCCGCATCTGCAGCGCATCAACGAGCGGATCAGCATCGACGGTGAGCCACTGGGCGACGAGGAGTTCGTTCGCGCCTACGAGGACGTCGCGCCGTTCGCGGCCATGGTCGACGGCTCCCAGGAGCACCCGCTGTCGTTCTTCGAGACGATGGTCGCCATGGCCTACGCGGCGTTCGCCGACGCGCCCGTGGACGCCGCGATCGTCGAGGTCGGCATGGGTGGCAGCTGGGACGCCACCAGCGTGGGCGACGCCAAGGTCGGCGTCGTCACCCCGATCGCGCTCGACCACACGCGCTACCTCGGGTCCTCTCGGGAGGAGATCGCCGTCGAGAAGGCCGGCATCCTCAAGCCGGGCGGTCAGGGCGTGTTCGCCGCGCAGGAGCCCGAGGTGCTCGACGTGCTCATGCGCCGCGCGCTCGAGGTCGGAGCGCCCGTGGTGCGCGAAGGCATCGACTTCGGGGTCGAGTCCCGCGTCGCCGCCGTCGGCGGCCAGCAGTTCACCATCCAGGGGCTCGGCGCGCGATACGAGGACATCCTCCTGCCACTCCACGGTGCTCATCAGGCCCGTAACGCCGCGCTCGCCCTCGCCGCGGTCGAGACGTTCACCGGCGCGAAGGAGCTCGACGCCAACCTCGTCCGGGAGGCGTTCGGCACGGTGCGTACGCCGGGCCGCCTCGAGGTCGCCCGCCGTGGCCCCACCGTGCTCCTCGACGCCGCCCACAACCCGCACGGCGTCGCCACGATGCTCGAAGCCGTCACCTCGGAGTTCACCTTCAGCCCCCTCGTCGGCGTGCTCGGCGTGATGGAGGACAAGGACGTCGAGGAGATGCTGCGCGAGCTCGAGCCCGTGCTGGCGCTCGTGGTCTGCACGCAGAACACCTCCGACCGTTCGATGCCTGCCGTCGAGCTGGCGCAAATCGCCGCCGACGTCTTCGGCGAGGAGCGCGTGTCGCTGGCTCCGCGCCTCGACGAGGCGCTCGAGGAGGCCATCGCGCGGGCGGAGTCGGCCGAGGGGTTCGAGGATGCTGTCGGCAGTGGAGGCGTGCTGGTGACCGGCTCCGTGGTCACCGTCGGTGAGGCGCGCACCCTGCTCGGCGTCGAGGGGGAGGACCCGCGATGAAGCACATGGCGATGGCGGTCCTGTGCTTCGAGGCCGTCATCCTCGGGCTCGCGTCACCGGTCCTCATCATGGTCGAGAACGTGCCCGTGGCCCTCGGGCTCACCGCCGGGCTCGGCCTCGCCCTGCTGTGTCTGGTCGCCTGCGGGCTGCTGCGTGGCCCGGCGGGGGAGTGGCTCGGTCACCTCGTCCAGGTCGGCGCCGTCGGTCTGGGATTCCTCGCACCCGTCATGTTCTTCGTCGGCGGCATGTTCGCTGCCTTGTGGGCAGGGGCGATCCTGCTCGGGCGCAAGATCGAACGTGACCGTGCCCGCTGGGCGGCAGCCGAGGGCGAGCAGCCCGGCTGATCCCTCGGCGGTGCGCGCCGACGCGAGTAGGCTCGGACCATGGTCCGCGTGCTGGCCGTCGCCGATGAAGAGGTCCCGACCGCGGAGTCGCGCGTGCGCGGGCTCGACGTCGACGTGCTGTTCGCCGCCGGCGACCTTCCCTGGGACTATCTGGAGCTCCTCGCTGACCTGCTCGCCGTCCCGGCCGTCTTCGTTCCCGGCAATCACGATCCGGACACCGACACGGACGCTGCCCCCGAGGGGTTCTGTTCTGCCGACGGTCACGTGGTCGAGGTCGCGGGGCTGCGGGTGGCGGGGCTCGGCGGCTGCGTGCGTTACAACGACGGCCCGCACCAGTACACGCAAGAGGAGTACCGGGCGAGAACCCGCCGCCTGGTGGCCGAGGGACGCGGAGGCGTCGACGTCCTGCTGACCCACACGCCGGCGGCGGGCGTGGGCGACGAGACCGATCCGGCTCATCGAGGCATCGACGCCTTGCACGACGCCATCGCGGGCCTGACTCCGAGCTGGCACCTGCACGGCCACATCCACCCCTACGGTCTGCGGAAAGCCAGCCACCGGGTCGGAAACACCACGGTGCTCAACGTCATCCCCTGGACAGTGTTGGAGGTGGAGCCGCGCGACGCCGGCCCTGCCGCGCCACCGTCCGACGACACAGCAGAAGTGGAGGACCGTCATGGTGAGTGACTCTGGATCGCCTCGGGTCGACGCCGAGAGCGACTTCATGCGTGCTCGTCGGCATCAGGTGCTCTCCGCGCTCGCCGCCCGGGTCCGCGGCGGGGCGGAGGACGTCGTGCAGTCGATGTCGTTCGACGAGGTCGTGGCGGCTCTCGGCCGTCGGGCTGAGAACTACATCGGCACCAAGGTCATCCCGCTCGATGCGATCGTCGGCTCCGTCGACAAGACGCGCGACTTCGACCGCCGGTTCCGGCCGACGTCGGCTCGCAGCCGACAGCGTTGGGAGCGCCTTGCCCGGGCGAGCCGGACGGGCGAGGAGATCCCGCCGATCGATGTCTACCGGGTCGGTGACTACTACTTCGTGCGCGATGGGCACCATCGCGTCTCGGTGGCGCGCAGCCTCGGGCTCAAGGTCATCGAGGCCCGAGTCACCGCCATCGACACCCTGCTCACCCCGGTCGGCATCAACAGCCGCAGAGACCTGGAACGCAAGCATTGGCGCCGGATTCTGCTGGAGCGCGTGCCGTTCACCGGCGAGGCTCGCGCCGCAGTGGCCGTCGACGAACCCACGGACTACGGGGTCATCGCCGAGACCGTGGAGGCGTGGGCCGCGCGCACCATGCACGCCGAGGGCGCGTACATGGACAAGAAGACCATGGCGGACCGCTGGTACGCCGAGGAGTTCCTCCCCGTCCTCGAGATGATCGAGGAGGCGGGGGTGCGCGGCCCCGACGAGCGTCCTGCCGAGGCGTACCTGCGGATCGCGTGCGAGCGGTACCGGCTCATCCGCGAGCACGAATGGAACGCGGAGATCCTCGAGGCGGTCCGCGCCGCGAAGGGTCGCAGCCGCGGCCGCCCCCGCTGACGCCTTCAGAGACCGACGGTCAGGTTCTCCCCGGTCGAGGGGTCGAAGAGGTGGATCTTGTCGGTGTCGATGGACAGCCGGGCCTCGTCGTCCTCGCTGATGTGGCTCGACGAGTCGAGGGACACCACGAGCTGGGTGCGCAGCGAGTCGCTGTCGGATTCACGCGCCAGCTCGCGCAGTTGGTCCTGCACGTGAGGCTCCGCGTCGTAGGGGACGTACGCGTACTGCTGATCGCCGAGCCACTCGCGGACGTCGATGTGGGCGGTGAAGATCCGCGATTCGTCCGCGTCGACCTGCACGGAAGCGTCCTCGAAGTACTCCGGACGGATACCGGCCATCAGCAGGCCCTTACCTGCGGTGCGCTCCGCCTTGGCCGACGGCAGCGGGAACGTGCCGAACGGCAGCGTGATCTGATCTCCCTCCACGGTGGCAGGCAGGAAGTTCATCGGCGGCGAACCGATGAAGCCGGCCACGAACAGGTTGACCGGCTGTTCGTACAACTCGCGCGGCGACGCCAGCTGCTGCAGTTCGCCGCGCTTCATGACGGCCACGCGGTCGCCGAGCGTCATCGCCTCGGTCTGGTCGTGGGTGACGTACACCGTCGTGATGCCGAGGCGCTTCTGCAGACGGGCGATCTCGGTACGCATCTGACCGCGCAGCTTCGCGTCGAGGTTCGAGAGCGGCTCGTCGAACAAGAACGCCTTCGCATCACGCACGATCGCGCGTCCCATCGCGACGCGCTGGCGCTGACCACCGGAGAGTTGCCCCGGCTTGCGCTCGAGATGTTCGTCGAGGTCGAGGGTACGGCTGGCCTCGCGCACCTTCTCGTCGATCTCCTGCTTGCTGCGCTTCGCGAGCCGCAAGGGGAAGGCGATGTTCTCGTACACCGTCAGGTGCGGGTACAGCGCGTAGTTCTGGAAGACCATCGACAGGTTGCGGTCGCGCGGCGCGAGGTCGTTGACCCGTTCACCGTCGATCAGCATGTCGCCGGAGGTGATGTCCTCGAGGCCGACGATCATGCGCAGCAGCGTGGACTTCCCGCACCCGGACGGACCGACGAGGATCATGAACTCCCCGTCGGCGACATCGATGCTGACGTCGTTGACCGCAGGAAACCCGTCACCGTACTTCTTGACGATGTTCTTCATTTCGATGGTGGCCATGACTCAACCCTTCACTGCGCCGGCCGTCAGGCCGGCGACGATCTTGCGCTGGAATACGAGGACGAGGACGACGATCGGGACGGTGGCCACGACGGCACCGGCGGCCAGCAGCGAGGCCGGCCGGTTGAAGGGGTCGGCTCCGACGAAGAACGACAGCGCGGCCGGAATGGGACGGGCGCTCTCGGTCGAGGTCAGCGAGATCCCGAACACGAAGTCGTTCCACGCGAAGAAGAAGGTCAAGATGGCGGCGGTGAAGACGCCGGGCGCGGCGAGCGGCACGATGACCCGCCGGAAGGCCTGCCACGCGGTGGCGCCGTCGACCTGCGCGGCCTGCTCCATCTCCCACGGGATCTCCCGGAAGAACGCCGACAGCGTCCAGATCGCGAGGGGAAGCGTGAACGACATATAGGGGATGATGAGTCCCAGCCAGGTGTCGTAGATCCCCAGCGTGCGCCACATGTCGAACAGCGGGCCGACGAGGGAGACCACCGGGAACATCGCGATCACCAGCGCCGTGGTGAGTACGAACTTCTTGCCCTTGAACTCGAGCCGGGCCACCGCGTACGCCGTGAAGGTCGCGAAGGTCACCGACAGGACGGTGGCGATCAGCGAGATGCCGATGGAGTTGATGATGGCTCGGGCGAACTGTTCGTTCTGCAGCACGTCGATGTAGTTCTGCCAACCGGCGCCGCCGCCCTCGCTGGGGAAGAAGCCGGGGCTGCCGTTCGTCACGGCCTCCTGGGACTTGAACGACATGGACACGATCCAGAAGACCGGCAGCAGGCACCAACCGAGGATCAGGGCGAAGCCCGCTCCCATGCCGAGGCGGTTCAACCAGGTTCTCATCTCACCCCTCCTGCCGGGCGGACGCGAGGTCGACCCTGAATAGCTTGACGATCAGGTACGCCACGAGCAGCACCGAGAGGAACAGCAGCACCGACAAGGCCGACCCGATGCCCAACTGGAACTGCTCGATGACCTGCCGGTAGGTCAGGAACGAGATGGACTCGGTCCCGTTGGCGCCGGCGGTCATCACGAAGATGTTGTCGAAGATCCGGTAGGCGTCGAGTGCGCGGAACAGCACCGCCACCATGATGGCCGCGCGCATGTTCGGCAAGATGACCTTCCAGAGCCGTTGCCACCACGTGGCGCCGTCGACCTTGGCCGCCTCCAGCATGTCGTCGGAGACTTGCGCGAGCCCGGCGAGGAGGAGCAACGACATGAACGGCGTCGTCTTCCAGATCTCCGAGACCATGATCGCGATCATCGACGAGGGATATTCGCCGAACCAGTTGAAGTCGTCGCTCAAGAACGGCAGCCAGCCGTTGACGAAGCCATTGGAATTGGAGAACGCGAACTGCCAGGCGAAGCCCGAGACGACCGTGATGATGCCGTAGGGGATGAGGATCGACGTGCGGATGACCCCGCGCGCGAAGATCACCTTGTGCATCACCATCGCGAACGCGAAGCCGATCACGAGTTCGAAGATCACCGTGACGACCATGATCATCACCGTGTTGGCGGTGTCGCGCCAGAACAAGGAGTCGGTGAGCGCGGTCATGTAGTTGGCGAAGCCGACGAATTCGCGATCGTCCGGTGCGGTGAGCGAGTAGTCGAACAAGGAGAGGTACAGCGCTCGCAGCATCGGGAACGCCGTGACGAGCAGCATGAGCACGATGGCCGGGGCCACCAGCTTGCGGGCCAGACTGTTCTCCGCGCGGGTCCGGTCGGACGCGGTTGCGGTCCTGGTCCGGTTGGCGTCAGGGGCGATCGTGGTGCTCACAGCAGTGCCTCTCCACGTAGGACGGCGCGCAGGAACTCGGCGGAGCTCTGTGGCGTCGTGCTGGGATCGACCGCCCTCGGCGAGTGCCAGCGCGCCTGGACGGCGTTGGAGATTTGGCTGTAGAAGGCGCTCTTGGGGCGGGGTCCTCCGCTGTCGACGCTCTCGCTGAACAGCGTGAGGAGATCGGAGGGGTACGCTTCGGCCAGCTCGGGCGAGTCGTAGACCGACTGGCGCGACGGCATGAGCCCTTCGTTGACGGCGAGGGCGGTCTGCGCCTCCGGGCTGGTCACGCACACGGCGGCTTCCTGCGCGAACTCGGGGTGATCGGAGAACGCGCCGACTCCGATGTCGATGCCGCCGATCGGCGGCCGGGACTCCTCGCCCTCGACGGTCTGGGGATAGCGGGCCCACCCGAGGTCCTCGAACTCCTGCTCGTCGGCGGGGCCGCCGGAACTGCCGATGAGCCCCTCGTAGTTCTTGTAGACGAAGGTCCAGTTCGTCATGAACTCGCCCGCGCCCTCGTCCGGGTACATCGCGCCGAGACTCGTGCCCTCGTTGGAGGTGGTGAAGTCGGGCTGCGCCGCGGAGGAGTCGGCGAGCTTCTGGATGATCGCCGCCGCGCGTTCGCCGGCTTCGGAGTCGATCGTGACCTCGGCGTCGCGGCCGTCCTCGACGGTCTCCGGGTCGAGGATGTGGCCGCCGGCGCCCTGGATGAGGGCGTTGATCCACACGACGTACGCCTCGTACCGGTTGGCCTGCACGCCGACCGTCCCGTCGTTCTCGGCGGCCGCGTCGATGATCTGGTCCCAGGTGACCGGTTGGCTCATGTCGAGGCCGGCCGCCTCGGCGAGTGATTTGCGGTACCAGAGCACCTGGGTGTTGGCCCACTGCGGTGCCGCCACCACCTCGTCGTCCCAGACCACGGTCTCGGCCGCGCCCTCGAGCACGTCGTCGTCGAGGACCGTGTCGGCGAGCTCGCCCTCGAACGGGCTGAGCCACCCGGCGTTGGCGAACTCCGGCACGAAGACCGGGTCGAGGCTCATCAGGTCGGTCGAGCTGTCACTGGCCGCCAGGCGACGGGCGAGCTGCGTGCGCTGATCGGTGGCGCTGGCGGGGAGCAGCTGGATGGCGATGTCGTACTCGTCGGTGCTGCACTCCTCGGCCAGCTGATTGAGCGTCTCCTGGCCGTCGGGGTTGATGTACCAGTTGAGCGTCGGCTTGCCCTCGTCACCGGCACAGCCGGCGAGTACGGAGAGTCCGACGACTGCCGCGGTGGTGGCCCCGACTGCCCTGCGCCGCGTCGTACCCCGAAGTCTCATCTCACGCGTCCCATCGAAGCGCCCCCTTCAGTGGTTCCAACGATCTCGGCCGGGAGGTGACCGAGGTCACGGCGGTACCTCAACGTAAAGGAGAAGTCGACACCACGCAATGCGAAGGAGTTGCGACAACAGGCAGTCGCTCGCGGACTCAGGCGCGCGAGCTGATCCCCCCGGTGCCGGAGAGGTCCCCGTCGAGCCACACGGTGGTGTCCGGGAGGAGGTCACGCCGCGCGGGGCCGCTGGTCACCAGGACATCCAGCTGCGAGGGAAGCGCCAGCGGCGTGTCGCCGAGATTGGCGAGCACCGTGGTCGTGGTGCCGCCCGCCACGACGGCGAAGGCCACGACGTCGGTGCCGAATCCGCCGAGCCAGCTGAGCTCACCACGACCGAGTCCGCGGTCGCGCCGCAGCGCGAGCAGCGAGCGGTAGAGCTCGAACGTCGAGTCGGGGACGCCGCGCTGGCGGTCCACCGAGAGTTGCCCGTAGACCGCGGGCTGAGGCAGCCACGTCGCCCCGGTCTCGTTGAATCCGAAGGCGGGCCGGTCCGCCTCCCAGGGAACGGGGACGCGGCAGCCGTCGCGACCGACGTCGCCGTCATCGGAGCGCCAGAACGTCGGGTCCTGCCGGACGTCCGGTGGCAGCGTCGTGGCTTCGGGAAGGCCGAGTTCCTCGCCCTGGTAGAGGTAGGCGGCGCCGGGGAGCGCCAGCATGAGGGCGGTGGCGGCGCGAGCGCGTCGCAGCCCCAGTTCGGCGTCCGGCTGGGGATCGTCCGGCCCGATCCCGGGGATGACGGAGGTCGTCGTCTGCGGCACGGCGAGCCGGGTGGCGTGGCGCACGACGTCGTGATTGGACAGCACCCAGGTCTGGACGGCTCCGACGCTGCGGACGGCCTCGAGGGATCGCGTGATCGACTCGCGCTGGTCGGCCGCACGCCACGGGGTCATGAGGTAGCCGAAGTTGAAGGAGTGGTGGCACTCGTCGGGGCGAACGTAGCGGGCCAGTGCTTCATCGGGACGTACCCACGCCTCCGCGCACAGAAGCCGGTCGCCGTCGTACGTGTCGACGAGTCGGCGCCACGACCGGAAGATGTCATGGACCGCCGGCTGGTCCCACATGGGCTGCGAAGCGGTCGGGTCGACGGCCAGATCGTAGTCGTCGGGGGCGTCCGGGAAGCCCTCGGTCTTCACCATGCCGTGGGCCACGTCGATGCGGAACCCGTCGACACCGCGGTCCAGCCAGAAGCGCAGGATGTCCTCGAATTCGCTCCGGACTTCCGCGTGGGACCAGTCGAAGTCCGGCTGGCTCTCGTCGAACAAGTGCAGGTACCACTGGCCGGGGGAGCCGTCGGCCTCCGTGATCCGAGTCCAGGCGCTGCCGCCGAATTTGCTGCGCCAGTTGTTGGGAGGCGAGTCGCCGCCGGGACCGCGGCCGTCGCGGAAGATGTAGCGGGCCCGCTCGGGGCTGCCCGGAGCCGCGGCGAGGGCCTCCTGGAACCAGGGGTGATCGCTGGAGGAATGGTTCGGCACGAGATCGACGATGACCTTCAGACCCAGGGCGTGAGCGCGCTCGATCAACGCGTCGAAGTCGTCCAGCGTGCCGAATCGGGGATCCACGTCGCGGTAGTCGGCGACGTCGTACCCGGCGTCGCGCTGCGGCGAGGGGTAGAAGGGGGAGATCCACACCGCATCGACCCCCAACTCGACCAGATGGGGGAGCCGTGAGGTGATGCCGGGCAGGTCGCCCAGGCCGTCGCCGTCCGCGTCGGCCCAGGACCGCGGGTAGACCTGGTAGATGACGGCGTAGCGCCACCAGGGGCTCGGGGCAGAGGGCATGGGCATTGGTTCTCCTCTCGAGGCGGGCCGATAGATTCGGACCATGACACAGCGCACGCTCGTACTCATCAAACCCGACGCCGTCCGTCGCGGCTTGGTGGGCGAAGTCCTCTCCCGCTACGAGGCCAAGGGGCTGTCGCTCGTGGCGATGGAGCTGCGTTCGATCGACGAGCAGATGGCCGATGCGCACTACGCCGAGCACGTCGAACAGCCGTGGTACCCGCCGTTGCGGGAGTTCGCGGTCTCCGGGCCGCTCGTAGCCCTCGTGCTCGAAGGCGACGAGGCCATCGCGGTGGTGCGGAGCCTGAACGGCGCCACGGACGGGCGGGCCGCCGCGCCGGGCACGATCCGCGGTGACCTCTCCTTGTCCAACCGCGAGAACCTCGTGCACGCCTCGGACTCCGAGGAGTCCGCCGCGCGCGAGATGGCGCTCTGGTTCCCCGAACTCTGACCATCGGCGCCCTCTCGCGCCGCGGGACGGACTAGGCGTACGTCGGCGGCACGAGGTGGTGCACGACCTGGTGGAACTGCCCGCGCACGTCGTCGGGCAGCCAGATGACGTCGTGCGAGGACGACGCCAGATCGACGTCCTCTTGCAGGGTGACGACGTCGACGACCTGACGCGGGTGGTCGCGGCGCCGTTCTTCCAGCGCGACCAGCGAGATCCGGATGGTGACGCCGAACGGGTTGGGGTTGACCGCTCCGATGCCCCAGAACTCGCCCGGGTCGGCGGTGGCCTTCTGCTCGAGGTCGATCATGACGGTCGTGACCTCCTGCTCGAGCGCGGGATGGTCGATCTCCTCCGCGCCGGCGAGTTCGACCTCGACCGAGCGCACCTGATCGGCCCCCTGTCCGTCGAACCGGAGGACCTCGTGCAGCGATCCGCCGGCCGGAAGCAGGGCCTGTCCCGCATGCGATCCGTGGACGCCGCGCGTGGTCACGTGGGGGAGCTCGAGTCCATACACGTTGTGCGGCCGGAACCGCAGCGTCGGCATCACCGAGACGTCGGTGTTGTTGGTGATCGTCAGGGTCTGGTCGAGAGATCCGTCCGACGCGACCGGGACGTACCTGACCGTGAAGGGCTGTGACTTGCGCTGACGTCGTCTCACGAGGCGAGCCTAATGGGCCGTCGGCCGGGTGGTCCGCGGCTGGGTTTCGCTGCTCGTGGGACGACCGCCTACCCTGGAAGGCATGTCCGTTGAGTCCGTGTACGACCGCCTGGAACCGTTGCTGCCGAGCGTGAGCAAGCCGATCCAGTACATCGGCGGCGAGCTCAACTCGACCGTGAAGGACTGGGACGAGGCTCAGGTGCGCTGGGCGCTCATGTACCCCGACGCCTACGAGGTCGGCCTGCCCAACCAGGGCGTCCAGATCCTCTACGAAGTGCTCAACGAGCGCGACGGCATCCTCGCCGAGCGCACGTACGCCGTGCTGCCCGATATGGAGCAGGTCATGCGCGAGCACGGCATCGCGCAGTTCACTGTCGATGCGCACCGGCCGGTCGGCGCGTTCGACGTCCTCGGCGTCAGCTTCGCGACCGAGCTCGGCTACACGAACCTGCTCACCGCTCTCGACCTCGCCGGCATCCCGCTGCACGCGGTCGACCGCACCGACGACCACCCCATCGTGCTCGCCGGCGGCCACAGCGCCTTCAACCCCGAGCCC
This sequence comes from Aeromicrobium phragmitis, assembly GCF_003674095.1. GTDB lineage: Bacteria > Actinomycetota > Actinomycetes > Propionibacteriales > Nocardioidaceae > Aeromicrobium > Aeromicrobium phragmitis. Next base: position 88,598 of record NZ_RDBF01000010.1, read on the forward strand.
ATCGCCGACTTCGTCGACGCCGCCGTCCTCGGTGACGGCGAGGAGGTCGTGCTGGCGATCAGCGAGGTCATCCGCGAGTGGAAGGACGAGGGGCGTCCCGGCGGCCGCGACGAGGTGCTCGCCCGGCTGGCGGCGTCCGGAGGTGTCTACATCCCGAAGTTCTACGACGTCGCGTACCTGCCGGACGGACGCATCGAGAAGGTCGCGCCCAACCGCGAGGGCATCCCGTGGACGGTGGCCAAGCACACGCTCATGGACCTCGACGACTGGCCGTACCCCAAGAAGCCGCTCGTCCCGCTCGCGGAGACCGTGCACGAGCGGTTCAGCGTGGAGATCTTCCGCGGTTGCACGCGTGGCTGCCGGTTCTGCCAGGCCGGCATGATCACCCGGCCGGTGCGCGAGCGTTCGATCCAGACGATCGGCCAGATGGTCGACAACGGCCTCAAGCAGTCCGGTTTCGAAGAAGTCGGTCTGCTGAGCCTCTCGAGCGCCGATCACTCCGAGATCGGCGACGTCGCCCAGCAGCTCGGTGACCGGTACGAGGGCACGAACACCTCCCTCTCGCTGCCGTCCACGCGCGTCGACGCGTTCAACATCACCCTGGCCAACGAGTTCAGCCGCAACGGCCGCCGTTCGGGTCTCACGTTCGCCCCCGAGGGTGGCAGCGAGCGTCTGCGCAAGGTCATCAACAAGATGGTCAGCGAGGAGGACCTGATCCGCACCGTCGCGGCCGCGTACTCGCACGGCTGGCGTCAGGTGAAGCTGTACTTCATGTGCGGTCTTCCCACCGAGACCGACGAGGACGTCCTGCAGATCGGCGAGCTCGCCAAGCGCGTCATCGAGACCGGGCGGGAGGTGTCCGGACGCAAGGACATCCGCTGCACCGTCTCCATCGGCGGCTTCGTGCCCAAGCCGCACACGCCCTTCCAGTGGGCCTCACAGCTCGACCACGAGACGACCGACGAGCGGCTGCGCAAGCTCCGCGAATCCGTCCAGAGCGACAAGCGCTTCGGCCGAGCCATCGGTTTCCGCTACCACGACGGCAAGCCCGGCATCGTCGAAGGCCTGCTCTCCCGCGGCGACCGTCGGGTCGGCTCGATCGTCGAGGCCGTGTGGCGCGACGGCGGTCGTTTCGACGGCTGGAGCGAACACTTCAGCTATGAGCGCTGGGCGACCAAGGCCGCCGAGGTGCTCGAGGGCACGCCGGTCGACCTCGACTGGTACACGACCCGCGAGCGCGACTACGACGAGGTCCTGCCGTGGGATCATCTCGACTCGGGCCTCGACCGTGAATGGCTGTGGGAGGACTGGCAGGACGCCATCGATCCCGAGGGAGCCACCGAGGTCGAGGACTGCCGCTGGACGCCGTGCTTCGACTGCGGCGTGTGTCCTGAGATGGACCTCGACATCCAGATCGGTCCCACCGGCCAGAAGCTGCTCCCGCTCTCCGTGGTCTGAAAAGACTCGTAGTAGCTCGGGTAGGTCACCTGAGCTTCACTGGCCGCTCGGGTCCCGTCACGTGCCGGTCGCCCTCATCCGCGGGAGGCGGTCACTTCCCGAGGCGGGACTCCAGCGGCGCGGAGCGGGCGATGAAGGTACCGGCGACCGCGATGATGACGGCAGCGCCGATGAGCACCATCAGCGGAGCGTCCCAGCTTCCGGTCACGTCGTGGAGCAGGCCGGTGCCGAACGGCGCGATCGCTCCGACGAGATAGCCGGGCCCCTGCGTCATCGCCGACAACGCGGTCGTCCCGGCCGCGGTCGTCGTCCGGTAGCCGATCATCGCGAGCACCCAGGAGAACGCTCCGCCGCCGAGTCCGAGCGTGACGGCCCACAGCACCGGGGCGGCGTCGGGGGCGAGGAGGACGCCGAGCCATCCCGCGATGGTCAGCACGCCGAAGCTCACCGGAAGCGCCGGGGTTGCTCCCCACCGACGGATGAGCCACGGCAGCGCCAGCGTCATCGGGATGCCCACAGCGGTCAACACACCGAGCATGAAACCCGCCGTGTCGGGCGCGACGCCCCCGTCGCTCAGCATCGCCGCGAACCAGCCGAACTGCGCGTAGGCGCCCCCGGACTGCGCGGCGAAGCACGCGAGCATCGCCCAGGTCAGCGGTGAGCGCGCCACCACGTGCAGCGGCAACGCCTCATCGCTCCTGAGCGAACTCTTGACGTCGTGACGCAGCATCCGCAGCCACGGGAGCAGCGCGACGACGGTCAAGGCGGCCCACATGCCGAGGGCCAGCCGCCACCCGCCGCCCGAATGTGAGACCGGCACCGAGATCGTCGAGCCGAGGGTCGCCCCGCCCATGAGCGCGGCGCCGAACAGCGCGCTGAGCAGCCCGATGCGATCAGGGAAGTGCACCTTGACCAGCGGTGGCAGGACGACGTTCCCGATCGCCGCTCCGGACAGTGCGAGGAACGACATCGAGAAGAACAGCCAGGGCCCGTCGGCGAGGACCCGCAACGCGATACCGCTCGCGATCGCGACGAGCGCGACCACCGTGGTCCGGTGCAGACCGAGGTGACGCACGATCGCATCCGTCCCCAGACCGAACACCGCGAAGCAGATCATCGGCAGCGTCGTGAGGAGACCGGCGGCGGTGGCGTTGAGCCCGAGGTCGCTCTGCAGGGCGTCCATGACGACCCCGACGCTGCTCACCGCCACGCGCAGATTCAGAGCCAGCAGGATGATCGAGGCGCCGACGAGGACGCGGCCCCGGGCGGACGGTGAGGTGGACATCGTCGCCATTCAACCCCGGCTGCTCGCCCGACCGACCACCAGGTCGTCGGGAACAACGCTCTAGGCTCGATCCCATGAGCAACGACGGCAGCAGGACGCTCGAGGGCACCCCGAATCCGGAGGCCCCCAACCCGCAGCTGCCCATCGTGCAGAAGCTGCGCATCCGTTACGCCAAGCGGGGCCGGCTCCGCTTCACGAGCCACCGCGACTTCGGCCGCGCCTTCGAGCGCGCGGTCCGTCGTGCGGCGCTGCCGATCGGGTACAGCTCCGGTTTCACCCCGCACCCCAAGATCTCCTACGCAGGCGCGTCCCCGACCGGTGCCGCGAGTGAGGCCGAGTACCTCGAGATCGGCCTCACCCGCGAACTGGAGCCGGCGTCGGTGCGCGACCGACTCGACGAGGCCTTGCCCGACGGTCTGGACATCCTCGACGTCGTGGCCGCCACGCCCGGCGCGCTCGCCGATCGCCTGGAGGCGAGCCATTGGCAGGTGCGCCTTCCCGGGCTCGCGCTCGCTGACGTCCATCAGGCCGTTTCCGCCTTCGAGCAGCGGGACGAAATCCTGGTCGAGCGCATGATGAAGCGCGGCCCGAAGACGTTCGACATCCGTGCCGCCGTGGTGTCGTTGCGCGCCGAGTCCGATCCCGATGAGGCGGCATGTGCGATACTGGACCTGGTCGTACGCCATGGCACACCGTCAGTACGACCGGACGACGTACTCGTCGGACTCCGTTCCGCGTGTGGACTGGCCACCGGGCAGACGCCCGTTGCGACTCGCCTGGCCCAGGGCCCGCTCGACCCGGAGACCGGCACGGTCGGCGATCCGCTCGCTCACGACCGCGACGCTTCTTGACCGAAGCCGACCGCGGCGGGCCGAGTTGGTCGTCGTAGTGACAGGCCGAACGCCGTCCGCCCCTCGATGCGAGGACGCATCGAGGTCGACGACAGACTTGTCGGTCCCGAGGGACCGTTGACCCCAGGCCCGGGGCGCTCGCGCGCCGGGCGAAGGAGAGCAGATGCTCGACGACGACACCACTGACAACTCAACCACGGACGAGAGCTCGACCGAGCCCACGGCGGCCCCCGAGAACGCGTCCACGACCTCGACGGTCACCAGCTCCACCCGGCGTCGCGGCGCGGGGCGCCCCGCCGGCCCTCCGGCCGCGCTGAACACCGACATCTTCGCCCCGCCCACGGCGGGCTCGGACGATCCCGAACCCGAGGCGGACGACACCGCGACGGCCGAGGAGGCCGCCGAGAAGGCTCCCGCCGAGGCCGCCAAGCCCGCCGCGGCCATCGCGGCGATGTTCCAGGCCCCGCCGGCCGAGCTGGCGCCGCCCAAGGCCAAGCCCAAGCCTGAGCCCGAGCGCACGGTCGAGGCCGACGACGACGACGCCGACGACGACGCCGAGGACGACGACTCGGCTCCCAAGCGTCGCCGCCGCAGCCGCGGCGGTCGTCGCCGCCGCAAGAACGGTGACGACGGCGATGAGGGCGAGGAGTCCAAGGACGCGGACACCGATCAGCACGATCTGGGCAAGCAGGCCGCGGAAGCCGACGACACCGAGGACGGAAACGGCTCCACCTCGCGTCGTCGCCGCCGCCGGGCGCGGTCCGGTGAGGATGCCGAGTCGACGTCAGACGACCCGGAGAACACGGTCGTCAAGGTCCGCGAGGGTCGCAGCGCGGAGGACGAGATCACCGGGGTGACCGGCTCGACCCGCCTCGAAGCCAAGAAGCAGCGACGGCGCGAGGGCCGCGAAGCCGGCCGGCGGCGCGCCCCGATCGTGAGCGAGGCCGAGTTCCTCGCTCGGCGCGAGTCGGTCAACCGAGAGATGGTCGTGCGTCAGCGTGACGACTACACGCAGATCGCCGTGCTCGAGGACAAGGTGCTCGTGGAGCACTACGTCGCCCGCGAATCGCAGGTCTCGATCATCGGCAACGTCTATCTGGGCAAGGTCCAGAACGTCCTGCCGAGCATGGAGGCGGCGTTCGTCGACATCGGCGCCGGCCGCAACGCGGTCATCTACGCCGGTGAGGTGGACTGGTCCAACGTCGAGAACGGCAAGCAGCGCAAGATCGAGGACGCGCTGCAGCCCGGCCAGACCATCCTCGTCCAGGTCACCAAGGATCCGATCGGTCAGAAGGGCGCACGGCTCACGAGTCAGATCAGCCTTCCCGGTCGCTTCCTCGTCTACGTCCCCGGCGGCGGCAGCAACGGCATCTCGCGCAAGCTGCCCGACTCCGAGCGCTCGCGGCTCAAGGGTCTGCTCAAGGAGGTGCTGCCCGACAACGCCAGCGTCATCGTGCGCACGGCGGCCGAGGGCGCCACGGAGGAGCAACTGACCCGCGACGTCCAGGCGCTCAGCGCGCGCTGGGAGGACATCGAGCGCAAGGTGGCGGCCGGCAAAGCTCCCGAGCTGCTGTACGCCGAGCCCGACCTGATGATCAAGGTCGTCCGCGACCTCTTCAACGAGGACTTCGCCAAGCTCACCGTGCAGGGAGACGAGGCCTGGGACATGGTCCAGGGCTACATCGGCCACGTCGCACCGGATATCGCCGATCGGCTCGAGCGCTGGGAAGGTGACAGCGACGTCTTCGCCGAGTACCGCCTCGATGAGCAGATCCACAAGGCCCTCGACCGCAAGGTGCACCTGCCCTCGGGCGGTTCGCTCGTCATCGACCGAACCGAGGCGATGACGGTCGTCGACGTCAACACCGGCCGGTTCACCGGCTCCGGCGGCAATCTCGAGGAGACCGTCACCAAGAACAACCTCGAGGCGGCCGAGGAGATCGTCCGTCAGCTTCGGTTGCGCGACATCGGCGGCATCATCGTCATCGACTTCATCGACATGGTGTTGGAAAGCAACCGCGATCTCGTCCTGCGCCGTCTGGTCGAGTGCCTCGGGCGTGACCGCACGCGGCACCAGGTCGCCGAGGTCACCTCGCTCGGCTTGGTCCAGATGACTCGCAAACGCATCGGCACCGGCCTGCTGGAGTCGTTCAGCCACGAGTGCGAACACTGCAAGGGCCGTGGAGTCGTCATCGCCGACGAACCGGTCGAGCCCAAGCGGGACGAAGCCCGTCGCCGGCGCGGTGGCCGCGGCGGTAAGGGCCGTGGCGGCAACGGCGACAAGCAGCAGGACGTGCCGAACGAGCAGAAGCCCGACACGAAGAGCGGGCAGAAGGTCGAGACCACGTCCGAGCAGGAGAGCGTCGTCGAGGGCAAGGCCGAGAGCGGCAAACGCAATCGGCGACAGTCCAAGCCCGCCGAGCCGCAATCCGGCGACGCGGCCGCGGACTCCGCGTCCGCGGAGCCGGCAACTCAGGACGAGCCTTCGGGCAGCGAGACCATCGCGGAGGCGACGGTCGAGGCGTCGAGCTCGGCCGAGCAGCAGGAGTCGCAGACGCCCGCACAGGCCCGCTCTCGCACGTCCCGCTCTCGGCGCAAGCCCAAGGCCGACCAGCCCCAGGAGCCGGCACCGCTGCCGCTCGATCAGCCGGAGGCCGCCGAGCCCCAGACCGTCGAGCAGTCGCCGGCCGAGACATCCGTCGCGGCCGATGCCGAAGCCCAGAACGCGGATGATGCCACGGCGGAGAGCGCTCCGATCGTCGTCACCCGCCCCAAGCGCACCCGTAAGCGGGCCACGCGGCCCGCGGCGGCGCCCGAGCCCTCGACGCCCGTCGAGGACTCGTCCCCGTCGAACTCCGGAGAGCAGCCGGCTCCGGAGGGTGAGACCGGCCCCGTTTTGACCGAGGATGGGTCGGGTCAGTAGAGTAGATAGTCGGTGCGCCCCGGCGCGCCGTTCTCGTGCGTGTCACACGCACCCTGAACAGACATTCGAGTGAGGAATCCCGTGGTGTACGCAATCGTGCGCAATGGCGGCGGCCAGGCCAAGGTCGCGGTCGGCGACGTCATCGAGATCGACAAGGTCCAGGCCACCGAGGGTGACAGCGTCACGCTCCCCGCGGTGCTGCTGGTCGACGGCGACCACGTGACGGCGGACGCCGACGCGCTCGCCAAGGTCACGGTGAACGCCGAGGTCGTCGGCGCCACCAAGGGCCCCAAGATCATCATCCAGAAGTACAAGAACAAGACCGGTTACAAGAAGCGCCAGGGTCACCGTCAGAAGTACACCCAGGTCAAGATCACCGGCATCGAGAAGTAAGGGTCGAGGGACATGGCACACAAGAAGGGCGCAGCCTCCACCAAGAACGGTCGCGACTCCAACGCCCAACGCCTCGGCGTCAAGCGTTTCGGCGGCCAGCAGGTCAACGCCGGTGAGATCATCGTCCGCCAGCGTGGAACCCACTTCCACCCCGGCGTCAACGTCGGTCGCGGCGGCGACGACACGCTGTTCGCGCTGTCCGCCGGTGCTGTCGAGTTCGGCACCAAGCGCGGCCGCAAGGTCGTCAACATCCTCCCGTCGGAGTGACGTCGCAGACTGACTCACATCGACGAGAAGGGGTAGTCCGCGCACGCGGACTACCCCTTTTCTCATTTCTCTCCCGCTGCTAAGGAGCATCCATGGCCATCCCGACCTTCGTCGACCAGGTGACGCTGCACGTCCAGGCCGGCAACGGCGGCCACGGGGTGGCGTCGGTCCACCGTGAGAAGTTCAAGCCGCTCGGCGGGCCGGACGGCGGCAACGGCGGCCACGGCGGCGACGTCATCGTGCGCGTCGATCCCGACGTCACGACGCTCATCGACTTCCACCACGAGCCCCACCGCAAGGCGGGCAACGGTGCACCGGGCGCGGGCTCGCACCGCAACGGTGCGAACGGCGACGACCTCGTCCTGCGCGTTCCCGACGGCACCGTGGTGCGGGGTCGCGACGGTGAGGTGCTGGCCGACCTCGTCGGCGCCGGCACCGAACTCGTCATCGCCGCCGGCGGGCGAGGCGGACTCGGCAACGCCGCCCTGGCGTCGAGCAAGCGCAAAGCACCGGGCTTCGCCCTCAAGGGCGAGCCGGGAGAGCAGCGCAGCGTCACCCTCGAGTTGAAGGTGGTCGCCGACATCGGCCTCATCGGCTTCCCCTCCGCCGGAAAGTCGAGCCTCATCGCGGCGCTGTCGCGGGCGCGCCCCAAGATCGCGGACTACCCGTTCACGACGCTCGTCCCGAATCTCGGCGTCGTGAAGGCGGGATCGACCACCTTCACGGTGGCCGATGTCCCGGGCCTCATCGAGGGCGCGAGTGAGGGCAAGGGCCTCGGCCACGACTTCCTGCGCCACGTCGAGCGCTGTGCCGCGCTCGTCCATGTGATCGACTGCGCGACGGTCGAGCCCGGCCGCGATCCGCTCACCGATCTGGAGATCATCGAGAACGAGCTGGCGCGCTACTCCGAACTCGCGGGCGTCGACCTGTCGGACCGCCCGCGCCTCGTCGCCCTGAACAAGGTCGACGTGCCGGACGCGGCGCAGATCGCCGAGTTCGTCCGGGCCGACCTCGAGGCCCGGGACCTCGACGTCTACGAGATCTCGGCGGCGAGCCACGCGGGGCTCAAGGAGCTGTCATTCGCGATGGCCGAGATCGTGGAGGCGCGCCGTGCCGCGGCGCCCAAGGTCGAGGCCACCCGGATCGTCCTGCGCCCACCCTCGCCGTCGGGTGTGGACCAGGAGTTCACCATCGAGCAGCGCGGCCGGCAGTGGCTCGTCCGCGGCGACAAGCCCCGGCGCTGGGTCCGCCAGACCGACTTCACGAACGACGAGGCGGTGGGCTTCCTCGCCGACCGCCTCAACCGCCTCGGCGTCGAGGACGAGCTGCTCGCCCGCGGCGCCCAGCCGGGGGACGACATCCTCATCGGCGACGACGACGATGCCGTGGTGTTCGACTTCGATCCGACGATCACGGCCGGGGCCGAAGTGCTCGGTCGGCGCGGCGAGGACCTGCGGTTGGAGCAGAACACCCGGCGCACGACGCGCGAGCGCCGCGAGCGGCTGGCCGCGAAGCGCGCCTGGGAGATCGAGGCCAGGGCCGCGCGGGAGCGCGGCGAGGCTCCGCCGCCGCGGCCCGAGGGACTCGACGAGTTCGACGACGAGGACGATGACGACGACCTTCTCGACTGGTCCGCGGAGGAGGTCTACGACCTGGACGAGGGGGACCGGCCGTGAGCCGGATCGTCGTCAAGGTCGGGTCGTCCTCGCTGACGACGCGCGACGGTCACATCGACCCCGACCGCATCGGCACCGTGGTCGACGCGGTCGCCGACGCCCGTTCCGCCGGGGACGAAGTCGTCCTGGTGAGTTCCGGCGCGATCGCCGCGGGTCTCGGTCCGCTGGGGCTGAGCACCCGCCCGCGCGATCTTGCCACTCAGCAGGCGGCGGCGAGCGTGGGTCAGGGCGCCCTCGTGGAGTTCTACGGGCGGCGCTTCGCCCACCACGGGCTCCGGGTCGGGCAGGTCCTGCTCACGCTCGACGACGTCACGCGGCGCAGCCACTACCGGAACGCCCACCAGACGTTCGCCAAGCTGCTGGAGCTCGGTGTCGTGCCGATCGTCAACGAGAACGACACGGTCGCGACGAGCGAGATCCGGTTCGGCGACAACGACCGGCTCGCCGCTTTGGTGTCACACCTCGTGCACGCCGACGAGCTGGTGCTGCTCTCGGACGTCGACGCGCTCTATACCGGGCATCCGGATCTCCCCGACTCGCGCCGGATCGAGGTCGTCGGGGGAGAGGACGATCTTGCGGGCGTCGACGTCAGCCGGGTGGGTTCCGCCGTCGGCACCGGCGGGATGGTCACCAAGGTGGAGGCCGCGCGTATCGCCACGGCCGCAGGTATCCCCGTCGTGCTCACGAGTGCGGCGCTGGCGGGCGAGGCGCTGCGCCACGGGGCCGTCGGCACCCGCTTCGAGCCGACGGGCAAGCGCCGGTCCACGCGACTGCTGTGGCTCGCGCACGCGAGTGAGACCAAGGGACGGTTGACCCTCGACGACGGCGCCGTCCGGGCCATCGCCGAGCGCAAGGCGTCCTTGCTGGCCGCTGGCGTCACCGCTGTGGACGGAACGTTCACGGCCGGCGACCCGGTCGACCTCGTCCGCCTCGACGGCACCGTCGTCGCTCGCGGTCTGGTCAACTTCGATGCTCGCGAGCTGCCGACGATGGTCGGACGCTCCTCGCATGAGCTCGTCGAGCTGCTCGGACCCGAGTACGAGCGCGAGGTCGTCCACCGCGACGATCTGGTCGTCCTTTGACGAATCGGACTGCGCTTCCAGGTCGTATCGACAAAGGGGTACCCCCGGTTTGACGGCCTTTGAAGGGCCCATGTAATGTAGTTCTTGTTGCTGAGGGCGACGGAGCGCAAGGCCGGAAGGCGGGGCGCTCGGCCTCGGGAGCCACCTCTACCGAAACGGTTAATGCCGGCGTGTTGCTGGAGACTGGCCGCTGAAAACGGGGGGTGGGGCTGTCTGGTTGGGCGGGTTTGGTCCTGCTTGGCTGGGGGT
>NZ_RDBF01000091.1 GCF_003674095.1 Aeromicrobium phragmitis
GATGTCGCGGGTGGCGCGGCGGGATTTGGCCGCCACCGTCGAGGAGCGGAAGGACTCACGACGCGCGGTGGCCGACGGCGTGCTCGGCGTCCACTGGGTCGGTGCGGTGCCCATGCGCCGCCAGTCGACGAGGTGGTCGGGGATCTCGTCGAGGAACCGCGACGCCGGGTTGTACGACGGCGCTCCCCATGCCGAACGCACCGTGGCCCGCGTGAGGTACAGCCGCTCGCGGGCGCGGGTGATGCCGACGTAGGCGAGCCGACGTTCCTCTTCGAGTTCTTTGGCGTCGCCCATCGAGCGCATGTGAGGGAAGACGCCGTCCTCCATGCCGGTGAGGAACACGACCGGGAACTCCAGCCCCTTGGCCGTATGCAGCGTCATCAACGTGACGACGCCTTCGCCCTCATCGGGGATCGCGTCGGCGTCGGCGACCAGCGCCACCTGC
>NZ_RDBF01000092.1 GCF_003674095.1 Aeromicrobium phragmitis
GGTCGAGGACGCGGAAGGCCAGGCTCGTCATCATCGCCCCTGGAAGACGGGAGGGCGCTTCTCGGCGCGCGCTCGGGCGGCTTCCTTGACGTCCTCGCTCGCCCACACCCGGGAGAACTCGGCGTCGATCGTCGCATCGTCGGCGCGCGAGCCGTTCAGCACCAGCTTGTTGTACGCGAGCGTCAGCGGCGCGAGGGTGGCGATCTCGTGCGCCCACGCCACGGCGTCCTACACGGTGCCGGCTCGGTCGACCAGTCCACACGCCAGCGCCGCGTCACTGTCGAGAGCGTCGGCGGCGAGCATGAGCCGGCGGGCCGGGCCCATGCCGGCCAGCTTGCCCAGGGTTCGGATGGTCCACGCGTCCACGGCCATGCCGTTCTTCGCCGTCGGGATGGCGAAGCGCGCCGTCGCGTCGGCGACGCGAAGGTCGCAGGCGATGGCGAGC
>NZ_RDBF01000093.1 GCF_003674095.1 Aeromicrobium phragmitis
TAACTGACGGCTGCGGAAAAAGTTAAAGTCCAACTCGTCTACGTAGGATCAGATTGGAGTTTTAAATCGAAAAATCGCTCTAGAATTTTAACCTATCATTAGATCGAGTCGCGGTTGGCGGCGTTGGAGTCGCACTACCGATACCTACACGGCACAAGAAACCGCGCTTCGATATCTTTGGCGGTTTAGATTTTGTAACTGACGGCTTCGGAAAAAGTTAAAGTCCAACTCGTCTACGTAGGATCAGATTGGAGTTTGAAGTCGAAAAATCGCTCTAGAATTTTAAACTATCATTAGATCGAGTCGCGGTTTGCGGCGTTGGAGTCGCACTGCCGATGCCTACACGGCACTGCAAACCGCGCTTCGATATCTGTAGCGGTCGAGATTCTGTAACTGACGGTTCTGGAAAAAGTTAAAGTTCAACTCGTCTACGTAGGATCAGAT
>NZ_RDBF01000094.1 GCF_003674095.1 Aeromicrobium phragmitis
CTCGTGGGCGGCCGCAGCGACGGGCGGCGAGTCGCCGATCGACCTCGGCGCCGCGGCATTCAAGGATCTGGAAGAGGTGCGCGAACACGTCGCCACCGCCGGCCACACCTGGGCCGACGTGGGACCGTTCGCGATGGGCGACGAGAGCCTCGTCGTCGCGGTGGAGCCCGCTCCCCGCTACCGCGGCGACACCGAAGCCGCGCTCGCCGATCTCCAGACGTGGCAGCAGGCGGGGCACGCCGTGCTGTTGACCGTCCCCGGTCCCGGCCAGGCGCAACGAACGGTGGAGTGGCTGGCCGAGCACGACGTCGCCGCCCGCCATGTCGAGGTGCTGGAGCCTGGCGCGGGTAGTTCCGAGCGGATCGTGCAGGTCGCGGTGGCCGATCTCGACGAGGGCTTCATCGCGGCCGATCTCGGCTTCGTCGTGCTGACGTACGACGACC
>NZ_RDBF01000095.1 GCF_003674095.1 Aeromicrobium phragmitis
CCAGGTCGAGGGTTTCGCCGACGAAGTCCTTGCGGGACAGCGCCATGAGCACGGGCCAGCCCGTCGCGACGAGCTCGTCGGTACGGCGCAGCAGTTCCAGCCCGTGGAAGGTGTTCTTGCCGAAGTCGTGCGTGGGGTCGATGAGGATCCCCTCGCGCGGTACCCCGCGCTTCACGAGGCTCTCGGCCGCGGCCGTGGTCTCCTCCGCGACGCTGCGTACCACGTCGTCGTAAGCCACCCGGAACGGATCGGTACGCGGCTCGGCCCCGCCGGTGTGCGAGCACACGTATCCGCAGCCGAAGGCTGCGGCGACGTCCGCCAGCTCCGGGTCGGCGCCCGCCCAGGTGTCGTTGAGCAGATCGGCGCCGGCGTCGGCGCAGCGGGCTCCCACCTCCGCGCGCCACGTGTCGACGCTGATCACGAGGTCGTCGAAGCGTTCCCGC
>NZ_RDBF01000096.1 GCF_003674095.1 Aeromicrobium phragmitis
GGCGTCGGCCCGGGCGGTCGGTTCGTCCCGCAGGTTCGCGTTGCGGGGGAGGGCGTCGGCCTGCGTGGGACCGAGCCCCAGCACCTCCATCGCCCGCGCCGGCCTGCCTTCGCTCAGCCGGATGAGCGCGCGCAGGAGCTGCTCGCGAGTCGTGGTGAGCTCAGGGAGACCGAGCGTCTCCAGGTCGAGTGCGCGGCCCCGCTCGGGCCGGGTTTTGCCTTCGGACGGTGGGAGCAGGATCAGCACCCGACGACCCTACCGGCGGCGTCGATCAGACCGCGCGGACGCCCTCGCCGAGGAGGAGGACGGCGAACACCGCGAAGGCCGCCGCGGCGACGTAGCGGATGACCTTCTCGGGCAGGTGGCGGCCGAGCACGGCACCGACGACGATCGCGAGGGCGTCCGCGGCGACCATGCCGATGGTGCTGCCGATCCAGGTGCC
>NZ_RDBF01000097.1 GCF_003674095.1 Aeromicrobium phragmitis
GTTCGCGTGCCGAGCGATCTGATTCATGTTGTCCGCTGATCCGGCGACGATCCGGCGCGCTCGAAGAAGATCAGCCAACAGCTCGCGCGACGCGATCGCGCCCTCACCCTGCTCACTCAGCGCCACGGTCAACAGGTATCGCTGGCGGCTCATCCCAGCCGCCTCAGCGCGGGCCGCCAGTGCCGTCGCCTCGTCGTCGGACAGCCGCATAAAGAGCGGCTTTCCTCGCGCGCCATCCGCTCGGTTCTCCAGTCGTCGACGTCGACCCGCCATGGTCGCGGCCCCCTTCTCGCCCAGCGCAGCGCCCCCCTGAAACGGGGGTTCCGACACGGCCAGTGTCGCCCACCAGCGAGCCAAAGTCGAGCGCTCACTAGCACTTAGATTATCTAAGTGCATATCTTGCTCCCGGTCAGGAGCGCCAGCGGATGAAGCCAGCGCGG
>NZ_RDBF01000098.1 GCF_003674095.1 Aeromicrobium phragmitis
TTCTGAGGACGTCAGCGGCTTTCTTCGCGGCGGAGCTCGACCGCCCCACCAGCAAGTAGTCGCCTACATCGATGCTCATCGCCACGACGTGGTCGAGGGGCGCGAGGTCGGGGTCGAGCCGATCTGCGCGGTGCTGAAGAACGCCGGCGTGCAGATCGCCCCGAGCAGCTACTACGCGGCCAGGACCAGGCCACCGTCCGCTCGCGCGATCCGCGACGCCGAGCTGGTCGAGGACATCAAGGTTGCCCACAAGGCCAACCTGGGTGTCTACGGTGCGAGGAAGATCCACGCCGAGCTCAACCGCGAAGGCGTCAGGGTCGCTCGCTGCACCGTGGAGCGGCTGATGAAGCAAGAGGGCCTGCGCGGGATCCCGCGGGAGAAGACTCGCAAGACCACCATCGGCGACGGCGCGGAGACCGAACGGCCCGAGGATCTGGTCA
>NZ_RDBF01000099.1 GCF_003674095.1 Aeromicrobium phragmitis
GTGAGACGCGGCGGAGCCGGGCGGCGCTCCAACCGCGTGATCGCCCGCGCGAGCCGCGCCGTGGCACCACCCTTGGACGGCGTGGACGCGTGACCCCCTCCCCCACGCGCGAGCAACTCGACGTCGACGGTGCCCTTCTCGACGACGGCGATCATGGCGGTCCGACCTTCGACCCCGGGAAGCGCACCTTCGACGACGGCTCCCCCTTCATCGGACACGAGCCACGGCCGGACGCCCGCCGCCTCGAGGTGATCGACGACGGCGACGGCACCGGTACCGAAGACCTCCTCGTCCGCACCGAAGGAGAGGTAGACATCGTGCGCCGGGACGAAGCCCTCCGCCAGCAGCGACTCGACCGCGTCGGCGACCGTCACCAGCGGGCCCTTGTCGTCCAGCGCCCCGCGCCCGTGGACCCGACCATCGCGGATCTCCCCGCCGA
>NZ_RDBF01000100.1 GCF_003674095.1 Aeromicrobium phragmitis
TGGGTCGCCAACCCTGGATCGTCTACGGCATCCTGCGCACCCGCGACGCGGTCGGCGACTACAGCGCCGACTTGTGGTGGCTGCTCGGGAGTACCGCGGTCGTGTACACCCTGCTGACGGTCGGCGCCGTCGTCGTGCTGCGCTCGATGACGCGGCGATGGCGCGCCGGTGAGGCCGGTGAGGAGGACCTTCCGAGCCCGTATGGGCCGCATTCGCGCCTGGTCGACGCCGGCGAGGCCGGACGATGACGCTGGAGGTGGCGGTCGCGTCCGCGCTGTTCGTCGGCGTCGTGGCGTACGCCGTCTTCGGCGGTGCGGACTTCGGGTCCGGCTTCTTCGACCTCACCGCCGGTGGTGCGCGCCGCGGTGCCGAGGTCCGGACGCTGGTCGACCACAGCATCGGACCGGTCTGGGAGGCCAACCACGTGTGGCTCATCT